>CAZPBE010000066.1:0-30201 GCA_964584615.1 uncultured Pirellulaceae bacterium | reverse complement strand
CAACGGAATTATGTAAGACAATATGTCGTAAATTACGAAAATCAGTTTTTAATCATAGTGTGCTGTCTTGGGATTGGCAAACCAGCAGGTTTAGATTGGAGAAATTTTTGGGCGAAGTGAGCTATTCGTTGGCAAATTGTAAATTAGCGCAGACAGAGAGCGTGATGGACGCGATCTGGCCCAATTGTAAATGTCGATTAGTCAGCTGGAGGTTCTGAGATCGCTGCAAGGAACCGTTTGCTGATGTGACTGCGAAGGCTTTCGTAAAACTCGGGCGATTGAATCCGTTCCTTTTGGACTGCCGAAAGCTTGCCAAGGCGAGGAAGCCATTGTTCGGCCGTTGGCATCTCCAGTTGTACCCACTTGCGGGCGTCCAGGCGAACATGAATTCCATCAAGCGTCACGTGCGCTTTTCCTTCAGCACCAACAATCGTCAGCAAAACGTCAGCCGACGCTCCTTCCTGGTGCGGTTGAATCGCGATCCGGATGCGCCCAACGGAGGGTTTACTGTTTGGTTTTTCAGGATTTGATCTCGCAAGTTGATCCAATGGACTTGAGATGTTTGCTGTTTTAAGTTTTGCGACGTGGGTGTAAATCGTGGTCGTTTCAAGCCTTCGGTGTCCAAGCAGTTTTTGAATAAATCGGATGTCAGTCCCGTTTTCGAGGAGGTGTGTTGCGAACGCGTGGCGAAATGAATGGGGCGTCACCCGCTTTGAAACACCGGCCAATTCGGTTGCAATGCCAACCCATCGCTGCAGCGTCCGCGGTGACATGTGTCGATTCGTTCGATGATTAAACGAAGGAAAGATCCAGTCTTCATGTTCGAGATCAGCACACTTTCGTTTTAGGACTTCCAAGAAAGTCGCGGGAAGTATTACTAATCGATCGGATGCTCCTTTTCCCTGAGACACGCGTATTGTGCGGCGATCAAAATTGAGATCGTGCACGCGAAGTTTACAAAGTTCGCTGTTGCGGAGACCGGCGGCATACATGATTCCAATGGCGAGCTTTGCTGTTTGAGTTGGAGCTGCGTTGAGGATTCGCCTTACTTCCTCAGTCGACAAGATCACAGGCTGTCGTTTCCTCTTTCGAGGAGTTGCAAGGCCCAATGTTACATCGCGGCAACAGAACTTGTCGAAAGCCGTTCGGATCGCACTAAGATTGACGGCAAGATGAGAGGAACTCGCCCCTCCATCGACAAGGACTTCAAGATAGTTGCGAACGTCTTCGATCGTGACACGATTAGGGCGCGCCCCGAACCACCCAAGGAAGCTACGTAAAGCAGACAGGTAATTCGTGATACTGTTCGAGGCGTACTTGCGAATTTTGAGCTCTCGCATGACAACGGCTAAAAATTCATTTGCATTTGGTCGGCCACGAAGGATCGAATGGCCCTTGCAAACAGCGCTTTCTAGTCGCGACTGTTCGGCAGTGCGACCACGAGCAATCTGGTAAGGCTGGCCGCTGTTGTAAGTGTGAACAGGGCGTTGGCGCGAAGTTAAACAGGACGTTGTCTCCATTGTATTGATTCCCGTTAATTGCAAACTCAAATGGTGGGAAGATCAATGTAAAGAACATCGGTACCAAAGGGAAATCGGTGAGTGAATGCTATCAGTTTGAGGGACCAAACAGGAGAGATTACAACCATTGCACGTGTGAGCATGGTAGAAGGCAATGTGCGAAAGCCATTGCGAAGATGGCAGGCAAGTTTGCGTTTAGGCGAACAATATGTGCCCGCAGACGGCGTGGTGGAGACCTGCCCTCGCGAAAACTTCATTCTCAAAAATGAGGTACTCCGATTTGCCAGTTGACTTAACGATGAACACTATCACTTAATGCCAGCGAATTTGTAAACCAGAGAGCGCGTTGTGCACCGCCGCACATGGCACGCACTGACTTATTGTCGAGAGCTGGACACGGACCAACAGGCTTGGTTCGCCTCAAGGCGCAGAAAAGTTCTGCTCAACACGGAACATTTGGCAACCAGCAATGCGATCGAAGATCTGGGCTATCCCCAAATCGAATCGTCTTTGAACGGGTTTGGTGGAGCGTCGAATCGGACCGAATCGTCTAGTTTGGCTTTTGGAAGCGCTTGCAAGGCAGCCTTGGCAAATGCCAAGTCATTTTTAGTTGTGATTTTGATGTTCAACGGCGAGCCCTCGACCAGAGTCACCGGTTCACCAAGATGTTCTGCCAATTGCGATTCGTCGGTCGGTTGAAAAGAGCCACGCCGCGTGTACCACTCATTAATTTTTGCAGTTGAATAGGCTTGGGGCGTCTGAGCCAAAAACAAACCCTTGCGGTCAACCGTTTCATCAATCGTTTTTCCGTCTGCCGATCGCTTAACCGTACTGTTGACAGCAATGGCCGGAATCACGGCGCCATGTTCTCTGACGGCGGAAAAAATTCGATCAACCAACATGCCATCAATACAAGGACGGGCTGCGTCGTGAATCGCAACGAACTCGCAGTCCGCGTCAACTTTTTCCAGGGCATTGGCGACGGAATCCGCTCGTTGTTCACCACCGTCGACAACATCAATTCCCAGCACCGCGATGTTGGCTCCGAATGTTGATAGAAAATGCTCTCTTTCGTCAGGCGATATCACCAGGATGACTTGGGTTACATCCGGCCGCTTCAAAAAAAGATCTGCCGAGTGTAGCCAGATTGCTTTGGAGTTCAGAATCGCAAATGGCTTTTTGTAGTACGGGTCGTTAAAGCGTGTGCTTTGACCGGCCGCAGCGAGGATAACGGAAAACTTGCTCATAAATATTGTTCCGCCATGTTTGAATCGAAGAATGCAACTGACCGGTCGACCGATAATCATCATCGACGGTATCAAACTAACGGTCAATTCCAAGTTGTATTTTTAAGTCGCGCTGATCGCCGTTTCGTTCGACAACAACCGTAACAACATCACCTGGTTTGAAACGATCCATCGCATCGAGATAATCATCCGTGTTTTCAACTTCGATGCCTTCGATCGAAATGATTTTGTCACTGGCGAATTTGTTGGGACGTAAGTATTCAAAGACTCCGTCGCTTCGTCGATCAACAACAAGGTCACTCAAGCCGGAGCGATCGGCAGGTCCACCGACCAAAACTTTTGCGATTCCCAACCCGTTGTCACTTTTGAAAAAGTAATCAATGCCAAGCGACGCACGGCGGACTTCTCCGAATTGAAGCAGTTGCGGAATGACTCTGCGGATCGTGTTCACTGGAACCGCAAATCCAACGCCAGTATTCTCACCGGTTAGCGTTGCGATCGCCGTGTTCATGCCGACCAATTTTCCTTCGTTGTCCAATAAAGGCCCACCTGAATTCCCTTGGTTGAGCGCAGCGTCAACTTGAACAATGTTCTTCATTAACCGTCCAGATTTGGATCGCAGCGAACGACCGAGACTGGAAACAATTCCGACAGTCATCGTCCTTTCAAGTCCAAACGGGTTGCCGATGGCAATAATCTTTTGGCCAACACGCAAGGTGCTTGAGTTGCCAAGCTGAACAGGAAAGAGATCCTCAACCGGGGCGGCGATTTTTAGCAGCGCGATATCGTTCTGCGGATCACTTCCGACCACGCGAGCAGGGATCGGCTCACCGTCCGACAAGGTCACTGTGATCTCGTCGCTTCCAGAAATCACATGATGGTTGGTCACGATGTGACCTTCGGCATCGATGACCCAGCCTGAACCGCTTCCTTCCTGGTCTTCGCTTTGCATGAACCACGGTCCACGGCGGGCGGAGCGAGTGTTAATGTTGACAACACTTCGATTGACCGAATCATAAATGTCGATGTTGTTTTGTTCTTCGCTACTGAACCGACGCGGAGATGGATCGAGCGCACTTCGATCAAAGGGAACGATGTTTCGATTAGGGTCGGCAAACGTTGGTGGTTTGGAGTTGGTGCTACCTGAACCTGATCCAATCACAGGATTCGATGGCAGATTGTTTCGCTGCTGCGGGAATTGGGTTCCGGACGATTGCCCATTGGATTGAGCTGAAACCGGTGAGTCGAAAATTGAATTTGAGAATCCGATTGCGATCAGTCCACCGAGTATGGCTGATGTAAAACACATGAATGTCGTTGATTTCATTTTCCAAACCTATGGTTGCTGCGGACGTAGCTGAACATTGCTGTCCAAGTTGCGTTTTTCTTTCTCGAACAAAATGTGTCCGAGTCACGTGCGGTATTAGCTGTACGTAATTGGAGGCGTAACAAGTTTTATGCCAATCCAGAATTTGGCCAAAAACCCGAAAAACGTGCTGCTACATGATCCAAAGGACGACAGGCCTGACAAAGTTGTCACGTTGGTTTGGCAGTTTGTCTGTCACGTTTTACGAGATTTAACGCTTGTATGGACTCAAAATTGGTTTGCAGGCTGTTTGACGAGAATCGCCGCGTCCAATCCGGATGACGATTCGCCAGCGCCCTACATTTTAATATGAAATTTTTGACGACTCCATTCAAGCCTAGTTTTGCGCAGCAATTTGCCAACGCAATCGATGTTCTGGTGATTCCGTTTGGATTCTGCATCGCGACAAGTATTCTGTTCGAAGCGTTTCGCTTCGAATCGATCGGACTGCCGTTGATTTTGCGCGTTCTGGCAGGAGGCGCTGCATTTGCGGCAGGTGCAGCCACGGTCTATTCGATATCCATTCGATCAAGACTTGTAACGGCGGTGGCTTTGATACTGTTTTTCCTGTCAATGATTTCTTGGTGCTGGTTCAACCGGAGTCGAATCAGGCGGGAAGTCTCCTTTTGAAGTTGTCGCTATGGCCGTCTATTTGCTTGATACTGATTGCGATTGAGCAGTTAGTGATAAAGCCGAGAATTTCGACCGATGCTCAACGGGAATTGGAATCGCCAGCGCCTTTAATGTGGAAGCGAAAAGTGATGCGGCTTTGGAAAGCTTCGGTCGCCCTGCTGGCGATGCTCGTGTTCATCGTGGGAATGTACACCAACGGTAAAGCGCTCTTGCCGCAACTGGCAGGACTAGCTTGGACGAAGACGCAAGGCGAACTTCTAGAAGTCCAACCTGTTGCCGATCATCGCTGGAACGTGCAACTGGATGTAAAGTACCGATATGAAGTCGATGGAACTGAGTATGTCGGAACGCGCGACCGTGGGTTGTTGACCCGTCATGACCACGAGTTCAACACCGCAGCTAATGAGCGAGTTCAAGAATTGAGGCAGTCGAAACAGGTTGATGTTTACTTTGATGCTGCTGATCCATCGCAAAGCATGTTGACGCCGGGAGTGACGGCAGACGGGTGGATGGTATTCTTAAAGACGCTCGTTTTCAGTGGTATCGGTTTGGTTGCTTGGTTGGGTGTGCTTGCGACCAGGCACAATGAATCGAATCAGCTTCAAATCGTTACGATTCCACCTTGGATGTTGTCATTTCTGTTCGTCGGCATCATTTGCTTTGTTTGCGCGACGTTTTTCTTTTTGTATCCCGGTGTCAGTTCAAAAATGTTCTTGTTGTTGCACATGTTAATCTTGGCCTCAGGCTATGCGGTTACGAAACGACTTTCGCAGGCGCAGGTGAACGAAGATGAGGCACGAGCAAGGATGGATGCGGTTGGAAATGGCTGATGCGGAATGCCGAATGATTAAGATAACCTAACCCGTAACATCGGCTCAAATCGAAAAGGTCGCTCGCGATCCTAATTCTTTACGGGACAATCATCGATTCTCCAATAGCTACATTTTGCCAGTGGCCGATACGATTCCAAGCGAGTTGAATGGCCAGGCAAAGCAGCGAACGACCAATGCTTTTCTTGTTACCTGATTCTTGAAGCAAAGTAGAAGCAAAGCGCGTTGCCACCGTCAACCGCTTTTAAAATGCGGCAGAATTTCCTTCCAGGTTCTGCAGACGCTCCATCGTTTTAAAAGCCGGAGATTTCGTAGATGAGGATTCGACTCCTATGTTATTGGTATTTGGTTTGGGCATGTTTGTGCGCTGGCTTCATTCAAGCTAGTTCAGTATCTGCCGGTGAATTCGACTTCGCCGATCACGCTTCCGTTGGAGCATGTTCCTTTTGTTCGATCAATCAGATCGAGGCCGTGCATTCAGCTACTGCAGACTGGACGAAGTGGCCGCCGGTTCCACACGGTGTTTTTGGGAAAAGCTGTTTGTCCCATGCAAACAACTTGATGACTCGCTCGTCACGCAAAGTCGCGAAGACGATTTCGCTCCCAACGCCGTTAAAGACGGTCGGGTTCGCACCGAAGGCCGCATCGCCAAACTGGAATTTCCCAGCTTACGTTCCGACGGCTGATTGGAATTTCAGTTATGTTCCACGCGTGATGCCGTCCCAACCCGCATTGAGTGAAGGCGAAGTCCACACCATCAAAAGCCTTAAGAAGGAAGTTAAGCCGATCACGACGAAGAAGGTGATCACTATTGCCAGCCGCTTGATCGATCGTATCGCCAACTCAACTCGCACTATCCAGTGGATCAACGTCGTTAACCTGGACCAGCGTGTCTTCGATTTCGTCAGATTGACTGAAAATCTATCGGAACGTTGGTTGCATGATTCAATGGCGGTCAACTCAATAACCGGCCATGTTGTGGCTGTTGACGAGATTGGATTAGAGTTGGGTTCAGCATTCAACAGGATCATGAGGTGGAAACAGGACCGTGACCAAGTTCAGCTTCTTCTACCAGAGTCTGAGCAAGGCGACGCTTACTGGCAATACTATGGAGATTGTGACCATTGGAATGTGTTGATCAATACGGCTTTGGACGTACAGACTTTCGAGCAACCGAAATCGGAGTCGTCTGACGAATCATCAACTCAACCTATCGGAGTTGTCGTTAACATTCCTCAGATCGTTGTGAGCATTGCGGCAATAATCGGTGGCAAGGATGTGGGTATGATGATTCCGAAAACAGATGACTTGATTCGCCAAGCCAAATTCATTGCCATCGAGTCTTCCGTTGCTGGACCAAGGGATCACCACTAATTCAAGCAATCGCGAAACAGGTCAAGTTCACAGGCAACCACAATCAGCGTATTGAGCGTAACGATTTTGTCGGTCTGAACAGTCGCAACAGTTGGATCTCCGTTTCGAATCGTGGTTGGGCCGGTCAGCGGTTGCAATTTGTACGGTTTCTCTAAGTGGAACCAGCGGATTGATCAATTTTCACCGTGTGGGAAATGCGATAAGCCCCACAAGTCGAACAGAATTGCTATCTGAAGCGCAGCCGAATTCCCGATGAATACGCAAAGTTGCTCAATCTCTACGAAATTTGTGTTTCGAAATCGCCCAAAATCAGGCGACCCCAAACGGGCTTCGGCGTAAAAAGCTGACTTTCCTTGGAGTTTTCGAACACGCTATCGTTGGGCATGGCAATTGCTTTGAATTTATCGTGTTTCTAAGAACCCGTGTTGTTTGATCAACCATTTCTTGGTCCTCTTGAGAACCCGGGAGTGCGGATGAATGACAATTCGATTCTAATTTTCCTGATTGGACGGCCTTTCCGATTGAGTAGAGCCGCGAAAATCGGGGATTTTTAGTAGCTTCGATAAGTCGGGCAAATAGAATTGAATTGTGGAAAATAAGTGTCCACAGAAGATATATACACAATTGGCAAGAGCAGCGGCGGGAAACGTCACTGCGTTAAATAATCCGTGTTGGAGTTAGATATGTCCAAACGCACGACCCAAGTCGCGCTCCGAGGAATTTCGTTCGCCCTGTTGGTCTTTGGCCTGCAAGCGATTTCTTTGGGTATTCAGCTCGACGTTGACCTTACCGCAACGTCAGAGTCATCTCGAATGGCAACTTTTGAGAGTCCCGAAGGTGAAACGTGTTTCGCGTTGAGTCTCGGTCCACAGCAATCGTCGCAACAGCGGCCTTCAGACATTGTTGTCTTTGTTGATACTTCGGCAAGTCAGTCTGGAGCTTACATTCGCGATTCGATCGAAACGTTGAACTCGTTGACTCAAAATTTGAGTGCCGAGGATCGGATTAGAATTTTCGCTGTGGATCTTGATCCCGTCCCGCTTCATAACGATTTTGCTCGCCCCGACAGCGCTGAAGTTGCTGTGGCGATCCAAAATCTCAAGAAACGTGTGCCGTTGGGATCGACAGATCTTGAGCGGATGTTGGATTCTGCTGCAGAAGGATTCGCTGAAACCAAAACTCGCAATCGCAATGTGATTTACATTGGCGATGGAATTAGCCGAGCCGGAATTCTGCATTCGGACATTTTCACCAACGCCGTCAGCAAGCTTGCCAAAAAGCAAATTTCAGTTTCCAGCTATGCGATTGGTCCAGAGCGAAACGTTGCTCTGCTGGCCGCACTTGCCAACAGCACCGGCGGAAACATCTACATTGATACCGACAATCCGAACGCGATGAGCGACGGAGCGACTGGGCTGGCAGAAACGGTACACGGATCTGTTTTCTGGCCAACATCAGCGAAGCTTCCTGAAAGCCTGGTTGAAATCTATCCTCAGGTGTGTCCTCCGCTTCGAACAGATCGCGACGTCGTTCTGTTTGGTGCGATCTCTGAGCGAGACGCATTGGAGCTTGAGTTGGGCGGCGAGATGAACGGCCAACAAGTTGAACGCTCGTGGACGCTTAAGCCGGAAATTGCTTCCGATGAATTCGCTTTCTTGCCAAAGCTTATTCGTACGGCTCGCAAAGATGGTGGCATGACGTTGCCGACCGTTGGATCCAATGGCTTGATCGAATACGTTCGCGTGTTGAACGAGACTGCCGGAGAAATCCAGGGTCTTAGTAGCGGTCAGTCTTCGACAACCAAAGCCGCCGCCGTTGTAACTCAGACGGACGCCGCGGCAAAAGTCGCGATGTCCGCGCGTTATCGTATCCCGCAAGACAATCCGTTCGGTGGCGACAGCGAAGTCCCACCGGCTGACGCTCCACAAGAGAATCCGTTCGGTGATGCCGCGCCAGCCGCTGACGCCCCGCAGGCCGATAATCCATTCGGCGGAGGTGTCGAGGCTGGAGAAATTCCTGAAGAAGACATCGCCCCACCTGAAGCGGCGGTTGAAGCCCCTGTCGCGACGGATGCTGCACCGGCGCAGGATTTCGGCGGCTTACCAGGTGAAACCGAAATGGTCGTTCCTTCACAGGAGATTGAGCAGTTTCAACAGCAACCGGGAGCGATTGAAGTTCTCCCGATGGAGACGATCATTTCTTCTCCAATGTCGATGGGACCAAGTCAAAGTGAAGTCAGTCGAATCCTCGCTCAAGAAGCGGCAACTGCCAGAGGCATGATTCTGTCTGAAGAAGATCGGATTCGTTTGATCAATGAAAAACTTCGCAAGCAAGTTCAATACGAATCTGAGCGAGCCCTGCTTGAGCTTAAAAGCGATCCTTCGGCTGCGATCGAGCGATTGAAGAATATGGTTGAAGTGGTTGACCAAACTCCTGAGCTTTATCCAAACACACTGTCTGAACTTCGTCACAGTCTTGAGTCATCTTTGTTGAGTGCTCGTTCACGTAAACTTGAGTTCGATGACCGACAGCAATTGGCTTCGGTTAATGCTTCGACAGCTCAGGCGATTCGCAACGACATTCTCGCTTACGAGCGTCGTGAAGAACGATTGGCTCGTTTGGTAGGTCAGTACAAGTCGTTGATGGCTGAGAAGAATTACGAAGCTGCTGAGCGAGTTGCTCAAACTGCTTTCGAATCAAACTTTTACTCACCAGAAGCTGTTGTCGCGACTGAAAAATCTCGCATCGCTCGCTCATATTTTGAGGCGATCGCACTGAAGCGGGAGAAAGAATTCCAATTCATGCGAGCGTTCCACGAAATCAATCGAGCGTCGGTTCCAATTTCGGGCAATCCACCATTGGTGTTCCCCGACGCAGAAGAATGGATCGAAAAACGGGCTCGACGGATTAAGTATCAAAACGTTCGTTTGACAGGTAGTGCTAACGACGAAAAGATTCTTAAGGCCCTCCAGTCTCCAGCGGATTTGATTTTTGACGAAGAGATTTTCTCGGATGTGAAAGCCAAGTTGGAAGAGCTGCATGGAATCAACATTGTGCTTGATCCTTCGGCTTCAGAAGACAGCCTTGAAGAAGATACATTGATTACGGCAACGCTCAAAGGCATTAGCTTGAAAAACGGTCTTCGTACAATGCTTAAGCCATACAACGCGACCTATATTGTTCGCGACGAAGTGCTGCTGATCATCTCATTGGATGAAGCAGAATCGCCCGAGTTCTTTGTCACTGACGTTTACAACGTCGGCGACCTTGTCGCTCCTCGCGCAAACCCACAAGCTGGTGGCGGCGGATTCGGCGGCGGTGGTGGTGGCCAAGGTGGTGGATTCGGCGGTGGCGGCCAAGGCGGCGGCGGCGGTGGTCGCGGCGGCGGAGGCGGTGGCGGCGGTGGTTTGTTCTGTATTCAGGATGCACCCGTCGGCCTTGTCATCAATGAGTCAAGTCCTGAAGCTGCACCGGTTGCGGCCAAGAAATCTGCAGTTGCTATTGAGCTGAATGTTGGCGAAAACCCGGCAGCAGCTTGGATGGACTTCTTTCAGAATTCAACACCTGATCGCGAAAGTGTTCGTGCTACGGTTCGAAAACTGGTTAAGCAGAATCGTCATGAAGAAGTTGTGGCTCTGATTCACGGTGCGATCAACGCCGATCAGTTGCAAGCTGCCTGGATGTTTGAAGCTCTTGGTATTTCCATGGAACTACTGGGAAAGCCTAAGAATGAAATCGAGCGAGTCATCATGTCCGCTGTTGATATCTCAAACAACAATCAAGATGCGTTGGTGGCAGCCATTTACATGAGCCGTTCAGGAATGGCCGAACGGTCTTTGCGATTGTTGCGTGACATTTCACGAATCGAACCAGATCGTACCGAGCCGCTTGAGCTTGGTTTGCGAATTGCCCAACGTATGCAAGATGGTTTGTACAGCGCTCGTTGGGTGATGACCGGGATTCTTGGCCAAGAGTGGCCGACCGGCCCGCACATTGCGAAACAAGCTGGATTTTTAGCGGCTGAGTTGAAATCACAACTTAGCAAAAACGGATTGACTGAAGAACTTGCTCAGTTCGAAAAAGAGCTCGCAGCAGCCAAGCAACGTGACTGTCATATTACGGTTTCGTGGACTGGAGATGCTGACTTGGATCTTTATATCGAAGAGCCAGGTGGAACGATTTGCTCTCGTTTGTCGCCGCGAACGACTGCTGGCGGCGTTTACCTTGGCGATGTTTATTCAAAAGGTAAATCGAATTCGGGCATGATGAGCGAAAGCTATGTCTTGCCACGGGGTTTTGCAGGCGACTACCGTTTGGTCATTCGCCGAGTCATGGGTGAAGTGACCTCAGGCAAAGTCAACGTCGCGATTAGAAATCACTTTCAATCTACCAACGAAGCTTCGCTACAGAAGCAAGTTGCACTTGATCAGAAGGGTGCCATCGTCTTGTTTAGTCTTGATCAAGGACGTCGTCAGGACGAACTTGAGCAACACACAATCGAGACGCTTGTGCAGAAAAAGATGGCCAAGTCCCGAGCTGTTCTGGCTCAAGAGCTTGGTACGAGCTACTCATCAGGTTCGGCCGCCGACTACTTCGGCTCACGAGTCGACAGTGGAAGCAGCGACATCCTTTCCAACGATAATATTCGTGGGCGTCAATTTGGCGGAGTCGTTGGTTACCAACCAAACATCGAGTTCTTCCCACAAGGTACGTTTTACACAGTCAACCATGCAACGACATCTGATCGCTTGCATGTGATGGTTAGTGTGTCACCAAACTTCACGGACATTCGCGAAGTTAGCACGTTCAACATTTTGGGTAACGCAACCAACGCAACTGGCGGCGGCGGCGGTGGTGGTGCCGGCGGCGGCGGTGGTGCTGCAGGCGGAACTGGCGGTCAAGGTGGCGGCGGCGTATTCTAATGTCGCTTTGCTCTGACTAATGAAAATCAAAAAGGCTGTCGCTCAAACGAGTGGCAGCCTTTTTTTTATTCCGTTCTGGCTAATCGTTTAAGCATCTGTCCATTGTCCCGTTTTGGCACTATCCAAAACTGCGTCGCAAACCTTCTGCGTCTCCAACGCGTCTCGAAAATTGGGTCGGGCGGGTTCACCCGTCTCCAACCCTTTGAGGAAGTCTGCGACTTGATGGACAAAGCTGTGTTCGTAACCGATGTTCAGTCCGGGGACCCACCAGTTGCCCATGTAGGGGTGATCGCCATCGGAAATGTGGATCGTTCTCCAGCCCCGTGTCATGCCCTCCAGGCGATGATCAAAATAATCAAGCCGATGCAAGTCGTGGAGGTCCCAGCGAAGCGAGCCGTGCTCTCCGTTGATCTCAAACGTGTATAACGCTTTGTGGCCACGAGCGTATCGAGTTGACTCGAACAATCCCATCGAGCCGTTTTCGAATCGACACATAAACGTACAGGCATCATCGATGCCGACTGGCTCAACCTTGCCGGTTAAGTTATGCATCCGCTGTTTGACAAATGTTTCGGTCATCGCTGAAAGGTTTTTGATCGACCCGTTCAGCCAGATCGCTGTGTCGATGCAATGCGCCAACAAGTCACCGGTCACGCCACTGCCGGCTGCTTCCACGTCCAATCGCCACAACGCGTTTCCTCCTTGAGGGAGGTCTTCGGCGATTGTCCAATCCTGAAGAAAGTTCGCCCGGTAGTGGAAGATCCGACCAAGGTCGCCACGCTCAATAATGTTCTTTGCCAATGTGACGGCCGGAACGCGGCGGTAGTTGTACCAGACCATGTTGGCAACGCCTGCCGCTTCAACCGCCTTGCACATCTCTTCACCATCGGCGGCGTTCATCGACAATGGTTTTTCACAAAGTACCATCTTGCCTGCTTCGGCGCAGGCGATGGCGATTTCCTTGTGAAGATTGTTGGGCACGCAAATATCGACTGCATCGATGTCGTCTCGCGCAACAAGTTTCTTCCAGTCGGTTTCGATCGATTCGTATCCCCATTGGTCGGCGAAAGCCTGTGCCGGTTCAGCGCTTCGAGCACAAATGGCTTTGAGAACTGGCTGATGTTGCAAATCAAAGAAGTTGTTGACGCGCCGATAGGCATTCGAATGAGCTTTTCCCATAAAGCCATAGCCGATCATTCCGATGTTGATTGGTTTTGTCATTGAGTCTTTCTTTGGTATGTAAAAATCTAAGTAATTCAAGTGCGTTCGAAAAACATTGCTTCGTCGATCAAGCCGTTTCCGCCATCGCGTCGCGTACTTTGATCATCGCACTCAGGATCGTATTCCAAGTCGATTGATCTTCAAGTTTCTCGTTTGAGAA
This sequence comes from uncultured Pirellulaceae bacterium, assembly GCA_964584615.1. Taxonomy (GTDB): domain Bacteria; phylum Planctomycetota; class Planctomycetia; order Pirellulales; family Pirellulaceae; genus Mariniblastus. Next base: position 16,928 of record CAZPBE010000066.1, on the reverse strand, counting down.
CATGCAGCCATCCCAGCAAACATGTTGCATTCCACGCGCCCCGGCGTCCTTTAACCAGTACGATGAACACCGTGTCACATTAAGTTTTCCATTCGGATCATCTGCCGGACAGTGCCGTCCGGTTTTTTCGTGATCACCTGATCCGTGAACGGTGCCGTCGTTTTGCGCCACGTGAAAGTCAGTTGTCCATGGTCGCAGTTTGTCCGTCATCGATTCGTAAGCTGCCCAGAACTCGTCGTCGGAATACCCTTCTTTTAGCACGGCATGTTGCGGAGCGTTGACACCGAGCAAGTACAAATAGGTGTGCGCAAGGTCAGCTTGAAATCCAACCGTTCCCTGCATGTCAACTTGTTCAAGCAAATCCAACATGTCTTTCCATGAATGCATCCCGCCCCAACAGACTTCGCCTTCGGCTGCCAACCGTTCGCCATGATCGGCCGCAATTTTCCCAGCCTTCTTGAACGTGTCTGCGATCTTGGCCGTATTGGCAACTGGGTCTTCCGCCCAGGGACCAACGCCTCCAGCAGTGTCGATACGAATCACACCGTACTTTCTCACGCCGTGATCATTCAATGTGTTTGCGATCTTGCAGGAAAGCTCGATCGCTTTGAGAAAGTTTGCCTGGTCTTCCGCCGAACCCATCGCCGACCCACCGACGGTGCCTGGCCACACCGGCGCAACCATCGAACCGACGGCCAGTCCTTTGTCAGCAATTTTGTCGGCCAACTTTCGAATTTCGTCGGAACTGGCTTCCGGGTCGGTGTGCGGATGGAACAAAAATAGATCAACGCCGTCAAAACGCTGTCCGTCGACTTCTGCGTTGACGGTTAGTTCCAGCATTCGGTCGAGGCTAATATCGGCTTCGTCGCCACCTTGGCTGGATTTGCCAACCAGGCCCGGCCACATCGCATTGTGAAGTTTCAATGGCTCACTCATGTTTTCTTTCCTTTGATGGTCTCGCGACGGAATTTTGCCGAACGGTCGTCAATTTCTACCCCCATGTTTTAAACCGGAGACAAATGGCTTACAACCAATTCAAGTCATATCGAACTGAGTAAATTATGAACCAAGAGATTTTCCCGCACGAATACTTCATGGGCTTGGCGATGCAGCAAGCTCATGCGGCTCGCGAAATCGACGAAGTTCCCGTTGGGGCCGTCATTCAAAGAAACGGTCGCGTGATCGGCGCCGCACACAATCTGACAAGACAACTTCGCGACCCGACAGCGCACGCTGAGATGTTGGCAATCACGCAAGCCGCCGAAGCGATCGGTGATTGGAGGCTGATCGACTGCACGATGTATGTCACGCTTGAGCCGTGTACGATGTGCGCCGGAGCTTTGGTGTTGGCCCGCGTTCCTACAGTCGTCTTCGGAGCAACTGATCCTAAAACGGGCGCAGTCGAATCGGTCTACCAGGTTCTCTCCAACCCAAAACTTAACCACCGTGCCGAAATTATCAGTGGCGTGATGGATAAACAAAGCCAGTTTTTATTGACCGATTTTTTTCAAGCAAAGCGAGACGAAGGTAAGAAGTGAAGTTTTTGCCTGCGAAATGCGGACCGACCATTTCATCAAATCTCTGCCAACACTTCGCGCGCTGTCGCGATTGTTTCATCAATTTGCTCTACCGTATGAGTCGACGACACAAACAAAGCTTCAAACTGGCTGCAAGGAAGATAGACTCCGCGTTCAATCATTCCCCAAAAGAACTTTGAGAACCGATCGGTGTCGCATTGCGACGCCGAGTCCCAATCGGTGATCGGTCCGGCGTCAAAGAAAAGAGTCATCATGCTGCCAACTCGATTGACGCAGTGTTCAACTCCGGCGTCGGATGCAGCTTTCGACAACCCATCGGCCAGCCGCCGCGAACTTTTTTCCAGCAACGCATACGGCGACTCGTCGCGTAAAGATTTGAGCATTGCAATCCCGGCTGCCGTTGCAATAGGATTCCCGCTCAACGTGCCGGCTTGATAAACTTTTCCGGACGGCAAAACGTGCTTCATGATTTCTCGTTTGCCGCAGAATGCGCCCAGCGGAAGTCCGCCGCCGACAATCTTGCCTAACGTTGTCAAATCTGGTGCAACACCGAACAGCTCTTGGGCTCCGCCGTAGCCGACGCGAAAACCGCACATGACTTCGTCGAAGATCAAAACTGTTCCGTGACTCTCGGTAAGCGATCGAAGCGAGGTCAAGAATTCTTCGGATGGTGTCACGCATCCCATGTTGCCGCAAACGGGTTCAAGGATCACGGCCGCCAGCGAATCACCATGGTCGGAAAACGCTTGTTCCAATCCGGCAACATCGTTGTATCGTAAAACCAAAGTATCTTTTGTCGTTCCTTCGGTGACACCGGGCGAATTTGGAACCGCCAACGTTGCAGCGGCGCTTCCAGCAGCAACTAACAAGCTGTCGACATGCCCGTGATAGTTGCCCGCGAACTTGATCACTTTGTCACGCCCGGTGAATCCGCGAGCCAGCCGGATCGCGCTCATCGTGGCTTCGGTTCCCGAATTAACCAGACGCACCATTTCAACTGACGGGACCGCATCGATGATCAGTTCCGCCAATTCATTTTCTGCCACTGTAGGCGCGCCGAAACTTGTTCCGCAATCTACCGCGGCATGAACAGCTTCAACGACCGACGGGCACTGGTGGCCCAGGATCATCGGCCCCCAAGAACCGATATAGTCTAGATACCGATTCCCATCGATATCGTACAGGTAGGGTCCTTCGCCACGTTCAAACACAATTGGTTCGCCGCCGACGCCACCAAAAGCGCGTGCCGCACTGTTAACGCCACCCGGCATCAATGTTTTGGCGCGGGCGTATTCTCGTTTGCTGTTTTCAAGTGAAAGAGTTTTCACAATGTTCCTTATGGTTTGGCGGTTACTTTAAACTCTAGCCAGACAAAATTAAAAACGATCTCTCCCTCTCCTCGTGAATTCGGTCGACTATTCCGTAGGACGAAACGAGTGTTCAACCGTGTTCGCTGGAACGGCTGCCTTCTTTTCAGCGTCCCACGCCATCATCTGACCCGTTCGCCAAGACTCATTCGCCATCGTTACTGCCGCGACGCCAGCCAGACCAAGCCCAAACGGGCAATTGAGTTCAGCATCGTTGCGAATCGCGTCGTGCAAGTTGGTGTGATGAATCTCAATGTCTTCGCCACCCGTCTTTTTATGCTCTCCGAGTACCGCACCGTCTTTGTCCCGAGCAATCCAACCCGTGTTCGAAAACTGGAGCGTGCCCCGATAGCCACGAATGAGATGATCGATGCCGACACGATTGCTCATCGTACCCAAAACGTAAACCGTCATTCCGCGTGGATACTCGCAAATCATTTCAAAATTATCCGGCAAGTCCCGGCCGTCGTCCCATTGCCAGATGCCACCCATGCCGACCACACGCGATGGGTAAAGCAGGTTACAGGCTTTCATGATTCGTGTGATTCGGTGAATGAATAGATCGGTTGCGATTCCACCTGAGTAAGCCGAGTAATTGCGCCACTCAAAATAGTGATGCGGATTCCAGTCTTCTTTCGGTGCTTCGCCAAGCCAGGAACTCCAGTCAAGGTCTTCCGGTTTGGGCATTGTCTCGTCAAGATCTGGATCGCGCCACGGGCCTTGGTTGTAGCGTCTTACGTATTCAATTTGCGCTTGAACGACCTGTCCAATCAAGCCATCATCAATCGCTTTTCTTGCCGAGATGTAGCTGTCATCGGACATGCCTTGCACGCCGACTTGCATCTTTAAATCTGACGCTTCGACCGCCGCGGCGACCTCTAGTCCTTCTGGTAGAGTGTGCGTCATCGGCTTTTCGCAGTAGACATGTTTGCCGGCGGCCAGTGCGTCCAAAGTCATCTGTGCGTGCCAGTGCTCTGGAGTCGCAATAGTTACATAGTCAACTTCTTTGAGATCGAGGACCTTGCGGTAGTCTTGAAAAACTTGGGGTGCGCCTGTTGTCGCGGCTCCTTGCTTCGCTCGCGTGATCCAGCAATCTGCCGCTGCAATTGGTTCAAGGTTTTGGCCTTCCAATAATTTCGAAATCGCAGTCGCGTGCGCCGAGCCCATACCACCAAGTCCAATGTTGGCCACGCCGAGCCGATCGTTGGCTCCCATGATACGGGAATAGTTTTTCGCCGGACTGGCGATGGCGTTGTTTGAATTGATCGTTGTCCCAACGGCGATCGCTCCAGCGGTTGCGGTCGCTTTCGCGAGAAAGTTTCGTCGATCGTTGGCGTTGGAGGGAGAGTTGTCTTGATTCATTTACGGATTCCATAAAATGGGACAGCTAGTTGTTGACTGCCCATTGTGACAAAAGTCACGACGTAAACAAATCCTCGTCGACCGATTCGTTAGAGATTGCCTTAAGATTTTTCAATTGGAACAATCGGTCCCAGCTTTGAGCGAGCAATTCAGATGCGGTTTCGATGGAAACCGCGCGCCAGCGACTTTCTCGATCGACATTGGCTAATCCAAGCCGCGCCATCTTTCCAAGTGCGTCATGGATTTCAAAATCGATATCGATCTCGGTTTCGTTGAGCAGAAATTCTTCGACGGCTTTATCCAGTTCATCTTCCGTGAGTCCAACGAGTGGTTCGTTATCTTGACGGGCTGTACACTCACGTTGCCAGAGAATCGCATATCCCAACATCGTTTCCAATAGTTCTTGCTCTTCGGCTTCGTTAAGGATTCTGTAGATTACACCAGAGTTGTTGCCGAGATTTTTCAGGTAGAGACTCTTCGTCAATCCGAATTGATATTTTGTCTTCGTCCGGAAGTAACTCAAAACGGATTTGGCAAAGTAACCTACGATCGCACCGAACAGAATCAGGGAACCGATCAGCTCGTCAATCGAATAAGCTGCAAACCACAAAACGGTTAGTGCGACGACGAATCGAGAGAGTTTGTACAATGCCATCGCTGTTGGAAACAGGATCTTGCTGTGGTCGAGCAAAGAAAACCGGATCTTGGTGCCAGGCAACAGGATTTCCAGATCCGTCTCGGGAATGTTCTTGAACGTTTTGAGATAGACACGCTCCGAATCGATCGCGCCCGATTCGTCCCCTTTGATTAACTCCGAAAACTTCTTTCGAAGCTCGCTGTGTTCGGGTTTGGGAATTGGATTTCCATCTTTATCCAAATTCTCGTCCAACGATGCGCTTAGTCGAAACGCCATGATCAATCGTTGAAACTCTGGCAGCTCGATCACTTCGGAGCGAAACCAGTTTTGCCACCGACGCCGCTTCACATTGATCACGCGATAGCCGCGAGCGAAAATTTCCATCCGATCGTAAAGCTCGAAATCAACTTCCAGTTTGACGCCCCATTGAGAACCTATTTCAATGGCCCGTTCAAGTTCTTCCCGCGTCAAACGTTTATAGTGAGCGCTGAACAGCAACCCGGAAAGCCGATCGAAAAAGCGATCCGTCAAAACGTCACGTTCTTCGTCGCTCAATTCGGTCAGCTCGATCAGTTCTTCATCAGGATCGAGCGGACTGTAGATCGCTTCCAACTGCAGCAGTGCAGACAAGTGCTCGATGTGAAAGATCGCCTGCAGACGTTTGCAAAGCTCTTGAAACAAAGATGAGTGTTTGCCCGCAATTTGAAACCGATTCAAAATTCTGGTCTGCAAATCAAGATGCCGCAGCGGAATGAACGTCGCTCGTGTCGGCAATTGTTGGACAATGGGATCATCTTCGATCGACGCGACTAAGTGTTCATCGTCGTCGTGATTCTCATCGTTTTTCAAAGACCGATCCAAATCCAAATCCAAATCCAAATCTTGTTAGCTTGCGTTGACGCATTGCGGAAGTTAACAACGGAAGCCCGTCTTGATTCCATTTTTCTGATTTCCAATATACCATTCGAACAGTCGGATAAGTAATTGGAATGAAATGCTATGTCATTTTCAAAATACTATTGGGCTCGCAACCACTTTCTAATCTTCTTGGTTGCCCATTTGTAATGACTGGCGGTATTGGCGCGGAAGTAGTCGCTCAATGTCCAACTTTTTCCGGTCCAAGCGTAGTAGTTTAGCTCGGTAAGTTCCGCGTCAGATAGCCGTTTGATCAGCTGAATGGTTGCGCGATGGACGACAACGAATTCGCTGCGGACGGTAGTCAGTGATTTACGACGATGCCGTTTGAAGATCTGTTCGTTAAGCTTTTTTGTTTCGTTCCATCCGAAACCTTTGGCAGGAACTGCGACCTCTTCACCCCGTTTGCCAGATTCGTACCAGCCATTGCCTCTGGATTCCCAATCGATCAAGTGAGTCAACACGTCTTTGATCGCCCAATCGGATTCGTTACGCCCTCGTTGTGTAAGCTGACGATCGGAAAGCGATTCCAGCAAATGTTCCAGCTTCGTTCGCTCCGTTGAAATTTCAGCGAGCAAGTCGGTTTTGTTGAGTCGTTTGCCCATCGTTTGTGATTATCGAAGGAGTTTGAGTCCGTTGCGGAGGTGCCTTTAACACTCGTACTTCCAATTACGACGTTTGCCTTCGCAAAGCCATTCGATCATCTGGCCAACTCTTTTTTCAGCCGTCGCGTCCCGTTTGGCGTCGATGATCCAGTCCAGGTAATCTCGTTGATGGCTGGGCGCAAGAGAATCAAAAAACGATTTTGCTTGCTTGTTTTGCTTGAGCGCAGTCGTGACTCGCGGCGGCATGGTTGGAACAACAATCTTCTTGCGCGGCTTTTTGGTCGGTGCGTTTTTGACTGCTTCCTCGTTCAGTTTTTTCGCGCGGCGGACGTAATCCACAAGCACTTTCTGCGTCGGCATGTCCTTCAGGGCAAGAAATTTGGCGCTGCACATCGATGCTTTTTTTCCGGTTCCCGACTCAAAAAGATTTTCGGGATCCTCCATTTCATTAGCACGCCAGAATCCGAATCCTACGTGAGCTTTGAACGCTGCCATGCCGCAGAGAAGTCCGTTGTGTTCGAAGTAGGGGCATCCCCATTTGATAACTTCAACGGCTTTGGGGCATCCCTTGTGGACCACGACGCGTAGCTTTTTAAGAATCGGCTGCGCGAAATCGGGCGCGTCACAGATGTAATCGTCGATCTGTCGCGAGGCTTTACTCATATCTAAAACCTATGAGTACGTCGGCCATTAGTCAGAGATCGACTACTCGACAACAATATCAGATTTTGGTGCGCTAACGACACGGCCCATGTAATAACCGCACGTTGGGCATACGACGTGGGTCGGCAACGTCGTGCTGCATTTTGCACAAACAGTTAGGTTTTTCGACTTGAGTCGGTCGTGGGCTCTACGAGATCCGGTTCGAGCGTTTGATTGTTTACGTTTTGGTACGGCCATGGTCTTGATCCAAAAAATTGGAAAAAGTGTATTGAATTTTAAGAATTTAAGTCGGGCAAGTTTAACGAATCGGCTTTATAAGTACAACGGCTTAACGTTTCTTTTACAAATTAAAGGCATGAAAATCCGTATTTTTCCGGCAAATCCAGAATTCTCGCAGTCTACCAGCCAGCCTACCGATGGGCTAAAGCAGCGAGTCAGGGAAACGTCCAAGATCAATTGATTGAGGCCCCTTCAAAGGTCGAAATCATGTGATTGAGAGAATTGCAGGGGTTGACAATTGTGTACCAGAACAATTAATCGTTGACGTTTGAAGTAGATAAAACCAGACCGCGGGTTGAGATTTGCCGATTTCTGGTCATCTCTGGTTGGATGACGGTATATCGTCCTCGACTTTCCCACCTTATGAGTTCAGTTAAATAGTACAACATCAGGCTCGATCAGCCATTCGGAGAATCAATGTCGAAAACGTTAATTATTGCTGAGAAGCCCAGCGTCGCGACCGACCTCGCTCGCGTTCTCGGTAAATTTCCTGAATTCGGCAAGTTCGAGAAGAAGAAAGACTACTTCGAAAACGACAAAGCCTATATCGGATCTGCGGTCGGTCACCTTGTTGAACTCAAAATGCCGCTGACGCCAGAAGGCAAAAAACTGCCCTGGAGCATGAAGCACTTGCCGGTGATTCCGGACAACTTTGAACTCCAGCCTATCGAACGAAATGAAACTCGATACAAACTGCTTGTTCGGCTGTTCAAAAAGAAAGACGTTTCCGTCATCGTCAACGCTTGCGATGCCGGGCGTGAAGGAGAGTTGATTTTTCGGTACCTGTTGAAGCTTGCCAACATTGATATCAAGGGCCGCGATATTGTCGTCAAGCGAATGTGGATGCAGTCGATGACCGACGGAGCGATCCGTGAAGCTTGGGATCATTTGCGAACTGACGAAGAGATGTTGTCGTTGTCCGATGCTGCGATGTGCCGCTCAGAAAGTGATTGGTTGATCGGCCTCAATGGAACACGTGCCTTAACCGCATACAATTCGCGACACGGCGGATTCAACGTAACGACTGCCGGTCGTGTACAAACGCCGACACTGTCAATTTTGGCTGAACGTGAGCGAGCTATCCGGGCTTTCGTTCCGCGAACCTATTGGGAAGTCCACGGCGAATTCGGCGTTGAAAAAGGCGAATACAAAGGACGTTGGTTCAACGAGGATCACAAAAAGGACGAGAACGACGATCACAAAAAAGCGGAACGCTTGTGGAAGCTTGAAGACGCGATCGCGATCAAAGAACGTTGTCATGGCAAGACGGGTGTCGTCGAAGAAAAGAAGAGACCTTCGAAGCAAGCTCCGCCGCTGCTGTACGATTTGACTTCACTTCAGCGTGAAGGTAACAGCAAACACGGCTTTCGCGCCAACCGAACATTGCAGCTTGCGCAAGCATGTTATGACCGCTACAAGATTCTGACTTATCCGCGTACCGATTCGAAATGTTTGCCAGAAGATTATATCGATACCGTCAAGGAGACAATTGCGAATTTCGCGGCTGCCAAAACGAGTGCAGCTCTCGACGACAATGTTAAGGCTTGCTGCAAGTGGATTATCAAAAACGATCGCGTCCAACCGAATAAGCGCATCTTCAATACGGCGAAAGTCAGTGATCACTTTGCGATTATTCCAACTGGAAAAGCGCCGCCGGCAAAGCTCGATGATGGAGCGGCGAAGATCTACAACCTCGTTCTGCGTCGGTTTTTGGCTATCTTTTATCCATCTGCCGAGTTCGAAGTCACTTCGCGAATCACGCGGATTGAGAAAGATGCGTTCAAGACCGATGGACGTGTTTTGGTCGTCCCTGGATATCTTGAAGTCTATGGCCGCAAGCCTGGAGTTGCTGGAGATACAGATGAATTATGTGCTGCCAACGACGGCGAATCGGCAAAAGTCATCGCGGTAGAAGAGCTCGAAAAAGAGACACGTCCACCGGCAAGATTTACTGATTCAACTTTGTTGTCGGCAATGGAAACTGCCGGCAAGCGCGTCGACGACGACGAGCTGCGAGAAGCCATGAGCGAGCGCGGGCTTGGTACTCCGGCGACGCGGGCGAACATTATCGAAGGCTTGATCCGGCAGAAGTATTTGTTTCGCAATGAAATCCGAAAAAGCGAACTGGTCACCAGCAATAAAGGTCTCGCATTGATGGACTTGCTGGAGGAAATGGGAATCGAAGAGCTTGCTTCACCCGCTATCACCGGCGAATGGGAATACAAGCTCAAAGCTATGGAGCAGGGCAAACTTGATCGCCAATCGTTCATGGATGAGATCAAGAAAATGACGGTTAACATCGTCAAGCAGACCAAGGATTACACGGACATCCTGGCCAATCGTACGTTCCCGGATTTGAAAGCGAAGTGCCCTGAATGTGAAGGCATGGAGCACCGTCAGACAGATGGGTTGATTCAATGCAAAAACCCGGAGTGTATCTTCAAGTTCAAGAAACACGTGGCCAGCCATGAGATTACCGAGGAGGAAGCACTCAAGCTGATCACTGAAGGTAAAGTGGGCCCGATTGAAGACTTCAAAAATCGATTTGGCCAACCGTTCACCGCGGAGTTGACGCTAAGCAAGCCAAAAAAAGTTTACAAGATCAACTTTATTTTCGAAGGCGACGAGGAGCGCGAAGCCGAAGTTGAAAATTTGAAGGAAGAGCAGATCATTTGCCAATGTCCGCTACTCGACGGCAAGCCTGAAATGGTCAACGTCTACGAGAACGAACGAGCATTCCTGGCGCCCGATATGGCCAAGAAGAAAAATGAGAGAGGCGTACGGATCAGCAAAACGATTTTGCAAAAGGAGATCCCGACTGAGCAGGGCATGAAGCTGTTCATGGAAGGCAAAACTGACTTGATGCCAGGGTTCCTTTCTAAGAAAGGACGAAAATTCTCGGCTCATCTGACCCTTGATCGAGTCACAGGAAAACTTGGATTCGAATTCGCACCACGTAAGCCGAAAAAGAAGAAAGGTGAAGAAGGGGACGACGAAACGAAACCAGCGAAGAAGAAGGCAAAGAAAAAAACAGCCAAAAAGAAGGCTGCGAAGAAAAAGACAACGAAAAAGAAGACGACTACGAAAAAGGCAGCCAAGAAAAAGACTACGAAAAAGAAGGCTGCCAAAAAGAAATCGGTGAAGTCCGAAGAAGCGGCCAGCGACGAAAGTTAGGTCGAGATTGCGTTGATTGATTCGCCTTCAACGGCATCTGATCAGCGAACCTTTGATTGATATCGACAACGGAAACGCTTGGTGTCAGGATTCTGTGGCTGGTGTTGTCAGCACAGGAAATGTGTCCGCCACGACTTAGCCTTGAGAAGTTGGGAGCAGTTCGACGAGGCTTTGAATTTCCGCGAGGCGAAATGGTTTTTGCAAAAACGAAATCACATTCGGGCGCGCATTTAGAAACTCAACAGCCTTTTCATTGAAACCGCTCATCAGCACAACGGGGATGGCAATTCCATCAAGTTCGAGTCGAGCTAAAACCTCATCTGCTCCCATTCGTACCATGACGACGTCCATTAGTATGGTGTCGATTTCTTCCTTCCGTGAATCGATGACTTCAAGTGCTTCTTCTCCACTTCGAGCAGTGAGCACATGGCAATTGACCATCTGTAAAGCTTGTTTGCAAAGCTCAATGACCGGTTCTTCTTCGTCAACGACCAGAATGGTTCGCCCGCAATTTTCTTTCGTTACCGCCGGATCATTCAATCCATTTTCATTCTCGGTTCGCAGTGAAATGGAAGGATGCGTTTGAGCTGGGTTAGATTCGGTCGGCGCAGGTCGGAAAGGTGAATCCTGAGTGGCAAGAAATGCCAGTGTTGCGAATTCTGACTCTATCGGATCGTTTCGATCTTGATTGCTGGAGGCGAGGAAATTGGGTTTCGAAGTTAAACCAGTTTGTGCAGCCTCAACAAGGTCTTGTGAGTCAGGCGTAATCTGCGGAATTAGCACGCGAAAAATGGTTTCGCCGGGTTTGGAGATGCATTGGACAAAGCCATTGTGTCCGTTGACGACCCCGTAGACAACGGACAGTCCGAGGCCTCGTCCTGTCTTTGAGCCAGTGTAAAACGGTTCGAATATTCTTTGTTTGGCACTTTCCGAGATTCCGTTCCCGTTGTCCTGGACTTCGAAGAAACAGAAATCGCCACCGTTGATTCTTTCACCGTACAGCGTCGGGTCATTGGCTTTTTCGATACTCATTTGGCCACTACGAACCACAATTTGACCGTTCTGTGGCGAGGCTTTAACTGCGTTAGTGATGAAGTTCAAAAGAACTTGTTCGATTTGAGTAGTATCAATTTTTGCAATAACGGGATTCGAATCTAGTTCCAACTGAAGCGTCTGAGAATCGTTGCAGACCGATTCAATAACGGGCTCATACTGACGAATCAACACGTTGAGATCAGTATTTTGTTTTTCGATTTCCTGCCGACCGGCATAGGCCAACATTTGGGCACTCAAACTGGCTGCTTTCTCAGCTGATTTGACAATTGCAGATGCTCGCTTGTGGATGAATTGTTTGTCCTCAATATTCTCGCTCATCTGCAGAACTTCGGCATTGCAAAGTACTCCTACGAGGATATTGTTGAAGTCGTGGGCAACGCAGCCTGCCATCAAACCAAGGCTTTCCATGCGTTCCATATGCGAAATGCGTAACGATAGGTCTTCGCATTGTTTTTTGCTTTCCTGAGTTATCTCGCGCTCGACGTCAAGTTTTTTTCGAATTTCACGAAATCGAAGTTGGTGGATGTAGAGCATTAACCATGGTGCCATTAAAAGGATCGCAACCGTGGCCGTGATTGCAAACCATCTCAATCGATCAATGGATTGTTTGGATTCAGCGACGACTTCATTGGTTGCCGCCAACTTCGCATTGAGCTTGGCCATTTTTGCTTCGTCGTCTCTCGATCTCGCAACGGCAGTCGAATCAGCCATTTGACTTTCCCAAAACTCTGCATCTTCTTTATTGCCCAATTGTTTGTGGGCCACCATCACGCTACGAAAGATGTTATTCCGTTTCGGTAGCCGGACCTGTTGGAATATCTTGCTTTTCATCAGACGTTTGAGGCAATTCAATTGATCCTCCCAAAGCCCAGCTGATTTCTTAAAGCTGGAAAGGTCAGCCATCAGAAAGAACCGAAGACGTTCCGAATGAAGTTTGCTTGTGGTTATTAAAGCGCTTTCAATTGCAGTTGTAGCATCCTGATAGTCTTTCTTTTTAAGTTCGATCAATCCGATCAAGCTCAACGCCTTAACCGTATAGAATCGATGCTCTTGAGATTCAGCCAACTTGAGCGCGCGTTCAATGGAGCGCTTTTCTGATTCAAGATTTCGTTTTGCTGCAGCATGGAGTGCTTTTACGAGTTCGAAAACGATTGGCGAACTGGATTCGGGGAATTCTTTCGCGTCTTTTTTGACCGCAGCAAAAGCCGCGGACAATTCATTGGGCTCGTGAGCTTTGGCATTCAACATGTAGTAGCAAACGTAAAGCTTCGTTGCTCGAAGTTCCGCGTTGAGCCGTCGATTCGCTGAGTTCGGCTGAGCCTCATCGACTTTTGCTAACGAATGAAGGTAGTCAGCTTGATAGTTTTGTTTCCATGAATCGATCGCCAGTCTTGATTCATAGAAGTGGAGCATCAACTCGGGCGATGCCGATTCGCTTAAGCTCAACTCCGCTAGTTGATTTTCAAGTTCCGAATCTTCAAGGCCAATCAGTTGGTCTCGGATAAACAGATTGTCGATTCTGGCGACACTTTGCGCGTCCCGATCCCCAAGTTTGATTGCTAGTTCAAGCGTCTGTTCTGAAATGGCCAATGCAGCCTTAAGGTCTTTGACTTTGAGCAAATCGGTTAGCTCAAGTTGTGCCAAGAAGAGTTGTTGTGAGTCAGCGGGCTGTCGAGCGACCTTTTCGGTAAGCTCTTCGAACAGTTTTGTTTCCGCGTTCAATGACGCAGAAAGCAATCCCAAACAGAAGATCACGGCAGCCAATGCCAGTGGAGAAAATATGCGTTTAGCGCAATCCATTATTTTTAAGTGAGAATTCACCTACAAGAACTAAAAACGAGAGTCTTGGCTTACGTCAAAGACTTAAACCACCATTGTAACAACGCGATCCGAATTCGTGCTAGGTCATTGCCTAGTGGCTACCTTTCACCTACCCATAGGTAGGGGCTGGGGAAGCAGTCATCAAATTTTATCAAAAAAAGATGGAATTCGAGAATTACGCGAACAATTTTTCTAAGCAACGCTCGAAAAAGAGTCGTTACAAACGATTAAGAATCTGCTGGAATTCATTTGCCTATCTACGACAATGAGTGAAAGCGGACTCAATTGAGTGAACCGAGGCGAACGGTTCCGCATCTTGTCTTATCTATATCAATTCAAATTTGCCAACTCTCGCGGTCGTATCAAATCTAGATGCAACCGGTATTGCCGACTTCCAAAAATTTTTAGTGCGCGAGGAAACGGTGGTTTCTATGCGCCTTGACTCATAGCTCGGATCGCGTTCCGGATAGTTTCCGTTTTGCAAGTCGAGCAATTTCTGAAGCGCAATGTGCGCTTCACTTTTCTTTTGATTCTTTTGGAGAGTTACTATGTTACGTTCACCAAAGATGTTGGCGATTTACTTTGTATTGGCTTTGATTGTGGGAGGTTCCGTTGCCGCATACGGAGTAAACTTCACGACCTACGAAATGGGGCCAATTCACGTAGAGGGAATGGGGGGGACACTCGCGGAAGCCCAGGCAGAGGCCTGGGTGGAAGTCTACGAGACGATGATTGCCATTAACCGGACGCTTCCAATGAACGAGAATATTCATGACTTCTATGTTGTTAACGAAGGAATGGTGGCCGGCAGCACGTATGAGGTCGACTTTGTGGTTGTCGTCGGAGTCCAACCAAATATGCCGATGGGCCTTTAGCGTCTAATACTCAATTCATTGCAATTGAATTTTTTTCAACCGATTCGAGCGAATGCGATTTACTATCGCATTCGCTTTTTCTTTTTGGCTCTTTTGGTTGATTCATGGTTGATGGTCATCAAGTTCGATTGCACCATCAGCGATCATCTTTTTCGCCTGTGCGACGATTTGCCGAAACGTTTGCTTCTGGGGCTCGTCCAAAGCCGCCGGGTTCTCGATTTGTTGAAGTGCACTCAACGCTTTTCGGGGTGAATCCTTTTGTAGCAAAATTACTTTCGCAAGATTGAGGCTAACCAGTGCAGCATGATCGCGGTAAAGTTCAAAGTATGAATTGCTCAAAGTAATGACTTGGTCCCATTGCGACTCTTTTTGGTACGACGAAATCAGCCTCAATATGTCTCGCTCCGACCATTCAGCCTTCGAATCAAGTCGCTTGACTTGACGAAACGTTTTCGATGCAGCTTCCGGGTTGCCGGCTGCAAGATGGGCCGCGATTGAACGCCGGTAGAGCAACAGCTTTTTCTTCTTTTCAAGCATTGCGGCTTTTTTAAGATTATTCTCTTCCTGAATCTCCGACTTTGTTTTGCGTTTTTTGATGGGGGCTTTTCCAAACAGCTCGCGAAACATGGAGATGATGTCGCGTTGTTCACAATCGACCCAACCCAAAAGCAGCAGGCCAATTCCCGCAAGCAAACCACAGCCAGACCCAAAAATAGAAAAGAGCGCAGTCGCACCGCCTAGCGACGAGAAAATGGCGATCGTTAGTTCCAGTAGAAAGTAGAGCAAACCAACGAGTGCGATTGGGATTCCAAAAAAGTTGACGGTTCCCCGGAACCACGACAGGAATGATCTCATGACAAGGATCGTTTTGATATTGTCCTGAGGCGCCCAAACCACAGCGACGACCATGATCCCAAAGATTCCCCCTCGGGTTCCAAACGCTAGCCCAGGTTCAACTTGCAAGCATACAACCTGCTCGACCATGCATTGAAAGAACCCAACCGAAATGTAGAGAAGCGTGAAGATCCAGGGGCCGACTTTTCCTTCGACGACGATCCCGAACATAAACAAAAACAGCAGGGTGTCCAGTATCAACAGCGAATGGACGTGGACAAAATTTGAAGTCAACCATTGCAACGGGTGAAGTCCATCGCCATGCGACAAGGCTACATATTCGACCATGTCCGGGAAAGCAAACTGCAATACCAGCACGACAACGTTGAGCGCCATAAGGGCCACAGTCGCAAACGGCCAGTAGTAGATTGGTGTATCTGTTCCATAGGGAATGAACATTGGAAGTGATCCCGGATGGCAATGCCTCGTTTTGAATCAAGCTGCCACGCCGCTTCACGCCGTTGCAGCTCTTAGGTCTTAAGTATAACCAACCCGAAAAAGGATGGCTTGATGACTCAGGCTAAAACCGGAAATTGGTGAGTGGGGACTAAAAAGTGGGGACTAAAAAGTGGGGGCGAAAAAGTGGGGGCGAAAAATCTTCCTCAACACGTACGAGGGTCTTCGCGCGTCCGACGCAGACTGAGTCCACCACGGTTGTCATTACGAGTGAATGCTGCTTGCATCCGCTGTTCAACTGGATTCGCCTTCGGCAAGCTTTCTTTGCGCGGATTTCAAATTGAAACTTTTTCAAATTCATTCGAAACGAGTTCGTTGAACGTCAGCAGCAGCGCTCTGCCATGTCATTCGAAGAGTTGGTAGCAGTAACCGATCAAAAACAGACCAAGATTAATTCGCACGTGCACACGCGAACTTCCATCTCCAAGCTTGCCTATTCATCCGTCTTGACCAGCCGAACTGCTGCAACATGTCAAACAATGCGGATTGGTCCAGCTAGATTCGCCCAATTCACTATCGCTAGCCCTATGATTGTAAAAACGTACTAAAGAATTACCCCCGATACAAACGAAACATATCTCAGGTGGATTACTCTACCGTCGCGAATCTTGGTTGCCGCCAGTATTCAGTTTGTCAAAGCGATGGAAGATTAATCCAACACGGGGGGGAATCAATGACGGGCAGCTGTTCGTCGATGATCTCGTGTTGCGAAAGACCCAAACTCGCAGCGCAGGATTTGTATTTCTCTCCAGGCGACATCTTCGTCACTGTTTAGGTAAACCTGAACGATTATTCCGGTTTCGTTTGATTCGATTATTCGATGTCAGACAATTTTTCCGGATGAGTTTGAAGGGTGGACGACGCAGAGCCGATGTCGTAACGGGAGTTGGCGTACGGAAACGCCCTCGACCTAATTTAAGCGATTTAAATTTGTTCCGACCCAGATGAGATTTATCTCATTGGAGCAAACAGTTACGTGAACGAACGGTTCTTAATTTATGAGCATCATAGTTCGGGTAGCGAAAGACGATTCAAAAGTGTTAATGGAGAGCCTGCGATGAAGGTGTTCACAACTGGACAGGTCGCTAAGATCTGTAAAGTGGCCCCGCGCACGGTCAGCAAATGGTTCGATTCTGGTCGCCTTAAGGGCTACCGAATCCCCGGTTCGCAAGACCGTCGTATTCCACGCGAATACCTGATCAAATTTCTCAAAGAGCATGGTATGCCCCTTGGAGATCTAGAAGATGAAGCGATGGCAAAAATTTTGATTGTCGCTCAAGATCAGG
>CAZPBE010000065.1:0-30984 GCA_964584615.1 uncultured Pirellulaceae bacterium | reverse complement strand
TCCGCCGCCGTCACCGGCAAGATCGACGTGCGTGGCTGGAAGCCTCCTTCCTCCGCTGCGAAAAGCGAAACCGAAATGGAGGTCGCATGAACGCTGACTCCATGGTGCCCAAAACGATTCAGATTTTCCTGCCATCAGGGGACCCCAGAGGAATCCGAATTGCGGAAGTCACAACTCGGATTGTGCAAGTGATCGAGGTTCCAAGAAGCCGCTTGAAAGAGTTCTTTGCGATGCCGGAGTGCCAACAAGTCGGCCTCTATTTTCTGTGTGGCAATGCAGATGGTGCCGACGGGCCAAAGGTTTACATCGGGCAAACCGGGAACCTGAAACAAAGGCTCACCAAACACAACAAGTCGGAAGAAAAAGACTTTTGGGATCGAGTCTTGATCGTCTTGTCACGAACGAACAGTTTGACACAAACCCACGCCCTCTTTCTGGAATGGCATTGTCTGCAGGCTCTGCAAACCGCAGGCCGATACTCTGATGAAAACGGAAACAGTGGGACTCGTCCTCACACACCACTCCCTCTGGAAACGGATTGTCTGGAAATCTACGAAACGGCGTCCACGCTTTTGGCCACGCTAGGTCAGCCCTTGTTTTTGCCTTTGAGCGGAAGCCAGCAAACCGATGACCAGCAAATCTACTTCTGCAAGAAATCTGAGGCGGACGGTCGCGGGTTGTATACAGAAGAAGGCTTTGTCGTACTCAAGGGTTCCAGTGGTCGGATAGACAGCGTCGCATCGTTCAAGGATTCACCCCCAGAGAAGAAGCGACAAAGCTTGCTCACCTCCGGAGTGATCAAAGAAGAAAATGGTCGTCTTATTTTCCAAAAGGATCACCTATTCAATTCACCGAGTTTGGCAGCGACCGCATTGATGGCTTCGCACGCCAATGGCTGGACGGTTTGGGTCGACGGTGAAGGTCGTCCGCTCGATCACCTCAGGCAAGAAGACAGCGACGAATAGTAGTGGAAACAATGGAAAGAAAGTCTACTGACCCACCCGAAGTCATCGAACTCTTTGCAGCGATTGCGGCTTTGCTTCCAACCGCAACTGGCTTCGACGGTGTCATCATCCGGAACGTTGGAACTAAGTACGCGACCAGGAAAGATTTCTTCTCCGGCGCTGGGGCTGCGAAATCTGGAGGGCGGTGGAATCCTGTTGGGCTTGCGGCAATCTATGCGTCGCTGGATGTCATCACCGCGACTCATGAGGCTTACCAGAATTTTCAGGCATTCGGCTTTCCTCTTACGACCATCGAACCGCGTGTAACAGCCGGAGGAAGAGTATCGCTCTCGAAAGTGCTTGATCTGACCGACGCCAGTGTCCGTTCAAAACTCGGGTTCACGCTTAAAGAGTTTGTGGAAGAAGACTGGAAGGCGATCCAGGCAAACGGCGAAGAATCGTGGACGCAAGCCATCGGGCGAGGTGCTCAGGCTGCAGGGTTTGAAGCGTTGATCGTTCCATCTGCCCGCCACAAATCCGGCAAGAACATCGTTGCCTTTGACGGAAAACTCGGAAAAGGAGTCAACGTCGTCATTCTGGCTGCTGATAAACTGCCAAAATAACATGCAATATTGCAGGTTTATTTGCTTGCATTTGTGCCGCTGTCCGATATATTTGAATAGGAGGACGATATGGCAACCAAAACGAAAACTCGAAAAAAGTCGGCTCCGGCCAAGCCGCGTAAAAAGGCGAAGGCCCGCGGCCGAAAGGCCTCTGTAAAAAAAGCTGCCAGTGCAGTTCGTGTCAAAGCAATTGCGGGTCTTAAAGGTCAGGGTTTGTTGAGCCTCGGAGGCAAGTCGAAGCTGGAGTTGCGAGATATTTTGGCGATGGCTCGTCCGATGTTTGGTCGGGTCGTCGATGTTTCTGAACGCACCATAGCGGATGCTGAGTCTGGCAAGACCGCCAAGAAGCTGATGCGTAATTACAACGAGGTCTATCGGTTGGTTGAAGCACTCAGCGAGGTAGTCGATCGCGAGTCGTTGGGACTTTGGTTCAGAACTCCTAATGAGTCTTTCGATGGTTTGAAGCCAATCGAGGTAATCGAACGAGGCGAAATCGACCGGCTCTGGAATATGGTGTTTCAATTACAAACGGGCATGCCGGGCTAAGTCGTTTTTGGGACTGTGATCTTATTTGACAGTTATTTGATGATTGACTTGATCAGGAACTGCAGAGCCATGAAAACTCCGTAAAGATGGTCGCATCCGCCGAAATACTTATTTGATGACTTCATGAACGCTGACTACAAAGAAGCTGCTTTTCAACAGGACATCGTCGACCAAATGGTCGCGGGTGGTTGAGAGCTTGGCGAACCGGCCGAGTGCGATCGCAAACCGGCTCTTTACACCGAAGATTGCCTGCAGTGCGTCAAAACGACTCAGCCCAAGACGTGGGAAAAGTACGAGCAGCTTTACCCAGCCAACCCGGAGCAAGCATTCATCGACAAACTCGCTTCGCAGCTGTCCAAAGCCGACCCGCAGGCCAACGATAAACACTTGCGAACGTTTGGCTCACTAGGCGTGCTGCGTCATGAAATTCGTGACAAGTCGGCGTCGTTCAAAATGTGCCAGTTCAAACCCGAGCACGGCTTGAACCCCGATACATTAGCGATGTATGAGGGCAACATCCTCCGCGTCATGCCCGAACTGACTTACAGCCCGTACGCAACCGAAGAACATTTGGCCAAAACCGGTAAGCAAGCCAAGAAGTGGCGGATCGACTTGGTATTGTTCGTCAACGGAATCCCCGTGGCGACGATGGAGCTGAAAAGTGAGTTCAAGCAGCCAGTTGAGAATGCAAAAGCCGGACGTTGAAGCGCTGAACTACCCCAGCGCTGGACTGCCCACCCCCTTTAGGCTGGTAAAACGCCGATACACTTGTGACTTTTTCCAATCGGTTTTCGTGGCAAGAAAAAGGTTTAGCTGGGTAGCCAGAATGAAAAAATAGCCTGGCCCCTGTTTCTTGCTTGACCCCTTTTCTTGCTCACTTTCATAGAGGAAGAATTTGAAGTCCGTCTCAACTTTTGACAACTGATAAAGAACTAGTCAAGATAGTGAGCTAGTCAAGATAGAGATCCGGTCAAACGACAACCTCTCATTTTTACGCCCACTCATTTTTCTTTGTGAAAGCTGACAAATATGTCGAAACGCAAATTTGGACTTAATCGTTCTCGGAGATGGATTCATGTCCATCGTTTTGAACGACTCGAACCAAGAAACTTGCTGGCCAGTTTTTGCTCCGCGAACGTTGTCGATATGAATGCGTTGGTTGCAAGGGATGTTATCAGGAGCGAACTTGGCAGTAATGGAGACTTGGATGGAATCGGTGGACGTTCCTTTGGTGAAGGCGAAGGTTTTGACTTCGGAGATGCCGGCGTTCCTTACCCTACCCTTTTGGCAGAGAACGGCGCGCGACACGCGGCAGTGGGACTCCAGCTAGGTCCGACTCGAGATGCCGAGCCAGACGGCACCCACGGAACCTGGTCAGACCAGCCCGACGAAGACGGTATACAATTGAATTTTTTTAGAGCTGGAAACTCATTTAACCAGATCCGAGTGGATGTTGCTGGGGGCGACGGAAAGCTCGATGTATGGATCGACTTCAATCAAGACGGATCGTGGGGTGGCCCGGACGAGCAGGTATTTGTATCCGCCGACGTCACCGAGGGATTAAACTATCTCGACTTTCAAATCCCGATTACCGCAACGGAAGGGATTACGGAGGCTCGATTTCGATTGAGTTCAGCTGGCGGACTGGGGTATGTAGGGCCCGCAGCAGACGGCGAAGTCGAAGATTACATCGCCTTTATAAACGCACCCCGCGAAGCTACTGGCGAGTTCTATGCGGAAAATGTTATTACCGACAGTGGATCGGCAATGGCCAATGCCGTCGCGTCAGATATTGATGGCGACTTTCAGATGGACGTCGTAAGTGTGTCCGACAGCGGCGAGGTTGTGTGGCACGAGGGCAACTTCGGTTCAATCGTTAATTCCACTACCGTATCAACTCCGCTGGCAGGCGCGACGAGCGTGTTCGTGGCCGATTTAGATCGCGATGGCGACGGTGACATACTCAGCGCTTCTGCTGGAACAAACAAAATAGAGTGGTACGAGTTCGACAACGGCAACTTCGTTACCCATCCGGTTGCCAACACTTTAAATGTTAGTACGTCGCGACTTTTTGTTGCCGACATGGACAACGACAGTGATCTCGATATTGTCGCGACATCGTTCGAAGACAATGTCGTCATGTGGTATCAAAACGACGGCAACCAGCAGTTCACAGAATTTTCCATTGATCAACTTGTAACTCAGCCGACGGAAGTTCGTGCGGCGGATGTTGACAATGATGGAGACATGGATGTTCTAGCGGCGCTTGGCGGCGAAAATAGAGTCGTTTGGTATGAAAACGACGGAGACCAAGGATTCACTCAGCATGTTATCACCGACCAAGCGCAATCGCCGAACAGTATCTTTACGTCCGATGTTGATCTTGATGGTGACCTCGATGTACTCAGCGCTTCGCAAGACGACGACCGCGTTGCTTGGTATGAGAACGACGGAAGTCAAAACTTTACGACTCACGTTGTTGGTACCACCGGTGTCGGCGCGAGTTCGGTGATGGCCGCCGACGTCGATGGAGATGGCAACGTCGATGTTGTTGCTGGCTCATCCGATGGTCAGATTGTGTTTTACGACAACGATGGCCAAGAGAACTTTTCGCCTCGCGTTGCATCGCAGCAATCTGGAGGGATCGTAAGTGTTTACTTGACTGAAATGGAGGGGGACCACGATCTTGATGTCCTTTACACCACCACCGATGGAATGGTGGCGTTTCTCGCGCAAAATCAAAATCCAAGAATCCTTTCGGATACAATGGAAGACGTTCCCGAGGATTCGCAATACGTGCAAGATCTACGGGACTTCGATCTTGATATACCCAGACAAACAAGAACCATGGTGATTACTGGTCTCGGGGAAGATAACGACAAATTTGAAATCGTCAATGACGATGAATTGCAATTTATCGTTGCACCAGACTTCGAGAATCCAACGGACCTCGGCGGGACACCGGGGGACAACATCTATCATGTCTCCGTGGAAATATATGACGGCGTTGGTGGAGTTGGGTTCCACTCGCTTGAAGTGACGGTCACGGACGTGCTTTCAACAGATGTGGTGGCACGAAATATCTTTTACAACGACTCTGGTTTTGATGGCTCAAATGATTTTGATGCCGTCGCTACAGACAAGACACCGTTGTTGTTCGGTCAAGTCGCGACGTTTGAAAACTATTCCAGTTCGATAACTGGGATCACCGGCGTGATGGTGTCCGTTGTCGATCTGGCCGAAACTCCGACTTTATCGACCATTGGGGACTTCTTTGATTTCAAAATTGGCAACGACGACACGCCCCAAAATTGGGTTGACGCACCGATGCCAACGGCAGTTTCGTTTGAAGAAGACGTTGAAGGGACCGGCGTTGACCGAATCGCACTGACTTGGGACGACGCAGACATCAGAAACACCTGGCTTCAAGTAACGATGTTAGCCAACAGCAACACCGGCTTGACGACTTCCGATTCTTTTTTCTTTGGCAACGCGCCTGGAGAGACGGGTAATGATCCTGCAAATGCGATTGTTAATCTGGTCGATGTTGGTTTGGCGCGCAATAACCAGACGGCGTTTGGAACGGCGGACATTGAAAATGTATTTGATTTTGATCGAGATGGGAGAGTCAATCTTGTCGACGTCGCACTTGCTCGTGCCAACCAATCAGCATTCACTCCGCTAAGATT
Source organism: uncultured Pirellulaceae bacterium (assembly GCA_964584615.1). Lineage (GTDB taxonomy): Bacteria > Planctomycetota > Planctomycetia > Pirellulales > Pirellulaceae > Mariniblastus. The sequence continues at coordinate 25,182 of CAZPBE010000065.1, read as the reverse complement.
GATTGACTTAACCGACGCTAGTGGCCGACCCAGTGTTGGAGGTGAAACTAATGGCAAGATTACCAATGGCTTTGACGTTAACAGCTTGTTGCGCGAAACCAGCGGGATCTATATTGGTAACCTTTTCGCACCAACGCGAGAGTTCAATTGGAAAGAGATAAAGCCAAGAGAGAATGATCCTGATCGATTTGAGAGGCTGAGCACTTTTTCGCCGCAAGCCTTCGATGCTCTCGATTTACATGGCGAGTCCAAGCTTGCTTCGAAATCGTCAACTGAGTTGGCTTCAAAAGAAATACTCGATGAAGCGATCAAGTCGATACATAGCGAACTAGCTGATCAGTTCGCGGAATCATTGCTCGAAACGCAGGTCAATATTTAATGGCCCTCGAATCAACTACTCGGATTCGACAGGGTGGCACTGGCTCTGCCAGTGTTTCGGATGCAATGTTAATTTCCGATTTTTAGCTGAGGTCAAAATTCAACTCTAGTTCGCAGCTTTGCACTGGCAAAGCCAGTGGCACCCAAAATCAAATCTGCCTTGTTTTCAACGATTTATGTTCGTTTCATTCCATATCCTTTTGCTTTAGTTGCCCCCATTGCTGCGATGGAAAAACGACCTGCGATGGAAAAACGACCTGCGACTTACCGAAGAACGAATAGTTCAAGGAATTGTGAACTGTGCTGTTATCGACCTGGGCGAATTTTCAACGACCCGTCGAACCTGAAATTGGATCCCTCAATTCCGCAAGCGCCTTCATATCATTCTCATTTAGAGCTCGATCGTAGATGCGAAGATCATCAATGAAGCCAACAAAAGATTTGCCGTTTAGACGACCGAATTGAAGGGGACTAGTTTTGCCTACTCTTGGTTGATTTAAGCCATTGGCATCGCTATCGCTTGTTCGAAGGATACCGTCGACGTAAATCTTTACTCTCGGACCAAAGACGACCGCGATGTGGTACCAACGATCTGTTCTCAAGACGGTCCTTCGAGTGGCATAGTTTCGTCCGCCCCACGTCAACGCAGCAATTCGATACTGATCTCCTCCTGCACTAAGCCCCAAATGGTAGTTTCCGGCCTTGGTAGCTATGCCAGCATTCTGCTTCCAATGATCCGATTTGATCCAGGCAGCGATCGTCATGTCCTTTCCAACCAGATTCAATTTGTTGCCCACGTCCACGTAATCGCCATCGCTGTACATGCGGACGGCCCCACCGAGTTTCCCCTCATCGAATTGAGTGTTTCCCTCAAGGGTTCCATGGGCGTCACCACATGAGTCGTTAGCAGTTCCATCAAATTTCCAATGCCCAACTAAGCCGGTAAGGATGTCTCCTGACAGCGGAAATTCGCCCGACATCATTTTGGTTTCATTGCCAACCCCCAGTGGTGATTCGAACCCGTTGTCGGAAAAGGTGCAGCGCGCAAATGTGGAGTTTTCAAAGAGGCTCCGATCCGCGTTTTCGCGATTTGTATAGGCAGGACTTTTCGGATTGGGATATCCATCATCAGTATGGAAATTCAATATCCGAGAAAATTCCGAATCTAAAAAAGTGGTGTCAGTACTAGGACGCTGAGACCGGACCAACCCATAAATATTTTGAAACTTACATTTTACAAAAGAGTTGCGACTCGCAGGTCCGCCCCATTCCGCACCCTGGTGCATGGCAAAGAAAATCCCGTATCGCAAATCTATAAAATCACAGTCGTCGAACACGTTGTCACTAGCGGGCATGATTTTGTTTTCGTAACCAAAAGGATAAGATCTCCAAAAACGCACACCTGATGTTTTGCCTTCACCAGTAACTTCACATTTGCGGAAAGTGTTTTTTCTAGCTCCGGTGGATAGAACGATACTACCCTTCTTGATCTTACAATCAATGAACGTATTGTTTTCTGCACTCTTAAACAGGGACAGAAGCTGAATGCCCTCTGTCACGTTTAGTGAAGTGCAACCTGTGAATGTGTTATTCTTGCCTCCACGCGTCATAAACCCGTGGCCCCCGTGTCGGCTTCCCCGACCTCGATGTAAGTGGCAATCGATGATCTTATTGTCGTCACCGTCTACGACGAAGTAGTAATCAGTTCCGTTACTAAGTTCCGGGTCATGATCTAAGCTGTACGATCTACAGTGTTCTATCCTGTTGCGGTTGCCGTTCCGCTGTACGCCCATTTCGTCTACAACCCCACTGATCGAAATGTTGGCGCCCCAGCAATCCACCACCGAACAGTGTCGGATTACACAGTCGTCCCCTTGGCATGAAATGCCTACACCTCCAAAGGCGAATGTTTCATCCGCGGTGGCATCGTCAATCGCATTTTGGGGAGCCGTAATCGAATCGACAACGATGTTTTCGAGATAACTCTTGACTGCTCCATTGATGTGGACTCCCCGTTCGGTGTAGCCCTCAATCTGAAAATTACGAAGGGTGATCGACTCATTGCGTCGATCCATTCGAATTGCAAAGCCGATTTCTCCTTTCCCATTTCCTTTCAAAAGCGGCATTTTCATACCGTGCAAAGGGTCGCCCGGTTCGTAGTGATTTTCGTAATAGTCTCGCGGATCAACGTCTCCTGGAGAATTCCTGTATCCTTCAAATTCAATGTTTTTGAGAGAGAGGTCGTCTAACGCGACCTGCTCTTCATAGACCCCTGCCTTCACCCAGACTTTGTAGGTGTTCTTAGGAAACAATGCTTGGTCTGCCGCCGCTGCACTTGCGGCTTGGCCAATCGACTTGAGGGGTAAGAATAGATTTGAGCCATCAGTAACATAGTCGCCGTCTGGGGCAACGAAATAAGTTACGTGTTTGGGCATCGGATCCCAACCTTGCGCGAACAAATCATTGGCGAGCACAAAAGTTGCAAGGAGAACATGCTGAAAAACAAGTCTTGAACCAACCCAACCAAATGTAAGAATTTCAATACGTTTCATCTGCGAAATTCCTGGAGAATGCGAGGTGATTGAAGCAGCCACTTCGCGGATTCTGAAACAAGTTGCTTGTCCAAACCGTTTAGTAGCTGAGAAAAAAATCGACAGGGTGGCACTGGCTGTGCCAGTGTATCGGAAGCAATCTTGATTTTCGATTTTTGGCTGAAGTCAAGATTCAACAGTAGTTCGCGGTTTTGCACTGGCAAAGCCAGCAAAGCCAGTGGCACCCCAAATTAAAACTGCTTCGAATTCATCGTCCGAACACTTTTTGAGGAGATCTATTCGTTCACCAAACTGAGCCCGGCCTTCCATGCCATGTTTGCAATCTGAGTGCTGGGGCAACTACTCAGACTCGGCTTTTAATGGAACGGAAACTTCGAAGTCCTGACGTTGATACATGCAAACTCCGTGATCGTTGCAAATAGTGTAGAGGGCGAAACCTTTGATGGTGCAGTCAGCGGCTTTTTCACCGACAAGAATGTCAAACTCCAACACGCGGTTCTCCAAGGAATCCGCTTGGGCAGGGTTGTCGACCGTCAGCAGCTGCTTGGAGAATTGGGCGTCGTCGGATTCGACCCAAATGGTCAGTGGTTTCGATTCGTTGTTCCACTTCGCGCCGGCAGGAACCAGTCGCAAATGAACGGTTGCCGGTTTGCCAGGTTGAACAAATCCCGGAACTAGTGTCGACTCGATCGAAACGAACGAACCCGTGTCACGTTCGACTTCTTCTGTCGATTCTGGTCTTGTCTCGACGCTGGAATAATCGGGCTTCGATCGGTCAGCCATTTCGGATTGAGTCAATTCAACCGTCAACTGCACAGGCGTCTCGCCACGTTGCTTGATCTCATCAATCGCCGATTCAACCCAATCATAAAACGGGTAAGGCTTTTGAAGTCGAGGACCATATTGCTCAATTCGTCGGCGCCAAATGTACTGACGCGGATTCGATGCCAACGCCATCGTCCAATACTTCGACGCCAGGTCAAAATCAGTGTCGTTATCCGATTGCTCATCGTACCGCTGACGATAAGCGACTCCCAGGCGAAACATGATCGTTCCATTGGTCGGGTCTTTTTCGAGCGCTGATTGATAAGCTTCAATTGCTTTGTCGTGACGTTTTGATTCACTGCTGCGGAACAACATTTCCTGATCTCCCAACAGGCACAGGTTCTCTGCCGATTCGTTTTCTGCGGCCAATTTGGCGAAGTCAATGTCTTTGTCCAAAACTGGAGCCGGGTTTGCCGGCGGATCAAATTCCGCGTCGAGAAATTCCTTCAGACCTTTGGGTCGAAGTTTTGTGTTTTGGACGATTCCGAACTCATCGATACCAATAAAGATCGGGACGACGGCCGCTCCCAACTTTGTCACGGAATCCTGCGCGATTGGAAAGTCGTATTGTTTCCACTGCTTGTAAAGTCTGGTTCGTTCGGAATGCTGCTCTTGAACGACACCCAGCACAGCCAAGTTATCGGAGGCAATTGTTTTGATTGTTTCGTGCCACACGGGCACAATCTTTCGACAACCAGCTCACCAACTGGCAAAGTGCATCAGCAGAACTTTCTTTCCGCGATAGGACGAGAGTTGCAGCGGTTTGCCGTCTTCGATAGAAGGCAAAATGAAGTCAGTATGCGGTTGACCTACCTGAGGCGCGTATTCGGCAACCTGGGCCGTCGCGTCGTTGATTGGCTGCATGACGAACAATTCCAAACAAGAAATGGCAAGCAAAATGGCGAGTACCCGAATCATGACTTGTCCAATGAAGGATGATGAAAGAATGCGCTCCAAGAGCGAACGAGTCGTCATTCTAAGTCTCTACATTAATCGATCCTACCGCCATTCAGTTTTTTACGCAGGATTTACAGACAATCGCTTTTGGGTCGGCAGATTAATTTGGCTCGAGTTCTAGTCGTCTGTGAGATACAAAACGACTTTGATGTCGCGGCATCCGCGGCGTCGCGGCGAAAATGGAGTCAAGCGTACGTGATGGGGAACTGGGACAGCTTGAATCGCAAGTCAAAGAACTCTTGCAGGAATTCCACAACTTCACCGGTGTTTGTCGGCAAGAAACCAGGGGCGTTGCTGATAACGATTGATAAACGTCAAGCAACTTGTTGCCAGCCGTTCTCGTGTCTTGTCGCCAATTTTCAAACTGGATTCAAATCATTCGGTCGGTGATTTGAATTGGAACTCCATTTGAATCATAATCGTTTCGGATGAGACGATTGTAAATAGAGGGCAATGAATGTGAGCGGCTACGAACCAGTTACGTCACCAAGTCTGCTGCTGCGAATTCGCAACGTGGATGACGCAGATTCTTGGCGCCTGTTTTCAGAAGTCTACGGTCCCGTGATTCGGACCTATTGCAAACGACGCGGTTTCCAAGCGAGTGATATCGATGATATTGCTCAGGAAGTTCTCACGGCCGTTTCAAAAGCGATTGAGAAGTTTGAATACGATCCTGCAAAAGGAAAATTTCGTTCGTGGCTGGCAACTGTTACCGCAAACAAATTAAAAAACTTTGCAGTTCGCAATGGCAAGCTTGACAAACAACTAACCGATTGGGCTGAGCAGCTCGCCAATTCTCCTGAATCGGATGCCGAGTGGAACACTGTCTTTCTCAGTGAAGTTTTTGAATCGGCCTGTCAGCGAACGCGGCCGCACTTCGAAAACCAGACGTGGCAATGCTTCCAACAAACTTGGGTGGAACGGAAATCAGCCGCTGATGTTGCTGCTGCTTTGGAGATTCCAATTCATGCCGTTTACGTGAACAAGTCTCGTGTCTTGAAAAGACTTGAGGCAGAATTCATTTCGCTTTCGGATGACTTTCCTTTTCCCGACCAACACTAGTGGTCGTTAACGCAAGCGAAAAAAGTTGATCGACAGTACGTGATTCATTTGGTCATCGCCGGGACGATTGATCAATTGATTTAGATATCCAATCTCCGTTCGCCATTTCGGTTGCCCCCAACGTTTGAAGCCAAGTCCAACGAATGCGCGGTTTTGATTGAATCCGGAATCTGCGCCAAAGTCTGTGTCATTGAGGTGGAAGAAGACTTCGTCCCACGCGACAAACGTAAGTCGGGGGGCTACGTTGATCGGTTTTTGAACTCGAGCCAGTTGACGCAACCGCAAGCCGACGTCATCGCCTGTCTCCAGCCAGCGTTGCTCGAATCTGGAACGAAACTGGAATTTCAATGCTCCCATTGAAGGAGTCCATGTTCCTTGTTGCCAGAACCGGTTTTCGTTGAAGTCTTCGCCAGCGATGGGTGAAGTTCGGATCCATCCATAGCCAGCCCAAACCGACAAATCGTCGTTCAATTTCCAGCCGAGACCTGGCCGAACGATGCTTTGATTGAAGCCGCCTGCATCATCGAGGAATCTCGCGTGCGCATCAAACCAATACTGTAAACGGTCGTCACCTTTCCAACCTAATTTTGATGCCTTGCCGTTATCGAAATAGGCGAGCCACGTACCGTTGTCCTCGTCGTCTTGAGCCAATGCAGGACCAGCGGCGCTGGCTGCGAATACGCAGCCTATTATGAAAACAAACAGTGTTGTTGTTATTGCGTGTCTCACAACAACTACCCCCTAAATTCGGTGGCTCAATTTTTTTTTGAATTGGTAGACCTTTGTAACTGTATCGGCAAATCGTAAATGGTTTTTAACAAGAATGGACTGACGGTGGGAAAAAGTGACTATCTGATAGCGGTTCATTGCAACTTTCAAACGAGATTATGCGCCGCCATTGATGTAAAACTGAGCCTGTTCCCAAACCGAGTTGCCAATTTCTTCTCCCAACTGACGGCCGTTTAGATCGCCTTCAGTAAAGTGGATACCGCCATAAAGGCGAGATTCTCCAGCTTCGTCAGCCGCATCGGTAAATGTATCCCAGGACAATGTTGTGGGGACCAATGGTGTTATACCAGGTTCAAATCGAGATGAGCCGGCCGCAAAGTTGACCGAGGCATTGAACTCATCGCTGCCTGTGAACAATTCAAGAATGGTGGCTCCAGCGGTACTAAAAGCACTGTGACCGGATGTGTATTCAGCAAATGGTGGCGACGGATCGCTTCCCGGTGTCTGATAGGTCAGGAACTCAGTTGCCAAGATGGTTTGGGTTCCATCTTCCGGAGTCCAGGCTTCGATGGCATATCCATCGAGATCAGAATCGAATTCGCCGATTAATCCGAGTTCACCCAGCTCTCGAATCGCTCGAACCGGACGGACGTAATCGTAGGCGACTTTTGATTCCCAAGTCGCCACACCGGCGTCGAAGACTGCGTTGCTCAACGCGAGAAACATTTTGGCATCATCATCGATCGAATGGTCATCACGTGCTGACACAAACTGGCCAAACGTCATGAAAGTTCCTGGTGGGAATGAAGTTCCTCCACCGTCTTCCCAGAATTCGGCAATAAGTTTCTTTTCGTCAGTCAGTTCAGCGCTCCACTCGACAACCTCTTCGGCTTGACTAATGAACTCTGGGTTTATGACGGTACCAACCAGGCTTTCGTCGATGTCTAAAACAGTTCCATCGGTCAACGTGATCGTTTTCGCATTCAAGTCGACGGTGCCATCGACTAACAGAAACGACTGAGGAGCAACTGGCCGAAACTCGTCCGACGACGACAACGAGAATGATTCAACCGTTCCCCAATGCGGTGTCAAGAACTCTTGGATGCGAGTTTCTGTTCCCGGATCCGAATCGATTGGAACATATTCTGGGGTCCAGGAATCCATGTCGGTTGGATCGCCCACCGGATTGGACGCTGAATAGCCAGTCGTGTCCGAGTAAGCGACACCTGCGGTTCCGGTCGTCGAATCACCGAGCTGATTCGAGCCATCGTCGTGACGAATGGCTAATAACTCTTGCGCCATTCGATTGCCGATACCCACTGCAGTTGTAACATCGGTAGAAGTAACCGAAGAGTCCAACCCCAATTTTGTCATGACATTTTCGAAGGTCGCAGTTTGTGTCGAGAACAAGTCATCGAGTACACGAAACGCCGCATAGCTCATCGCTTCCTTTTTGTTGGCTTCGGTGTTTTCAGCCAATGGTCGTTGTAGCGTATCGCCAACCGTTGTCGAAATCGCGAAATTGTCATAGGCAGACCAAGCGTCGTACATAGCGGTATGCAGCATCGAATACGCGCGCGAGGCGATTGTTGGACCAGGTCCTGTTGCCGAAACAGCATTTTGAACAGCGGCGTCCCACAGGACCGAGAGGGTCGGTGTCGGATCCTCAACGTAGACAGTCTGCGAGTTCGAATTCATTCCCAGGGAAATCAGAGCAACGTTGAATGCATCGGCGAGTTCTGACAAACCGCTTTGCACTCCACTACCAATCGTTTGGGGAAACTCATTCCCGAATTGAAAGAAATCTGATTTGAGATCGTCGATTGCGTCAATGACTTCACCAAGTTCGTTGGGAGCCGTTGCAACCCGTTCGACCATAAACCGGTGCGGATCCACAGCAAACTCGTTGGAGCCATTGAGCATCGTTGAATCGTAGCCCAACCGACCTCGCACCGAGATGACATTTTCAAAGTTTGAGTTGACTGACTCGAACGTGTCATCGCCAGTGGACATTTCGGAATACACTTGTGCACCGAAACGGGACTCGTTAATCAGAACCGTATCATGACCGTAGTAAGTCAAAAATCTTGTTTGCCCTTGGACATCGACTCCATTCAAGCCGACGACGTCGTGTCCATTAAGTGTTGCGATAGTCAGATAGTCGCCAAACATTGTTCCATCCAAAGCAATTGAATCGTGACCTCGGCCGCCAAAAAGTCGGCCGTCATCCTGAAATTCGCCGCCCAAAACATAGAGTGAGTCGTGGCCGTCCCCCAATGAAACGGTAAAGTCATCACTAGCGACGAATCCTGTTCCCATTACGGAGACGACATCGTTCCCGTCGCCGGAATAGATTCGCACATCTTGCAATTGTCCCAGACTTAATACACTATCAAAATCTGACGAATACCTGACGCTGGTATTGTCTTGGCCTGTTACCAGCCCACCGGTGGTTGTCGCATTCAAGTCGATTGAGAAGACGTTGTGATCACTGTTGCCGATCACGACCAGATTGTCGCCGACCAGGTCAACAAAGACTGCACCCGCTAACAGTTTTCGGTTTTCAAGTTGTGCATAAGACAGACGATGCTTTTTTGTGGTTCTTTGATACATGGAGTCCTTAAAGTTTGAGCTTTAGCCCGATTCAATGATGCAAGATACAACGTGGCGGTTGGGGAGGACGGGAAGACAATGAAAAGACTCGGGAAACAGCCCGATATTCTACTTCAAGAGGTGGGGGATTTTCGCAATGCCAATTTGAAATAGAATAGCTGAATGCGATTTCGTGAATACGAGAACATGCTAGTTGTTTCACTACGCGCTAACAATTAGAAGCGAGCTTTTTTGAAAGCTCAATGGTCCGAAAGACTTGACACTTAGGCCGGGTTTTAATCGAATCGTGCTTCGATTCCCCCACCTGACGTCATTGTCGATCTGCCAATCAGTATATTTTGAGGGAGTTGGTGGATGCCAATTTACGAATACGAATGTGAAACTTGTCATAAGCATGTTGAACTTCTCGTCGATGGAGACGGAGTTCTAGAGTGCCCGGCTTGCGGCGGTTCCAAACTGGTAAAGCAATTCAGCGTTCCCGCTTCGCCCAGAGGCCAAAGCAGTAAGTTGCCGTTCATGTCTGGTGGTGGCGGATGACGACCTGACTGCAGCCCGGGTGGCTGCCACTAAATGGACTATCTGTCCTTCTGCGATCCAAAGTCAATCGAACGGGAGTTTTCGTGATTCTTGTTACGATAAGGTGCAGCGAATGTTATTGCTTTGGTCGATAGCCAGACTAAGATCATGGTATTCCTCGACCTGTAACCGTTGATGCGTGTGCAATACTGAAGGATTTTCCAAGCGATTCTAGTTGGGGTATCGGATTGCGAATTGACGCTGGCTATTGCATTTTTTCAGGTTAGAACCGCTATGGCCCAAAGAACCCTACGTCTCATGGGGGGCGTAGGTTAGGTCGTTTTTGGTGCCGATAATACGATAACGCCAAGGAGTTTTGAGTCGACGTGTTCGCCAAGAACCTGACTGGCTGAACCTCCTAATACCCATTATTACTTGCGCTAATAATCGATATGAAGAAAAAGCAACTTCTTAAAATTCTGGTTGTTCCCTACCACTCCGTCATGCTTGGATTGAGCATTTTGGGAGGTGGAATTGCTGATCTATGCAAATCCGTTCGTGTTAGTTTTCGACGTGGTCCCTGGGACGAACTTGGAAGTTATGTCCGAGAAATTTCCAAGTATGTGGAAGACAGGTATGGCACTCGTTTGAAACGAAAAAAGAGAAATCGTAAACGCCAAACCGAACCCAAAAGTGTTTCGACTAATGAAACCAATCAAAGTATACGTAGAAGTGTAAAGCAAAAGTATCGAAAGGTTGGGTAGGCAGCAAATGGCTGGGCAAGTGAAGAGGCGCAAGCCAATCCACGCCCCAGTCGAGCCTCAAGAGTAGCGCAAGGATGGATTGCGTCCCAACGGGAACAATGTCAATCGGTTCGGCGTTCCCACAACCTGGAATCGAATTGCCTACAGCATCTTTTGAAGTGCGGCGATTCGATCTTCGAGAGGAGGGTGCGACATCAAGAGCTTGCGAAATCCTCCGCCACCCGCTGAAGGACGAATTCCCATTGCGGCCAGCTGATCTGGAAGTGCATGTTCCGAAGGTCGGCCTTTTTGTAACGCCTGAAGCGCACTGATCATTTTCTCAGGGCCACACAGTGCGGCTGATCCGATGTCTGCTTTGAATTCACGTCGACGGCTGTACCACATCTGGATCATGGACGCGAAAATCCCCAGTACCATCTGCATCAGCATAACGACGATAAAGTAAATTCCTCGTCCGCCACGTCCTCGGGTCAGCGCGCTGACCACAATGTGTGCCAGAATTCGCGAGATAAGAATCACAAACGTATTGAGAACGCCCTGAATCAACGACATCGTCACCATGTCCCCGTTCGCGATATGGGCGACTTCGTGAGCCAACACGGCTTCGACTTGGTCCGATTCCATCTGTTGAAGCAATCCGACACTCACAGCAACCAGAGCGTCGTCACGCTTCATCCCGGTTGCAAACGCATTGACTTCGTCCGAAGGATAGATTGCAACTTCCGGCATCCCGATGCCCGCATCGTAGGCTTGTCGTTTGACTGTTGCGACCAACCACTGTTCGATCTCGGAATTTGGATTTTCGATAACCACTGCGCCGACGCTTCGTTTGGCAATCCACTTTGACATCGCCAGGGAGACAAATGCGCCGCCGAATCCCAATACCGCTGAGAACATCGTCAAACCGACCAGTCCGTTTGGGTTCACACCAAACACGGCTGCAATGACGGTGAACAAGGCGATTACGGCAATGTTAGTTCCCACCAACAACATCATTCGCATCCCAAACCCGTTACCAGGCTTTAGTCCTGAGCGATCAATACTGCCCACATCCATAAATGGTCTCCGAGTTTCTCAAACTGCGTTTCTGAATTACGCCACTGCGGTTCAAATGGCGATCGACTGGTGAATTATACCCATTTACTTCGGGTATGGACTCCTCAACCGTATTGAAAAAGTCAAAGAAACAACTGAATTTGCCCTAAAAATGTTTCGATTTGGCGAATCGACATTTCCACGCCGGCGGGCCTTTTGTTGACCAATGCGTGTTTACTTTTTGCAACACATTGTTGCATTGGTACAACTTGGCAACGAAGAACGTCCCAAACTTCGATGAATTCAGCCAGAGGGAAGCTGGCACGACAAATGCAATTCACTCTTTCGAACCTCTTGCACCCAACCATCATCGCCGAACGTTGGACATTTCGTCTCGGCCCCTTTAGAAACTTATCGAAAGATCATCATGAAAGTCTTCCGTCAGCGAATTCGCAATTTTGTCACCGAAAGTTCAGGTGCAACCGCCGTTGAATACGCTGTGTTGTTGGCGCTGATTGCGGGTGCAATTATTGTTGCTGTTACAGCGACTGGTGATTCAGCAAGCAGCTTTTGGGATGGCAACGCTGATACGCTTGAAAACGCAATCAGATAGCGCAGTAATCAGATAGCGCAGTAATCAGATAGCGCAGTAATCAGATAGCGCAGTAAATAGATAGCGCAGTACATCGAAATCGAAAAACAACTCGTCATCAACTGGCTGTGCTGCCGGGTATTGGACTTGCGGGCTCTCCTCGTTCAATCGTCTACATTGAGAGTACGAAAAAGATACCAGTAGGCCATAAAGAACTGATACAGTCCGACGATTCCCAGCAATGGAGGAATCCAGAATTTGCCTTTCAGAAGCACGAAGACCCAAACAATTCGTGGGGCGACGCCGCCGTTTTCAAGCGCATTCAAAACAAAGTAAACGACGACCGCGGCAATAAGGCAACCGATGCCGATCAAGACATGCTTGACCGCATTGGGAACACGCTCTTCTTCCATCGTTTCACGCTGACGCAATGCCATGCGTTCATCAAGCGACATTTTTCCTGAGCCAGCGTATTTGGACAACGCTTTGTCTTCGCGGGATCGTTTGCGCGAACTCTTTTTGGCAGCGGGAACGTGAATAAGACCTTTGCACCGTTTACATCGCACTTTTTTTCCTGCGAGTTTCGGGGACGACTTATAGGAAGCGCCGCAAGGACAACTTATTTTCGCGACCATTTGGAAATGTTTGGTTGAATGCTTTTCGCCAGTTGACTTTGAACCCGTCAACGTCCGGTCGAGATAACGTAGCAAAGGACTTCGCGGCATTCAAGAATTTTAAATTCTTGCGCGGCTTGATCTGCGAGCAGTTTCTGGATTGTCGGTTTTGATCCTTGCCGATCAAGTCACCAAGTTCCCGCTGGGCACCAAAAAAGCTCCTGCTAGTCACCAAAACAGGTTCCCAGGTCGCGCGCTGTTTGCATCGTATCGCAATCCAGCGGAACCAGTTTCATTCGCTTGGCACATTCCAAGAGGGGAATGTATCGGACGGTCGGCGGGTCCAGCGCAACCATGACCCCTTTTTTTCCTTCGGCCAGACCACGGACCGCTGCAGCACCAAATCGAAACGAGAGATTTCGATCTCGTGATGTCGGCGCGCCGCCGCGAAGCAAGTGCCCCAGGACAACGGTGCGTACATCATTCTCAATCAACGGCCGCAAACCTTCAGCAACATAGTTGCCGATACCGCCAAGTTTTTTTACTCCGCCTTCGTCATGGTAGAGTGCCGCCCCGCCGACAGGCATCGCCCCTTCGGCAACGGCAACGATTGAGAACGTTCTTTTCTGAGAGTTCCTTTCGCGAATTTTCTCGGCGACTTTCTGAAGGTCAAACGGAATCTCCGGTAACAAAATAACATCAGCGGATCCCGCCAAGCCAGCTTCTAAAGCGATCCAGCCCGCGTAGCGTCCCATCAGTTCAACAATCATCACCCGACGGTGACTTGCGGCGGTTGTGTGCAGACGTCCAATTGCGTCGGTCGCATAAGAAACGGCTGAGTCAAAACCAAAAGTCTCTACCGTTCCAACCAGATCGTTGTCGATCGTCTTGGGTACTCCGACAACCGTCACACCCAATTCGGCAACCTGATTGGCGATTGACATAGAACCGTCGCCGCCAATGGCGACTAGCGCATCGAATCCATGTTTTTTGAATCCATCGATTAACCGTCCTGAGATATCATGCTTCTCAATACTGCCATCTTTTTGTTCGACTTCATATTCAAACGGGTTGCCACGATTGGTCGTTCCCAAAATCGTACCACCAGTATGGGCGATGCCACGGACTGCATCTGGCGTTAGATTGATCAAGCCGCCACTAGGAAAGTCCTCCGGATGCAGAATCCCATCGAAACCACTGCGAATCCCTGTGCACTCCCAGCCTTGTCGGTGGGCTGAGAGGGTTACCGCCCGGATCACTGCGTTAAGTCCAGGCGCGTCGCCTCCGCCAGTAGTAATTGCAATTCGTTTGATAGTCATAAGGGTGTTTGAACGTGTTTAAGGGGCTGAGCTAAAATGTCGGCGCACTGCAATCAAACAGTTGCGCAATGGTATAACTTGATTAAGCGATTTGGCTTCTACGTCGTTTTTGCAGCGCTGCAACTGTTTGTTATGACAGTTCTCGCAATGGCAACATGAAAAGTAAAACTATGAAACATCCAAAATATCGAATTCAGTTACCAGCCAAGAGTCTAGTCTTTTGGGTCGCATTCTGGAACGTCACTGTGAGCTTGATTCTGGTTTCGTGTTCCGAGCTAAACGCGCAGGAAGGCGTGTCAGTGAGAGTCAACGACGAAAAACCGTTGCCAATCTCGATGAAGGCCAGTGAAGGGACTGTCGAGATTAAAATCGACAATCAGCCATTTACGATCTACGACTTTGGGTCTTTTAAAAAGCCGATTTTTTTTCCCGTGTTGGCTGCGGGACAGATTCCAATGACGCGAAGTGGCCCTATGAAACCGTTGACCGGAGAAGCCGACGACCATCCGCATCACAAATCGATGTGGTTCGCCCATGAAGTCAATGGAATCGATTTTTGGAGCGAAAAAGGTGGCGAGATCAAGTCGGCTGGAACGCCAGAGCTCGACGCAGATACCGCTCGGATGGTCACTCGTTCAAATTGGATCAGCAACGAAGGCAAAACGATTTGCACCGATGAAATGAATTTTGAATTTGGCGGCACCGAATCGGTCCGTTGGATCGACTGCACAGCGGCGTTGATTGCCAGTCACGGCCCATTAGAAATTAAAGATACCAAGGAGGGAACGTTTGCGATTCGAACGCATCCAAATTTGCGATTGAAGCCTGATAAAGATCGAGGTGTCGAAAAAGTTTTTGGAGGTGCGATCAACAGCGAAGGTGAAAAAGGGATCGCAGTTTGGGGCAAGCCAGCGAAGTGGGTGTTGTATTTCGGAAGCATTAACGATCGACCATGTAGTATCGCGATGCTTGACCATCCCCATAATTTTCGACACCCTACGACTTGGCATGCAAGAGAGTACGGCCTCGTTACCGCAAACCCTTTTGGCTTGAAAGACTTTCTCAAAATGCCGCCCGGTCACGGCGCCGTTCACTTGGCCGACGGCCAGCGTCTCACTTTGCGTTACAAAATTGTCTTTTTCAATTCTGTTGTCAATGCTCAAGAAGTTGAGAGTTGGTTTCAGGACTTCTCGCGGAACTAGGATGGCGCTCATAGATTCCGGTGGCCTCTGCCCTCGCTGCTTTATTGGCTCAAAAGCGGGTAAACGGTGCAATCGACGGCGCAGCATCGGGCTTATGCAAATGAAGGCTGCATTCTGCTTTTCTGGTGCGGCTTGTGTACAGAATGGGTTTTTGCCAGGCGTTTAAAACGGTCAACGCGGGTTGAAGATATGCGGTTCGCATGCCAACCTTACTGATCGCGAGTTGATTTTTTTGGCAAAGCCAGCCGTTAGAATCGTGACTTTCTCGCTAAGCAAACTAAATTAACAACCTGCTGAAAAAGTGCTGTCGTTTGATTGAAAAAATGACCGCCCTTGCAAGCAATTTGAGGCGAAGCTCAGCGCTATTAGTCAACATTGCGCAACCAGCAATTCGATTGAAAGTTGACTGTCGGAAGTAGACGAAGAAAGGGAAGCGTCTTGTCGCTATTCCGATTGGTCCCGACAGGATTCCTTTCGATCGATTGTTTTAGGAGTCGAAGTGCTTCACATCCCCAACCCGAGTTATCCATTGAACATTGCACTAGCTCCATTGGACCATGAACTCAAGCGTCATTTGAATTTTACGCTGGGTCATCACGATCAAGACGTCGACCAAAGTTACCTTTATCGTGCGCTGGCGATTGGGATGCGAGATCGGCTTATCAAAAGCTGGATTGAAACCAAAAAGCGGATGGACGAAAGCGACGAGCGTCGTGTTTATTATCTGTCTCTTGAGTTTCTGATTGGTCGTTCGCTGTGCAATGCCGTCCACAGCCTGGACGCTGATAAAGAAGCACGAGACGCGATCCACGAATTCGGTGTTGGGTTGGAAGAGGTTGCGCAAGAAGAACACGATGCCGGTCTGGGTAACGGCGGATTGGGCCGACTTGCTGCCTGTTTCCTTGACAGTTGCGCCAACCTTGAGCTACCGGTCGTCGGTTACGGAATTCGATATGAATATGGAATGTTCCATCAGCACATCGAAGACGGAAGGCAGGTTGAAGATCCTGATCACTGGCTTCGCGATGGTAACCCCTGGGAGATCGAGCGACCGGAAGACGTGAAGCAGGTTCGGTTTTACGGACACACGACGCAACAGATTGACGAAAACGGTATCGCCAGAATGATGTGGACTGATACAGAGGACGTCGTTGCGGTTCCTTTTGATATGCCGATCCCGGGGCACAAAAACGGAACAGTCAATACGTTGAGATTGTGGAAGTCAACGGCGACGGACGTTTTTAACCTGAGTGAATTCAATGCAGGAAGTTACTCAGAAGCTGTCGCAGCGAAGAACAACGCTGAACAAATTTCAATGGTGTTGTATCCTAATGACGCCAGTGAAAACGGAAAAGTCTTACGGCTCAAGCAACAGTACTTTCTCGTTTCGGCCAGCCTTCAAGATGTGTTGACGAACTGGACCAAGAAACACGGCAACAATTTTGACGAGTTCGGCGCCAAAAATTGTTTCCAACTCAACGACACTCACCCGGCATGCGCGATTCCAGAACTTATGCGTTTGTTGATGGATGTTTATGGACAAAGTTGGGACGGCGCTTGGGAGATCACCACACGGTGCATGGCTTACACGAATCACACATTGCTTCCCGAAGCGCTTGAGCGATGGTCGGTCGCGCTTTACGGTCGTTTGCTGCCACGGTTATTGGAGATCGTTTACGAGATCAATGCAAGGTTTCTGGCAGAAGTTGCCAAATTATTTCCTGGCGACGTGGCGATGCAAAAGAGAGTATCGCTGGTCGAAGAAGGCCATGAGCCGCACATCCGGATGGCTTATCTGTCGATCGTCGGTTCTTTCTCCGTCAACGGTGTGGCTCAGTTGCACACTGACCTGTTGAAAGCCGGATTGTTCGCGGACTTTTGCAAAATTTGGCCAGACAAGTTCAACAACAAGACTAATGGCGTGACGCAACGTCGCTGGTTGGCGCACTGCAATGAAGGGCTGCGCGAGTTACTCAACGAAACGATTGGTGCCGGTTGGCAATCCGACCTTAGCCAAATTAAACAATTGGAACCGAAAGCCGATGACGTCGAGTTCTTGAAAAAATGGGAGTCGGTCAAGCTTGCCAACAAAGAACGGTTTGCTGATTTTGTGTTGAAAAATACGGGCGTCAGATTCGACGTGAACGCGATGTTTGATGTGCAAGTCAAGCGGATTCACGAATACAAGCGACAGTTGCTGAATCTTATGCACGTGATTCATCTCTACGATCGCATCAAGCGAGGTGATACCGAAGGCATGGTTCCGCGCAACGTTTTGATTGGCGGGAAAGCGGCACCTGGCTATCACATGGCGAAACTGATCGTCAAATTGATTAACAATGTTGCTGACGTCATCAACAACGATCCGGCGACGGAGGGGTTGTTGCGTCTGGTTTTCTTTCCGAACTATCGCGTGTCGGCGATGGAAATCATTTGTCCTGGTACCGATTTGTCGGAACAGATTTCGACAGCCGGCAAAGAAGCGTCTGGTACGGGCAACATGAAGTTCATGATGAACGGCGCGCTGACGATTGGAACGCTCGACGGAGCCAATATTGAAATTCGAGACGAAGCTGGCGCCGAGAACTTTTTCTTGTTTGGCCTCGATGCACCCGCCGTTTCCGAACTGCGCAAGAATTACCAGCCGAACGAAATCATTCAGAACGATCCTGACATTACAGCGGTCATGGAGATGCTTGAGCGAGGAACGTTCAACGAAAATGAACCAGGAATCTTCGACATCATCACGGCTAACTTGCGAAGCCCGCAAGACCCTTGGGTCACGATTGCCGATTTGCGTTCGTACATCGGCGCCCAAAACAACGTGGGAGTCGTCTTTCAAGATCGCAATAAATGGAATCAGATGAGCGTGATCAATGTCGCTAACAGCGGCTGGTTCTCAAGCGATCGAACGATTGGCCAATACGCAGAAGAAATCTGGAACGTTAAGAAGCTGTCTTAAAGCAAGCTCGGAGGGCGACAGAAGACGTGCCGATGGTGTGAACTACCGGTAGAGAATCTGCCCTGGCAACAAGATTCAATTCCAAAATGAATTAAGGGACAACGCCTAACCCAGTACCACGATCGGCCATCGGCAAACCGGCGCAATCAAGTCGGCGCTTTCTCGATCGGGAACAAACGCAACAGCGGCATTCATCGGTACTCTTCGTAAATCCAAATCGCCCGTCATTCGCCATTCATTTTCTGCGGTCCAGTCAATTGATTGACTGTTTTGACTGCTAAGTTGGAAGTAAGGTCGGTCGTGATCGTCAAGTTCATTCCAAACTTGGTCGTCTCCGTAAATAACTTTCCGAGCCCCCTGCTCTGCCAGCCAGTTCTTCTCGATCGCGATTCCAAACGGCTCAAAATCCCACCGACTCAAGTGACTGCGAAAGACGCGTCTTTCCGGAAGTCGTTCCAAATCAAGATGGGAGAAACAAACAACCTTCCGCTCGTCGCGTGTCAGTCGATTCGAAGAAAGCAATCGTTGAGTTGCGAGAATGCGAAAAAGCGTAGCGACTTCGTGATGATTCTTGCGTTGGTAACCAAAGATCAAATCATCAAGAAACTGATTCTCAGATTGGTCAGGCCAAGGCCCAACGCAACGCCTCGTCCAATGAAGCAAGAACTCATCTCGTTGGAATTCGCTTAGTGTGAGGACGCGTGGTTCCAAGTCCGGTGAAGCATCTTTTCCGTCAGAGTTTTCTTTCGAATCGTCAAACAACCACCAAGCAACAGCTCCCGATTCGATTAACCGATCCTGGGTTGCTCTCGAAGTCAGCTTTCGATCGATAAGGATGCGAGTCTGTGAACCATTGGTCTTCGCCAATCGTTCCAAAGCTCCTCGTTCTACATTGCCATTGGATTTGACGGAAAGCAACAACACATCTTCAGCCATGGACATCAGCAGTCGATCTATCGATTGACTTTTGTCTTGTTTTACAAAAACGAGTTCGGATCTCGAACCTGAGGGCCTCGAACTAGAGTTGCCGATTTGCAATTCCTTCCAACGCTTTGAAGTTCTTGTCGGCATGGGTTCGACGCGCACCACAGGGATGTCGAAAAGCTCGCTGATTCGGTTAACGAATCGATCACAAGTTGTGCCGCCGGACGATATCAAAAAATGTTTTGCCGGATCAAGTCTCATCGCGACGGTTCGCAACGCGTCAAACAGCTGAGGGTAGTCGTCCAGCTTTCGCGAAAGCCGTGAGCTTGCGATAAAAAGTCCCCGCTTGTCTGGGAGCGCAAGCAGGCTGTGTTGCATTCCAGCCGGAAACCAAAAAACATCTGATGAAAGCAGTTCTAACTTGCCTTCGATGGTCGTTTGTTTTGTCGATTCATCAACCATTGCTCCATCCAGCGTTAATCCTTCGGACTGAATCCATCCATGAACTTATACGATTGACAACAACAATTGAATTCGCCTGTAGTTCAAAACGCTGAAGTCAACTAAAATTGTTGATTCTCGCAACGCAATCGTTTGAATTCCTAAATGAATCGCTCTCTATTTTTTTTGCTATTAGTTATCTATTGTATCTGCATTGTCGGATACTTGGTCGCTGACTACTACTTTGGCCAGCCAATCGACACGACATCGAGCTACGTTGGTCGCGAAAGTTGCGCCAGTTGTCATCAGGATCAAGTTGACTTGTTTCGTGGTTCGCATCACGATCTGGCGATGGATGTGGCGACTGACCAATCGGTGTTAGCAGATTTTGCTGACCAAACGATTGAGCACTACGGCGTTTCATCCCGAATGTTTCGCGACGGCGAGCGGTTCATGGTGCACACAGAAGGTCCCGACGGAGAGATGGCGGACTTTGAAGTGAAATACGTTTTTGGCGTTGAGCCATTGCAACAATATATGGTCGAACTCGAACGGCCTGACGATGCGACGGATGAAGAAGTCGGTCGTGTCCAAGTCCTGCGTCTCTCGTGGGACACAAAACAAAACAAGTGGTTTTATCTTTCACCGCCTGACGTTACCGACAAACTGGATTCGAATGATCCGCTGCACTGGACAGGCGTGACGCAGAATTGGAACGTAAGTTGCGCGGAGTGTCATAGCACCGATTTGAAAAAGAACTTTGATCTGGCCTCCAATTCGTGGAAAACAACGTTCAGTGAAGTCGATGTAAGCTGCGAAGCTTGCCATGGTCCGGCTGGCTTGCACGTTGAAATTGCGCAGAACAAGGGCCTGTTTTGGGATCGGCATCACGGTTTTGGTTTGGCGAATCTGAAAACGGACAACAACCTTGATCAAATTGAATCGTGCGCTCCTTGTCATTCACGCCGTGGAGTGATTCAAGAAGGTTTTAAACCGGGGTGTAATTTTGACGACTACTACGCACTGCAGACTTTAACCGAACCGATCTACTACGCGGACGGGCAGATTCGCGATGAAGATTATGTTCATGGTTCGTTTTCGCAAAGCAAAATGTATCACGCCGGCATCAAATGTTCGGACTGTCACGATCCGCATTCGTTGAAACTTAAACACAACGGCAACAACGTTTGTACTTCCTGTCACCAACATCCGGCGGGCAAGTACGATACGGAAAACCATCACCATCACAAACCTGGCACACCTGGCGCAAGCTGTGTTGAATGTCACATGCCGGCGACGACTTACATGATGGTCGATGCGCGTCGTGATCACAGCTTTCGCGTTCCTCGACCAGACCTAAGTGTTCGTTTAGGAACGCCAAACGCATGTACTGGATGTCACCTTGAAACGGAAACGATTCCGCCGTCGTTGGCTCAAGACGCTCCGAGGCAGTATCTCGATTGGTTGATTTCGGTTGATCGCGGTAACGAAGAAGTTACACAGATTGTTGATCGAGTTGATGCAGCGATGGCTGAAGCGACGATGAAATGGTATCCGCCGGAAAGCTCTCCAGCGAAAACAAAATATTATGAATCGCTTGCTGAAGGCCAGTCTGCGATTGCAGCGTCAGCGAGCTCAGGAAAGGCGGCCGATTCCTCGGAAGACAATGGGTTTTCGATCATGGAAGAACTGGCGCTCGACATTTCGGCCCCGGCGATCGTCCGTGCAACGGCTGCAGAAAATTTGGCCTCTTCGGATCAACCTTCGACTTTGGAAACGGCAATGCAGGCGCTGGGTGACGAAGACTCCAAAGTTGTTGCGTCTGCGCTTTATCGTATCGAAGCCGAGATCGGACGAATTCGCGAGCGGCAAATCTACTCGCAGAATCCCGGGCCTGCTGACAACGAAATTGTTGAATTGGCGAAATCGGTTGCGGGGCTGCTCGAACACGATGCGTTTCGAGTTCGACTGGAAGCCTGTCGCGTGCTGACAACCATTGCTCCAGGAAATCGCCAGTCAGCACTGGACTCGCCACAACGCAAAGCGTTTTCGAGACTGGTTGGCGATTATGAGCGATCCTTGATGCTGATGCCTGGACGAGCCGGAACGCATATGGTGCTTGGCGCGCTGCACGAACGAATGGGGAATCTTGAACGTGCGATGGAAGATTACCGCAATGCCACCATTGTTGAACCGGGACTCGCCGGGCCGCGATCCAATTTGGCACAACTCATCGACGTGCGGCGAGAACAATTGGAATCCCAATTGCACAACGTGGAAGGCGGAGAGGTTTCTATTCAACAGTACGAGACGGTGACGCGGCAAGCCAAAGTTTTGACCGAACAAGCGAAAAAACTGCGAGACGAAGAATACCAAAATCTGAAGCGGGATATTGAACGGAGTCAGGGCCTTCCAAACACTTTCGGGATTCATTATCGGTTTGCAATGGCTTCGTTCTTACAAGGCGATCTCGAAAAGGCTGAGGAGTTTTTGCTTAGCGCTTACCAGCAACGTCCATTGATGGCGAACCACTTGTTGGGTTTGGCAACGTTTTATTTACATCAGAAAATGCCTGGCGTGGCGGAAAAGTATGTCGAAGAGTTGTTGGGTTTGGATAGTGACCACCCGGGCTATTTGGCGTTGGAGAAACAAATGAAAGAGATGCAGGCCAAGCAATGATTCGGTTTTTCAAAAACGAATTGGCGTCCCTCTGCTGGACCCTGATTTTATTGGTATTGGCGACAACCGTAGAAGCAATCGACCTGGAAACAGCCACGGTCGAGTCTGGAACGCCGAACGTTATATTGATTTTTGCCGACGATCTCGGACCGGGCATGCTTGGTTGTTACGGGCAGCAAATTGTAAAGACTCCCAACATCGATCGGCTGGCCATCGAGGGGATGAAATTCACGAACTACTACGGCGGCGTCTATTGCGCTCCCGCTCGCTGGACATTGTTAACGGGAATGCATGACGGCCGCAAAGGTGGCTGGCAACAAAGCCGAGCTGGGCTTCCCATTCATCGAGACTCGGGAAAAATCACGGAAGCCGAGTATCGTCAGCGAATGGTCGCCTTGAAGGCAAATTCTCATCCCATCGCCGAAGGAGAGGTTTTTCTGGCGCAAGTTGCCCAGAACTCTGGATACAAAACAGCGCAGTTTGGAAAGCTTGATCGCGGCTTCTTAACTTGGCACGAACGTGTGAAGCGATTTGGTTGGGATTTTTACGAAGGCTATTTTGATCACCAGCGCTGCCACGGATTCTTTCCGCCCTATCTTTGGCGAAATGGCGAGCGTTTTGAATTGCCTGGAAACACGCTGGCCAATTGTGGCAAGACTTCCGAAAAAGGAAATGAGCCGGTCGGGTTCGGTGGCCAAACGTATTCTCAAAACGTGTTTATTAAAGGCATTCTGAAATTTCTGCGAGAGAACAAAGACCAACGGTTTTTTCTTTACCATCCAACTCAGCTCCCGCATGGTCCCGTCTCCATTCCAGAGCTTCATGCGGAATTTGCGAACCATCCCACGATGAGTTTAGCTGAAAAAAAATATGCCTCGATGGTAAAAATGCTGGACGACCATGTTGGATTGATCCTGCAGGAGTTGGTAACGCTAGGTCTTGATGAAAAGACCGTCGTTGTGTTCACGTCTGATAACGGTCACGAACTTTATTACGGCCCAAAATCCAATTACAATCAACAGTTGCTTGCGGTTGGAAGTGACGCGAATTTGACCGACAAGAAATGGCGGACTTCCGAGTGTGGCGACATCTTCAATGGAGCCGGTGGTCGAGCAGGTTTAAAACGCAGCGGATATCAAGGAGGTATGCAATGCCCATTCATTGTTCGCTGGCCAGGAAAAATAAAACCCGGTACAGAATCGGAATTGCTCAGTGCACACTACGACTTTCTTCCAACGTTGGCCGATTTGGTTGGTGGCAAGGCGCCCCAGGGCAAAGACGGAATTTCTTATTTGCCAACTCTGTTGGGTCAGAATCAATCGCTGACGCACGATCATTTAGTTGTGAATAATCGTTTTCAACAAATGGGAAGCAGTGCTCTCATTTCCCATGACGGATTTAAGCTTGTTGAAGCTGGCAAAAAGGACGGCATTTTTCAGCTGTACAATATTCGGGAAGACAACGAAGAACGAAACGACCTTGCGTCGCTGCATCGCGAGAAGGTGGCGGAACTAAAGTTGATTTTAGAAAAAGAGATCGGCTCTGAACGTCCCGACTTAAGTGGATTGCAGAACTGATTGATTGCAATGACTGGCTCAGGGCACGTAACCAAATATTTCAGGAATCAAAAATGTCGAAATTCAAAATCGCTGGCGTGCAGATGGACATCAAGATTGCTGACGCAACGCATAATCTCGATGCGATGGAAAAGCATCTGTTGGCCACGACTCGCAATGGGGTGCAACTGACCGTTTTTCCCGAATGCACAATCACCGGCTATTGTTTTGAATCTCTCGAAGAAGCGATCGAGGTTGCTGAGCCAATTGACGGTCCTTCGATTTCTCGGATGACGCAACTTTGTGAGCAACATTCGACGCGAGTGATCTTTGGATTTCTTGAGTTAGACAATGACGCTAGTGAGCCACGCGTGTTTAATTCTCTGGCGTATCTTGGCCCGCAAGGATTGCTGGGAACGTATCGTAAAGTTCATTTGCCCTTTCTGGGAATTGATCGGTTCACGACCCCCGGAGATCGTCAGTTCGATGTGGTGGAGTCACCGGAAATCAACATTGGCATGAACATCTGTTATGACTGTTCGTTCCCGGAAGGTTCGAGAGTGTTAGCCATTCAAGGTGCGGACTTGATCGCGCTGCCAACGAATTGGCCACCGACGTCGGGTTTGACGGCTGATATTATTCCCAACGCGCGAGCTTTGGAAAATCATGTCTACTTCATGTCCGTCAATCGAATAGGCAGCGAACGAGGGTTCGAATTTATTGGGAAAAGCAAAATTTGCGATCCGGGAGGAAATAATTTAGCGTTCGCCAACCACGCGAATGAAGAAATCCTCTATGCTGAGATCGACGTTGCGTTTGCTCGCGAGAAACATCGTGTTGCGATTCCGGGGAAGCACGAAGTCCATCGTATGAAGGATCGGCGCCCTGATATTTACGGACCGATCGCCGATCATTAAAAGTTAAGATGGAGTCGTAGATGAAAATCACTGATCCACCGATTGTCGTGGCGCAAACTTTTGACGCTCCGGTGTCTCGTGTTTGGACAGCAATTACAGATGCAGGCCAAATGCGAGAGTGGTTTTTCGCCGAGATGATGGAGTTTGAACCGATCGTTGGATTCGAAGTCGCTTTCAACGTTTCGCATGAAGGTAAGAACTACATGCACGCGTGGAAGTTGGCGGAAGTCGTTTTTGAAAAGAAGATTGTTTACGATTGGCGGTACGAAGGGATTCCAGGTCGTGGGTCGGTGACTTGGGAACTGGATAAAATTGCCGACGGAACCCAGTTGACGCTAACCAATTCAATCCAGGAAGAATTTCCGCAAAACGATCCGGCGTTTCGACGCGAAAGTGGAGAGGCAGGTTGGAACTACTTGATCAAAGAGCGGCTGAATGACTATCTTGTCGCCAATTAATCTCTTTGAGCGTTAGTTAGCATTAGTCTAACGCCAGGGTCCCTTCGTTGGCTTGTTGCGCAAACGCAGTCAACGACTTTCTGATCC
>CAZPBE010000064.1:0-31118 GCA_964584615.1 uncultured Pirellulaceae bacterium | reverse complement strand
TCTGAAATCTGAAATCTGAAATCTGAAATCTGAAATCTGAAATCTGAAATCTCAAGTCTCAAATCTCAAGTCTTAGATCTAGAATGTAAATCGAAGTCGGAGTTTGGAAATCGGAGTTTGGGAATCCGCAAACGATCAACTTCAAATTTTCAAAAACAACTTCCGTCGATACATCCAAAAGCAAATTAACCACAGCACCAGTGCCGAACACACATTGGCCACCAGCGCTGCATACGGCTGACCAATGAAGCTTGCGTAAGTCTCACCAAGATGAATCTTCAACGTGCCGTCAATCAAATTCGGCAAGAAATGCAGCATCACGTACAAGCCAATGCTGTTCATTCCGATGACAATCAATGGAAAATTCCAACCGCGAACTTTCCAAACGTCGATGATCAGAAAAAGCAAACTGAGAATCACCAAGCACCAACCGCCACTGAAGATTGTGAACGTCGGCGTCCAGGTCTTTTTCACCAACGGGCAGAATCCGGCGAAATCAATCAACCAACCGATTGCCAACCCGAGCAACCCGAGAACAAACAGCGTCGTGAACTTTTTCGATTGGCTACTTTTTTCACGATTCTCCCGCAGCGTCTCTCCGGCGATCAGCCCCAGAATCATGATCGCCAGGGACGGGATAAAGTTCAGTGTGTTGTAACCTCCTCCATGAAACTCGAACGGCGCCTCGCGTGGAAATAAATTCAGAAACCACACGTCGGCAAAATGTGCCGGATTGGCGTTGAGATTCCAGTTTGCCAAATAGCCTGAGGCCATTGGATACCCACGAGGATTCCCGGCGGTCTGATAAATGGGTGAAAGCGCGAACAGCGCGTAGTAGCCAATGAGTATCGCAGCGATCGCCGCCCATTGAAACTTTCTCGAGCGATTCCACAACAGGAACAAGAACACGTAGCCGAGGCCTATTTGCGAAAGCACATCTTCAAACGTCCAATACGTCTGCGCCTTGTGGGCTGACCGCAAAAAAACTCCCAGTAAGATCAGCACGATCGCTCGATACGTAACATGCCCCAACATCCGGCTCCACGAATCGCCCATTCGCTGGCGTTTGGAATAGGAGTAGGCCATCGAGACGCCCACCATAAACATAAACGACGGTTGAATCAGATCCCACACCGAACATCCGACCCACTCGACGTGCTGAGCATGGTACGTGATTGCTTGCCACATTTCTGAGTTGGGGAATGCAGTGAGGATCGGTTTCCACCAACCGTACGTTGGTGCCTCGAGACACAACAACATCAGGACGATGCCGCGATAGGTATCCAAAGACAGAAGTCGAGTCGACGGAACTTTCTCCTTGGCCCCATTGGGCTTGGGCGTCAGCAATTCAGGACTCCCAGTCGTTTGCTCTGTCAAATCGCGCATCAAGGGCTTCTTTGCGTGCAGTTGTTTGTTAGTTTACGTCCAAATTGTCGATTCACGGCAAGCCGTTAGGCCAAATTGAGCCCCCAAACCTCACGGTCGATACAGCCGGACTTTTTACCTGATGAAACTGCTTTATCTAACCGGAATTTTCAAAATTAATCCGTGGGTTGACCTAGGCGCTGTATTTTTCCTTGTCGTCACAAAGGAGTGTTGATTGTAAATGGTTTCCCCTTACCGATAAGGTCTAACAATGTCAAAAGTTAAAAAAGCCCCAGCGAAAAAGTCAGCTCCAAAAGCCAAAGCAAAAGCAAAGACAACCAAAGCCAAGTCAAGCAAAACGAAAAAGGCTGCATCGTCCAAGAAAGCCAAGGCAACAAAAGCCAAAGCATCGAAAAAGTCAACTCCAGCAACCGAAGAGCTTGAGTTGTTGAACGAAACTGGCCGCCGAAAGCAATCCGTCAAGCCAGTCGTCGAGCGTCGCCAACGCCGTCGTCAAATCGACCCAACCACTTGTGAGCGTGAGTACTCGGATCCAGAAATCGAATTCATGCAAGCCATGGACGACTACAAATCTCAAAGCGGTCGCATGTTCCCGACTTGCAGTGAAATCCTGGAAGTACTGACTCGTATGGGATATCGCAAAGTCGAAGATTCGGCTGAGTTGATGTACGATCCCAACGAAAAGAACGAAGACGAGAACCAAGAAGAGACTTTGGACTCTGTTGAGGACGAATCGGAAGACGATTGCGACAACTAAGTCGATTGAGCTCCGGTTTTGAGCTCTCCATCTTGAGCTTCGCGTCCAATTGATACACCATGATTGACAACGAGAGTTAAGCCCAGCAGCAATGCTGGGCTTTTTTTCTTTGCCTGCATCAGAGTCGTTTCTTGCGTAGCGGGTGCTAATATTCCGCCGCAGCTCAATTTTCGATTCGCCGTTTTGGCGTTAGCCACGGTTGAGCTAGGAAAACCGAGGCTAACGCCCAAACGGCTAATGTTGCCTAACTGAATTTCAAGCTGACTTAGAATACTAGAGGGTATTTCAAAACCTGTAGTGGACTTCGCCAGAAGTCCCAGCTCGCTTTCAAAACAAAGGGAATTCTGGCGAATCCCACTACGATGATCGCACGATTTTAGGTTTTGAAATGTCCTCTAGGTTAAAATTGCAAATTGGAGATGAACACTGCGATAGCGTGCAAGCGATCGAGATTGACCAAAACGCGTGATTCTCCTATCGTCACAAACCGCGATCGAACGCCCATCGCCAAGCCGACTCGATTAACAAGTCGCTTCTCCACTTTCATTCAACTGCTTCGCAACGGATTGCAGCGTTGTTTCCAAAACTTATAACGCGATATGTCGCCTGGGAACTACTAAAAGTTTTCATTGTCTCGTCATCTGCGTTTGTCCTCTTGATGATCCTGGTTGGCGTCGCCGACAAAGCTCGCGACCATGGGATCGGCCCGGACATCGTCGTCCAACTCATTCCTTTCCTCGTCCCCGAAGCCCTCATGTTCGCAGTACCGGCCACATGTCTGTTCAGCGTGTGTGTCGTCTTTGGTCGCATGGCGCATGACAACGAAATCACGGCCGTCGAATCGATGGGGCTTCCGAAGTCAATCGTCGTGGGACCAGCGATTGTGATGGCGTTCATGCTCAGCCTGTTTGCTGTCTGGCTCAACGATATTTCCTACGCCTGGAGCCACTGGGGAGTCGAACGTGTCGTATTAGAGAGCACTGACAAAATTGTTTACAGCGTGTTGCAAAAAGAAGGCAGCTTTAAATCCGACCAGTTTTCGATTGAAGTCGACGGCGTCCAAGGCCACAAGCTGATTCAACCTACCGTCATCATCAACTCTGGAAACGATTCGAGTTTTACAATGACCGCCTCCAGCGGATCGTTGGTCGTTAACCCGGAGCGACACAGTTTGCAGTTCACGCTGGACCACGGACTGATCGACAACGAAGGTTCCTTTAAGCTAGTCGACGGGGAGATGTCTCAGTACGAAATCCCGCTCAAGTCTCCGGACGATTTGGCGAAAGCTACTGGAAACCCAAGTCATCTTTATCTCAGCCAGATCAATGATGAAATCGAAATACAGGAAATCAGACTGAATGCCCTTCGCGCAGACTTGGCGATTGATGCGTTGGGGCAATGGATGACCGGCGACTTCGTTGGCTTGACTCATGGCCAATGGGAACGGAACGCGAAAGAATTTGAAGAGCAAGAGTATCGCTACAGCCGACTTCACGTCGTGCCACATCGACGATGGGCCAATGGATTTAGTTGTCTTGCATTTGCCTTAATTGGTATCCCGGTTGCCATGCGACTTAAGGCCGGAAACTATGCGACGACTTTCGGAGTCTGCTTCCTCCCGATCCTGCTGCTGTACTATCCGTTGTTCATGTACGGACTAAACGGAGCCAAGATGGGAACACTGCCCCCGTATTCTGCTTGGCTGGGCAATGTTGCGTGCGGACTGATTGGTGTCGTGCTCCTGGTGCGCGAGCTGCGACGGTAAAGAAGTTAGTCACAACCTAAAAGCCAGTCATCTTATAGTTCAAGGCGGGACGGACGAGCTTAGCGAATGCCGGCGGTTGACCGCGATTTGGATCGCGGGCAATGATCACGCGTTGAAGGGATGGCGAGGCTCCCGCAATGATCGAATTGGTTCGCACTACAAGATTCGATCCTGATAAACTTTTCGCCAATCGAGACAGGCTTTACTTCCCGTTTCAAAATCTCGGCAAACGTCTGGCCGATGTGTGTGGTGTTTGCACATCCGTGTTTCCATGTCCAACCAGATACAGGGGCCGTCAAAAGACTCAAGCGTTCCGTCGTAATCGGGCCGACGATATTGCTTCATATGAGTTTCAAGCTCTTGCTTCAAATCGGCTGGCAGTTGATGCCAAAGAGGTTCGCCAGGATGCCCCGCCATCAACTCTTGTTTTCGTTTGGCGCTGGTTTGGCGAAGCTCAGGATCGGCTTCGATTTCGGATTCTGTCATCGGTGCTCGAGGCAAGATAAAAGCTGGATAGCCCATGTGAAAACAACAGACACCACAATCGGTGCAAGAAATCACGGGTAATTCATTGGGTTGCGGCATGTTGTGCAGACGGATCAAATCGAATGAGACGAACGTCTCTATAGTCTAATGAATGTTGAGAAAAAAAGCTGACCGATCGAGAACCTAGCGCAAATTTCCAGCCGGCGTTGATTCAGCGATCGACACAATTGCCGCATCGGTCGCATGGGCGATTGAATAAACCCAATCGTCGATCGATTCGAATTCAGGTTTCTCGTAAGCAAAAATGATTCCGCGCGAACTATTGACCAAGCCCCCCAACCCGTTTTGATCAAAGCCACCGGCGACGTCGGAAGCGGATCCACCTTGGGCTCCGAAACCAGGAATCAAAAACCAGGCGTTGGGCATTCGCTGTCGAAGCTGTTCCAACTCTTGCGGATAAGTCGCACCCACGACGGCCCCCACATTCCCATATCCCGATTCACCTGCGCTGGCCAGTGCAAGTGACTGAAGGTGATCGGCAACCAACTCAAACAGTTTCGCGTCTTGTCCGTCGATCGGCTGTTCTTGAAACGTTTTTCCGCCGGGGTTGGAAGTTTTGGCAAGCACGAATATCCCGCCTCCGTGTTCGTTGGCAACTTTGACAAACGGCGTCAAACTATCATCGCCAAGATACGGGTTTACCGTAAGCGAATCACAGCGCCATGCTCCGCCAGCGTTTCCACTGCCTCCTTCGCTGCGATCCAGAAAAGCAGACGCGTAAGCTTCCGCCGTTGAGCCAATATCGCCTCGCTTAGCATCCATGATCACGATCAGACCTGCCGATTCAGCATGACGAACGACATTGAACATCGCTTGCATTCCTGCCGGTCCAAGCTGTTCAAAAAAAGCAGCTTGCGGTTTCACTGCTGGAACTTTATCAGCAACGACATCGATGATCTGGCAACAAAATTTTTCGTAAGCCGCTGCCCGGCAAGGAGAGGGCATTGCAAGCTCCTGTTCACGAATGGCTTTCGGCAATCGTTCCCAACGCGGATCAAGCCCGACGACAAGCGGAGTTTTCTTTTGCTTAACAGCGGCAGCCAATCGGTCGCCAAAATGATGAATCGACATGGGTTCCATTTGCGGTCAACGAATATGAGAACGGCAATAGTAAATTAGTTTAGCGTCTCCAATGGCGTTGACGATGGGAGCAACGTTAAAGCTGACGGATTGTGCGTGCGAAACGTTTTGCAATCGATTACGATGAAGGCATGAACAGCACCTCTGAAAGTTTGCTGATCCGGCTGAAATCTGCCCGTGACGATCACGCCTGGTCCCGGTTTGTTGAACTTTATACGCCGTTGATTTTCTACTGGGCTCGTAAGACGGGACTGCAAACCAATGATGCTGCCGACCTGGCGCAAGATGTTCTTTCGGTCGTGTTTCAAAAGTTACCCGAATTTGAGTACGAGCCTTCGAAAAGTTTTCGCGGTTGGCTACGAACCGTGACACTTAACAAACGACGTGAGCACTTGCGCAAAAAATCGATCGGCGCTCGCGGTGTCTCGCAGTCAGTGCTTGCTGATGTCGCTCACGCCAACAATGCCGAATCGACTTGGGACCTGAATTATCAACAGGCGTTGGTCTCGCGAGCCATGGAATTATTGGAAGAAGATTTTCAGCCGGCGACTTGGGCCGCGTTGAAACAATATGTGTTGGAGGGCAGGGCGGCTGGCAAAGTCGCTGCAGAATCAGGCTTGAGCGTCTGGACGATCTACGCGGCAAAATCGCGACTAATGTCGCGTCTTCGAGAAGAATTGGAGGGATTGCTATAGCCCTTCAACGGAAAAAGCTCCTCAACGGAAAAACGATCGAGTCGTTGATTCAAACCCTGAAAAAACCGGGGAATATTGCGGAAATGAAAAAACTCAGATTTGACATACAAATTTCTTTGCAAACGCGCATAGCCTCTTTTGTAAAAGCCAATTTTCTATTGAAACTCTGAACGGCGATTCCAAAAGTCGAAACAACCAGGTGAAGCATGTCCGTAGAATTGAAAACTTGTCCTCAGTCAGCAACGTTGACCGACTATCTGTTGGGGCTGTTGCCGCCCGACGAATCGGAGTCGTGTGAAGCCCATCTTTCCAACTGCCAGCCTTGTGTAGAAACGATTCAGGGGCTGGAATTGAAAGATACGCTGCATGATTTGGCCGCCAATGCGATTGACAAGCAACAAGCAGACGCCAATGAAGATTTAGCGCCTGGTGATTCCGGTGTCGTCGGTAATTTAATCCACCGGATGAAAGGGCTCAACGGAGCCAACGTTACTGGATTCATCGCGAGCGGAAACCGGCGATCTTCGCTGAATGAAGACCGGGCGGCGGAGATAGTGCGATTGCTCGACCCGCTTCTACCTACCGATGAACCAGATCATCTCGGCAGGCTTGGGGATTACCGGATCGAAAAAATTCTCGGCGCAGGAAGTTCCGGCGTTGTGTTTCAAGCGGTCGACGAGAGTCTCGATCGACTAGTCGCGATTAAGATCTTACGACCATCACTTGGCGTTGCAGCGCGCGATCGATTTATTGCCGAAGCCAAAGCGACCGCAACGCTTGATCACCCGAATGTGATTGCGATCTATCAGGTTGGATCCGCCGGTGAATCGGATTCACTGGCCTATATCGCAATGCAATTGCTTCCTGGAGAGACGCTTGATTCTCGATTGGCACGAACCAACGTCTTGCCTGTTGAACAAGTCAGAATGCTTGCTCAACAAATCGCAAACGGACTAGCGGCAGCGCATGCGAAGGGCTTAATTCATCGTGACATCAAACCGGCAAACTTGTGGATCGTTGACCAATCCAATCAAGTCAAAATTCTTGACTTCGGTTTGGTGCGGATCACCGACGAAGACCCGCAGTTGACTTGCACCGGAATGATCGCCGGAACTCCGTGTTACATGTCGCCCGAGCAATCACGTGGCTCCGATCTCGACACGCGCAGTGATTTGTTTAGTCTCGGTTGTGTGGCTTATCAGTCGCTGACCGGCAAACTTCCGTTTGAGTCTTCCAACGCGTTAGCGACATTGCAGTCCATTCAACGCGACCAACCGACGCCACCGGCTATTCTGGATCCCGAAATTCCTGCCAACATTTCTGATTTGACAATGTCGTTGTTGGAAAAGAGTCCGCTTAAGCGTCCGCTTTCTGCCCACGATGTCGCAAGTGCATTTGTTTCAGATCGCAGTGAGTGGAGCTTTGCGACCAATCATTATTCAAACCTTTCCAACGCTCATGCAAATCCGGTCGGCCCGCCGATCAAACTCCGGCCATCCGCGCAATCGGGCATGTCTTGGGGCGGCTTGATCGCAACGTTGTTGCTTACCGGATTCTTGGGATGGGGAGCGTTTATGTTTGGGCCACAGATTATCCGCATCGTCAGCAATCAAGGCGTCATCGAAATCAACACGAACGACCCGGATGTCAAAGTTGAGATTATCAGCGAAGGCGAAATCGTTCGAATTGTGGATTTGAAGACTCAGCAAAGCATCGATGTAAAAGCTGGATCTTACGAAGTCCGCCCGATCGGCGAAGCGAACTCAATCGATGTTGAAAACGGCGTTGTGAATCTGCAACGAGGTGGCAAGTCAATCGTTACCGTTACAAAACACGATAAAGTGAGTGGTTCCGGGGAACTGTTACCGGAACTGTCGATTCGATTGCCTGAAACCGCCATCCCTCCCACTGGTAAAAACTCCGCTCGACAACAGTATCGCTTAGCCCGTCAAAATGCCTCACTGCTGGAGTCTGATCTGCGTGCGATGAATGTACAAATCAATGAAACTCAGCTTCGCCTGGGATCCGGACATCCCGATGTGCTCCACCTAACGCGACAACGAAACTTTTTGGCGAATGAATTGAAAAAGTTAAAAGTCAATGCAGCCGAAGCCGATCGACAAATCGAACATGCAGCTAACTTGCAACGCGATGAGCGAAAGCAAGCTGAAATCAGCTCGCTGCAACAACAACTAGCCGCTGCTGAATCACGCAATCTCGCCAACGCCTTGGCTTTAGAAATTGCTCAACTGGAAAAGCAAGAGTACATGCAAGGCGAGTACGCTGACGAATTGAAAAACCTAGTGGCCAAACGAGAAGTAGCTCAGCAATTGTTAGAGGATTTGCAAGCGCAAATTGAGAAAGGACAAAGACCCAGAAACAGTGCAATTTCAACGCGAGATTATGAAGTCGCGATCAAGCAAAACGACGCGAAAATAGATCTTTTGAAAAACGTGACCGGCAAGAAACGGCAATTGGAATTTCAGGCAAAAATCAATTCACTTCAAGCAAGTATCGCCAGTGACGAGGCGTTTATATCTGCCGGCAAGAAAAAACTAGACGAGGTGCTTCCAGATGGAGATGTCAAAGCTGAAATAGACCTAACCAAGTTGACAACCGTGGCTCCTATTGAACCGAAATCAACCGCTGTCTACGACGGATTGACGCTGGAGGCTTGCCTGCAGGTCATCCACTCCGAGCACAATCCTGAATTGTTAGTCAAGCCAATTGAAGGTGTAATCCATTTGGTCGCGGCTGAAGAGTCCGATGATTTGATTGAACCAGTCATGAAAGTCTTTCGACGTGACACATTTGATGCCACGCTGAAATTCGTCACGCGAAATTTCTTGATCACGCGAACGACAGAGCAACAACGCAAGATCCTGTTAGATGAAATCAAAACGGGTACGCCTGCCAGCCGAAACGCAATTCGCCATATTGTGGACGACGAAAATTCAGCGATGAGTCTTCTTCCGTTTCAAAAGGAGATCGTTACCGCTGTTATCGACAAGTCCAAATCCGATGACGTTGCTGAGTCGGTATGGGCGGCCAAATTTTTGTACAACATCATTTGCAACTGGGAACTATCCACTGAATTGTTTGACCTCAGCGCGGACGAACTACTTTCTCAACTTGATTGCAAAAACCTAAATTTCAATTACCGGTATGCAATCGCGATTCTGTTGGCAGAGCGAAAACCTGCAATGCCCGGACTCGCCAAACAATTTGGCACTTTGATCCAGGAAAGCGACCCTGGCACGGGGCAAAAAATAGAGTTGCTCACTTCGTTGAGGCGAATGGCAATTAAAACAGACATCGCCGATGCGGTGCCGGCTGTTGCTGGGATATTGGCGACCGCCTCCAAGCAAAACAAAAAAGACGCCGCGGTTACTCATGCAATTGACTTTCTATTCGACCTCAAACCTAAATCGGCGTTACCGATTCTCGATTCAATCGAGTCCGAGGATGCGAAAAAAATTTCCGAAGCGATACGCGATCGAATCGCTCGAGGATTGGTCCCATAAAGGGAGCCGATTTAATCGCTCTGCCAACCGATTGGCAGTCGACATCAGGCTTATCAGACCCAATGGCGCTCATGGAATCTCTCCCCAAATCCATCGGTGTTTGGATGGGGAGCAATTTTCTTACAAAAAACGACAATGTTAGAGTGGCTAAATGTCCCGATAAACATTTAGAATGGAGGGATGTGAAACTTATTCGGTTCGCTTCCACGACTTCAACTGTCATCGGGAAAATATTATGCGTAAAAGTAAACGTCCTGCTTCACGGTCAAAAACAAACCGGTTGGAATTTGAACAGCTGGAGCGTCGAAACTTGTTAGCCAATGATTTGCTTCCCGACATTTTTGCTTGGGCAAGTGAAGACCGCGGCTACATGCACGACTATTACATCGAAGGTGATTTGCTTCGGTTCTCGACGGCGTTCGCGAATCAAGGCGAAGGACACCTGGAAGTCACCGGCGGAGACGTGCTGGCTAACGGCAATCAGGAAGTGCTTCAGCGAATCTATGACGACGAAGGCGGTTTCCGCGAACGTGTCGCTGGCGAGTTCACCTATCATCCCGGTCACGGTCATATTCACTTTGACGGCTACGCGATCTACAACTTGCGCGAAATTGGTCCTGCCGGAGAAGTCGGCGACATTGTTGCGACTGGCGGTAAGATCAGTTTTTGCTTGATCGACATTACTCCCTACGCGAACGACGCGGGAAGCTCAAATTATGGGAGCTGCGGTACAACGCAAGGCGTGTCGGCAGGTTGGTCTGACGTCTATGGAAGCGGCCTGTCTGATCAGTGGATCAACATTTCCGGCATTGACGATGGCGACTACTATTTGGAAGTCGTTACCGATCCGGAAGACCAACTCGTTGAGTCTGACGAAACGAACAACACAACCATCATCACGGTTTCGATCGTCGATGGCCCGGGGGCCCAAGGTGACCGCTGGGAGTCGAACAACACATTTGCTACAGCTACGAACTTTGGATTGTTGAGCGATCGTATCGAGCCAGGACTTTCAATTCATACTGATACGGACGTTGACTTTTATCAGTTTAACGCCGTGGAAGATGGTGACTTCTCCGTCACGGTTAATTTCAGTCATGATCTGGGCAATGTTGACGCGTTCATTTACGACAGCGACTTCAACGTCGTCGCATCAGGCGACAGCGTAACTGACATCGAAGAACTTGACTTCGCCGCTTTGGCAAGTGAAACCTATTTCCTTGAGGTTCTTGCTGCGGACTCCGCTGTAACGGGTTACGATCTGGAATTCCATGGTCCAGGTGAACTGACATCGGAAACCACGATGAGTACCGATGGATCGATTGACATTCCTGACTCGGGCGGGGGCTCAATCACGAGCACGCTACAAGGTCCCGACATCACGTTGGCTGATGCGAATCTGATTTTTGCTGATCTTCAACATACTTACTTGGGTGACTTGAGTTTTGAGCTGACTTCACCATCAGGTACCACGGCAACGATCATTCGATCAACATTCCAAAACCCGGGCGGTCAACTCGGTTCCCAGAACGACTTCCTGAATACGATCATTGATGATCAAGCGCCGACGGCGATTCAAAATGGTTCAGCGCCGTACACAGGTTCGTTCAATGTAAATTACGACTCGATCAGCAATCCTATGTCGGTCTTCAATGGTGAAAATGCCTTGGGACAATGGACGGTTACGATTACTGACTGGGCAGGCTCGGATACCGGAACACTGCACTCGTGGGGCATGATGTTTACTGGATTCGACAACAATCCAGGCGACAACCTTGAACAAAACGATGCCTTTCCTCAAGCCACCGACCTGGGCACGATTGGAACTGCCGGATTCGTTGACTTGTCGATTCACCGACAATCAGATGTAGACTTTTTCCGGTTCAACGCGCAGGCTTCTTCGGAAGCACAAATCGACTTGGGATTCCTGCACGACGATGGAAATATTGACTTCATCGTTTACGACAACAACCAACAAGAGATTGCCCGAGCCGACTCGGTGACCAACAACGAATCGTTGACCGTCCCGGTTGTTGGAGGTGAGCTTTACTTCATCCAGGTCTTTGGCGTTAACAACCAAACGAACGAATACAGCTTTGACATCCAAGTCCCAGCATTGGACGCGGTCATTACAGAACGCCAAGTCTACTATGGCGGTTCCAGTTTCATTGGAGCCGATGCCATTGATGGTGTCGCAATCGACAAGCAATTCCTGCAGCCTGGCGAGACCGCGACATTCGCCAACTACACTTCCTATACGCTTGGGATCAATGGGCTGATTCTCGAAGTCGATGACCTTAATGGAACACCGACGGTTGACAATATTGGTGACTATTTCGAATTCACGATTGGAAACGACGACACGCCAGATAGTTGGGCGGCCGCACCGGCACCAATTGATGTCGAATTTGTCACCGATTTCAATGGCTCCGGAACTGACCGCGTGGTTTTGACTTGGGCCGACAATGCCATCCAAAACACTTGGTTGGAAACGACGGTTCTCGCAGGCCCAACGACCGGATTGGCAGCACCAGACGTCTTCTACTTTGGTAACGCCATTGGCGAAACTGGCAACGATTCAGGCAACACCCGCGTCAACCTCACAGACGTCGGACTGACCCGTAGCAACCAAAGCGGATTCACAGCCGCCGAGATCGACAACAATTACGATTTTGACCGCAGCGGCCGGGTCAACCTGGTCGACGTTGCAATCGCCAGAACGAACCAATCGGGTTTCACTTCATTGAACTTGATTGCGCCAACGACATCTGGCAACCGCAGTGGATTTGATTCAAGCAAAGGATTTGATTCAACCAAATCGTCTTTGCTCTTTGACGCAACCGTGACTGAGATATTTGCGACGAAGACTGATCAGGTCGAGCAACGTACGCAACTTGTCGATTCCAAGAATGTGGCTGGCTCAAGCCTGTCAGGAAGTTTGGATGTCAATGGAGCGGCGATTGAGTTCGAGCAACGATCGTTCGACTTGCCCGGCCGTCAACCAACCGACACAACGGTTGACACCGTATTCAAGAAATTTGAATTTTCGATTTTAAGTTAGTCGGCTGACAATTTGAGTGATTGCCAAAAAATAAATAGCAATTGGCCTGAATGTTCGGTTCCCGATTCCGTCGGCGCATTCGTTAGTTTCTTGCGCTGGCCATCACGGTAGTGTGCTCGTGAAGCAAATCCGAAATCGCACTCGCCAACTGATCGCACTTTCCGCGATGCACTGTTGGTACACGAGCGGGCCAATCGGCCGACATGTCAACGATTTCGATGCATGGCTTTTTCGAGTTGTTCAATTCCCGGAGTTCGAGTTCCCAGCCCGTTGCTTGCGCGAATGCGGACTTTAGCAATTCGAAACCCGGACTCGTTGGGGTCTCACTTGGCAACTCCAACTCTGGCTCGTCACATGTCACGATTTTCAGAAATGGCGTAGCTTCAGTTCGTCGCTCGTTGCCGGCTTGTGATGTTTCGTCCAATGGCTTGGCATTCGATGTCGCCAACCTTCGGGTTACGACCAACGGAAGTACAACAGCCGGATCGAACTGATCTCCGTGATGGTTAGTTAGGGAGGGGGTCTGATTCGGATCAAAATCGAAAATGAACATTTGGTACAGAACGTTGCGTGGAGTTGG
Source organism: uncultured Pirellulaceae bacterium (assembly GCA_964584615.1). Classification (GTDB taxonomy): domain Bacteria; phylum Planctomycetota; class Planctomycetia; order Pirellulales; family Pirellulaceae; genus Mariniblastus. Next base: position 17,724 of record CAZPBE010000064.1, on the reverse strand, counting down.
GGGTGTGGGTTCAACGACCTTGTCGCTTGATTGTTGGTCCGGCGACTCAGTCTCTAATTGGTCCGGCGACTCAGTCGCTAATTGGTCCGACGACTTAGTTAGTCGTTAGCGGTTCAGCGGCTTGGTCGTCGAGTTGCCTGAAACGGATGTTCGGCTGGGGGAATATGGCTTTTTCGTAAGCAAAGTCAGCCAATCATTTCGGCTGGGGCACGAAAAGGCTTTGCTGCGTAACGATTGGGCGCTTTTTGTCGATGAGGGCGGTTTCTAAGGTCAAAATGGGGCAATTCCCCTTGCCTTAAGTCCAAGCTCCATTTCATCGTGTTTGCTTCTCTATGAATCGGGGGGGCACCAAAGCCCCGGCGGCGCGCAAATTGGGTTAAAAAACGGCCTTTTGGTGGCCGTTAACCCTTGTGGAGATTTTCGCATCGGGCTATAATTCTCGATTACTTTGGAGGCCCAAATGGTCGATCAAAGTGATCTAAGGTCATCGAATCTCTTTGACTTCCCTTGAGAAATTTGGCCGATGGGCCGACGTAGCGGCTGCATCGTTACGCTCAAAAATCGGCGAAACAACTGCGGATAACCGCGCATAACACACCGCGGACAACCGCACTTAAATTAACGGAGAGTGAAAAGTGCCCGGCACGAAATCATATAACGCTCAAATGCACGATCTCGAAAAACAATGGTTCATTGTTGACGGAGAAGATGAAATCGTTGGTCGGATTGCTGCCGACATCGCGATGGTGTTGATGGGAAAGCACAAGCCTGAATACACAGCAAACCACGATACTGGTGATTTTGTCATCGTCGTCAATTGCGAGAAAGTCAAATTCACGGGCAGCAAGCTCAACCAAAAGACTTACACCTGGTACACCGGCTACACCGGACTTCGCACAGAGACGGCGTCGAGGCGATTGAAGCGTAAACCAGAACAAATCATCCGCGACGCAGTTCGTCGCATGTTGCCGAAAAACAAAATCGGCACTGCAATGCTTTCGAAGCTGAAGGTTTATGCTGGTCCTGAGCATCCGCACAAGGCTCAAGCTCCAAAACCGTTTGAACTTCGACGCTCAAGTTCAGCAAAAGCGTAACTTAATTAGTAAGTAATTTCACAAACATCTCAATCGTTTAGAATTCAACGACATGGCAAAGACAGACGCAAAAACAGGCGAAGCACTAGGCACGGGACGTCGTAAATCATCGGTCGCCCGCGTTCGCATTAAAGCCGGATCGGGAACGATCATTGTTAACGGAAAAGACTACGAGACCTTTTTTCCTCGCGTCATGGATCGACGAGCTATCGTCGATACACTGGCCGCAGCCGGAGTCACCGACGGTGTCGATATTCGCATCACCGTTTCAGGCGGTGGAAACACTGGCCAAGCCGGAGCTTGCAAAATGGGAATTGCTCGTGCACTCGTCAATCTTGATACTGAGCACTTTTCAGTGCTTCGAGATGGCGGATTCTTGACTCGCGATTCGCGAATGAAAGAGCGCAAGAAGCCTGGTCTTCACGGTGCTCGTCGCGGGACTCAGTTCTCAAAGCGTTAACCCAACGCGAAGATCGAAAGATCATCGACTCAAAGCAATCAACCGCTCGGACGAACCTTCGAGCGGTTTTTTTATGCGCATGGTCGCAGATCTGGAAGCCACTCAAGCGCCCTAACTCAAACAAACCAAACACGGCGTGCGAACCAGTCGTAGATGCACACAAGTAGGGTTTCCCTTCATTCAGTCCAGTTGAAACGAATAGTCTGCCCATAGGTTGCATCGATGCATCATCTTCTCGAGTTGTACCTGAAGACCACAAATTGGCCCGCCTTCCGGATGATTTAGCCGTACCTTTTCAAGCCAGCAATCGCTCTGAATCACCAATCCTTTTGTTTGGTCAATGCTGCTGCACTCCTCAATTCAATCTAAATCTAAAACACCTAATCTATTGGAGAATCCATGACAAATCCTACTATTGAAACCGAACCAACGAACGCGAAGCCAATCAACACGCAACCCATTCGGTCTAAAACTTCTACAACAAATTTGATCCCTGAGAATTTGCCAAGCTCAAATTTTGTTGCCGTGATTGTGATGACTTGCTGCTCAATCATGACGTTTGCATAGTCGCAAATATCCGAACGAGCCACGACACGTCCAAAAAGCCGAGATCATTCCTTTTGATCTCGGTTTTTTTGCTGCGCTTTGCAGTTCATCTAGATCACTCACTTTTCCATCAGCTCTCTTTGACATGAGTCGCGCGGCACTTTTGGCGAATTCTTTCGCTTTATTGCCAAATTTATCTTGAACAAGCGAATTCTTTCGCTAAAACGGAATATAAGCAAGCCAATAGTCTTTACCCATGCAATCGAGTTCCCTGTGCCCCGTCACCCAAGTCAACAACCAACCGAAGTCGAACTCGAAATCCTGGGAATTCTCTGGAAGGAAGGTACGGCTTCGGCAAGAGAAGTCCATGATCAACTGTCGAAGATTCGAGACACGAACTACTCGACTACCGTCAAAATGCTGGCGGTAATGGCTGACAAAGGTTTGGTCAAGCGCGACGAAACTTCTCGCCCCATTCAGTTCCGTACTGCGAAATCAAAACAGAAGACACAATCGGGAATATTGAAGAACCTGATTCGTAAAGCTTACAACGGATCCGCCAGCTCGCTGGTAATGCAAGCCTTGTCGTCGCAGAAAGCTTCGAAAGAAGAACTACAGCAAATCCGTGATTTGCTGGATCAACTCGACGAAAAAGATGGAGGTTCACCGTGATCGACTTTCATTTTGACTCTGTCGTTCAATTCTTCATGACGAAAATTGCTTGGCTATTATTTCATTCACTGTGGCAAATCGCTTTGATCGCGATTTTATTTGTAATCACACGATGGATGATCCGCGGGACGACAATTCAAGAACAGGCCAGGGCATCGGCCCGAATTTACTTGCTCGGATGCATTGCCTTGGGAGCCATGGTGGTCGCTCCGCTTATGACGCTGCTGGTTCAACACAACTCTCCCATTCAAGAGGCTGCCGCTGAATCAACCTTGTTTCCGGAGTTGGTCGATCCATTCGTCATCGGTTCATCTGAATCAAGATTTCTTGCGCTGCCCAACCCGGAAGTGACTTCCATTGAATTCGCGGCAGTGAAATCGATGCCTGCATCGCCCCGTATAGGTTGGTTCGCAGCAACGGCGACTTGGCTTGAATCGGGACTGAGCCAAATGGGAGTTCAGTGGGGCTCGCTGCAACCGTGGATCGTTGCGGGCTGGCTGATTGGCGTCTTGCTGTTTTCGCTGCGCCCGATACTTGGTCTTCGAGAAGTCAGCCGCCTGCGTCATTCGATGAGTGAGGAACTGCCCCAATCGCTTTCCCAATTGGGTTCGAAACTCGCGACTGAATTAAATGTTTCGAGCTCAATCAACTTTGCTACTTCCCAACTGGCGAAGGTGCCGTTGGTGATCGGTTGTTTTCGCCCCGTCGTGTTACTTCCTGTTTCGATGCTCACCGAACTCTCTACGCAACAAATCGAATTGATCATCCGACACGAACTGGCTCACGTTCGTCGTCACGATATTTTCGTCAATCTGTTTCAACTTGGAGTCGAATCAATGTTTTTCTTTCACCCTTGTATGTGGCTTGTTTCCAACGCCGTGCGGCAAGAACGGGAAAACTGTTGCGATGATATCGCTATCGCAAACGGAAACGCCGATCAATATGCGAACGCTTTGGTCGCGGTTGAAAAAGCACGCCAACCGGCGATAGCAATGGCTTCCAACGGTGGACAACTTCTACCGAGGATCGAGCGAATATTAAAACTGAACACATCTGCGAGAAACAAGTCCTGGCTTGAGAGTTTGGTTCCGATTGCAATGTTGGTTGGGTTCATGACTGTCTTCGCCATGCAGTCAGTCGTTTCCGCCGCCCCGCAAAGCGAAGTCGTTAAGCATCGATTGATCAAGCACAATTTTTCGAAGACGAAACTGGGCAAGTCGTTGGAGTTGGAGTTAAAGAAGCTTGATCAAACTGGCTTCAACGGTGCAGTCCTCGTCGCTCATAACGGCGAGATCATTTTGGCGACTTCAGAAGGGCACAACGACCAAGAAAAGAAACAAGAGATTTCGCCTAAGTCACTGTTCGAAATTGCTTCAATCACGAAATCATTTACCTCGACCGCAGCCCTCGTTCTCGCAGAGCAAGGGAAGCTCGACCTTGATGCTTCGATCGCAGAATATCTTCCGAATGTACCCGAGTCGAGTCGTTCGATCACCGTTCGAAACTTGATGCAGCACCGTTCCGGAATTCCGGGAGACAGCTACGGAGTGACCAACGAGGGGCTGGAAGTCGCTGTTGAAACCATGTTGGGAGATGGCCCCGTCAATCAACCAGGATCAAAATTTGAATATTGGAATCAAGGCTACATCCTGCTCAGCGAGATTGTGGCCAAGGCCGGAGACGAACCGTTTGTTGATGTTGTTCGCAAATTGATTTTTGAGCCGGCAAATATGCAAGGTTCATGTTTCACCGGCGATAGCTTGCCGAAAGATTTTTTCGAAACTGTCGGTTACGGTGACATTGGTGCACCACGTTCATGCTTGGAACATCCTTATGGAAGCTATGGACTTCAGTATCGCGGAACTGGTGGCGTGGTCACCAACATTTTCGACATGTGGAAATTCCATCATGCCTTGCAACACAATCAACTACTCTCGTCCGAATCAGTTGCCGCAAGCATCGACGTTGGAGATGGCGAAGATAAGAGTCCTTATGGGTTGGGCTGGTTTGTGCGCAGCATCCCTAACGGCGATCCTTGTATTTCACACGGGGGTTCGGTGCGTGGATTCAACGGCGAATTTCGGCGATATCCTAAATCAGACAGCTGCATCGTTGTCCTTTCCAACAACGACAACAGCCCAAGCCGAATGGTTGCAGGCTTGATCGAAGGGATCTTGTTTCCGCCTGACCCGGAAACCGTTTTAACTGAAAATGAAGTCGAAGCATTTTCGGGAACCTACATGTCGCGAGAAGGACGGATGCTGGTCATTGAAAACACGAACAAGAAAGCGATCTACAACATCTATTGGAGTCCGGGAAATCCAAACGGCCCCGTCAGTCGGGGCTACGTCCAACGAAATGAGAAAGGCAATTTGATCTTCTATCAGTCAAATGAAGTCTCAAAAGTCAAAGCGAAATTCTCAGCCGACAAGAGTAAGGTTCGGGAAATTCGCTACCACAAAATGAAATTCGTTCGGGACAAGGACGCAAACGCGAACGCCGCAGGAGCAGCCGCCAGGCGAGAGCTTCCGGATCCATTGGCAAAGGCGGAGATGCAAAAATTCGTCGGCAATTACAAGACAGGTTTCGGACCGATTCTTGAAGTCGAACGTAGCGAGGGCTTCCTGATTTTCAAAATGCACATGGACGAGAAAAACCGCACGGAGAAACCACTGGTCGGATATTTGCGAAAGTACAAGGATGGTGACTACGTGCTTTACCATCCTACCTCGCCATTAACGATTAATTTTGAACTTTCAGCGGACAACCAAAGTGTTGTCGAAATTACGGCGAACGAAATTAACATGAAATTCCAACGGGGAGACTGAACCGTTTTCCTGAAATTCACGTCGGGAAATTTACTGCGCGACTAGAATCGCTTAGGATTAGTGGCTTACATTTCATTGAAAAGGGGCCACGATGTCAATCAAAGAAAATATTGTCTTTTCGCTCAATCAGTCGCGAAGAATGTTGGATGGACTTATTGAGTCGATGAACTCGATCGAAGACTGGACTCATCAAGCTTGTCCTAATGCCAATCATCCATTGTGGGTTGTGGGTCATCTGGGATTGGCCGACAACATGTTCCTTTCGCGTCTTGACGAAGCCGAGAGCAACAAGCCGGATGGCTGGGACGAGCTTTTTTGGTTTGGCTCCGAAATTCAAGCCGATGCGTCAAAGTACCCCTCTCCTGAAGAAGTCGTGACTTATTGCCGCGATCGCCGTGAGAAACTGATGGCCAAAATCGAGACGTTGCCTGATGAGTTTTTCGCTTCGCCAACTCCAGACGAAGGCATGTTTGCAGACGCGCCCAACATGGCATCAATGCTGATGTTCATCCCTTACCACGAGGGCGTCCACTCGGGGCAATTCACGATCGCCCATCGTTCGCTCGGGCATGAACCGATGTACAAACCGGCAGAGGCAACCAGTTAACACGCTGACCTCATGTCGAATTCGGTCCATGGCCACCGCAAGAGGTGGCCATTTTTTTTCGCGCCGGCGAACGAAACCGAACCAACCTGGGTCAGCGACTCATTTATCTAAGCACCGCCCGTTCTCTCATTACAACAACTCAATACTTACAAATTCCAATGCACAATCCTCGGCAACCGTAACTCCCATGAAATCGGACATCTGCAAATCAACAGGCGACGAAAACGTTTCGATCTTTTTCGTCCGATTCCAATGTTCATTTTCCGGATCAGGACCAAACTCGGCTACCGGCACTTCAGCAACCCACTCGTCGCCTTCAAAAACCAGCTGGTCACGTTCGAGGGTATAGAGATAGCTGCCCGAAAATCCCCCTTTCGGATTCAAAGTTCTCACGACCAAATAAACCGGGACCTTAGAACTTGATTGATTGATTCGACCACGCAGACGGAACACACTATCTGCCTTCAATCCAATTGGAGCCGTCAACGAGTTCTCACTGCCACAGTGCACCAACGCCATATGCAGCAGATGCAACTCGTTAGATGACGAAGTCCACGAATGGGGCGTTGCCTTAAGGCTACCGGCAACATCGTCGCGAGGCGCAAGCCACTTCCCGTGGCAATACATCATTGGCTCATCGTCAAAATCGACACGCCATTGATGCACTAGTTCCAAGCGCAGCCGTGACTCCATCTCAGTCGCCTTATTCAGCGTCGCTACCGCTTGATGTTGCGCTGCGACATCACAACCGCTTCCGTCGATTAGCCGCGTCATTCTTACGCTACCTTCATTGACCGTCAGCGTCGTCGAAATTGCTTGTGCTGCAACATTCAACTGGGTTCCCAAAACTTCCAACTGCGCTGTTGGCGTATGGATCAACATTGGCAAACCATTTTTCTGTTTGGCAACGTTGGCGGAGAGATTGCCACCATCAAGATAGAGGATTTTTTGCCCGTTATCCGACATGGTCAATTCAGCAGGGCCAACAACTGTGACAACGGTACCGTCATTCATTTCAAACGTCGCCCAAGAGCCAGAGAAACATTCGAGCGTACCTCCGGTCAGCCGGTAACCCGTTTCCAAGTCGCGACTAACGATTCCACCATCGCCTTTCCATTGCAAGTCGCCATTAAACTGGGTCAATTCAGCAATCACAGCTGTTGGTTTGTCAGCTACCCACTGATAGGTCACGAAACTTGCCAGCGCCGCGATTCCGACAGCAACGGTCAGCATTGCAGCGAGGCTCGCCAGCGAAAATCCACGCTTTGACGATAGAGGTACTTTGGGCAACGCTTTGCCGAGGTGATATTTTTCAACGCATTCAACATCGGAAACAACCACAGCTTGCTCGGCAATGTCGCGCAGAAACAGGCGTGCCTCGGAACTGGACCGCAGCAACTCCAGCACCTCGTCGCGTTCTGCGGAATCAAGCTGTCCATCGGCGAAACGGACCAACCGTTCTTTTTCATTATCACTAAACATCACGAGTAACTCCAGCCATTCTTGTTTCGATACAACTTCTCAATCCTTGATGCACGCGCGAGATCCGCTTGTAAACCGCATCGAGTTTAGCCTCCATTTGTATGGCAACGTCTCGACAATTCAGCCCGTCATAATATCGCAGCTTCATCAGCCGGCGAGATTTTTGCGGGAGTCGTTCAATACAATCCCGCAATGCATCGGTCCTCGCATTTCCGCGAGTTGATCTCTCATTCAGCCATTCTTGTTCCATCAATTCAATCAGACCCGCATCGACCCCGGGCATTTCACGCTTGGTCTTTCGCAACCAGTCAACGCCTTCGTGCCGGGCCGTAATAAATGCCCAGGACAACACAGCGCCTTCATGCTCAAACACAACATCGCGCGTCATCGCTTTGACCGACACATTTTGAAAAATGTCTTCAGCCATATGGGCGTCACGAACAATCATCCACACAGCCGCTGAAATTCGGTCACGTGAATTCATGAGGATACGAAGGATTTCCTGTTCACTTAGAGGCATATCTATAAAACGCAAAAGGCATTCAATTCCTGACATCCAAACGCGCCAAGTCGATGACTTCCATTATGCCCTAATTGGCGACGGCTTTTCCCGCATTATCAGAACTTTCAGCATTTGAACGCCAGTCACCGAAATAGATTCCCAACTCTTCGAAGCCGTATTAGAATCGTTGTCTCAACGTAAAACGATTAACGAACTCGTTCACCGCAAATCAATATGAAAACAGCGAATACCCAAAGCCATATCCGGGAACTGATCGAAGAAATTCGCGCCGACATTGATTTCGAACTGGATGATGCCGTCACCGAGATCGTCAAAAATTTGCCCCGTGAATATTTCAGTACGATCGATCGCGTGAATCAGCTTACTCATCTCAAGGCTTTGGTCGCCTCACGAATTTGCTCTATCGATGGGGAGATGTTTGTTCCTTGCGATTCGGGAAATCAAATCGCGGTGATTGGTCGCCAGAATTATCGAGGACAACTGGCGAAAATCCTGGATCGGCTTCCTACCGGTCGAACGATCGTTCGCGCCAACGTGTTCACGTCCAACTCGTATGATTTCATCATTGACATTTTCGATCTTGAGCCCGAAACGAAGCCGGAGACTTGCAAGTCGCATGCTTCAATCGACCCAACTTTAGTATCCACATTGGTCAATGAATCCAACTGTAGTGACAAGGATGCTGAACGGTTCATGAACAGCTTTGCCAGCTTCCAACCCGGCGAGCAGACAGCGACGCGACTTCCTCAACTTTACGAGGCCTATCGTTTGCTGGCAGGAAGTCCAATCGTTGTCCATTGGTGGCCAGTTCCTAAGAACATCAAAGAAGTTCGCAAGTTCACGATCGCCACGCGACACAAAGAGGAAAAATTGGTCTTTCGAAAAGCAACCAAGATTCTGACCGAACACGAAGTTGATATACTCCATGCCAAGATGGGTGTGCTAAACCGCTTTCCAGCTGACTCGCCCGAACCCCAAACGATTCTGCTGACGTTTAAGCTTGCCGAACGGGAAGGCGACGAGTTGGATCGTCTTGGCAATCTAAGCGAAGAGTTGCGTGTCGCCATCGAACGATAGTCGACCGATTGTTAGCCTCATCGGCTCAGCAATCGCCAGTTGCCAGACCATTGGCCATTCCCTTCAGAAACAAGAAGGACGCTGGCAGCGTCTGACTAAAGCTCCGAGTAAGCCAACGAATCAAAATTCTCGCGAACCAATCGTTATTCTGTTCGTATCATTGAAACCCTTGAATCATGGATTGATCAACGGGAACTTCGCTAGCGAAATGCGAATTCAGACTTGTCACTTTTCTGGGCTTTCTGTAATTAGGCCACAGGAAATATTAAAGATCGAGGTCAAGGATGGACCGAGTGCAGTCAAATCGATATGTGGCGAACGAAAAACGCAATCAGCCACAACCAAAGTGCGCGCAAGGATTGCTCATGCGCCCCTATTTTTCGTTATTCGTTTTGATTTTTGCGATCGGTTGTTGCACAATCTCCGCCGGGTGCCAATCACCAATGGCATGGCAAAACCAAAAACTTCCGGTCCCCGATCCGATCCTCGACACCAGCTCTCTTGAGAACGTTCGCTATCAAAGTCCGGGCGGCGGCCAGGACTCAGGACCGGCCGGTATTCTCAACAGCAAAAGTCATCGGATGGGAGTCCTCGACGCGCCGGTGCGTTCCATCGACGGCGATGTTGATCGAACACAGCTCGTTTCCACAGTTGAATTCCGTGGCAACACAAATATCCCAACACACCGATTGAGAAACAATATTTCGACGCGACCAGGACGATACTACGACCCGGTTAAACTTCAGCAAGACGTCAATCAATTGTGGTCAATGCCGGAGATCAAATCAGTCAACGGCCCTTACATAGACCGCACGCCGGATGGTGTCGTCGTCACGTTTGAAGTCGTGGAACGCAATCAGGCGGTCCAGGTTGAGTTCATTGGCAACCGCGGTATTAGCGACAAAGCGTTAAAGAAAGAGTCTGGTTTGTCAGATGGAATCCACATGGATGTCCATCGCATTCGCATGGCGAAAAACAAGATCGAAGAATACTACCGCGAAAAGGGTTACCCGCGCACACAAGTCGAGATTGTGGAAGGCAACGAAAACTCTGACAACAAAATTGTCTTTCTGATTCACGAAGACCAACAGCAACGAATTTGGAAAACGAGTTTTGAAGGCAACTCCATCGCCACCGACGCAAGGCTTCGAACATTTATTAAATCAAAACCTAGCCCAATCAAAATCATTGGCGGCTTGGCCAAGCGGCAGGAAATCGACGAAGACGTTACGCGTTTGGAAGCATATTACAAAAGTCTTGGTTTCTTCAACGCTCAAATCGGACGTGAAATTAGCGAAAGCAACGATGGCAGGTGGCTAACGGTTCGGTACATCATCAACGAAGGCCCGCGCTACAAAATTCGCAACGTCAATTTTGTCGGAAACCAATCGTACAGGTCGGAAGATCTTATGACACTCGTTGCGCTGAAACCGGGCGAAGGTGCTCCTGAATTTAACGTCGCGAAAATGAATAAAGACGTCGTCGCGCTGCGTGATCTCTATGGAAGTCAAGGTTTTGTGTTCGCTGACGTGCAAGCCGAGCCGCGCTTCCTCGAAGAACCAGGTTTACTGGACTTGGTTTATCGCATCGATGAAGGAAAACAATATCGAGTCGGCAAAGTCAATGTGCACTACGACGGCGACTACGGAATTACGAAACGTGAAGTCGTGTTGAATCGACTTTCGGTTCATCCTGGCGATTTGATTGACGCCCGCGAAATCAAAAACAGCGAGCGCCGCCTGGGTACGGCGCAAATTTTTGCAACGGGACAACAAGCCGGCGGAGCACCTCCGCGAATTGTCGTCCGACCACCGGAGCTAAAAGAATTAGAGCGACATGCTCGACTGCCCAGCTCTGGATCGTCATCTCGATCATCAGCCGGCTCGTCATCCAGAAATTGATTTTGAAATTGCCCGTCCACTATCCAATGCGTAACCAATTGCTGAAGGCACTTAGAAAGCTCATGGCATCCAAATTCGAAAAATCTGGAATCGAGAACGAGGCACGTCCCTTGGGAACAGGGTCGCGCACCGGCATTTTCAGCCGCGTCCTTTCGTTGTTGATGCTCGCAGCCATTTCAATTGGCGCAATTGGATGTGCCAATCCAGCGTGGGAGAAAACGAGTCGTCTTCTTGATGCCTATGATCGAGACCTCGCTTACCTGTCTCCGTCAGAGCGATATCAAAAGATGACGACCGAGATGGGCATCACCAACGAAGTCGCAGACCAAACCAGCACCAACTTAGTTTCGCAATCACAAAAGTCTGGCTACCGCCCCACGCAAACACCAGGAACAAGTTCAAACTTTCAAGTTCGTGCGCAAAGTCCGGACAATGTCGGAATCGGATATGGCAACCCAAACCCGGGACAGAATTCGAATGTCGCCGGCGTCGGATCGGGCAACCGAAACAGCAACAACGAACAAGCTGCGCGAAACATCCCATCGTCCGTCTCTGGCGCGGGCGGCGTTCAGCAAACGACTTACCAATATCCAGAAATTACGGCTCAAGGAGGTGGAGTATCTCCATCCTTTGGCCTCAACTCTCCGAACATTGGCTCGCCGAACGAAATGAACTCCATCGTTCAGCCTTTCGAGCGGGGCGGAAACGCTTCTTCCGTTCCTTACTCAAACGGCGCGAACTACAATGGCGTCGACCAGAACGCACAGTTCACGCAAAACCTTCAACTACCACCCAACTTTGCCGACATCGATGTTTACGTCACGGAAACGCAGACGGGAAGAATCAACTTTGGTGGTGCCTATAACTCAGACAATGGAATTGTCGGGCAGTTCATCATTGATGAGAAAAATTTCGACATCACGAAGTTTCCGCGGAGTTTGAGAGACTTCTCCGACGGAACTGCCTTTCGCGGTGCCGGTCAGACATTTCGTTTGGAACTTGTTCCCGGTGCCAACGTTCAGCGTTACCTTGTTAGCTTTGCTGAACCGTACATGCTGGGAACAGACTACAGCTTCAGCGCTTCAGCCTACTATTTCGATCGCCAGTATTTCGACTGGGATGAAAACCGATTAGGCGGTCGGATCGCCATCGGTCGTCGACTCACGCAAGATCTTTCGATCAGTGCAGGCTTACGAATGGAAAACGTCGACATCGACAACGAGAGACTCGGCACCTCACCACAACTCAACGACGCTCTCGGATCAAGCAACCTGTTCTTAGCGAATGTCGGTTTGATTCGGGACACACGTGACCATCCGTTTTTGGCGACCGAGGGATCTTACCTGTCAGCGACTTACTCGCAAGCGTTTGGTGACTACAGTTACGCTCGTGGAGATATTGACTATCGTCGATATCGTTTGATGTACGAACGACCCGACGGTTCCGGCCGACACACAGTCAGCTTTGGTACCAAGCTTGGTTTTAGCGGTTCTTCGACTCCCGTTTTCGAAAACTATTTTGCGGGCGGATTCTCGACGCTGCGCGGTTTCGACTTCCGCGGCGCGGCTCCAACCGAAGGTGGCGTTCGTGTTGGTGGCGAATTCCAATGGCTGAATTCACTTGAATATATGTTTCCATTAACAGCGGATGACATGATCAAAGGTGTTGTCTTTTGCGACTTTGGTACGGTCGAACAGAACATCGAGCTCAACAAAGAGAACTTCCGTGTCGCACCAGGTTTCGGTTTAAGGATTCACATGCCGGCTGCAGGAATCGGCGCTCCACTCGCGTTCGACTTTGCTTTCCCTGTCAGTACTGCAGCGGGTGACGAAGAGAAAGTATTCAGCTTCTACCTTGGCGTGTTGCGGTAAGGCCAGAGTGAATCTCATCGCTTGATCGGCTGAACAATCTTCGGCTGATAATTCTAGAGCGCCCTTAATGCCGCAACAGGTTCGACTTTGGCAGCTTGCCGTGCCGGAATCACGCTGGCAATCGTTGTGACCAAAGCCGCCACAATCGGCGTTAACACAATGATCCACCACGGATAGGCGAAAACGTTGTCACCGAATGGTTCTCTTAATTGCGATTCCAAAATACTTCCAATCGTATGGCTGGTTATCGACGAAAAAACCAGCCCCAACAGTAACCCGAGCAAGCCTCCTACGATCCCGATCAAACAGCCTTCGAATAAGAACATGTTCTTGATGTCAATATCCTGAGCACCAATTGATTTCAAAATCGCAATCTCTCGTCGTCGTTCCATGACATTCATGATCATGGTGTTGGTGATTCCGATTCCGGAGATCAACAGCGCACCAATGGCTAGTGAACCAATGATCAGTGTCACCAATAAAACGGCTGTCCGAATCTGCATCGCAAGTTTTGAAAACGAAGTCGTCAAGAACCCTTGATCACCAATCTTGCGTTCCAACGGTCCCGCTTTCTCCGCCGAGTCAACTCGAACGATGGCGTTGAGTGATCGTGTTTCCAAGTGGTCATGATTGTGTTTTCTCCAGATTTCGCCAGCGGTTTCTTGAGGCAACACGATTCGCGTCGCAATACGCCCCAGCCATGGATGAAGTCGATACTCGTCGCGGGTTGGTGTTCTCATGATTCCCACGATGGAAAATTCGAGAGGCGGTTGCTCAAGTCTTTCCAGCTCCAGCGCGATTTCGTTCTCCAATTTTGAAACTTCGGCTGAGTTATCCTTGGCAGAGTTATCATCGGATGCCGCTTGATCCTCGAGCTCAGTTTTCGCGCCATGTTTGATGGCAAATTGATTTACATCAAGGGCAATGAGTTGGTTGGCTTTCGCCCACAACTCTGCACTTCCAGGAACCAATTTGATTTTTGATCCGATCGCTGCTTCAAGATCGCTATCGTTTTGAATTCCGAGAGCGTAAAGCATGACTTCACCAACAATCACTTCATGAGCGTCTTCACTGCTGAAGCCCTTCCCGGCAATTAAGAACCGTTCAATGTCCTTATTCGGAGCAACGCTATTGATGGTGCGCCCGATCCACCTCGGTGAGTTTTCGACCAAAGCACTTGCGCGAACACGATAAGAAGGCCAAACCGCTTTGACATGATCAAGCTGTTGAATCTGCTCGACCGCCTTCATGTTCAGCGTTACGTTTTTTCTTTTGCCAAACCCGCTGGCTTTCGCCAAACGAATTCGTCGCTCGTCGGACATCTCTTGCGTAATGCCCGCAGCCATCGCGTCTTCCACGGTGACTTCTTCAATCAACACGCCGCTGCGAACCGATATCTCCATCAGTCTTTCATCTATTCCCAGCCGTTGATTGACCACTCGAATCACGCCAAGCCCACCGGAAATACTGACGAATAACAGTAACGTTCCAAGCGTCACACCACACAACGTCAACAACGTTCTGAGTTTATGCTGGCCTAGACTTTCTATTGCTGACAAAAGAAGATCACGAACATTCATTCTGAGCCCACTATGTTTCCGTCGCGAAGTCGAACAATTCGGTGGGCAAAATTATGAGCCAATTCTTCGTCGTGTGTCACGAGGATGATGGCCGCACACTTCTCATCGGAATAAGCTTTAAGCTGCTGCATAATTTCCTGGGCGGTTGCCGAATCGAGGTTGCCAGTTGGCTCGTCCGCCAGCAACAGTTTCGGCTCATTCGCAATCGCACGAGCAATCGCGACGCGTTGTTGTTCGCCGCCCGAAAGTTGTGTTGGGCGATGTTTTATTCGTTCGCCCAAACCTACTGACTCAAGCGCAGCGATGGCTTTTTTACGACGCAAGGCCGGGCTAACACCAGCAAACACAAACGGCATCTCCACGTTTTTCACGGCGGACTTGGTAGTAATCAGATTGAACGCTTGGAATATCATGCCCACTGTTCGCTGACGGTAACTCGCCATTTGCGAACTATCCAGCGCTGAAATTTCTTGATCGTCGACAACAATCGTTCCTGAGGTAGGCCGGTCGAGGCCGCCAAGCAAGTTTAGCAGCGTCGATTTTCCTGACCCCGATTTTCCCAACAAAGCCAGCCGTTCACCCGGCTCCATGGTCAGGCTAACATTGTCGAGCGCGGTGACATTGTCTGACAAATGTTTGGACTTGTAGACTCGCGAAATATTTTCAAGGCATACAAACGATTTGTTTTCCGTTTCTCGATTCGAATCGTTTTCAACGTCCGTGGATGGGTCGATGACGGCTTGGTCCTTTTCTGCACTTCGCGCCGTGTCGGCAGATTTTGAATTGGTCCCAAGGTCGTTCATACCTTCATTCTAAGCGGGGGCTTCGAATTGACACATGCATTCCGCCTGATTTCGTGGCAAGAATCCGAGTGGTGGCACGAATCGGCCAAAAGTTTCCGGGCAAAATTGATTTAGCGACTTTCAAAGTGACTGGTGCTGTGAATTCAATTCGGATATCGTAAATGTTCGCGGGATGTAGCTCAGCTTGGCTAGAGCGTGCGGCTGGGGGTCGCAAGGTCGCAGGTTCGAGTCCTGTCATCCCGACTATGAAGGCTCAAGGAAACGTTTATTTTCTTGGGCTTTTTCTTTCCCCCAACGGTACTGAAAGCCGGTCAACAAAACGACAAAGAATCAAGGGCTGGAGATTGCCTTTTAGCTGGCAGACGCCCAAAGAAACTTTGCTTAAAACGAAAATTTGCCTCTGAAGCCGTTTCTTTTCTGACACCGCTCTTTCTTTCGGTCCCGGTTATTCGTACTTATGCGGATCTGCGCCAGAAGTTTGGCAATTCACAAAGATGCTGGTTGGGGCTGTTGACAGTTGTCGTCTTTGCCATGAGCATATCGCGAATCGTTAAAGAGTAACTTGTTCAATTTATGGAGAATCAGATGTCTTTTACTCGTTTCGTTGCCGGCGCCGTGCTGGTTACTGTCAGTTGTTTCACGATGTCCGCGAACGCACAGTGCAGTTCCTGTGGTGCATCGGCTCAACCCTACGCATCAACGCAAAGCTACGCACCAACGCAAAGCTACGCACCAACGCAAAGCTACGCACCAACGCAGAGCTACGTTGCAAACTCGTTCCCAGCCCAATCTTATGCTGCCCCAATGCAGTCTTACTCGGCTCCGGTTCAATCATACTCAGCACCGGTTCAGTCTTATGCAGCTCCGGTTCAGTCTTATGCGGCTCCGGTTCAGTCTTACGCAGCGCAATCGGCTCCAGTCAATTACACTCCCGTGAGTTATTCGGCGCCAGCAGTCAACTACGCGGCACCGGCCAGCTACTCGACGCCAGTGAATTACTCGGCACCTGTTCAAAGCTATGCACCACAGTCTTACTCAATGCCGGCTTACTCTACGCCGATTCAGTCACAGCCTTGCAACTGCGGCGCGAGCACGAGAACTCCCTTGCGAAACCTTTCGTTTGCACGAACAGCACCTGTAGACAGCTGTAGCGCCTGCGCGACGACAAACAATGTTTATCGTGTGAGACCAATTCAAACGATTCGTACTGCTCGAATCAACCGTCCAGCTCGCAGCTATACAAGCTCGTGTTGCAACACTTGCGTTCGCTAATCATTGCGGACCAAAGACGCTCGGAGCGAGAACTCACTCCGATCAGAATCAAGCCCGTCGGTTTCTCGACGGGCTTTTTTATTGCGCATCAGGACGCTGATCGAAGTCGCTTTCCCTTGCAGAGAGCTTTTTTCGAACAAGCCAAGCGATCGCACTTCTTACATTGGTGCGTCGCGATGTCTTCGAAGCGCTCGAAGTTCCGCTTCTTGCACTTCTTCTTTTTGCACTTTTGTTTGCACAGCGTTTTCATGAATTGCCTCACCAAAGGTTGCAAGCCAGCGCGGTCAACTACTGTTGGCAGTCGAATCAACTAGCTTGGTCGTAGACGCCGAAATGGTCGGCGGATTACCTTTGCGTGGCTGGCGGGATCGAGAAAGTTCTCGGATCGGTGAGGCTTGCTGCGAATATGGCAATCTGGATTTTGAGACCTAAACTCAATTAGGTTTACAGCATCCAGTTTCGCGTTTTAGCCACTCAATGTCAAGCGAAGGGCGTATGGTTAGAAGGATGCATGCTAACGGACGTTTCCTCGTTCACTCGTCCATTGATTCGTTCTTCAAATTGCCACCGATTTGATTTTGTCTGTAGTCGCTTTTCTCGCTGAATTGAATTAGCCTTCCTGCGTACAAATGGTTTCCCACATTTGCGATTGCGGCAATTGTTTTCTCGGCCTTTGGAACATACAGAAAAACCAGCCATGTAAGAACAAATACCCAACTACGTATCTATCGTGTTCGCATTAACGACCTTGCTGACACTTGTGTTTCTGTTTTACGTTTTGAAAAGCTCTGGGACGCATTCGAAACGAGCGAGCCTGTTCGCCTTGTTCATATTGATTTGGATAATCCTGCAAGACTTGCTCACCTATTTTGGATTGTATCGCAGTGGCCTTGATCAAACGCCTCCAAAGTTTTTGATGGGCGTGCTCCCACCCATTGTTTTGTTGTTTTGGTTTTTACTAGAGGACATTTCAAAACCTAAAATCGTGCGATCATCGTAGTGGGATTC
>CAZPBE010000063.1:0-31199 GCA_964584615.1 uncultured Pirellulaceae bacterium | reverse complement strand
CTACATGGACGAATGGGGTCGAGAGCCGTAGTCGCTCGTCTCGATCTAACGAGAAAGGGGAGCATTGCTTGTTTTCTCCTTTGGGAAGCTATCCCACAGAGAAAGTGGGACTGGTGTTCTTGTTTACAAATCACGGGCTTTTCTACTAGCCAGCATCTAAACTTGAGCGTGACGGAATTGCGAATTTTCGTTAAGCTCACCTTTGATGCAAATGAATCAAACGATCGAAAATCACCCGGCGCAAACTGACGATCAAGTTTGCCTGAATACTTCTGCGGAATTGCCTTGCGAAATCACCACCGCTTTGGCGAACACATTTGTCATCATTCCGATGCTTAATGAAAGAGATTCGATTGGTTTGGTACTGAAAGATCTGCCACCGGTTGCGAGAGTCATCGTTGTTGATAATGGCTCGACTGACGGGAGCCCCGCAGTCGCTCGCGCAGCTGGAGCAGAAGTCATGCTCGAGCCGCAACGGGGATACGGGAAAGCCTGTTTGACTGGCATTGCCCATGTCGCGCAAGACCTTTCCAGCGAAGGAAGCGAGATAAAGCCAGGCTCGGCAATCGTCGTTTTTCTTGACGGCGACTACAGTGACCACCCGGACGAGATCGTCGAGTTGATTCGACCGATGGTTGAAGATGGATTTGAATTCGTTGTTGGATCCCGCGCTCGCGGCGTGCGCGAAAAAGGCGCGATGCACTTCCAGGCGATCGCCGGAAATTGGCTGGCTTGTACTTTGATGAGAATGTTCTGGGGAGCCAGATTCAGTGACCTTGGCCCGTTTCGCGCCATAGGTTATCAATCGCTTCAGCAGTTGGATATGTGCGACGAAAATTTTGGCTGGACCATCGAGATGCAAATCAAAGCGTTTCGACAAAAGCTCCGGATCAAAGAAGTTCCAGTTTCCTACCGTCGTCGAATCGGCGTCAGCAAAATCAGCGGCACGATTTCAGGAACGATCAAAGCGGGTTACAAGATCATTTACACGATTTTCAAGTACCGTTTCAAGCGTTCCTGATTCGTTGGCACGACCAGACTAATAGCCTTTGGTTTCTGCAAACTCTTGCGATGGCTTGTCGCCGCCGAATCGATCGATGGCTGCGTTGATCATCACCGCCGTCGCTGTCGCGCCGACACGGGTGACCCCAAGTTCTTTCACTTTCAGCAAATCGTCAAGCGTTCGAACTCCGCCGGCTGCTTTAACTTGAACTTCGGGCGGACAGTTGGCTCTCATCAATTTCAAATCAGGTTCGGTGGCCCCTTTGTATCCGTAAGAACCGTCGTCGCCTTTCACCATTCCGTATCCGGTTGATGTCTTTACGAATTCAACTTTGAGATCGCTACAGATTTTGCACAATTGGATTTTGTGTTTGTCGTCTGGGAGAAAGTCATTTTCAAAAATCACTTTCAACGCCGCCTTGTGTTCTTTACAAACATTCTGAACTGCCGCGATATCAGCTTTGACAAAATCCCAGTCCTCGCCCAACACACGTCCGATGTTGACCACCATGTCAATCTCGACAGCGCCGTCTTCACAGGCCTGTTTCGTTTCAGCGACTTTGTTTTCGGTCGTGCTGCTGCCTTGCGGAAAACCGATCACCGTGCCCACCATCACATCGGAACCTTCGAGCCACTGGCAGGCTTGTTTAACTGCGTACGGTTTGATGCAAACTGAAGCTGCATCGTATTGTTTGGCAAGCTCACAACCCGCTTTCAAATCTGCATCCGTCATGGTTGGATGAAGCAATGAATGGTCAATCATCTTGGCAAGTTCTTTAATCATGTCGGACATTTTTGTTCCTTGTTCTCGGTAGGTCTCTTTTCATTGAAGAAGAGCATCAGTTAAGCAATGTATTGGCGGAGGAAGTTGTAGCATTGTCGAGCTGCCGATTTCCGTTTCTCCAGCGTTCCCTCGTAAGCCCGATCTTCGATTTCGACACAGACGGGGCCATCGAAACCCGACGCGGTCAGTGTTGAGAAAAAACTTCCCCAATCGACTTCGCCAAGCCCCGGCAATTTTGGCGAGTGCCATTTATTCGGAGGTGCCATGATGCCAACCTGATTTAAGTCAGCACGGTCGATCGTCACATCCTTGGCATGGACGTGGTATATCTTGTCTTTGAATTCTCGAATCGGTTCGACATAGTCCATGAATTGCCAGACCAAATGCGACGGGTCGTAGTTAAGCCCAAAATTGGGGCTGTCGATCGCATTAAACATTCTTCTCCAAATAGCCGGAGTTGTGGCAAGGTTCTTACCGCCAGGCCACTCGTCGTTAGTGAAAATCATCGGGCAGTTTTCAATTCCGATTCGAACGTTTTGGTCTTCCGCGAACTTAACAACGTCGGGCCAAATCTCCATGAACCGCGGCCAATTGTCATCCACCGACAGCGAATGGTCACGGCCAATAAATGTGTTCATCTGGTTGACGCCCAGCATTGATGACGCAGTAATGACTTTCTTGATATGGTCAACGTAGGTCTGACCCTCTTCGCGATCTCCAGTAAGTGGGTTTGGGTAATAGCCCAGTCCGCTGATCGAAACTCCATACTGTTTCAAAATCTCATGCGCTTTCGTAGCGTCGTCACTCGTAAATCCATCCGCGTTCACATGCGTTACGCCGGCGTATCGGCGATCGGATTTTCCTTCTGGCCAACACATGATTTCGACACAGTCGTATCCGGATTCAGCTGCGAATCGGATGACTTCTTCAAATGACAGGTCGCCAAAAATAGCCGAGACAAATCCAAGGTTCATGATGGTCAAAAATGCGAAAACGAGGGCGGAAGGATTACGAAAACGAATTGTAGCAGATTGCACGAGTTGCTGCCGATCACTCAATCGAATTTCAAAATAACGAACGTCGATTGATCGTCCGCTCTCTCGGGATAAACAAGCTTAAACCGTGGCTTTTCACTCACGGCTTCGTAATCACGTTGCAGCAAGAGAACATAGCCCGCGCCAAATTCTTTTGCGAGCGAAGCCAGTTGATCGTCTTCGTAGCACAGAATCCCAAACTCGGATTGTTGTTGAGGATAGAAAAAAATGTTCAGCCGATCTTGCCACTGAACTATGGAATGTGAGTCTTGTGGAATATCTTTCCAAGCAACAATTTCTTCACGCTCGGCATACCACTTAAATGTTTGCTGTTGGTTGGGCGTAATAAAAACAGAGTCGACAGGCGTGTTGTCGCGAATCCACAAACAGGCTTTCTTCCAGTTCTTATAAGTATCAAGGGTTCGAGCTGGATTGTCCGGATACTGAGGAAGCGATCTCGCATCGGCTGTGGGCATGGGGATCACATATCTTTCCGCAATCATCAGTCCGGCGGCCATAAGGATGCACGCGCAGAATACAGCTGAAGAGATGCGCCGGTATATATCGTTAGACTTTTCCAACCAGTACCCGATCACGAAGCACGAACCTAATGCCGTCGCCATCGGGATCGCAAAGTCTGCCAATCGAAACCAGTAAAAGCGGAGCAAGTTGTCAGACGCGTCCGCGTACGAACCGCCCTGCTCTGCCAATCCACAGAGCAACAGCCCACAAAAAGAAATACACAGGCTACCGATCGCGAAGTATCGAATTGGTTCGAGTTTTCGATTGAAGACAAATGGACTGATGTCCTGTCGAGCCTTCAACCACCGATTCAACAAAACCCAAAACACGACAATCAACGAAAATCTGGCTACATTCCAAATCGGAAAATTGCCAAACAGCAAGTGATGTGAAATTCGCTCGTTCACATAAATCGAATGGGCCACCGATGCGGCTTTGCCAGTGGCATTCCCGTCGGCCAACAGAGGGGGGATCACGCCAATCATCGCTAACGAGCCACCTGCAAGTAGCGGCCAAGTCTGTGACTTGAGTTGCATCGTCCAGTAGTCAAGAAACATAGACTCTTCACTAGCGCGTTTGCGATGAATAGAGAACCACGTAATCAGGCATGCGACCACTGCCCACGCCCCGACCAGCACATGAAATGCCGAAGCTGCACCAAGAGCCGGCCAGGCAAATTTCCAATTACCTCGAATGGCAAAACTTAATCCGAGTAAAACGAAAAAGTAAGCCAGCCCCTTGGCTTCAAATCCGCCGACCACCCACTCGCCGGCCAGGTGAAAGCGATCGTTGAGCAACAAGAACATCAGCGCCGAAACAAGCGACATGAATCGAAGCGGTACTACAGCGTGGCTGAGTCGTTGCCAAGCGAACGCAATCAGAGTCCATGTCGTGATTCGTCCGATCCAGGCAAACGAAACGAGACTCATGAACTTGGTCAGCCATCCGAATAAGACATAAAACAGCCAGTGTGAAAAAGAAGAGCTGAGAAATAAGTCGCCGCGACAATAGCTTGGGTCCCAAAAGTGTTTGGCTTTCGTCAGATAATGCGACTCGTTCACATCGGGCGGAATCTGACCAGCGTATGCTGCAAAACAAATTGCGATAACGAGCGTTTCCAACAACCAGTTTCCCGACCACAATGAAGCCGGACTGGGACTCTTTCGAAGTTTTGGTTGAGTTTTGGTGCCGCGCCCGCCTGTTGGTTCGGCTTCGGCTCGGTTAATCTGAAAACTCTTTAGTAAGGTCTCAATCTGTTGTCCCGGCAAAAAGGCACTCCCTGCATCGCCGGTTGAGAAAACAGTATTGATCCAACTACGCATGGGAATAGCATCTGAAAATGCAAACGAACTCGGGAAAACATACGGTTGTACTCTTAGGCGTTGGCCATACCAATGCCCATGTTCTACGAATGTGGAAAATGCACCCAATTTCGGATGCACAGTTGGTTTGCATTTCAAATTTTCCTACAGCAACCTACTCAGGAATGATGCCGGGCGTGTTGGCCGGTCAGTACCCGCCTGCAGCGATGGAAATTGATTTGGTGCGGCTTTGTCAGTCAGCCGGTGCGCGGTTGATTGTCGATGAAGTCACCGGACTCGATACCGAAAATCAAACAATTGAGTTTCGAAACCGCCCTGCTCTTTCGTACCAAATTCTGTCGATTGGTGTTGGATCCAAGCCGACGTTTGCAGGCGCGGAAGTGGCGAAAGACAGCTGTTTGATTGCAGTCAAACCGATGCAAACGTTTCTGGAACGGCTTGATGGGAAACTGGATGCGTTGACAGAAAGCTCAAGTAGCAACGATCAAAAACATAAGAAGATTCGGATCGTCGTCGTTGGCGGCGGAATCGGAAGTATCGAGATAGCTTTCGCGATGAAGCGACGCCTGCGCGATCAAGATCGCAGTTTTGAGATTGGATTGGTTACCGGAAGCGAGAAAGTTGGCGCGGGTTTGACTGATTCGACGAAAGCCAGCGTCAAAGAGCAACTTCAATCGCACGGCATTGATACTCACTGCGGTCAACGGGTTGCGGAAGTGCACCAGAAATCTGTGCGGTTGGCAGATGGGAAGCAAATCGATGCCGACATCGTGATTTGGGCGACGTCGGCAGTCGCGCCTGAATTGCTTGGTCTTTTTGATTTAGACAAAGACGCTAAGGGTTTTATCTCGACCAAGCCAACGTTGCAGTCGGTCAGTAATGACAGAGTCTTTGCTGTTGGAGACAGCGGGACCATCGTGAAAAGCCAAACCGCGAAGGCGGGTGTGTTCGCCGTGCGACAAGGGAAGATACTCTGGAAGAATATCCTTCAACTGATTCAGGATAAACCGCTTGTCGAATACCACCCGCAAAAAAAGTTTCTCAAACTGATCAACACGGCAGATGGGAAGTCGATCGCCGAGTACGGCAACCGGACTTTTCATTCTCCATGGGCGTGGAAATTGAAAAACCGAATCGACAGCAAGTTCGTGGCCATGTACCAGGACTATACGTTGATGCCGATGAAGATGAGCAACGATTCTGAATCTGAAATGCGGTGTCTTGGTTGTGGCGGGAAAATTGGAAGTCAGATTCTTTCAGCCGTTCTTGATGAACTGGAAGTTCCTCCGCACGAAGATGTCGTCATTGGACTTGAGAATCCCGACGATGCGGCGGTTATTCGAACTCATGGAAATCAAGTTACGGTGACGACTGACTTTTTTGCCAGCCCGATGAACGATCCTTATCTCGTCGGACGAATCGCCTGCTTGAATTCGATCAGCGATTGTTTCGTAATGGGGGCTCAGCCGACAGCGGCGCTAGCGATGGTTCAGCTTCCGTTCCTTCATCCCCGAGCACAATTGCAGTTCATGCGAGAGTTGATGGCGGGAAGTATTGAAGAGCTAAAACGCTGTGGAGCAACGATTGTGGGAGGCCATTCGATTGAAGGACCACGATTGACAATCGGGTTCACCGTAATGGGCCGACAACTCGTCCCGGCCAAAACCAAAGGAATGCTAAACGTCGGCGACCAACTGATTTTGACAAAGCCATTGGGAACCGGTGTCATGTTGGCGGCATTGATGCAATGTCAAATGGCTGGATTGAATTATCAACCGCTGGTCGATGCGATGCTGAAGAGCAATCAAATCGCCCTTCCCCTGATTACTGATCATGTCGTGTCCGGGATCACTGACGTAACGGGGTTTGGGTTGGCCGGTCACTTGGCTGAAATGCTTAACGCGAGCAATAAGTCGGCGAGAATCGCGATGCGTGATATTCCGATTTTGCCTGGCTGTCAGGAGCTGATTGAACAAAATATCGAAAGCACTTTGGCTCCAGACAATCGAGCCGTCATTGAGAAGATTGGCTTTTCCGGTATCGATGTTGGTTCGAGAAAAATTGCCAGTCTATTTGATCCACAAACCAGTGGTGGACTGTTGTTTGGAATTGCCGAGGCGAATTCAACAAAGGTTTTGAAATTTCTTGCCGATAACGGATTTGATGACTCGGCCGTGATTGGTGAAGTCGTAGCAAATCAGAACAGGCCGAGCATTGAAATTGTTTGAGGCGGCTGCATTTCACATCCCAGAACTCAGATTTCAGATTTTAGATTTCAGATCAGTCAACGACTGAAATCCAAAGCCACTCAGTTTTGAAAACCACAACTAGTATTTCCAGTTATCTTTAGTTCCCAATGCGAAACCCACAACAAGCGAAAAAAAACAACCAAGTCAACAGTCGACAAAAAGGCAGCGACAAGACAATTGGCCACTGGTCTACAGAAGACAACAAGACCGTCTTTCGAGTTTGGGCACCGAAACGAAAAACGATAGAATTGGAACTCAAGTCGCACGGCAAAGACCCTGAAACTAACGACGGCTCACAAGATCGATCTACCTTCCGCTTGATGGAGCGTGATGAAGACGGGTTCTTTTCGCTTTCACTTTCGTCTCTCCCATCAGGATCGGAATATCGATATCGGCTTGACGGAGAATATTCTCGCCCCGATCCTGCGGCTCGATACTTTACCTCTTCTGTTCATGATTGGGCGCAAGTCGTAGACCATCGAAGTTTTCCCTGGCAAGTCAATGACTGGAAGGGCGTCGCTAAAAGTGACTTGATTATTTACGAGTTGCACATCGGAACGTTTGCCGAACCCGGGACGTTCGCAGGGGCGATTGAGCGGTTAGACGAGTTGGTTGAGCTGGGTGTTACCGCGATCGAGATTTTGCCGCTGGCGCAATGTCCCGGCAAATGGAACTGGGGCTATGACGGTGTCGGTTTGTTTGCTGTTCAGAATACGTACGGCACCCCGGATGACTTCAAGCGGTTGGTTGATGCGTGTCACAAAAAAGGAATCGCAGTGATTCTCGACGTCGTTTACAACCACTTTGGCCCTGAAGGAAATTACGTCGCCGAGTATGGGCATTATTTTACGAAAAAGCGAAAGACTCCGTGGGGCGATGCGGTGAACTTTGATGATGAACAATCCCAGTTTGTCAGATCGTTCATGGCGCAGAATGCAACTTACTGGTTGCGGGAATATCGACTTGATGGGTTGCGGTTGGACGCGGTCCATTTCATGTTCGACGACAGTGATGAACCCATTCCTATGGAAATTACTCGAGCGGTTGATGGCTTCCGCGAGAGTGTTGACTATCCGGTTCACATGATCGGTGAGACGAATGTCCACAACGCGTCGCTGATCAAAAGCACGTCACCTCATCAAACGGGCTTTGATGCTGTGTGGAGCGATTGCTTGATGCATTCGCTGTTAGGAATTGGTCAACTAGGTCTTGATCTTTGTCGTCGAGATCATTTTGGCGCCGCTGACGCGGCGCGAGCGCTTGACCAAGGTTTCTTGTATGAGAACTTTCCTTATCAAAGACACGACCGCGGACAACGCGCCGATTTGGATTCATTCGTTGTTGGTACGCAAAATCATGATACTGTCGGCAACCATCCGCATGGACTTCGTTTGTCTCAATTAGCGAATCGTGAATTTCAAATGGCCAGTACCGCTCTGTACATGTTGTATCCAGCGATTCCGATGATGTTCATGGGGGAAGAGTTCGCCTGTGAGAATCCGTTTTTGTTCTTCGTCGATTTCTCTGATCCGTGGGTCCGCGATGGCGTTGAAAAAGGTCGTGCTGCTGAATTTCCCGAACTGATGGAGCTCAATGGGCTCTCGCCACTGGCTCCAGATTCGTTTACCAAATCGAAACTTGGTCCAAAGTCGGCTGGCGATCAAGAAGTCTGGAGTTGGTACAAATCGTTAATTGAAATTCGCAAGCGATTCCGCCAAAGCGGTTTTTTGACACAAGGCAATATGAAAGTCAGCGCCGATCCCGATCGTGGTTTCTTTCGATTGGACTATCAACAAGCCGACCAATTACTGTGCATCGCATGTTGTCTGGCCGAGCCCGGGACTGAGCAAACTCCGATTTCGATTGATGTCGAGGGTGAGGTATTGTTGTCCATGAAGGCTTCCAAAAATTCGACGAACGATTCGCCGGTTGGCGATGTAAATACAAAAAAACAATCGCTCGGTATCAACCAAGCGATTGTAATGTGGAAGTCCAGTTAGTTCTCAACGTTGTTCCGCTACTTGAGAATTGACTCAAGTTCACTAAACGCAGCGTCGAACGAAGATGTTTTCGTTGGCGCAGTCGATGTGCTCTGCGATTTGAACTCAATTGCCACAGAATCAACCTTTGTCGATCCTAAACGTTCAACGCTTCCTGCCAACCCAAGCTCAATTTGAGCCGAATTGAACAGGCGATCAAACTGCTGCGATGAAAACGCATTGTCAATTCTTGTGGTGACAACAGGATTCGTCGCAAACGAAGGAACCGAGTCGTCAACTTTATCGCCCGCGTCAGTCGCCGCACGTGATGCTGGCGGCGTGATCAGATTCAGAGTTGTAAATCCAGATTGGTTTGATCTGGCGATGGCGACATCGACCAAGTTAACTCGTTCATCTCGATTGAAATCATATGCGTTGTCAATGCTTGCGGTGGTAAATCCGGTTTGATTGACTCGGGCAAGGCCAACATCAATCAAGTTCACCTGTGTTGAGTTTGGATCGTTGCCTGTTTCACCTATTTGGTTTCCAAAGTAAAAGACTTCAGACGCTAGTCCTGAATTCGTTGATGCAACGGCAGTAATTTGTAGCCACTGGTTCTCGATCGCGTTATCGGCCCATTGGACGAACACTCGATCGGTGCCGAGTCCATTGACATCGGCTTCATAAATCACGCCGATAGGTGTAGGAGCGACTGCCCAGTTGGCAACATCATTGTCGTTTCCAACATGAAATTCAAAGTAATCGCCAATGGTTGCCAACGTCGGCACTTGATTGAGGTTGTTGACCTCGAATGCCATTCCGTTGATTCCACGACTGTAACTGGAGTAGTTGGCGAAAGTTGCCGTTTCTCCAGGCAGCAGTGGTTGCTTGTCGGTTGCGACAGCGTCAAAGTCGCCCGTGCCTGTGAAGGATGAATCGACATAGTAGATGTTCCGCGAGAGGAGCTCTGGTGTTGTCGAGTTATCTGGAATCACGTCGATGAACAATGACCAGGCATTAAGCGTTCCTTCGTCCGCAGCAACATTGTCAGTAATGGCTAACGTCCAATCGCCAGTGATAGAAATTCCATCGAAGGCGGTGAAGGCTTCAGTTGGACGAAACGAACCATCGAATGGAGCAGTTCCGTTGGAAATCGCCGAGCCAGCTTCGTCGTCGAGATAAGTGACTTGGAAATTGTCTCCAGACCCACCGACCCGATCAATCAAGGTGATTACCGTGCCATCAGGGCCCGTCAATGTGAAGTCAAGATCGCCAACAAAAGTGTGGGTAACATCCAGTTGCAAGTCGATGTCGGCCAAAGTGCCGCTGGCACCCACCGTGATCGTTGAAATGATCGTTGAGTTATCAAGAATATCAACTGGAACATCACTTGAAGGAAACTCAACAACATTGGTGATGTTGGCAGTGTCAGTCGATGTCGTCGAGCTTCCCGTGCCATCATCCGAGTCAACATAGGTCACGGTAAGGACGTCTCCAAGTGCGACCTGGAGCGTGCCGTCTTCTGCAGCAACGGTTCCACTGGCGGTGCCAACGATTCCCGAAAATTCAATGCCGCCGGCGCTGGCCAGCGTCAATGTTTCTGAGTCGCCGCTTGAACTGGTGACAACGACATCTACCGAAGATGCGCCCACGTTTGCATCGGATACAGAGATGCCAACATCGGCACCCAGCTCGTACCCGTTTGCATCAAACCCGACGATGCCTTGAGTCACTGGGACAATGTCAAGAAACAAAGACCAATCGTTAAGCGTTCCAGTATCGGCACCTGCGTTGTCGGTGATCGTCAACGTCCAGTCACCAGCAACCAGCAATCCGTCAAAGCCTGTAAAGGCTTGGCTCGGACGAAACGATCCGTCGTAAGGCGCCACTCCATCGTTGATCGACGTGTCTGCTTCATCGTCAAAGTAAGTGACCTGAAAGTTGTCATCGCCTCCGCCAATACGGTTAAACAACTCAATCACGGTGCCGTCGGGAGAAGTCAGATTGGCATCAAGATCGCCGACAAAAGTATGCGTTACGTCGAGTTGCAAATCGAGGTCCATCAGAATTCCATCAACGCCCACCGTGATCGTCGAAGTGATCGACCCGTTGTCGATGATGTCAACGGGTACATCGCCAGCGGGAAATTCGATCACGTTGTTGATGATCGCAGTATCGGTTACGGTTGCCGTGTTTCCGAATCCGTCATCGGCGTCCACGTAAGTAACCGTGAGGACGTCGCCTAACGCCACTTGGAGTGTGCCGTCGTCGGCAGCAACCGTTCCTCCGGTCGATGTAATGCTGCCTTCAAAAAGCACCGCACCAGATGCCGCCAAAGTCAATGTTTCAGAATCGCCGCCCGTTGATGTGATTGTTACCTGTACGGACGATCCAGTGACGTTGGCATCACCAACGGATATGCCAATGGTCGAATCGACCAAGTAACCTGATGAGTCAAATGCGAGTTCGCCGAGAAGCGGTGGCGAAATGTAAAACTCTTGAACGTAGGCATCGCCACCGGTTCCATTGCCATCACCATCAATCGCGGTTCCAAATGGATTCTGAACGTTGCCGCTGATTGTGAACTGATAAAACCCATAGTCCATGGGGCCATCGTCAATGGTGAATTCAAGGTTGTTGGTTGAAATCATGTAGCCGCTGTGACTGACTGGATGAATCACATCATCCGCGGTTCCAAACAGATTATCGGCGCCGGCGCTTCGCAACTCGAAGTTGCTGAAGTCATTGATCGAAGCCGGGTCCATCACCTGGTCAAAACGTAGTGTAAACGAGTCGATCGTTGTGTCGTCCAGGAAGACACCGTCGCCGGGTAGGCCATCTGCTGAAACAAGTTGCGGAGCGTCAAGCGTGGTGTTCAAGGCCGCAAATGAATTCGTGCGGCCGCCGCCCATCAGTCCTACGCGAGTTGGATTTTCCGCGTCAATGTTATCGCCAGTTCCAATCAATTGTGCGGCAACTTGATCGCGTGACCAAGTTGGATTCGCCGACCAGATTAATGCGGCAACACCGGCAGCATTAGGTGCAGCCATGCTTGTACCGGAATTTTCACCATACGTGTTGCCCGGTAGGGTCGACAAAATAGATCCGCCCGGAGACACGATGTCGACGCCGGTTCCGTAATTGGTAAAGCCGCTCAAGGTGTCGTCGGCTTCCGAGCTGGCGACGAGCAATGTTTGGTGAAACGATTGGCGAGCCGGGTTGAGCTCAGAACCATTACCCGCCGAATTTATCGCCAAGACTCCCGCGTCGTACATGTACTGGAGGCCCGAGGTAAACACGGCGTCTCCAACCCAGCCATTGATGTTGTAGCTGGTGTTTACGATATGGGCGCCGGAGTCAGCGGCGTAGGTAAACGTTTCGTTGATGGCGGCAGCTGGCCAAGCAGCGCCGACTTCAAAAAACTTCAGCGGAAGAATCGTTGAACCGCCAGATGTACCAGCGATCCCAATTCCGTTGTTGGTCGTACCCGCTGAGATTCCCGAAACATGCGTTCCGTGAGCATCACCTCCTGATGGATTCGCGTCATTGTTGTCATTGATGAAGTCCCATCCGTTGGCGTCGTCAACGTAACCATTGCCGTCGTTATCGATCAGGTCGCCCGCAATTTCACCTGAGTTGACAAAGATGTTCGAAGCCAAGTCTTCGTGAGTCAATTCCACGCCATCGTCGGTAATACCGACAATGATGTTGGAGTCCCCAAGCGTCGTGTCCCACGCCAAGTCGTTTTGCATCAGCAAATGATGGTATTGGCTTGAGTACTGCGGGTCATCGGGCGTGAACTCGCGAAACTCACCTGTCTGATAGAAGTTTGGCGAAGACCATAAGACTGCGCCATTGTTTTGCAATTGTTCCATGATCGGGAACACGTCGATGCTCTTGTCCGCAAAATGTAGATGAACCAGCGCGATTGAGTTCTCTCCACGTTCCACAGTCATCATGACTCGGTTCGATTCGACTGCGTTGTCGACAAGTAGGTGTCCGCCAACGAACTGGTTCCAATTTACCGACTGAAGATAGTCTTCAAACTGTTGGCCTTGCGCCGAGCTGGAGATGGCGACGACGAGTTCGCCTGGCATGTGCGAAAAGGCTTTCGCGCGGTCGACCATGTCGTTGTAAGTAACCGCATCCTGAACAAAGGGATCGGAGATGGGAGCAGGAACGTAGGCGCCTTTAAGCGAAGCAAGTAAGTTTCGAGGCTCAAGTTTTTGATATTGAGTGGACCCGAGACGGGACCGGCGTTTTTGATTTCGTTGACCTGACTTAGAGACGGACGACTTCTTTTTCTTACGCATCGGGACCTCTCGATTAAAAAGTACATAGACTTTGGAAGTGCTTTATCGCTGAATCCAGTATATCCGAAACGATATGGAGTGTGGCGATGTCAAACACGCGAGTTGAGGAAACACTACACGCGTTTTTGCCACAAAATGGGGAATAGATTCCAGCCCGCGACAGCTTCGGCTTGCAATTCCCACTACTCATGGGCGATACAATGCCCGCTTTAACTTGGTGACGAAAGTTGTCTCCAATGACGGAGCCTTAGGATCTACATGCAACTCGTCTGAATCGAGCAACAGCAATCAGCCCTGCTTTTCTTGATCGCGAATCGTGGCCAGATACATGTCTTCGACCTTCTCTCGGGCCCAAGGCGTTTTTCGCAAAAACGTCAGGCTCGATTTGATCGACGGGTCGTGGTTGAAGCAGCGGATTTTGATTTCGCGGCCAAGAATTTCAAAACCATACTCTTCGACAAGAAATTCGAGCATGTCGGCAAGTTTGATCCCGTGCAGCGGGTTGTTCGGCTGCGGATTGTTTTGCGGAAGAGTCATGTTTACCGTTGCCGCAACGCATTCGTGATTTCCATGCGAATCGCGCGGATGGCAGGGAACAAGCCACCGATCAAACCCATCGCCAGCGCCAAAAGCATGCCTTGCATGAGAACTTTGGGGCCAAACCGAAACGAGAAAGTGATTTCGTTGAACCCGTTGGCTGTACCGCCAGACAGACCGTTGAGCGGCAACGTGGCTAAACACCCTAACGCTCCGCCAACCAAGCACAAGACCAGCGATTCCATGATGAACGAAAACAAAATCGTTCGTCGCGAAAATCCGACCGAGCGAAGTGTGCCGATTTCTCTTCCGCGATTTGCGACTGCCGAGTACATCGTATTCGAAGCCGCGAACATCGCGCCAACCGTCAGGAATCCGGCAATCAAATAGGCAATGACTTTAATCGCAATCGAAGACGACTTTTGATTTTCAAAGTATTCCGGTTCTGGCATTGCCTTGAGTCCAAACTGTTCGTCCTGCTCCACTTGTTCGATGATACTTGCGCGATCGGCTTCGTCGGGGACTCGCATGTTAAGAACCGAAATCGCTCCGTCATACCTCTGAGCAGCAGTCAAGTCGCGGAGGTCAGCCCAGACTTCGGATTCGGCAGAACTTCCACCGGCTTCGAAGATGCCGACGATCTCAAACTCCGTGTTGTTAACTTTAGTGGTTTCGCCAAGCCCAAAGCCCTCGAATCGCGCGGCCATACTCTCACTGGTGATCATTTCGTTGACGCCAGGTTCAATGTCGCGACCTTCGGTAATCTTAAAGTCGGGTCGAAGTTCCCGACCAGCGAAATCCAAACCGCGGACAATCACGTTCGCGGTTCCACCGTTGTTTCGTCTTGGCGTCAGCAAAATTGTCACGAATTCTTTCGAAGCCAACGGTTCGCCGTCGGCTCCTCGAGCAACTCCTTCGAGGTTGGATAATTCCCGCGCACTCGTTTGCGTGATGTTACTCGACATCTCGTCCGAAGAGCCTTTTCGCATGATGATTAAATCAGCTGGATCTCCAGAAGATGTCAGCGCATGTTCAATACCTTCGATCATGCCAAACGTCAGCACCGATGCGAACACGACGACACCAATCGCAACGCATGTTAGCAGCGTGGTGACCCATCGAACGGTTAAACTGCGAATGTTGTACTTAAGAGGAATCATTTTCTAAATCTGACGAATGAAGAGCTTGGTTTACAAATAGGCAACAATTGTGGAATCGGATCTCACATCGCTAAACGACTTGGCGAAGTCCATCGATAACAGACAGTCGTGACGCGAGGATCGCGGGCACGACGCCGCTGACAAATCCGATCCCGGCAGCGACTGCAGCCAGACCACCGAGCCAAGGTCCGACGAGTGACGAAACGGGGACCGGAAACAGTGACGCAGCTACGGGAACGCTGGACAACAATTGAAGTGCGCCAAGTCCTCCACAAATCCCAACGATGCCACCAATCACTGCGATCATGGTTGATTCACCAAGCACCAACGCCAAGACACGTTGTTTCGAGAAACCGATGGCTTTCAATACTGCGATCTCAGTGGTTCTTTCACGCATCGACATCGCCATTGCGGTGGCTGCAACCAACGAAAGTGCAAAAACAACGGCCAACGAAATAAAGCGAATGTAAGTTTGCACATCGCCCAACATGTCGGCGAACATCTTTTGGAAAGCAGCCTCGGTTCGCGAACGAGTTGAATTCTCTGAATTGGCGAACTTCAAATCGATGTCTTCGCAAATGGCAGCCACGTCTGAGCCGGGAACACATTTGGCTTGAATGGAACCTGCGTTACCCGAGAACACAGCGCCGCCGGCTTTCAGTTCTTCGTCCAAGTAGTTCCAGTTGAACATCAACGAGCCAGTGTTACTGGCTGCGGAAAAGATCCCCACCAATCGCAGGTCGAGATCGTATTGATAGATGGTCCCTTCGATGGGAATTCGCTCGCCAAGTTTCCATTCCATTTGTTCAGCCAGTCGTTGATCGGCCACACATCCTTGGCGGTCTTTTTTGAACTCGGCAACCTGATCTTCCGGGATGTCGTATTCGCTAAAAATGTCAAACATGGTTTCGGGTTCGACAGCGAAACAGGCAAACTGATTTTCTTTGCTTTTGTATTTACCACCAAACCACGAAAATGGCGACGCAGCGACGACTCCATCCATCTTGGAAATCTTGTCGACGTGCGCGATCGGGAGTGGTGCAGCAAAGCCAAGCTTATTCAATACTACCAGTCGATCATGCTTTTCAGCTTCAGCCGCCGAAACGTCTTGCATGGCGAGATAGCCGTACAGAATCGTCATCAAGGCCAAGCTGAATCCGACTGACAGAATCGTGAGCAGCGAACGAAGTTTGTTTCGCCGCACGTTTCGCCAGATGTAAGTGAGTAACTTCATGCTGAGGCCTCTTCTGCTTTAAAGTCCGGGTTGCTGCTGTCTCCAATAAGTCTTCCGTCAAGCAAGTGCAATGTTCGTTTGGCTCGATCAGCGGCGCGTGGATCGTGGGTTACCATCACAATCGCTTTGCCAAACTCTTCGTTGAGCCGTTGCATCAGATCGAGAATCTCGGTTCCCGACTTGGCGTCCAAGTCACCCGTCGGTTCGTCCGCAACAATCAATGTCGGATCCGTTGCAATCGCACGGGCAATCGATACACGTTGTTCCTGTCCACCGGAAAGCTGGCGCGGATAATGGTCCATTCGATCACCCAGCCCCACAATTTCGAGAGCCGTTTTGACTTGCTCGGCACGTTGACTTCTTTTTAGCGGAGTCAGGGTCAAGGGAAGTTCAACGTTCTCATACGCCGTCAGTACGGGAATCAGGTTGTACATTTGAAAGATGAAGCCGATGTGACGAGAGCGCCATTTCGCCAATGCACTTTGTGAAGTTCGCCCCAAATCCTGGCCGCAAACAAACACGTTACCCGATGTCGGTTTGTCGAGTCCGGCGATTAAGTTCAGCAACGTGGATTTCCCGGAACCGGATGGGCCCATCAGCGCTGTGTAATCACCCGCTTTGAGTTCGAGGTTCATGTCTTGCAAAACAGGAACGACGATCTCGTCACGGCGATACTCTTTTGAGACGTTTTCGACCAGAACAACCGGGTCGGAAGAATTTGTTTCCGCGGACATGGCTTAACTTGGGTTGATGGAAAGGGCTATGGATAAAAGACGCTATGAATTCGGTGCGCAAACGTTTGCTTATTGATCACTTAGAAATTCTCGAGTTAGTATACAGGAGTCCCGTTTCGATGAAACAGTTTGGCACCGATTTGTGATGAACTAGACCACGTATTTTTAAGAAGATCGCGCCAGAATATTGTCAGCGCAAAAGTACGTCCCGCTTGCCGAGCGGGACTGCCTGTTCAGTAATTGGATTAAGGATCGGTTAAGCGAAATCAATCGAGGATCGGTTAAGCGAAATCAATCGCCGATCGAAAGCGCCGACCCTTCTTCGATATCGACTGGATTCACGATCACGCGCTCTTTACCAGTCAGTCCGCCCATGATCTCCGTTTTCCCGTCACGTTCGTCACCGATCTCGACTGGCAGTTTTTTTGCGCGTTTGTCGGCATCGGGCACCCAGACGAAACGGTTGCCGTCGTCATCGGTTTCAATCGCAGACGAAGAGCAGAACATTCGTGGCTCATCCGATACCTCTTCGTCTTGTTCGTTTGGCAAAAAGAAAACCGTCCCAGCCATTTCCGGGAAAAGCAATTCATCGGCGTCAACGATAGCGACTTTCACTTTGATCGTTGCCCGAGCTCGATCTCCCATGGGAATAATCTTGCGGACTTTTCCGTGATACTTTTTGTCTTGAACCGCATCGACGGCGATCTCGGCTTCCTGTCCTTCTTTGACCCGCGAGATAAAGTCCTCCTGCACGTCGCATTCGATTTCCAGATTCTCAAGGTCAGCAATCGTGGCAACACTTCCACGTCCCGACCCGCCGCCCATACCACCCGGCATGATCGACTCGCCGACTTCCGCGTCTTTCGAGATGACGGTTCCGTCAAATGGAGCACGGATGTACATGTTTTCTTTAAGCTGTTCAGCCTGTTGTTGTTGTGCGATGGCCAAACTGAGTTCAGATTGCAGTGAGTTCTTGCGAGCAACGGCGGACAAGTAAGTGAATCTCGTTTGATCATATTCCGCCTTGGAGAAACTTTTTGAAGTCCAGAGTCTCTCTGCGCGCTCTTTGTCGACCGTCGCTTGTTCGATCAAAATCATCTGTTCTGAAAGTGCAGATCGGGCTCGCGTGACAGAAGCTTTTCGAGCCGACAAAGAAGCTTCGAGGTCTTTGTGTTCCAGTTCGGCGAGAACTTCACCTTTGACGACGCGGTCACCTTCTTCGAAGTCGATAATGTCAACTTGCCCTGCTGCTCGAGCTCCGATGCGCGCCTGTCGGCGAGATTCAAGGTATCCAGTGGCAACCACGACGGCGTCCGCCGAGCGACCTTTTTTGACTTGCACTCTTTCGGTCCGCACGTCAATCTTCTGCTGCATGATTTCGGGAACCCACTCCGACTGGCTTCCCAACATTCCGTTTTCGTTGGCGTATTGATATCCGAACCAACCAACACAACCCAAAATGGCGAGTGTCAAAAGAACTTTCCACCAGCGGCCTGAACTGCGAGCCTCGGGCTGGCGATTGATCTGCAATGACGCCAGCGCGTCTCGGGACTCGCCAGGTTTAGTTGAAGTTGGAGACGACATGAGCGTGCGACGTTAAAAAGAAAGTGCTGAATCAATGCAGAGCCGGACGGCGATCGGCGGAACAAGTGTGAATTCCATTTTAACTTGAAAATCACGATTGGCGAGTCGAATGGTTCGCCGTGTACTGTCCGGGTTTCGGAATATTCGTTACAAACCGTCCGATTCGGTGCAACGATTAGGCAGCTTGAGAAGCTCCACAAAAGTAACTGTCGGCGCAGGGAAAAGCTGACATCGAAGTTGAAATTCTCTAGAGGGTATTTCAAAACCTGTAGTGGACTTCGCCAGAAGTCCCAGCTCGCTTTCAAAACAAAGGGAATTCTGGCGAATCCCACTACGATGATCGCACGATTTTAGGTTTTGAAATGTCCTCTAGTCGAATTTCAGCGTTGAAATCGAGTTTCGAAAAGCGAAGAAGC
The DNA here is from genome assembly GCA_964584615.1 of uncultured Pirellulaceae bacterium. GTDB lineage: Bacteria > Planctomycetota > Planctomycetia > Pirellulales > Pirellulaceae > Mariniblastus. The sequence goes on along the minus strand of CAZPBE010000063.1, from coordinate 12,329 downwards.
TTAAGCGTGAAATTCAGTGCCTGGATTGAGCTATCCAGAGCGGCACAGTTTTTATTGCATAAAATGAACTCTCGTGAAACATCCGGCTAAATCTCGTTTGTAGCCGTCAAGGAGAATTACGCTGACGAGATGACGATTTTTTATCAATGGCAAAAAGCTAAAACGATAAGCTCCTCTCTTTTTTTTTTTGAATTGGTATGGAATGCAATTTTACTTCCTATCGCTGCATCTGCTAATGCGACGGGAAGAGTAGAGATCTTGGTAGGAATGAGTATTCACTTAATGGTGGGAGTTGCTGTGCAAGGTTCTGAGACTCGATACTCGCTACTGATGCGTTTGCAAGACTTAAGCGATCCCGCCCACCGTCAAGCTTGGACGGAGTCGTGGAGATCTATCAACCCCAGAATTTCACACGCGAAATTCAGTAAACTTGATCGCCCACTTGTAAAACGTTTGACGTTTGATCGCGCGGATTCGAATCCCTTCGAACTGGCCGATTGACGCTGACAATGGCTGTCGCTGATGCAATAATTACCCATTCGTGTTTCTCATTCAAACTTTGCTTTCGAAAACGTTCTACTATGCCCTATCGATTTGTTTTTTGCCTGCTGTTGTCGGTATTCCTCGTCGGTTGTTCTGAATCGTCGACGACGACCAACCATTCATCAACCGGTTCGCTCACACAGACTTCATTGCAAGACGATACCAACGAGGGTTCGTCAGAATCTCGAACGCTCGACTTTGTTTACGGCGCTGTTTTGACAGAGTTAGAACCGGGTTCGAAAGTCAAAGTTTGGATTCCTGTAGCGACCAGCAATTTCGATCAAGAAGTCGAAGTCGTGAGCACGAATTTGCCTGGTGAACATCAACGTACGAAAGAAGCAAAGTATGGCAACGATCTAATTTACTTTGAAGCCACTGCGAGCGAAGCAGGCGAAGTCCCGATGGAGGTTGTCTATCGTGTCACGCGGCGTGAAGTGACTGCCGATCACTACGAAACGGCAACCGATGACGGAACGACATTCTTGAAAGCGTCGTCGTTGGTGCCGACTTCCGATGAGTTGCGCCGTGAGATTTTGGGTGACGCGGTTCCAAACGGTAAATCGTTAGAGGTGGCTCGTCAGCTTTATGAAGGCGTCGACTCCCACATGATCTACGACAAACCGACGGACAAGCCCGGTTGGGGCAATGGCGATGCACAATGGGCTTGTGGAAACGGGTTTGGCAACTGCACTGATTTTCACAGCCTGTTCATTTCGTCGGCGAGAAATCTCAAAATCCCGGCCCGTTTTGAAATTGGATTTTCTATTCCAACTGAAATTGGAACTGGTGAAGTCGGTGGCTACCACTGCTGGGCAAAATTCCTGTCCGATGGAAAATGGCTCCCCGTCGATATTTCCGAAGCCGACAAGCACCCTGAAATGAAAGACTACTACTTTGGAAATCTTACTGCCAATCGAATCATGTTCTCGGTTGGCCGAGACCTTGAACTTCAACCCGCTGCATCTTCAACGGTCAACTATCTTGTCTATCCGCATGCGGAAGTCGATGGCAAGCAACACAAGAGTTTCCGTAAAGCATTTCGCTATAAGGACGTCAAACCGGAATAGGGCGTCAAACCGGAGTAGGACGTCAAACCGGAATAGGGCGTCGAATCAATCGGTATCGACGCCGTCCAATTGATTCCAGGCGGTTCCAATGGAGTCGTCATCGCAAATAACCGCCTAAGAATCTGGTCCCAGTCCCAGCCCTTCGTCTTCTTGTCAGCGCATCCGTCGCAACCCGAACGATCGAAGTTCGTTTCCTGAATTTCAGGCGTCCAATCGCGCGCCACACTCCCTTCTTTTGGGTGAGAGCTAGGCTTTCAGTGAAAGCTAGGTGTACTGTTTGCTGGACCTCTTTCCCTCTGCCGGAATTGGTTTTATGCCAATCCCAAACGGCACTTTGCTCACGTTCCCAAAACGATTTGGAAAGATCATGACGACAATCGAAAAAGAGTTTGTAAACTACTACGACGTTTTGGAAGCGAGTCCCAAGGCCAACTTGGAAACGATCGAACGCCTTTTTCGTCACCTCGCCAAACGCTACCACCCCGACGTTGCCGAGTCAGGCGATGTCCATAAATTTTCGCAAATCGTGGAAGCCTATGAGGTTTTGCGCAACCCTGAAGCACGGGCTGAGTTTGATACTGAATTGTCTGGCGAAGTTGTCGAAGTCGCCGAGCTGGAAAAAGAAGTTGAGTCGCTCAACGACGATGCCGCCGATCGTCATCACTTGCTTTCATTGCTTTACGCAAAACGTCGGAAAGACATGAAGCGACCTGGGATCGGAATCGGTGGCCTGGAAGAGATGGTCAGCTATCCCTACGAAGTACTTGAGTTTCATATTTGGTACTTCCGCGAAAAAGGTTGGATCATGCGGCTTGAGTGTGGTCAATGGGCAATCACCGCTGATGGCGTTGACAAGATCGAAGCCACTTTGCAAAACGAGGCAATGATCAACAACAAGCGAATCGAAGTGCGTGGCTCCGACAATGGCGTGATCAACAAATAGTTGACGGTTCCTGATTTGGGTTAGCCGTCAACATTTCGACACGCCCAAAAAAACAAAGCTGCAACACTCCGGAGGAGTTACAGCGATTAGCCGGTGGTTTGAGCGCAGCAAACACCACCGGATTCGTGTGCCCCACTTTCTCGACCCGGAAAGGGTCACAGCACAACCAAGAAAACGTTGCCCCCAAACATATCTTGGACGAAAAGTTGTCACACTGTTATTCGTTACCTTCCGCCACAGGAAGTTCATAACAAGCGGCTTCTTGTGAGTTGCGAATGTAAAGTCGATTGCCGATGACGACAGGATGATTCCACGTCCGGCCTTCGAGGGCCTGAAATTTCGCCAACTCCTGATGGCTTTCCGGATCAGCTTTTACTAGCAGGATCTCACCGCTTTCACTAACGACTAACAGCAGAGCCGAATCGGCAAGCAAGAAAACCTGTCCTTTGCCATAACGCCCGCCCTTCCATTTTCGTTTGCCGTCCGACAAGCCCACGCATGTGAAAATAGCACCAGTGAATCCGAAGGCGTGGTCTTCATGCACGACAAAGTCATTGAAGTCTGGTTTTAGATGCGGCGAAGTCCACTTTTCGGTCGCGATCAGCTCCGACATCGAATCTGTCGCAGAGCTGGCCGAGGTGATTTGAATTCGTCTTGTTCCCAATTCTTGCGTCGGTAGAAGCACTGAGTTATTTCCGACGACGCGCGGCTGTGTCGCCCTGTAACCTGAATATTTCCATTGGTAGTTCAATCGAGAATCGCCGGTGAGCGGATCGAGCACATTCAATCCCGCGTTCGTCAACATGATGACATATTCGACACCACCGATCTCAACCCGATTCGGAGTGCTGTAACTGTGATCGCCCGATTCGGCTGACCAGACTACTGTTCCGTCTTCGACGTTAAACGCAAAGATGCCTTTGTCTTCCGCTCCGCCGGCGTGGACGATGACAAGGGAGTCAATCAGTAGCGGCGAAGACGAAAATCCCCAAGTTGGCGGAAGTCGATCGGCAACTTCCTTGAGGTCCTGAGACCAAACGACTTCACCAGTTTTGGGATCAAGCCGCTGGAGCAATCCGTCGGCGCCTTGAACAAAAAGTTTACCGTCTGCCAACGTTGGAGTCGCGCGAGGCCCGGGGCCTCCGAGCGGATCGAAGAATCTTGCTTTGATCTGTTGTTTCCAAATTTCTTTCCCAGTATCTGCTGCGTAACAGGCAACCATTTCATGTTCACCAAGTTGTTCTTGTGTGAAAAGCAAATTTCCGGCAACGACAAACGACGACCAACCAGGGCCGATGGGTACTTTCCAGATCAACTTCGGTTTTTTGGTGGACCAATCGGTTGAAAATTTGACTCCCGTGTGTTCGCTATGTCCGTTGGAACCGCGAAACTGAGGCCACTCAGAGTTGGCCAGCCAGCTGTCAAAGTTTTGTTCTGAGATGGATTCGGAGGCGAGGTTGGATTCCGTGCTTCGGCTGGCAACAAGTTTTTCTTCAGCTGATTCACTCCATCGCCAGTACAAGCTAAGTTTTCCGTTGCCCCACATTCCATCACTTCGCAACAGCGCCACAAACCCAAATCCGCAAGCCGCCACAAGCAATGAAATAATTGTTCTTTTGAAACTTAAATGTTGTTTGAAAAGGATCGCCGCCAACGAAAACGCCGCCATGCCCAATGGGACTAGCAAAACAATCATGCCGGGGCCGCGCATGGTGTGATCGGCCAACGCCGCTGCCAAAAAAGCAAAACAGAGAATGCCAACCAGGCCAACGATCCTTTCCATCGCGGTAGCTCTACTGCCGGCCAACCACCAAACCAAAATCAGCAGGCTGCAGACGACAGGCCCAAGGATCATGATGACCATCAAAGCCATTGATTCTTCTTCTGCAAACGTAGGCAAGAACTTTGTCGCCGCCATCGCGACCAGCAAAAGAACTGCGGGCCAAACTCGGAGTGGCTTGAAATTGCCCTGCCTTTCCGAGGTGCCAACAGTGTCGGCGGGAGAGGCAATTGAATCGTCAGTGCGATTGGAGTTGTCGTTCACTCTTGTTTCCTTCATGCCTGTCAGGTTTTGGGCTAATTGTCTGGTTGCCTCAGGTTGATGCGGATCGTTCTGGTAAGATTGTTATCAGTGGTTACCTTGATAGTTGCCCAAAGGTTTTTCTGTTCCCAATGAATTTCGCCAATTGGCACGCAAGTCACTTCGACGATGTGAATTTTCTTTTTGGCAGGCTTGGGCTCACCAATTGAAAAGTAGTCTGAATCGACCTCAACTTGCTTAAGCTCCGTTGGCACTTTCGTTTTTACAATCAATTTCTGAGTTGTCGCAGATTCGGTCGGCTGAAACAGCATCACCGCTGGCGAGACGTGCAAAGGCGGATTGATTCCAACGCGAATCGGAATATTGATCAATGGTTGAGCCGGATCGTTGGAAGAGACTCGAAGTTCCTGATAGGACCTGATGTCGGACTTCGCCTCAGCCAGTTTGCACAAGATTTCGTATTCGATTCTCTCGTCATCGACTTCTCTGGCGACAATTTCAGCATTGAGCAAATCGTGGCTTGTCTCAATCTTGAAAATCTTCCAGTCAACATTGTTCGGTCTTGAAATGAATATGGTCTGCTCGCCAGAGCCGCCCAGATCCATTGAGCGAAAGTCTACGACGTCGGGTTCGACAACCAGATTGCGAATGTTGAGTACAACAGAAAACTGAATTTCTTTGACGGAATCGGTAAACCTGACGGAGACCGTGGCAGTTTTCGGGCCACGAAATTTTTTGGTCTTCGCTTTGACAACAACGGTTGATGATTCACCGGGTTGGAAAGCTTGCTCGTCAAACGTTGCCGTGACACAACCGCAGCTGCAAAAGATCGACTTAATTTGCAGCGGACCCTCAGTCGGATTCTTGATTTCGAATTCGTGTGTTGGGCTAGTTCCAATCTGGATATCACCAAAGTCATAGCTCCGGTTCGGTGCGGCCTTGTCGATCCACGATTTTTCGTCCGCGACGTTTGATTCGACAGGTTCTTTGTCGAGAGCATCCGCCGATTTTACCTGGGCGGAATTGACCACGCTCACCCCGTCAAAAACGACTGCCGACATCAGCAGCAACGCAATCGTTTTCGTTAAAAGCGAGAAGCAATTTTTTGACGTGGTGGGCATTTGAATCTCGGTTTTGAAACAGTTGATTAATAGGGTACTTATCGTCCGCGATCAATTGATCCTAATTGTATAGGGTCGATGCCTGGCCGCGTTCATGTTCGATTCAAAATTATTTTTCTGTTGTGAGCGACGGGGCGCTAGCCGCCGGTTAGTTGCGCTTCTTACCGACGGCCAGCGCCCTGCCGCTCACATTTATCATACGCGCCTTCGGATCAAACGAGCGTTTCCGCCCAGATTTGTATAACGCGACCTAGCCGGCTTTCGCGATGGTCCTTTCTGACCGCAGACAAGCCGTTGGTCGGAAGCAGATAAACGTAAGGTCGTCCGGTTTTGCATTCTCTGCGTCGCCAACCATCTTTTGTTGACATTTCGTGGCAAGTTTCGACGACGCTGTCACGAGAGGGCCACATCGACTAATCGCCACAACGTCAGCGGTTGATAAGTTGTCGGACAGGCCGTCACTGGCAATGATGATCGTATCGCGTTTGGCTAACTTGATAGGCGAGCCGATGTCGATTCGCATATCGACCGACCCGATTGCATTAAGGATCAAGTGCCGGTCTTCGTGTGCGGCAGCTTCCTTTTCATCAAGCAACCCCGACTCAACGCCCAGCCCTACAAGTGAGTGTGAAACGGTCTCGAGTTTGAGCTTTCCGCGCAAGCTACAAATGATGGTAATCGAGTCGCCCGCATGATAAGTCCGCGCGTGACCGTCGCCAATCTCAACAACCGACAATGTCGTTCCACTTCCAGTTCCGAGATCCAATACAGCTTGATTGGCTTTCTCGAATCCGGTGATGATGCCGGTGCGAAGTAGCGACTGGGTGTCTCTCGCTTTCTTGATCGCAGAAATGAGCCGTTGAATTGCCAGCTTGGACGCGACTTCGCCATTGGCATGTCCACCCATTCCATCGGCGACGATGATAACTCCCGACTTCTCGTCAAATGGCACGATGGCCGCAGCATCTTCGTTACAAGTTTCCTTAGTCGGGCTGCGCGTAGAAAATACGCTTGCAGTCCCGCGAAGAAAACTCATCAACGCCGGTTGCTCCATAAGTTGATCGTAGTAGGCAGTTGGTTTGTCCGTCGAATTTACCTCCATGATTTGATTCGACACTAAATCCCCTTCTCGCACCAAGGGCAAAATTGCCAAAAGTCTTTTGCAATGCCGCACCCACAACCGCCGCACGTGGCTTTCGACCCGGGAAGTTTCCATTTTTTACGAACTTTAGCCCGGCACCACGGACAGTAACACATGAACGGCATCAGGCTTTTCCGTTCACACTTTTTGTTCGTACATTTGGCCGTATAGCGAACGTCGCTAAATTTGCGATTGGTTTGAACTTCGAATCCAGGTCCAAAGCACCACGGGCAGTACTCCCAATCAAGCTTCATGCCACGATTGCAGCGTGGGCAGCATTGAGGGAAACTTGTTTCATCAACTAACTTCTTTCGCGAATCGCCGCACCATGGACAGCACTTCATTGGCTCAGAAACGGGGCCTTTACATTTTCTGCATTGATGTGGCTTGCCCAGCGCCTTTCCAAATTTGGTGCGGAATTGACGGTGCTGCATGATTCGCCAATCCTGACGGATCTGCTTGCGCGGCGGAACGGTCGACCTCGGTTTTCGGATCGCCCGTTTCTTCATCCGTTGGAAACTCGCCAGCATTTGTTGCGCGTTGCGAAAACGTTTTGACGGGTCGACTTCGATCGAACGTCTAAGGAGCGCAACAAAATCCGGATGCAGTGTTTTCTTGACACGAGCAATGCCAGGCGGCGGCCATTTGAAAGGCCAGTCCGGCCAATGCCCACTGAACAACCGATAGCCAATGAGTCCGATCGAAAACACGTCAGAGCGAAAAGATGGTTTACCCATCGCTTGCTCCGGCGCGACATGGCCAACGGTTCCCGAGCCCGATGCCTTCACCGTCCGCAACGCAACTTTGGCGATCCCGAAGTCAGAGAGCATTAACGCATTATCTGGAAACAGCAGGAGGTTTTCAGGTTTGATGTCGCAATGAATGATCTTGTTGTCGTGAGCGTAAGCGACTGCTTCGAGCAATTGTTCGAAATAATTCAAAGCGAGAGCAACGGAGAGCCGGTGTTGCATCCGTTCGCCCAGACTTTTCTCGCCCAGCGGAAAAGCAACAACGAAGTGTTTGCCGATGAAGTCTGCGTTCTTCAAAGCCAGAATGTTTGGATGCTTGAGTTTCGCCACCAATTTGACTTCCTTGCGAAAATCATCGAGCGAGTCTTCATCGACGAGGTGCGGAAAAGGAATCTTCAAGGCGACTTTGACGCCTTCGATCGTATCGGTAGCGCGATAGACTGCCGCGAATCCGCCTTCGCCAACCTTGCGTTCGATTAAGTATTTTCCAAGTTTTTGACGGGCTCTTAACATGCGGAGCTAGTTTATCCTCGGGAGAGGAATATGTCGACTTGGAATGTCGATCTTCATCGCAAAGAGTCGGCGGCATAGTCCGCCCATGATTTGGCGTGCCAGAGAAGTGTGCCGCGTCACTAGAATTCTGCGAGGATCACCAGTCTTTCTCGTCTTCTTTCGACTCGGGGCCAAGCTTGCCTTTTACCATCTCGAGTAAGTCGCTGGCTTGATGAACGGTTCCAGCGCGGATGACGGTCTGAACGTTACGTGTGTTGCGAATGTTCTCAAGCGGGTTGCCGTCGATCACGACTAAATCAGCAACTTTTCCGATGTCGATGCTTCCATGTTCCTTGTCAATCTTCAGTGCTCGGGCTCCGTTAATCGTGGCGATCTTTAAAGCGTCAGCCGCTGGGATTCCACTGCGCACCAATGCGTCGAGCTCCCGGTGGACCCCAAATCCAGGTAAGTGGTTTCCATTGCTAACGTGATCGGTACCGAGTGTTATTTTGCCGCCGGCATTGTGGAAGTCGGCAATCGTTTTTAGTTTCGCGCGATAGACTCGTTGGTAAATTTCCATCCCTTTCATAGGTTCGCGATTCTTGGCGACTTCTTGAACGTGTGGCGTAAAGAACTGTCGCTCGTCGATCCAATACTCATACTCTTCATGCGTTTCGGGTGACGTTTCACCAAGGTAGCCATACGCTGTCAATGTGCAGTCGTAGTAGACGTCATGGTCAATGAAATGTTGACAGATCTTTTTGAACGCCGGCGTGCCGGAACGAATGTCTTGAAGTGACTTGTAAGCAGATCTCGTGTCCGGCATCGCGTCACCGCCGAGAAAATGTTCAACTCGATCGATTCCCATCGTCACCGCATCTCGCGGATTGACACTGTTTTGAAAACCAGAATCCAAATGCCCGGTGACCGTCAGTCCGTGCTTGTGAGCTTGTTCGATCAGGATTTTAAGCGAATCGGGATCGATCGCTTTTGCTTTAAAGCCACCTGTTCCAAGTTTCGCCCACAAGTCAACTTCGTCTCGAATCTCCTGTTCAGGCTTGTCCCGCTTCCAACCTGGACGCGCTCGACCAAAGTAAGGTCCGCTGGTGATGAGTCGCGGGCCTAATTGCTCACCCGCCTCAATCCGCCGGCGCATTTTCATCATCGACTCGGGATCAAACTCACCGCACGAAAAAGTAACTGTCGCACCATTGGCCAAATAAACAATGGGCATGAACTCGAATTCTTCACGCCGTTTTTTGAAAAGCCTGACGTTATAATGCGCATGGCAGTCAATTAGTCCAGGCAGGATGTATTGGTTGTCCTGGATTTTGATTGTCTTATTCGCAGTTTTCGCGCGCACGAATTTTCCATCGCGAATCGCGATTCCAGTTTCGTTGGGTTGGAACTTGCCAGATTCAACATCAAAGAAGTGACCGCCTTTTACAATCAAATCTGCAGCCTCGCCGGTCGTCTCCTGGGCGTCGACCGTGGCCAACGGCATGGATGGTAAACAGGAACCGATTGCCAGCGATAAAGCAAAAACTAGAAATTTCATGTCAGTCCGCCATTAAACCAAAGGTACCTCGAATCAGTATAACGTTTGTTCCAAGTGCGAGTTGGTGCTGCTTACGCATTTTCAGTTCGGTCCGGCAATGGTAATCGGCAATGACTACTTGGACGCGATGGAATTAGCACTTCAAGACGCCGACCTGCCTCTGTCGCAAGAGTTGTCAAGTTACCCGCACAAGGGCTCATCGTTGCTTGAGGTATTTAGTGGAGATCCGCTTTTGGCATACGGCAGTATCCGAAAGGCTTTTGGTCGTCGGGTCGCTGAAAGTCGAGCGATCCAGATTACGCTTGCGTTGGATGCGGATCCAGGATCGGCTGACCGGGACCAATGGCCTGTTGAATACCTCACGAGTATTGGGATTCCAGCATCAGCAACGGTGGATCCGTTTGACGACCAACCGATGCGTATCAAGCGAGAGAATGGTCAATGGAACGTCTACTCATGCGGACGAGATCGAAACGACGACGGTGGGGTTAAGTATTTAGATTGCGGCGTTTCTTCGGTGTATCGAGATTGAGATACGGTGGTCTACCGTTTTCCGTCCGGCTTGAGGCTCTCTGTGCAAAGGAAGGTTGCAGGTGACAGGTTCAAGGAGAATTGTGTAGACAGGATGAACACGATGGGCATGATTTGTGCGCGATATATCCAGTCCATCATGTAAATCCTGTCTAAAAATTCTCACACATTGGCCTTTTCATGATCGACGATCTGACTGAAAAGATAATCAGCGCCGCATTCGAATTTCACGATCGATTGGATTGGGATTTCTCGAATCGGTTTTGCGATTCCGATCGTCAAAACGGTGTTTGGGTATGATCTAATGGTCTCGTATCAAATAGACTCAATCCCAATTTTTGATTGTCTGAAATGTCCTGCCTTCTTTCCACTGACAACACGACCGTTCGCATCTTCATCTTATGTTGGCTTAGTTTTGGAATTGGCTCTGTCGCCAACGCACAGGATCGTGACGGCGGGGTTCCAACTGGAGTTGAATTCAAGCGAGAGACGCTCAAGAGAATTGGGGCCAAAGGCGACAACTGGTGCATCACTTGGACGGCGTCGGGCGATCAAGTAGTTTCAATGGATGATGGGGATTGGCTAAAGCCATCGCTAACGTACAGCAATCACTTGTATCGCGTGATCGGTGAAGCGGACGATTTCAAGCGGGCTGATATCGCTGAGTATCCAAATTTCAAGTTTGGTGAAAAGGGCTGGTTTGGCTACGGGATACTGAGCGTCGACGGCGCGCTTTACTCGTGCGTTTCCAAATGTGCGGGCGATTCTTGGTCGGGACCGTTTCGTGGAGTGAAACTTTTGAAGTCGCCGAAAGATGACCCTAAATGGTATCGCGTCGGCGCGGCGGGCGAGTCAAAGTGGCTTGACCCAGAATCGAATATTCGCAACTCGATTGTCGAAGATGAGTTTTTCTTTTTTGAAATGTCGGGTCGAGAAAAATATGACGGGACGGCTTATCCGTTTTCGTTTTGCAGTTTTGCCCAATGTGGCCGTGACAACTCGGCAGCACGCGACAACTTCATTTACATCTACTCTCCGGAAGGAAGTTCAAGTAACGAATTGCTTTTGGCGCGGGTTGAAAAGAATCAATTCGAAAGACGCGATGCTTGGGAATTCTTCAGCGGTAGAGAAAATGGCCAGCTCACGTGGGGTAAGCTTGAAGAACGTAAGCCAGTTGTCGAATTTCCTGCCACCAACTCCAAGGGCGAATGTTTCGGCTGGTATTCGTGGCTGCCTTCAGTCGTTTGGAACGAAGGCTTGCAGATGTTCGTAATGGTCAACGGTGGGACTTATGCTGGACACGGTTTGACAAACTCCAAAAAAGATTATTACGACAATTGGATGCACACCAAATCGGGAAGCCTCGGATTGTGGTACGCCAAGGATCCGTGGGGGCCGTGGAAGCAGTTTTACTATGATGAAGAATGGGTCGTCGACGATCCAAAGAATCGAACGTACCAACCCAAACTATCGCCGAAATGGATCAGCGAAGACGGAAAAACGATGACGTTGATCTGGTCAGACGCGATGAAGAATGAGAACGGGCATTCGCACACGACGAATTATCTTTGGAATCAAATGCAGATTGAGATCCAAATCTCAGAGGTCAGCCAATAACTACGCCGCTGTACGTTTTGTGCGTGCCGTTTCAAAAGTGTTATTTCTTGAGCAAGCGTCGAATAGTAACGAAGTGTGCAAACAGGACGCAAGGCACGATAAAGGTTTGCAGCCAACTGAATGGAAAATTTAACAAAGCGATATTCGGTTGATCAAACGCGAATTGTTGGATGGGCAATGGAGCCGACAAAACCCCGTTCGCGACAATGAAGAGTAGCAGGCCAAGCGAAACTATGTTCCAAACAAGAATCGTCTTTGGGCCTATTACTTTTTTTCTGAATCCAAAGTATGCAATCAACGGTGCTGTTAAGCCCGCTAAGATGTCAAAATTTCTTCCTTCAAATGTCATCAACTCAGGAACGGCCTCTGCCAAGTAAAGCCAATACAAACATATTTCAACGGGGATTCGTACAACACTTAACCAGGTTAACGTTTCCAGCGAAAGTCCATCAATGAAGTTCTGGCCACGTTTACTTAGAGGGTATTTCAAAACCTGTAGTGGACTTCGCCAGAAGTCCCAGCTCGC
>CAZPBE010000062.1:0-31923 GCA_964584615.1 uncultured Pirellulaceae bacterium | reverse complement strand
ACTAGATTGATTGCAATGTCCGAGATAATGTCGTTTGAGATTCCTGGAATCATCAACTCACAATCGTCAAGGTCGCTCAGTTTTCCAGACTTAACGGCATTGCTGTTCTTGAATTGCAGAAGGAGCTGTTGGGCCTTGAGTTTCCCAAGTCCACGACCTCGAGACTTGCCTTTCGACAATCCCAAGCGAGCCTCATTGGGCTCATTTAGACTTCCAAGGAGCCGAAGGGCAGTTCGGTCATCTTCATCCTGTATCGCTCCGACCAATTTTTGGAAAAAGCCAACTACAAGGTTGTGGCAATGTACATACCAAGTATCGTTGCTAATCTTGAATGAATAGGGATCTAGATACAGCGGTACGTCGGTTTCCAACGGAACATCGACAAATTCCAAATCATCTTGGTTCTTATTGAGCTTGAAATGCTCAGAAAATGTTGGCGAAAGTGATATGCATTCGCTGGTTTTGGGCGCAGAAGCAGCCCCATCAGTCGAAACGTGATTCATTTCGAATTTTCCTTTCCCTCAATTTGGTAATTGCTAAAGAACTATTCGCGAATTACCGTTTAAGGGAATGAGGAGCCCTCGCGGTTCTTCGTACATTTGCTGTTCTGTTCGGGCGTTCAAATCTGGACAGAGCAGCTTTTTTTGTGGTTAATCTTCGGTATGAAAACCTCGGTGAATTCGACTTGCTTGTTGAATAAAACCTTTAGATAGGTCGCTAACCTCCATCCCTTTTCTTTCCATTTGCCAGATCATTTCAGGCGTCATCTGATGGATGTCAGTGTTTTCATGTAAGAATTCTTCGAATTCTGGCATTCTCCCCAACTGCTTCGCTAACTCCGAAGCTAGTGTCACAACAGGAGGTGATGCCTCTCTTGCGACAAGCATTTTTGCGAACTCAAAAGCCTCCTCGCTGCCGTCTTCCGCAATTTTAAGCTGGATAGCGAACTCGGCGATCTCTCCAGTCAAACGACTGACTGGAATAAGCTTGACAAACTTCGTCGCCGATTCTTGATCGTTAGAAGCCAATGCACTGGAAGCCGCTACATCCAAGAGTCTCGCCTTAATTTTTGGGTGCGAGAAATTTCCATCCTCAAAACATCTCTCCGCAATTTCCAAACTCGACACTGGATTGCCGTTGCTTTTTAGAATTTCTGCAAGGCGAAGTTTTTCCGAGATATCAAGACCACCTAGCTTGTAGGCCTCGCCTGCAATTTCGAGCAACCTCTCAATATCTGACAAACCACTTAGTCGTGGATGGCGTTTTGAAAATGACCTACGAGTGTCAAAGCCATTGCTCAAAAAGTACTTCGTAACTTTCAACGTCGATTCTTCGTCGTTGGGTTTCAGGTCAAGAAGTCTTACACCAAAACTAGCCGCCTCTTCGTACATGCGTCTCAAATTGAAAAAACGCATTGCGCTCCTATAGACTTCTGGATGCGGGAATAAAGCGACCATTTCTCGAATTCTCGCTTCGGCAACAGCTTCGTCCGGAAAGTCAAGCAGCACACTTTGAGCTCGCTTGATTTCTTCGTTAATGCTCTCTTGCGCAACTTGCACATCCAATCCTTGAAACAACTGGATATAGCTTGCTACCAGCCTTTCCTCTCGCTCAGTTTCAAGCATCGCGACAAACTCTTCGCGCTCAAGCTCTGGGCAAGAAAACAAGAAAAACAAATTGTTAGGGTCAACATCGAATTTCTCGACCATCTGCAGTTTGCGTTTCTCGATATCCTTTGGGCGCGGAGTTCTACTTACTACAATTTTCGTATCCACTTTTTTATCGAGTAGCTCGGCAACTTTGCTCTCGCGAATTAGCTTGGACAAGTGCTTCGTCATCTTGATGCTCTCTGTTGCGAGTGACGACAGAATTACCGCCTCGTCTGCTAGTTGCTGCGTGCAAAGCCCTCCAATTTCACTAAATCCAGTCCGTGAGTCGATTATCAACACGTCCGGTGTAAGCTCTTCTTCGATCCGTTTCAAGAACATTTGGAAATACGCGATTCCATCTCGCTTATCCGAAAAAACGAGTGACCAATCCAGTTCATTGAGTTTAGATGAATAGTGTGACCCCATATAATCGCCGGCCGGTAACAGGAACAGCTCGCAATCTTGCCGTGGCGACGAAATTGGAATTGAGCATACGGCTTGCCTGATAGATTCTGGAGGTGCTCCAGTTTTCTGAAAATCGAGAATTAAGTCGATCAACCCTAGCTGCCCGCTAGGTAAACTGAAATTTGGAAACTTTGAATCGACTCCCGGCGCGTCTAGGTCAAAGTCAACGATCGCAACCTTTAATCCGAGCTTCGCCAAATATACCGCAAAATTACATGCGGCAAGCGTTCGGCCCACGCCACCTTTATATGAGTAAAATGTTACAGTCTTCATACGGCCTGCCTTTCGCTTGTCGCCCAAAGCGATCCCGAGCTGCTGACTAACTGCTGAGCATTTCGACACTCCTCCAATCGCTCAAAGCCAGTGCCATCCCAATTGAACAGCGATTGGCTATCCAAGGAGGATTGCTGAGGAAACTCTGTCATGCCAAACATGTCGTTTGGTTCATCAGCCGACAGGATTTTTCGCGCACGTGGAAACGCAAAAAACATCCTGAGCAGATTGTCCATTGACCGCGACTGAATCTGTGTTTCATTCAGCCACCGTGACAAAGTTGCTTCAGCTATACCGATACACTCAGCAACCTGTTTTTGACTCATTCCAATCCGGCGAATGCCGTCTCGAATTTCGACTGGAGACATCAAACCAATGTGCTTTCGCATGGCAGCGTTAATTTGCCGATCGACATCCTCCGTAAAGACTTTCTCTTCACAGGAGTTGCAAACCATAATTTCCAGTTTCGGAACCTCAAAAGAATAGTCACGACCGTCGTGCCGCACGTTTGCAACGTACGAAACTTTCTTGAGAACGACTTCCTTCTTTGCACAATGATTGCACTTGCGAGGAAACCCTTCGTCAGCCGCGAAAGGTCTCTTTTTGGCAGCGTTGTTTTGTTTTTGTTTACGGGGCATGGATATTCACCACAATGATTGAAGATTCGTCTGGAATGACTGGAAGCCGGTAGCTCAATCGGGTTTCAAAATAAACTTTGACGTTGTTGATTTCGAATCGAAGGTCGTAATGAAACTCATATTCACTCCACTCTGGTCTGGTTTCGGGTTGCTCATCAATGTCTCCACCGCCATCGACATATTCATGCATCAATCTTCCGAGTTCTTTGAGAGTAATGTCGCCCAGATTTGCTTTCACCCACTTATATGCTGTTTCAGACAACTCGAAGCGTATGTAGGAGTTCCAGCTCCCATCTCCAAACTGCCAATTCGAAAGCGCGTCTTTATACGCTGCTAGTCGATCTGGGTCGGTTAGTGATGCCACGGCAAACCTTTCGGATGAAGGGCATCTCGATAACTCCTATATCGACATTCTAGCCCGCAATTGATTTAAGTCAATTTTTGAATTACGGACAATTTATACGATTATTGACATAGGTCAACTAGACAGGGTTCGTGACGCTTGACACTTTCCTGTTTTGTGCTATTTTCTTACACAGGAAATTTGCATGAATCAGGAAATAAAAACCGAATCCGAGATGTTCGCTCAATTAAAAGCGAGCCCACTAACCCTCTTGCCAGTCACGTTGACGATGCGGGAAATCTCTGCGCGCTTGGGCGATACCCGATACGACGGGATCGTAGATGCGACTTGGGATGATGACGAAGCGACTTTCGCAATCGAGTGCAAACGACTTGGGACGCCTAAAGAATTTGCGGGAGCCGTTCTGCAAATCCAATCCTGGAGTTTGCCCGACGGCATTTTTCCAATGTTGCTGCTGCCGTATTTGAAACCGGAACAACTTGATGAACTTGAGCAACTCGGAATCAGCGGAGTTGATTTGTGTGGCAACGGAGTGATTTCGATTCCGGGGCGACTGAAAGTCTTTCGCACGGGACAACCCAATCGCTTCAAAAGTTCCGCAACGATCAAGAATGTGTATCGCGGTAAAACATCATTGGTGGCAAGAATCTTCGCAGAACAGAGTTCTTTTCCTTCGCTCCAATCACTTCGTGAAGCAATCATTGAACGAGACTTGTTGGCGGCCAGCGGATTAACCAAGCCAATTGGACTCAGCACCGTCTCCAAAGCCTTGAAAACTCTTGAGCAGGATTTGATTGTGGCCCGCAAGGACGATGGAACCATTCGCCTGCTTCAACGAAATCAATTGCTAGACAACCTTCAACGCAATGACGAACCACTTGAAGCTCAAGAAACTATCAAGCTGAAAGTCAAAACGAATGCCCTTTGGGAGTGGGTCGGTTTTTACACGAATGCGCTTAGTGGCTTGGCCGTGCTCAACGGGCTTAGCTCAACATCAAAGTATGCGGTCATGCAACGCGCGGAGATTTATCAACTCTATACTCCCGACCCGATTGCTCTGGCCAAGCGTATGACAGGAAGGGGCGGAGCAAGTGAAGTTCCACCAAATGAAAATCCAGCCAAAGAAACCGACCGTTTTGAGAATGTCGTGCTTGTCAAAACGAAACGCCCAATCGACTATTTTGATGTGCGAACAGATCAGCCCCTTCGCTGGGCTTCGCCATTGCAAACATGGCTAGAGTTGATGCGGGGCGACAAACGAGATCGAGAAACCGCTGATCAGGTTCGTGAACTTCTTCTCAAGAGTGGAGATGTTGAATGAGCGAACTTGCCAGTCTTCAGAAAAGCCTGTTGGATTTGCTTTCCAAAGTCGATTCAACGACCTGTCCGCTCATTCTTGGTGGTGGTTACGGTTTATATTTGCGTCGAACCATACTTGAGCAAGGAGGACCGCGAACGCTTCTTGAGCATTGGCCCGAGGCAAGATCGACCAACGATTTGGATTTGTTTTTGCGACCTGAATTGCTTTGCGATTCCACCCGCTTAGCATCGTTGAAGTCGGCGCTCGACGAACTTGGGTACACCCCTGTAGAAGGAGCCGAACATTACCAGTTTCGCAAAGATGATCCGGATGGATTTATTAAACGTGGAATCAAGATCGACTTGCTAACCGGCCCAAGTTCCCGTTTTGAAGGAAAGGGTCTCAAGGTTGATGAACGCCGAGTCCGCCCCAATCCGAGCGTCAAGGTTCATGCTCATCCGACAGACGAAGCAATTACACTCGAAGAGAATCTACAAGAAGTAAAACTTCAGATTGCGGATGATAGCAGGGAAAGCAAGTCCGTGTTTCTACCCCATCCATTTACGTATTCTTTGATGAAGCTTTTCGCGTTACGGGATCAAGTTGCTATTCAGCAAAAAGGATTCGGTAGCCATCATGCTCTCGACCTCTACTCAATCATTGCAATGATGACTGAGTCAGAATGGAACCAAGCCAACGAGATGGCAAACGCTAATGCTGGTTCCAAGATAGGACGCGAAGCACATCGTATCGTTTTCGAGCTGTTTAATTCGCTAACCAGCCAAGGACTGCTTGTCATGCGAGCAAATCCGTATTGTTCCGATCAGCTCCAGCTACCAGAGTTCATTGAGTTGATCCGCGAGTTATTTCAATCGAACTAGAAGCCCAAAGTGAAATGGTGAAAAACTGATGCCTCACTGTTCATGCAATTCCCTTCGGTCACATCGACCGAAGGTTGATTGGCAATATGAGATACCGAATCGTCGATCTTAGTGGACGCGTCGCGAAAGTGTTCGTTTTCTCATCGACAATTTGAGATCGAAGGGATCAATCTCCGATACAAATGATCTCTTAACTGGTGCGATGAAATAGCTTTCCGTCCGCTGCCGAAAACGGACTCAGCGTCCATGTCTTGCCGGGGAGCCCTAGATCGTTGACCGCCACCAGTGAGTTTTCGTCAAAACGCTCAGCGTCGCGTCGATGACATAAACGGGTCCGAGAACTGTGCAAAAGTAGATGTGATTGTTGATGACGGGGGCGTCGCCGCAGAGATGTGACCAGGCAAACGAAAACGGCAAGGGCCTTTCGACGTCGTTAAGATGTACGTTTCACAAACATGGAAATTGCCTGTGTCTTCAGTCTATTCGCCAGACAAAATCTCGGGCGACAATCGCACCGACCATTGGAGATAGCGTCGATTTGGCCAACACAAACATGTCGACCGCGTAGGACGCTGAACCTTCCAGCGATTTAGCTGTCAAAAATGATGATTCAACGGCTCAAACCGGGAAAAATGGCCTTTTCTAGCTGGCAGAATTAACTATCATTACGCGACGGAATATTTCTTGCCTTTATTCTTCTTGGGTCTGACCGAAGAAGAATGTAACGATCCACATCACATGGAAGTGACGAGGAAGATCGTGAATCGCACTTTATTAGCCAACCTTCGCGGTCGATATGATTCGATAGCCGCATCGCTTGGCGACAAGTGTCGCTTTCTGGGCAACCCAAGCTACGAAGTGAATCTGCGTTCGAGTTTTACTTTGATTCACCCGTTCGGCCTTGATGAGAACTTTGTTTTCAACAGGGGATTGTTCTTTCGTCTCAGACGAAATTAATTTGTGTCTTTCGTTGGATGGATTTTCTGTCCAGCGTTTTTGAAGGCCGGTTGTCGTTGGAACTTTGAGTTCCGCAAACGGTCTTAATATTAACCCCTTTTTACAACTCTTTTTGTTGACGGTGCATTGATGAACCTTAAAAAAGTCCGAAACATCGGAATCTCCGCTCACATCGACTCGGGTAAAACTACCCTCAGTGAACGCATCTTGTTTTACACAGGACGTATCCACAAGATCGAAGAAGTGCGTGGCGGTGGCGACGGTGCGACTATGGATCACATGGAACTTGAAAAGGAGCGTGGTATCACCATTACGAGTGCTGCGACGAGTGTGAAATGGGGTGATTACGCAATCAACCTGATCGACACGCCGGGCCACGTTGACTTCACCGTTGAAGTGGAGCGTAGCCTTCGTGTTCTTGATGGTGCTGTTCTTGTTCTCTGCAGCGTCGGTGGTGTTCAGGCTCAATCACTGACCGTCGATCGCCAGATGAAGCGTTACAAAGTTCCGCGTCTTGCGTTCGTCAACAAGATGGATCGTACGGGTGCGGATCCGTTTAGCGTCATGCAACAGATGAAGGATAAGCTAGGCGCTAACGCGGCGTTCTTCCAGTATCCGCTTGGAGCTGGCGAGACGTTTGAAGGCGTCGTCGACTTGATCGAGATGAAAGCTTACAAACACGAAGGCGAAAAAGGTGAGAACGTTGTCGTTGAAGACGTTCCGGCTGAAGTCTTAGATGAGTGCAACAAGTATCGCCAGGAGATGCTAGAAGCGCTTTCGATGTTCAGCGATGAAATGATGGAACTACTTCTGAGTGAAGAAGAAGTGCCAACCGAATTGATTCACAAGACGGCTCACGGCGCAATTCAAACTCAAGAAATCACACCTGTTTTCATGGGAACGGCTTTGGGCAACAAAGGTGTTCAGCCGTTGCTGGATGCGATTTGTCGTTACTTGCCCTCACCGCTTGAGCGTGAAATCTCAGCCAAAGATTACGAAGATCCTGACAAAGAGTATCCGCTTGCTCCTGAAAAAGACAAACCATTTGTCGGAATGGCTTTCAAGATCGTCGAAGATCCGTTTGGTCAATTGACGTTCATGCGAATGTATCAAGGCACGATCAAGAAGGGCGATCCTTACTTTAATCAGCGTACCGGTCGCAAAGAGCGATTCAGCCGAATCGTGCGTATGCACTCGGACAAGCGGGAAGAAATCGACGAAGCTTACGCCGGGGACATCATTGCTGTGATGGGAATCGACAGTGCTTCTGGTGACACGTATGCCCAGGAAGGAAAAATGTGCTCGCTGGAAAACATGTTTGTTCCAGAAGCGGTGATCAAAGTCGCGATCAATCCGAAAGAGCGATCGAGCGGCGAAAAACTTGGCAAAGCGCTTCAGCGTTTCCGTAAAGAAGATCCAACATTCCGCGTCTCAACTGACGAAGAGACAGGCGAGACGATTATCGCTGGAATGGGTGAACTTCATTTGGATGTATACGTTGAGCGAATTCGTCGTGAGTATAAGCTCGAAGTCGAAGTTGGTGCGCCGAAGGTTAGCTATCGCGAGACGCCAACCAAGCCGGCGAAATTTGACTACAAACACAAGAAGCAGTCTGGTGGTTCTGGACAATTCGCTCATATCAAAGGTGAGTTGACGTTGCTCGTTGAGGGCAGCGAAGAAGCCGAAGAGAGCGGAGATGAGCAGTTCATCTTTGAAGACTCAATTGTGAGTGGTCGTATTCCAAAGCAGTTCATTCCTGCTGTGGAAAAAGGACTGCGTCAATCGATCGTCAAAGGCGTGCTTGCCGAGTATCCAGTTGTGGGTCTCAAGTGCCATCTTCAAGATGGTTCTTACCATGATGTCGATAGTTCGGAGATGGCGTTCCAAACAGCTGCTCGTGGCATGTTCCGTGAGTATATGCCCAAGACAAAACCTGTTTTGCTTGAGCCTGTGATGAAAGTCGAAATCGAATCACCCGAATCCTTCCAAGGAAGTATCGTCGGCGATTTGACTTCTCGACGTGGCATCATGGAGTCGGCTGACGTACGTGCTGATGGCAGCGTGATGATTATCTGTGAAGTTCCACTTAGCGAAACTTTTGGTTACGCGACGGACCTTCGCTCGATGACTCAAGGCCAAGGAACTTTCTCGATGGAAGTTCAAGGCTATCGCAAAGTGCCTGCCACCGTTCAGGCAGATGTGATTGCTGACCGACGGAAGCAAAAAGAAGAACTTGCTGCGTCTCGTTAATCGGTTTCGCCTTGGGCGAGACGCATAGAACATCGCGGCGACAAAGGAAACTTTGTCGTCGCTTTTTTTGTGCGCTGATTGTTTTTGTTGGACAGTTCATCAGTATTGACGCTGCGAGAAACCGCCTGATCCCGGACCGACGAATGGTTTACGCGCACGTGAGAACCCTCCGCAGGTGAGAAAATCGAACACGAACCAACTGGGGAATTGTTTTCAAACCGTTGAATGTCATCGAGACGCTACTAAAGTATAAGGCGATAGTGAAACAGAATTTCGCCACTTTGAAACCTCTCTTGGAATTACGATGTCTCCATTCAACTTCTTGAGCCGCCACGCAGACAACGCTACCAACAATGAATCTTTATTCATCGAATCACTCGAACCGCGAATGATGCTGTCGTCGGTCCAGATTTTTGCCGCCGGCCAAACAGGAACGGAAACGCTTGAACTAAAAATCAACGATGTTGTTGAAGCGACATTCGAAAATGTCGGCGGGGATGTGGAGACTCGACAGTTTGAACGACTTTCGTTTACAACCGACCGAGTGCTTACGGCCGATGATATTCGCGTTGAGTTCATCAACGATCTTTATCGAGCCAGTGATGGATTCGATCGAAATGTCATCATCGACCGAATTGTGGTCGATGGTGTGACGTTTCAAACCGAATCCGATTACGTGTACTCAACGGGCGTCTGGCGAGACGGCGGCGTGTCGGATGCGGGATTCTTGAATACGGAAGAGCTGAATATCAACGGTTCATTTTTCTATTCCGATGTCGGAGGAGTGGCCGAACCTCCGACCAATACCGGAACTCGGTTGAGAATCGAAGCCGAGGGATCGACTGGCGATGAGCAGTTGGAAATCCTGGTCGATGGTGAAGTCGTCAAAACGTTTACCGTCTCTACAACACAGGACTCATATTTTTACACGACCCGAGACGACGTTTCGATTGAACAAATCCAGTTGAGATTCAACAACGACCTTTACGATCCTGCTGCCGGAATTGACCGCAATTTGATTGTTGAACAAATTCAAGTGATCGACCGAGACACAGGGGCTAGAGATCGATTCTTCACCAATTCAAGTTCGACTTTTTCAACTGGCACGTGGCGAGCCGGCGATGGGGTCGTCGATGGGTTTGGACGTGGTGACACGCTGCACTCCGATGGCTACTTTCAATATGGATTCGCTACCGACTCTCAAAACCCCACTATCGACTTGAGTTTCGGCGACGATGGATTTGTTGCGTACCCAACGTTCTCCGGCGGATCACCAGTTGCTGTCGATTCGGATGGAACGATTGCCGCTTTGGTCGAGACCAACAGTGGCTTTGATGTAGCATTCTACGATCAGGCTGGGGCAACCATCGGACAAGTCAACATTGCCTTGTTCGGGCGTTTGCAACCGAGAATTCTGTCATTGGATTTTGCAACCGATGGTGATGTGTATGTGAATGCTAACTCGACTCGTACATCCCAGTCATTGATTTACAAAATAAGCCGAGACGGCCAGCTCAACACTGCTTTCAATACCACGGGAAGACTGTTGTTGCCAACCAATCCGACGGAAATTACAGCGACGTTAGATGGCGGATTTTTAGCTGCAGGAACTGAGAACCCAGGCGCGCTCTTAAGTTCCAGCTCGGTCACGAAATACAATGCGGACGGAACGATCGATCGTTCTTATGGAGATAACGGCTCAGCCGTCATCAACGTGGCAGGTCGATCTCAGGGAATTGAACTGACTTCAGATGGCAGCGCTTACGTTTTGTTCAGTGACTTAACTGGCAGCACTCGAACAGTCACCAAGCTGAACCCCGACGGCCAAGTCGACGCGTCCTTCGGATCTTCTGGCGTTGCTTCACTTCCGGCAGTTGCCGACGACAACCAAGTGGTCGAAGTCGATTCGCGAGACAGAGTGATCATTAAGAGTAGTTTTGGCGACCAATCTGAAATTACAAGATTGACTGCCACCGGGCAACTGGACAACAGCTTCGGCGACAGTGGAACCGTCTCCTTCGATGGGAGAATTGGAAATATTCAAATTGACTCGCAAGATAGAATTCTTGGCTCTCGAAGTATTGTGGAGGGAGATGGCCCGGTGTCTGAACAAATCTTCACTCCGATTTTGTTTCGCTTAAGTACCAACGGCAATCTGGACTCATCGTTCGCTGAAAACGGAAACTTTTCGTTTCTGTCGACAGGACCAAACGAGATCAACAATCAGATCATTCAACACCTGTCAGTTGGGGATGATGGAGCGATCTACACGTCAACGAACACTGGCCTGCGAAAGTTTAATTTGGCGTAGATCGAGTTTCCCATTAACAGCGGCTAGGGAACAACGCTTTGTTAGCGAAAATCGTAGTACAATCATTGAACAATCAATGAGTTTTTCGCGAATCCCAACTCCCAACAGATTTGAATTGCGGATATCATGACATTCTCTTCTCGCCTTGCCCTTGAATCCCTGATTCGAATTGAGGTTTTTGATGATCCGCAAGTCTCGCGCTTCTTACTCGACACGACGCTCTACATACGATTTGCTTGAACCACGGAACTTGTTGGCTGGTGATATTTCGCTTGGCAATTTGAACTCGGGTGTGGCGGTCAGCGATGATGCAACAGGCGAAGGCCGCATCATGTATTCTGAGGTCGACGTCCATACGCGATTCACTGGAGTGCCGACGACCAATGCGGATCATTTTATTGCCACGCGGCTGAATGGGTTGCAATGGCAATACAACAATGACTCGGATTGGATTGACTTCACTCCTGTTGAATCTGACTTGCTGGTTGCCTCGGTCAACTTTGATGGAGATACGATAAACCGCGGTAGTCTTCCGCTGGAAGGCATTGACGCAGCCGGTGGCCATCCAGAAGACGACTTTTGGTTTGCCGCCAACCGATATGGTGGAGCTGTTGACGTTGGGGAATTCCAGGTGCTTGGTACGAGTTTTGGGCACGACGAGTTTGCCTCTTCGAGTGCGGATCTTACGCCAAGTGAATTCAAGCTGCGGCAAATTTCTATCGCGACTCATCGAGTCGAAGCGATTACGTTTTCGTTTCCTCGCACGGCCAGTGTCGCGCCCGATGGAACTGCATTGTTGAGCTGGCGAGTTCACTTGCTGCCGTTTCTTGGATACGAAAGTCTCTACGAACAGTTCAATCTGGACGAACCTTGGAACAGCGCCAACAACTTAGCCTTGTCGTCGCAGATACCAGAAATTTACTCCAGCCCTCACTTTAATTCAGCCTCCGAAACTTCTTTTCTCGCCGTCACTGGATCTGGCACCCTGTTTCCAGCGTTCGGCCCCGAGATTTCATTTGCCGACATCCCAGATGGATCGCACACGACTTTGATGTTCGTCGAAGCCGATGCGGATCAAGCAGTCGTTTGGACCAAGCCCGCTGACCTGGCTTTCGATCCCGCAAATCCACTTGCGGGAATTGGCAGTGCTTCGCCGGATGGTTTTGCGGCGGTGATGGCAAGCGGCGAGGCGTACACGCTGCCCGGTACCATTGATACGCAAAATGTTTCCAACATGGCGATTCGTAACGACGGCAACTTCGTCGACTTCTCAGAATTTGCGCCTTACTGGGAAGCGGAAAACAACCTTCGTCAAATTTCGCTCTCGGCACATAACTACGAAAGTCGCAATCAGAACTTTCCCGCACATGCAATTTATGCTGCCGATGGCACGACGCCGCTATTGAGCTGGCGAGTTGCGGTTCTCCCCTTTATTGAGCATCAGGATCTTTACGACCAGTTTCATTTGGATCAACCTTGGGACAGCCCCCACAATTTGTCGTTGCTTCCGTTGATGCCAAAAGTTTACGCGCATCCTTTAGTCGCCAACGGGATGACGAATTTTCTCGCCGTCACCGGTCCAGGCACAGTTTTTGAGTTAGCCGATGTTCAATACGACTTCCGGGATTTTGACGACGGCGCCTCCAATACGGCAATGTTTGTCGAAGCCGATCCTGACCGGGCAGTCGAATGGACCAAACCCAAAGATTGGGTCGTCGACTTCGCCAATCCGAAAGCTGGACTTGGTGGCATCCTTCCCAACGGTTTTAACGTCGCGTTTGGCGACGGGTCGGTATTTGAAATCGACTCTTCAATCGACGATGCGAATTTTGCCAAGATGCTGACTCGTGCAGGCAACGACGTTGTTGATTTCTCGCAGATTGAACGAAACAACTTCGTTTCAAACCAGTTGCGCGAATTGACGCTTGGAATATTCAATTTTGAATCGGCCAACCAATTTTTTCCGCAACACGGAACGTACAGCGATACCGGCCAACCATTGTTGAGTTGGCGCGTGCAAATTTTGCCGTACATCGAACAGCAACCTTTGTACGACCTGTTCCATCATGATGAACCGTGGGACAGTCCGCACAATTTGAGCTTACTCCCTTTGATGCCAGAGATTTTCAAGACGGATGATGTTGCCAATGGCTTTACGGTTTTGCAAGGAGCCAATGGTCCCGACACAATGTTTCCTTTAAGCGATGTTCGCATCAACTTCGGCGCCGTCGTAGACGGTCAATACAGCACGGCGATGTTGCTACAAGTTGATGATGACCGGGCCGTTGAATGGACAAGACCACTCGATCTTGCATTTGATTCAGCCAATCCGGGCGACGGTTTGGGCGGAACGAACGCCAGTGGTTTTTACTTCACGACGGTCGATGGTTCGACACACTTTTACAATAGTGCACTCGACGTTGAGGATCTTGAATTCCTGTTGCAACGATCCGATCAAACACCTTTTGGCTATGAGTTTGTTTCCGACGCACACATATTCGCGGTCAACACAGTGAACCAAAACAAACTTCGCTTTCAGTCGATTTCTTCCCTCAACTACGAATCGGCGACGGGTGAGTTTCCGACTCACGCCATCTATTCAGAAGAATCCGACCAAGGGACGCCGCTGCTAAGTTGGCGCGTCGCGATCCTTCCGTTTCTGGATGAAACTGTTTTATACAATCAATTCCATCACGATGAACCTTGGGACAGTCCGCACAACCTGAGCTTGATCCCGTTGATGCCTGACTTCTTTAAGCACCCTTTGGTTCCCGATGGCATGACGAACTTTCAAGCGGTTACATCAGCGTTCAACACGGGTGAACCTGAAACCATGTTCCCGCTTACGTGGCGCGGGTTAAGTCTTAATGACATCGTAGATGGAACTTCCAACACGGCCTTGTTTGTTGAAGCCAATCCTGATCAAGCCGTCGTCTGGACTCAACCCGATGACCTCGTGTTCGATCCACTCGACCCGACGTTTGGCTTGGGCGACGCCGTTTACGGATTGGGCAACCACTTCGCGTTCGCTGATGGGTCAGTCAGCTTTTTACGTAGTTGTCTCCCCGATGAAGACATTGCCGGCTTGCTCCTGAGAAACGACGGTGTCGGCAGTTCGTTTTACGATTACGAGTGTGATGTTGCAGCCGCAACGGTCGCGAAATCTGGAATCGTCTATGGCAACGGTCAAGTAGCGACTGATAAAAAGCCATTGCTGCCTGGCCAAACGGCGACGTTCGAAAACTACAGTAGTTACATCGACGGCATTACATCGATCACGGTTGATCTCGGAAGACCGGGCGATTTATCCGAGGTATCTGCAAGTGATTTTGTATTTAGAACCGGAAACGGAAACGACCTGAGTGATTTTACGGCGCTTGGATTAACTCCAACAGTCTCGATTGATTCCGGTGGTGGCGACAACGAAAGCGCCCGAATCACGCTTGAATTCCCGGCCGGATCCATTGTTAACACTTGGCTGCAGGTAACGGTGCTTGCCAACGACAACACGGGACTCAACACTGACAACATGTTCTATTTTGGAAGTGCGATCGGCGAGACGGGCGACAACCCGAATAACGCCGTTGTCAACTTGATTGATGTCGGCAGAGCTCGCGTTAATCAGAGTGGGTTCGAAACCGTTGGCGTCGACAACCCGTATGACATCAATCGAGACGGACGCGTAAATCTTGTTGACGTGGCGATGATTCGCACAAACCAAAGCGGGTTTGCGGCGCTTAGGCTCATCACTGCGCCGGGAGCTTCCAATAGAGCCGACACGTTCACCTCTAGTGCGTCGTTCTCAAGTGCGTCGTTCTCTAGTACGTCGTTCTCAAGTGCGTCGTTCTCTAGTACGTCGTTCTCAAGTGCGTCGTTCTCTAGTACGTCCCGCTTGCCGGGCGGGAATGACGGTTCAAGGGCGGACGACTTCAACAAAGATCAAACAAAACGAAACGCGATTCAACAGCGCGGGTTCCTTCCGGCAGAAGGAACCTACTTGAGTGGATCGATCGAGCGCGGCGCTGTTGAACAGCTTCTTGAAGGCAAATTCGAGACAAACAACGCTGACTTGTTCGATCCATCGGATTCAATTGCATTGCAGACTGATCTCAACAACAATAACTTTGTGTTTGAAACAACGAAACCTGTAAGAGTATCGATATAATCTCTTACGTCTAATCCAAACCTTTCACTAACAATTTTGAGCGACAACGACCATGAAACGCCAACCTCGCACTTCCCACGCGAAACGTCGTCCGACTTACGAATTGCTTGAGCCGCGTTGCATGTTGACCGGCGACATCCAACTTACTGACTTGAGATCGGGTGTTGCCGTCGCCGACGATGCGACGGGTATTGGCCACATCATGTATTCCGAAGCCGACGTCCACACTCGGTTCTCCGGCGTCCCGACGAACAATTCAGATCACTTTATCGCAACGCGGCTCGATGGAATCCAGTGGCAGTACAACAACGACACGGACTGGATTGACTTCACGCCAGTTGAAAGTGATTTATTGGTCGCTGAAGTCAACTTTGATGTCGACAAAGTTTCTCGAATCGAGGTTTCCGATTCGCAAAACTATTATTACTACCGCTCTACCATTCCAACCATTGTCGAAACCATCGAAGCCGGTTTCATCGGTGAAGACCTGCGGTTTGCAGCCGATCGTTTTGGGAATGCCGTTGACGATGGTGAATTCCAAGTCCTCGGATCTAGCTTCTCTCGCCCGGACGCGTTTGTAGACCTTACACCGAGCGAAAACAAACTTGAGCAACTTTCGACCGCCGCACTGCGCTACGAAGCAATCTCCGGTGACTTTCCTCGCGCAGCAAGCTTGGCTGATGACGGAACGCCTTTGCTCAGTTGGCGAGTGCACTTGTTGCCATTGATGGGATTGCAGAACCTTTACGATCAATTCAACCTCGACGAACCCTGGGACAGCGCCAACAATTTGCCGTTGGCTTCACAGATGCCGGACGTGTTTGCGAGCCCACACTTTAGCTCGTCAACGGAAACTTCATTTCTTGCGGTCACTGGATCCGGGACGATGTTTCCTGAATTTGGCAACGAGGTAACCTTCGGCCAAATCACTGACGGCACTCATACCACATTGTTGTTTGTCGAAGCCGATGCTGATCAAGCGGTTGTCTGGACGAAGCCGGGAGACCTCAGTTTTGATCCAGCCAATCCACTGGCGGGACTCGGAAACATTGCGCCGGAGGGATTTGCCGCGGTCACGGTAGACCGCTCGGCCTACACGTTGCCTGCGACGATTGATCCGGTGAACTTTACGAACATGGCCATTCGCAATGATGGTAACTTTGTCGATTTTTCGGAGTTTGGTCCGT
Source organism: uncultured Pirellulaceae bacterium (assembly GCA_964584615.1). Taxonomy (GTDB): domain Bacteria; phylum Planctomycetota; class Planctomycetia; order Pirellulales; family Pirellulaceae; genus Mariniblastus. Next base: position 15,483 of record CAZPBE010000062.1, on the reverse strand, counting down.
ATTTTGAGTCGACCGAAGTCATGCGAGAAATTACGTTGGCGACGCTCAACTTTGAAAGTGCCTACATGCGATTCCCACGGCATGCGATGTATGCCGACGATGGAGGGACGCCTTTGCTAAGTTGGAGAGTCACGATCCTCCCGTTCCTTGGATACAACGAACTTTACAGCCAGTTCAATCTCGATGAACCGTGGGACAGCCCGCACAATCTGTCGTTATTGCCGATGATGCCAAAGTTATATGCGCACCCGGCCGTTGCCAACGGCATGACGAATTTCCTGGGCGTTAGTGGACCCGGAACAATATTCGAGTTGTCATCTACGTTTTCGACCAGGTTCGCAAACATTTCCGACGGCAGCTCAAACACTATTCTGTTGGTGGAAGCCGATGCAGATCAAGCCGTCGAGTGGACCAAGCCGGAAGACTTTCTCATCAATACATCGAATCCGAAAGCGGGACTTGGAGGAATCAACCCAGGAAGCTTTAACGTGGCGTTCGCTGACGGGACGGTTCGCGAAGTCGACTCGACGATCGACGATGCAAACTTTTTAGCAATGCTGACGCGTGCTGGCGGTGAAGTGCCTGATTTCTCGTTGGTTGAAAGTCCCTGGAGCACGGGATCTCAATTGCGCAACGTGGCCTTGGCATCGTTGAATTTCGAATCGGCGTTTATGCACTTTCCAAAACATGGAACTTACAGTGCAACGGGAGAGCCACTATTGAGCTGGCGGGTCCAGATCCTTCCGTTCATCGAGCAAAATAATCTGTACTCGATGTTTCATCATGATGAACCTTGGGACAGCCCACATAACTTAAGCTTGCTCCCATTGATGCCGCAAATATATCAGACCGAAGGAGTTGCCAATGGCTTCACAGTCATTCAAGGCTCCAACGGACCCGGGGCCATGTTTCCACTAAGTGATACGAATATCAGTTTTGGTTCGATCATTGATGGACCCCAGAACACAGCGCTCTATATGCAAGTCGATAACGATCGTGCGATTGAATGGACTCGCCCGCTTGATCTCGCATTCAACCCAGGCGATCCAGGCGATGGGCTAGGCGGGACTCTGGCCAGTGGATTTCATTTTGTCACCACCGATGGAGCGACACAGTTCTACAACAACGCGTTGGACGAGGCAGATCTCGCGTACTTGCTGCAGCGGAATGACGGAGTTGCCTTTACCGATGAATTCGTCGAGACGGAATCTGAAATTCCGCGAAATGCAAACATTCATAATAAGTTGAGACAAATCGCTTTGTCAGCGATCAACTACGAATCCGCGCACATGGAGTTTCCTTCTCACGCGATTTACTCGGAACAGTCCGACGCCGGGACTCCTCTCTTGAGCTGGCGAGTCAACCTGCTTCAATTCATGGGTGAGAACGCCCTTTACAACGCTTTCCACTTGGACGAGCCTTGGGACAGCCCTCACAACTTGAGTCTCATTCCGCTAATGCCGGATTTTTACGCTCACCCACTCGTTGAAAACGGCAAGACTGTCTTCCAGGCCGTTACAACGCCTGACAACACCGGCGACCCAGAATCGATGTTCCCATTGACGTGGCGCGGCAATATTTCCTTTGGCAACATACCTGACGGTTCCAGCAATACGATTTTGTTTGTTGAATCCAATCTGGACCAAGCCGTTGAATGGACCAAACCAGACGACCTCCTTTTTGATCCGCTGGACCCAGCCGAGGGTACCGGAGTGGGCGATGCGTATTTTGGTTACGGATTCCGCAGTGTATTCGCTGACGGATCGACTCATTTCCTGCGACATTGTCTTCCCGATGAAACAATCGCCGCTTTGATTTTACGCGATGACGGAGAAGTCGTCTCCGACTACAAGCACAGCAATTACGGCTGTGACAGTCAAGCGGCTGCGACAATCGCCAACTCCTTTATCGCTTACGGCAATGGAGTTGAAGCCACCGACAAATCAGCTTTGCTTCCGGGTCAGACGGCAACCTTTGAAAATTACACCAGCTACATTGACGGCATTACATCGCTCAGCGTTGACATTGGTCGCTTGGGTAATTCAAGTGCTCTGAGCATGGACGACTTTGTGTTGAGAACCGGAAACGGAAGTAATAGCAGCGACTTTACCGAAATCGGATTCACCCCGACGTTGACCATTAGCCCCGGCATTGGCACAAACGAAAGCACTCGTGTCACACTTGAGTTTCCGGCGGGTTCGGTCACCAACACCTGGCTTCAAGTCAACATACTCGCCAACGAGAACACTGGCCTTGAATCAGACAGTACTTTCTACTTTGGCAACGCGATTGGAGAGACGGGCGACAACCCAAACAACGCCATCGTTAACTTGATTGATGTCGCCAGAGCACGAGTCAATCAAAGTGGATTCTCAACCGTTGGTGCTGACGACCCTTATGACATCAATCGTGACGGACGCGTGAATCTCGTTGATGTAGCATTGATCCGCTCCAATCAAAGTGGTTTTTCGGCGCTCAACCTCATCACCGCACCGGCGACTTCTAACCGATCCGCCGACGTGGCCTCCGATTCGAAATCAAATGAAACGGTTGCTGTCGCATTCAGCACGCCAGACTTCAGTTCGTCCAGCTTCCGCACGTCCCGCTTGCCGATCGGGACAGCCAGTTCTTTAAACGACTTAGCAAACAGAGAACAAGCGAATCAAAACGTGATTCCATCGCGCGAGTACCTTGCCGCAAAAAGAACTAACTTGGAGGGCTCGGTCGAGCGAGGTGCTGTTGAACGATTTCTTGAAAGTGAATTCAAATCCAACGATCATGACTTGTTCGATCCGTTAGACTCGCTTGCTGGGCTTGATCAGATAATTCAGGAAGATCTTACAGTCGAAATATTCAAATCAGACAAAGCGACAATTTAGCCTTTCGGCTCTCCCTTCACTTCCATCCGCTGTAGAGTCAATCATGAAACGCAAACCTCGCACTTCCCACGGGAAACGTCGTCCGACTTATGAATTGCTTGAGCCGCGCAATCTCCTCGCCGGAGACATTCTCGTCACGGATTTGAAGTCCGGCGTTGCTGTCAGCGACAACGCGTCCGGAACCGGTCACATTATGTACACCGAAACCAGCGTGCACACTCGTTTCAGTGGAGTTCCGACAAACAACTCGGATCACTTCATTGCCACGCGGCTTGATGGACTCCAATGGCAATACAACAACGACACAAACTGGATCAACTTCACGCCCGACGAGACTGACTTATTGGTTGCCGAAGTAAACTATGACTCGGACACAGTCTCCCGCCTGGAAATCAATTTTGCGCTCGAGCCCAGCTTCTTTGGCGGGACGTTTCCAACCATCGTTGAAACCGTGCAGTCCGGGTTTTCCAATGGCGACTTGCGTTTTGCCGCAAACCGATTTGGCGGATCGATAGATGAAGGCGAGTTTCAGGTTCTCGGTTCCAGTTTTTCGCGAAATGGGTATCCGATTGACCTCGAACCCGACAACAAGATCAAACTTACTCAATTGCGCCATGCTTTACATCGATATGAGCAGGCGACCAGCGAGTTGCCGCGTGCTGCCATTGTCGACGACTTGGGAAACGAAACGTTGAGTTGGCGAGTGCAATTGCTGCCTTTCCTTGGCCTGCAGGACCTTTACGATCAATTCAATTTGAACGAGCCATGGGATAGTGCAAACAATTTGCCGCTCGCATCGCAAATGCCTGACGTTTATTCCAGCCCTAATTTTAATTCTTCAACCGATACCTTGTTCGTCTCTTTGACCGGTTCAGGGACATTGTTTCCGTCTTTCGGACCAAGCATCGACGTCTTTGATGATGATGGCATCCCTGACGGAGCGCATACAACGCTATTGTTTGTTGAAGCCGATGCGGATAGGTCCGTGGTTTGGACTCAACCAGCCGATCTCGAGTTTGATCCCACCAATCCTCTCGACGGTTTAGGGAACATCACTCCTGAAGGCTTCGACGCCGTAACCGCTTACGGGTTGCCTTTCAAAATTCCGCCGAACATAGATGCACAAAATTTCACCAACATGGTGCTCCGAGACGATGGAAATTTTGTCGACTTTTCAGAAGTAGAAACGTACCACTTTGCCGGGAATTCGCTCACACAAATCAGCCAAGGCACTTTCGAATATGCCCATCGATTTAATACGTTTCCAAAACATGCCATCTATTCTTCCGACGGGACAACACCGCTTTTGAGCTGGCGCGTCGCGATCTTACCCTATATCGAACATCAGGATTTGTACGAACAATTTCATCTCGATGAACCTTGGGACAGTCCGCACAATATTACATTGCTTCCCAAAATGCCTTACTTCTATTTTCATCCTGACGTTGGCAACGAGATGACGAATTTTCAGGCCGTTGTCGGTCCGGGGACGTCTTTCCCGCTGGAGGATGCAGCCACCGATTGGGATGACGTATACGATGGAATAGGCAATACGATCATGTTTGTCGAAACCGACGCCGACCATGCAGTTGAGTGGACTCGACCGGCGGACTGGTCTGCCGCCAACGGGCCAACCTTAGATGGGCTTGGCGGGTTTTCGCCTGATGATGGTTTCCATGTAGCATTCGCAGACGGCGGGTTTCGATTCGTCAATAACAGCATCGATGGCAACAACTTCGCCAAGATGCTCACCATCGAAGGTGGCGAAGTCGCAGACTTTTCAGATCTATCGCCGCGATACCGTGCCGAGAGCCAACTTTCTGAACTCGGCTTGGGAGCCCTTAATTACGAATCCGCTCACATGACGCTTCCGCAACATGCGACTTACGGATTTGGCACAACTCCCTTGTTGAGCTGGCGAGTCGCAATCTTGCCATTCGTTGGGCAGCGGCCTTTGTATGACATGTTTAATCAAAATGAACCGTGGGACAGCCCACACAACCTTGCACTCTTGCCTTTGATGCCCGACATCTTTGCCTCAGAAGGCCTCGCCGAAGGATTCACCGCGTTTCAAGTTCCCACGGGTCCCACGACGGCCTTCCCAGAGGTGGACGAGGGAACACTTCATCAATCCATCACTGATGGGCTGGGTAACACCGCGATGTTCGTGCAAGTCAATTCTGATCGGGCAGTTGAGTGGACACGCCCTTCTGACTTCTCGTTCAATCCATCCAATCCTGATAGCGGACTGGGCAACGCGGAAGCTGGCGGATTCCATTTTGCGACCGTCGATAGCGGAGTCCATTTTTACAACAACGCGCTTGACCGGGAGCCATTGGAATTCCTAATGCAGATAGACGACGGCGTATCTTTTGTGCAGGAACATGTCGAAGATCTTTCGCAGTTGTACTGGCCTCTTCAAACGCGATTCAATTTGCGGAAACTCGCTATTGCGGCGCTCGACTTTGAATCCGCGACGATGCGTTTTCCGTCTCATGCGATTTATTCGCCGCCGACCTCCAGCGGAACGCCCACGCTCAGTTGGCGCGTCCAATTGTTACCGTTTCTCGATGAGCAGGCGTTGTACGATATGTTCCGACTCGACGAGCCCTGGGACAGTCCTCACAACCTGAGCTTGCTGCCAATGATGCCCGACGTGTTTGCGCATCCTTTGGTCGAGCCAGGCAAGACGGTTTTTCAAGCCGTAACGTCGCAATACAACTCGAGTGAATCGACGATGATTCCGATTCACTATCGCGGCTATAATTTTGGGGCGGTTTCCGATGGAAGTTCTAATACGGCTTTGTTCGTCGAAGCCAATATCGATCAAGCCGTGGAGTGGACGAAACCGGATGACGTTGCGTTTGATCCCTCTGATCCAACGTATGGACTTGGCGACGCGTACTACCAGATTGGCAACCATTTTGCCATGACCGATGGCTCGGTAAACTTTTATCGCGGCTGCGTGTCGGACGAATTCATAGGCTCTTTGCTGATGAAGTCTGACGGCAATGTTATCGATCCAGAAAATACTGAGTGCAATTCTGCTCCCGCCACCGTCGTCGGTGCTGGACTTGCCTATGGAGATCTCGAAGCAACCGACAAGACGCCTTTGCTTCCAGGAGAAACGGCTACGTTTGAAAACTACAGCAGCTATGTTAATGGAATCACAGCACTCAGTGTCGACATCGGAAGACTGGCCGATCCGAATTCAATTTCAGCATCCGACTTTACTTTTCGAGTCGGCAACGGGAGCAACTTCAGTGATTTCACGACGATTTCGTTGACGCCAACGGTAACCGTGGATCCAACCGGTGGAGACAATGAAAGCGCCCGCGTCACGCTTGAATTCCCAGCCGGTTTCATCACCAACACCTGGCTGCAAGTTACCGTCCTAGCCACCGACAACACGGGCCTCGATTCCAGTAACGTGTTCTATTTTGGCAACGCGATCGGCGAAACAGGCGATAACCCCAATAGTGCTGTTGTCAACTTGATTGATGTCGCCAGAGCACGAGTCAATCAAAGCGGGCTCTCAACTGTTGATGCTGACAACGCGTTTGACATTAATCGGGATGGACGCGTGAACCTTATTGATGTGGCCTTGATTCGCACGAATCAAAGTGGATTCTCTCCGCTAAACTTGATTACGGCGCCCGGCAGTTCCAACCGATCCGGTGACGTGGCCTTCGACTCGAGATCAAATGGATCGGTAGCGAGCTTGGGTACCTTTAGCACGACCGGTTCTTTCGCCGTCTCAATCGAAAAAGAACAAGCGATACAAAACCAAAACTCACAGCGCGGGTTCCTTCCGGCAGAAGGATCCTACTTGAGTGGAGCTGTCGAGCGCGGTACTGTTGAACGAATTCTTGAAAGTGAATACAAATCAAACGACCAAGATTTGTTTGAGCCGCTAGATCCGTTCGAATTTCTCGATCAGCTCAACGACAAAGATTTGATCGACGTTTGACCTCGACGAAAATACGGCATTTCTTCTCCACCAGCTGGCTCAACATGGCTCAAGCGCTGGAATAAATCGGTGGATTTCGCGACGCAGGACCGTTCTGAGGATCGAAATATCCCAACCTCTGCACGTTGATTGGTTGCCCGAACAAACTGTTATTTTTCGTTTGACGTGTACCGGATACAATTCAGCACGCCATGATCTTTACAGATTCAAATTCATTTTGCAGACTCGCATCTATCCTTTTATAACACTCTTGACCACCAAGAAATGTTTTGAGATCTGAAACAAAACGAACTTATAACTAAAACTTCTGGCCAATGGAAAACAGAACGCCGTTCCTGCCGATCGGAGCTGTGTCATTTTGAAAAGTGAAACTTCTCGCCAAGTCTGTTATCGTAAACGTTTCATACTTCCGTCGGTTCATGAGGAACCGAACACCACTTCCACAAACAGACAGGCTGAGCGTTACTGATTTACAACATTGACTATCGAAGTGAGGAGTATTTCGATGAAGTGGACAAAGCGAAAAACAGCAAAGCGACGCGTTTCGTTGAGACGAGAACAACGTCTGCACCAACACACTTATCAAGCGCTTGAACCCAAGCGTTGTCTTTCTGGAGATGTCGGTACGGTCATCGCCAACTACCGAGCCGATTTTCCTTCTGGCGATGCTCAACCCAAACAAGGTTGGAGCTATCAATGGAATGCGCCCGCCAGATGGCAGCCCGTTGTTTCAAATGGCCGAGTGACGACTGGGCGACTGGATCATCCGACGACGGTTTATCGAGATCTTGAGTTTGCCGGCAACCCAAATCAGTGGACGATCGACGGCGACCTTAATTCGAACAACAGCTTCCCGGCTCGAGCACTGGCACTTAACCGAATCGGTGGCCATCCTGGAATGGTTGGAGTTAACGGGACGGGAACCAATCTGCACGATCGATTTGTAATCGCCGCTTACACTGTCAACGAAAGTGCCGTCTACGAACTTACGGATACTTTCATTCAATCAATGGACTCTAAATCCGATGGTTTGGAGATTCGCGTGTTTGTCAATCGACGCGCAGCGGTTGAGTCGGGGACAGTTGCCGGCGGACAACGTGAGTACTTTGACACCGAGTTGGGATTTCTCCGCACTGGTGACACAATCTACGTCGCAGCCGGAGGAAGAAACAACCCAGCCTACGACAGTTTCCGTTGGGACTTCAACGTCGTCAAACACGAAGACCGATTGGGACGTGTCGGTAACTTTCGCAACGATGTTGTAGAAGCCCCAGGCACGACGAATTGGAGTTTTCTTTGGAACGCGCCAGATGGATGGACATCGAGCACGCGGGGAAATCTAACCAGCAATCCGATCGGACGGCCCGAGAACTATCAACCATTGGCCAAACGAACTTCATCGTGGAACGTGCCTGGCAGCACCTCGACCACGGCGCCATCCTACAGCTTAAGGTTCAATCAAAACGGCGGGCACCCAGGAGTTGGTTATTCTTCGAACGCTACGGTTAAAGATCGTTATGCGATTGCTGCTTTTAAAGTTGGTGTTGGCGGAAACTATGTCATCAACGATAGCTTGATTTCGGTTCTTGATAAACGAAGCGACGGCGTTGAAATCATTGTTCACGTTGACGATGGGCCACGAATAAATCGACTTCCCATCGTTGCCAATGCCGATCGCACTTTGTCGTTCGACATGGACCTCGGTGAACTTTCTGCTGGAAGCACGGTTTACGTCGCCTTTGGTGCGGCCAACAACATGAACTACGATTCGTTCGTCATGGATTTCTCCATTGACCGCGTTTTCCCTAGAGAACTGCCGCTGCGCTCCATTCCGACTCCAGCTGCCAACATCTTTTATGTAAGAGATTTTGGAGCGATTCCGAACGATGGAAAGAACGATTGGTTTGGGATAAACGAAGCGCTGAAACATCTCAAGACATTCGACGGCCCAGCCGAACTTCGCTTCAGCCAAGGAACGTACAACCTTCGACCGACCACCGAATTGGCGAACGAGAGCGTCTATTTCAGAGCCAACGGCTTGAAAGACGTGACGATCAATGGCATGTTTTCCGAGATCATCGTCGACGATTACGAGCGAGGCCTGTTCACGTTTCAAAGAAGTGAAAACGTTGTCGTTAAACAATTGAAGATCGACTTCGCGACACCGACTGCCGCAGGATTGCGACCCAAGACATTCACTCAGGGTATCATCGAGAATGTTGATCCAACAACTCGTTCGATCACACTAAAAGTTGACACCAGTAAATTTCTTGCGCCCGACTCAACGTTTACCACCGGACGAAACGGCGTACGTGGCTGGGGTTACGCGGTCGACAGTAAGATCGCAGGCCGACTCAAGTTTGGTGCAGAACTTGGACATGGCACAGGCACGGTCACAAAGATTGATGGAGACAGCTATCGGATTCAACTTAGCACAACAGCGAACTTGTCAGCTGGTGACCGCTATGTTCTCCATCGACGGGTCAACACGGCTGCTATCGGGATTTACAGTCAATCTCGCCAAGTCAGCGTGATCGGCGTGACGGCTTACAGCACCCCAAGCACTTTCGTCAGTGCCAATAACTCGGAAGCCATCAACGTGATCAACAGTCAGGTCGCGATTCGGCCTGGATCCGGACGGTGGAAAAGCGCCAATGCTGACGGCGTTCACGTTCAATCGAATCGCGTCGGGCCATGGGTTGAAAACTCTTCATTTAACGGCCTCAGCGATGACGTGATGAATTTTTACACGCTGCCGTCGACAGTATTGAAAATTCATTCGGCGAAATCGTTTACCCTAGCGGGAGTTGTCACCAACCAGCTTGCTCCATTAAGTGTCGACTCCTTCCGCATTAACGACAGACTTACGTTCATCGATCCGGTTGGCGGCGGAGTTCTCAACGAAGTTAGGATTACATCCGTCACGGCAACCAAAACCAAATCAGACAACTCTAGCAAGATCCTCGATACCGTGATGATTACTGTCGATCAACCAGTTCGCGGCGTCGTTCCCGGACGAGCTCCCAGCGGCGACTCCGCGGCTTATCGAACAGAAACTTCGGTCTTTAACTCCGACTTAAGCAAGTCGTTCCTTGTTCAGGGTAACACACTGTCCAACTCTCGCCGGTACGGAAACTTCTTGATGGCCAGTCGTGGAGAGATTACCAACAACCGCTATTTCGGACTCAGCGATCAAGCGATCAACGGGGCCAACGAAACTGCCTGGCCGCTCGGCCTTCATGCCAAAGACGTGACGGTTCGCGAAAACACGTTCACGGCCAATGGGTTCAGTAAACATTACCTCGAGAGCCCATTCACGCGAGCGACGATCGACTTCCGGATGGACCGATATCCCGATTTACTAGTCTCGCGAAATGATTTTCAACTTTCGAACATCAAAATCATTAACAACCGCATCGACGCGTGGCAAAGCGCTGCGATCGCCATCCGCAACACAGACGAAGCGGAAGTCATTGGCAACAAAATCTATCAACCGAGATCTGCTTCGCGTGGAGCAGTCGCCGTTTTGGTCGACTGGACTCAATCGACGCGACTGGTAGACAACCAAAAATTTGGCGACTCGTTGCTGTATGGAGACCGTAGTAACAACCTTGGATTGCGATACTCCTAAGCTACGTTTGTTAATAAATGGAGCGGTCAAGGCGTTCATCATCGACAGTCGAAAGATTGGAGAGCGTCACACGAAAGCCCAGATCCGGGCTGCCGCCCTAACGGATCCTTGGAAGACATCGTCTGACCTGATGCAACCCACAGGCGCATTTTGATAGTTCAACTGCGATTGAAATTTACGCACGGGCAGCGAGCGGCAGGGCACGCACATTTATCAAACAAGATCTCGCCGTGTTACCAATTCAACTCATTGCAATCCAATACGAATCGAACGTGGATCACTTCCTCAAATCGTAGCAGATGAGTTCCTGCTTTCCTTTGAGGTACATCAATCCTTTAGCAATTACCGGCGCGCCCCACGCCGGGTAGGAAGGGACCACTTTCGAATTGCGTTTACCCAACACACCTTTCACCTGGTAGCCAGTTGAAGACGCTTCAAACAAAAACAGCGCGCCGCCTTCGCCAAGACTTAAGAAATGTCCGTCCACGTAAGTCAGCGATGAACGATCTGGAATTTTTTTCTGCCAAACAGTGGCGCCAGAGTCCCAGCTGATACATTTCAACATGGCGCCGGACGCATGCCGACCACTACAACCATAGAGATGCCCTTCATGATAAATTGGTGTCGCCCAATGTGCTTCGAAAATTTTGTTTCGCTGCTGTTTCGAATCCTGCCATACCGGCGCAAAACCGGCTTCCGAAAATTGAAGCTTCACTCCACCAATCGAATAGGCTTCTGAGATAAACACTCGTTCTTCAACGACAACGGGGGTCGCCGCGTTGACGCACCCTGCAATGTTTGAACGCCAGGGAAAGTCGAAGTCCTTTTTTCCCGAATCAGGATTGAAGCTTGTAAGCCCTTCTCGCGTAAAGGCAAAACACCAAGGTCGATCGTGCGCGTTACAAATGACGGGCGTCGCATAACTCGCCGCACTCTTACCAAGTCCATAGTGAAACACGCCTGTCATTTTGTCGAGCGCCACGATACTCGATTCGAATGCGTTCTTTTCCGTTGACTGGCCGCCAACAATGACTATCAATCGATTGCCATAGACGATGGGAGTCGTGCCAACTCCATAGTTGACCAGATCGCATTTGTACTCCAACTTAAGATTGACTTCCCACACAAGTTCTCCGTCTACGACTTGAAGGCAACGCAATATACCCTCAGGACTCAACAAGTACATTTGGTTGCCGTCGATCACAGGTGCACTACGCGGACCGTCACCGTACCCGTTAAGGTCTTCGTAGTCGGTTGGAAAATCTTTTTCCCAAACCTTCTCTCCCGTTTCACTTTGTAAACAGGAGATTCGTTCGAGAAAGCGTTGCTCGCCCCCCAAATTTCTGACGCGGTGATAAAGCATCAACCTTCCATTGGAGATCGAGGGAGCAGCAAATCCCTCTCCAACTTTTTGATGCCAAAGAAGTTTCGGAGGGGTCGTAAACCAATCCATGTTCAATTCGGTTTCCGACGACTTGCCGTCGCGCGTCGGCCCCAAAAAGGTCGCCCAATCCGATCCTGTATCGATCTTTGATAAACTGGGAGCCAACTTTATCGTCGGCGCCAGAGCAGTACCGCGATTCTTTTTATTTGGCGCATCCGTTTCACTAACTTTTCCAATTAGCTCGGGCTTATCCAACGCAGCATCATCGGACCCCCAAAATGTGATGTTGGTATTTGGTAAATTTTCTCGCAAGCGCGCGATGCCTTCGGGCGAAAAAAACGATTCCGGAAAATCTCTTGCCTTGGTGTTTCCGATTCCAAGATGACGAAGGTTTTTACACTGGCCGAACAACTCCAGACTTTTGTCAGTCAAAAACGTGTCGAACATGTTAAGCCGACGAAGACTTTTCAACTTTACAATCGACTTCACGCCTTCGTCATCAATAAAGGTTCGATACAAGTACAACGTTTCAAGTTTTTGCAGGTCCTCCAAGTAGGTCATCGAAATTGAGTCAAGCGGGTTGCCGAACAAGTTGAGAGTTCGGAGCTCGGTAAGCTTGCCAATCGTTTTCAGGCATTCGTTGCCCAGTCCTTTACCTCCCAAATCGAGATCCTGCAGATCGGGAAAATGCTCAAGCAATACCAAATCGCTTTCGAACACACGTGTGTATTCCGGAAACTGGATCGCAATGACACGATCTTCAGAGTCCTTGGTGATAATCGCCCCGGCTAACCGCATCAAGCGTTCCGCTTCAGCCTTCTCATTTACGGCCTCCGCCGTCTCTGTTGAATCCTGCGCATAGACAGCGGAGAAGTCGCTTTGAACGGACATCAACGTAAAGCAAAAAACAACGGGCAGCCATCGAAGCCCAACCCTTAACTCGACAAACAAGAATGGCACGACTCGCTCCTTCGTTTAGACAGTCACTCGTCCTTACCAACTGACAGCTGGACAACCTTTGGTTTTTTCTCCGACGCCGACTTCAATTGTCCGCAGGCAGCCATGATGTCTTGACCGCGTGGCGTGCGAACAGGAGACGTATGACCATGTTTATTTAGATAAGTTGCGAACTGGTCGATCGTTTTCCGTTCAGAACACTCATACTCCGAACCGGGCCACGGATTGAATGGAATCAAATTTACTTTGGATGGAATATCACTTAGCAAACGTACCAGCTCTCGAGCATCGGCCAGCGAATCATTGACTCCCTTTAGCATCACATACTCAAATGTGATTCGTCTCGAATTCGAAAGACCTGGATAAGCTCTGCACGCGTCCAATAATTCGTCGAGTGGATACTTCCGGTTGATCGGCACCAACACGTCGCGCAGTTCGTCGTTTACAGCATGAAGCGAAATCGCCAACGCGCATTTAATTTCTTCGCCCGTTCGATAAATCGCCGGTACAACGCCGGATGTCGAAAGTGTAATTCGTCGTCGAGAAAACCCAAGTGCTTCATCATCAAGCGCAATCAATAACGCTTGTTTTACGTTTTCAAAATTTAACAGCGGCTCGCCCATGCCCATCATCACGACGTTGGATATCTTACGGCCTTCGATCGGCGCGATGATCCCTGGTTCGGGCGTTTGATCTGGAAAGTCGGCAAGCCGATCACGTGCAATCATGATCTGCCCGAGAATTTCACCGGCCGAAAGATTCCGTACCATCTTTTGCGTGCCCGTATGACAAAATGTACACGTCAACGAGCAACCGACTTGGCTGCTAACACACAACGTGCCACGCTCCGTCTCGGGGATGTAGACCGTCTCGACTTCCACGTTTTGTGGTGAACTTTCTGTCGGCCCAAAGCGCAACAACCACTTTCGGGTTCCGTCTTTGGAAACTTGCTCTGTCACAATTTCAGGTCGAGCAATCGAACAATTTTCGATCAGCGAATTTTGAAAGTCCTTGCCGATATTGTGCATCTGCGAAAATTCTTTCGCACCGCGGATGTAAAGCCAATTCCAGACTTGGGAAGCCCGCATCGAGACTTGTTTCTCGGGAACGCCTATCGCCGCCAGCGATTCTCGAAGCTGCTCACGATTGAGGCCGATAAGTGATTGCGGTGCGGTGGACATGGACAGGCTTTTGATTAAGTGCTTGCTTCGCTCTTGGAAGCTAAACATCTTAATCTAGTGGCTCATCTTCGCCGCTTGCAGGGCAAAAAAAGAACTTTTTGCAAGGTAGCGTGGTGAAAACGCCAATCATCCCAGATGAACAAGACATCCAACTGCAAATTCGTTAGAAGATTGCATTGCACATCACTCGAACCCGGCACTTGTGTACCGGGTGACCGCCGAACGTATCTGGCAGATCGAACGCGAATCCTAGAACCCAAACACCAACGCCATGCCATAATCAAGGTCATTGTCTTGGTTACCTGGCTCAGGAGTACTGTCGAAAATGTTTAAAAAGAACATTCTGAAGCTCAGGTTTAACGCTTCGTCGAGAACGAATTCCAAACCACCGCTGGTGTTCAAACGATAGTCCGAGAAATCAGAGACGTTGGGGAAAAAGTCTGCACTGGCGTAGACCTTGGTTCGATCAGTCAACTGTCGTTCCCAGTCGCCGCCAAACTGAAGTTCTGGCACCCATGCATCATTCAAACCACCGACCTGTCTCGATGCACCACCACCGAACCTCAACTTAAGTTTTCGATCTTCAAGATCGTAGACTTTGAATCCGAAACCGGAGTGAATTCCCAAGCGATAGTCAAAGGCTTTGAATTCGTCTCTTTCAAAAGTTCCTTGTCCAAACCAACTCCAACGCGGATTATTGGCGAAATCTCGTTCTTGACGAAGCAAAGCAAAAAATCGATCCGTCGTCGTGGCGAGTTGGTTTCTGGAGAAAAAATAGTTCGTTTGAATCTTGGTCATGCTCAGCCCCAACTTGCGTTGTAGGTCGAGGTTCAAGTTGATATCCAGGTTTTCACTGTTTCCGGTCTTGCCGTTTAGTCCAGACGCGAAAGATCCGGTCCAAAGTTTATCAACAGCTTCAGTGACGTCGCCTTCATTGACTGCAAAATTTAATTGGGCATACGCCGAGCAGGGCATGATGACCGAAAGAGCGAAGAATATAAAAACACTAGGTCGAATGTTAAGCAAATAGTTTGTCATAGGTATCAGCTGACTGGAGTAGCACTGAGGAATATGGGGTAGGTAAAACGTGCCGGAATTTATCGTTTCAACAACAGCTGCAAAAGTGAACTTTTTTCAAAATCATGACATCACGCCGAGAATCACGTTCAATTTGGATAAAACAGGGTGAATACTGTGGAAACATGGTGGAAATCAGCGACTGCAACAAAATAAACTCGCATCGTTCGATTCCAATTCAAGGCTGGGGCTGACGCAGGGAATTTGATCGAAGAGAACGTGATCCATTCGACTGAACATTTTCGCAAATTCATGGTCTTACCTTCTGTGTTTCTGAAGGCAGGCAATACCCGCGGAAGTTCTTGCTAGATACAATCGAAGCGAGTCAAGTTACTTGATTCAACAAGCTCCCGTAGCTCAGGGGATAGAGCACAGCTTTCCTAATAGACTCGCAAGGATTCAGA
>CAZPBE010000061.1:28614-32377 GCA_964584615.1 uncultured Pirellulaceae bacterium | reverse complement strand
ATCGCGGTCAGTTCGAAGAGCGTATCAAAGCGGTCATGAACGAAGTTCGCCGTGCGAAAAACACAATCCTCTTTATCGATGAGCTTCATACGCTTGTCGGTGCAGGTGGAGCCGAAGGCGCGATTGACGCTGCCAACGTGCTCAAGCCAGCGCTTGCCCGTGGCGAGATTCAATGCATCGGAGCCACGACGCTGGATGAGTACCGTAAGTATATCGAGAAGGACTCGGCGCTCGCCCGACGTTTCCAGGAGATCCTCGTTGATCCGACGACCAACGATGATACGATCGAAATTCTCAAAGGGCTTCGCTCACGTTACGAAGAACATCACCGTGTTCAAATCACTGACGATGCGATCGAAGCGGCCGTTGACTACAGCAGTCGCTACATTACAGGGCGATGTTTGCCGGATAAAGCGATCGACGTGATTGATGAATCAGGCGCGCGTGTCAGACTGCGTGCCATGACTCGTCCACCAGATCTAAAAGAAATCGACGAGGACATTGAGCGTCTTAACAAAGAGAAGGAAGACGCCGTCGCCAACCAGGATTTCGAAAAAGCGGCTTCGCTTCGGGATCAGGCTGACAAGTTCCGAAAGAAGAAAGAGCAAATCAAACGTGATTGGCGCGAGAAATCGCAACAGACCGATGGCGTGGTCGATGAAGAAGTCGTCGCGGAAGTGATTTCGAAGATGACGGGCGTTCCGATCACTCGACTTTCAACCGAAGATTCACTTCGTCTGATGAAGATGGAAGACGAGCTTCACGAAAAAGTCGTCAGCCAGGACGCTGCGGTTAAGGCGATCTCTAAAGCGGTTCGTCGAAGTCGCAGTGGATTGAAAGATCCGAAGCGCCCGATCGGCTGCTTTATGTTTGCGGGCCCAACCGGTGTTGGTAAAACGTTGCTGGCCAAAGCGCTTGCTGAGTTCATGTTCGGCGACGAAGACGCACTTGTTGCGATCGACATGTCGGAATACATGGAGAAGCATAACTTGAGCCGCTTGATCGGTGCCCCTCCGGGATACGTTGGTTACGAAGAAGGCGGTCAGTTGACCGAAAAGATTCGTCGCCGTCCTTACTCGGTTGTGTTGCTGGACGAGATCGAAAAAGCACATCCGGATATCTTCAACATGCTTTTGCAAGTGATGGAAGAAGGCCGTTTGACAGACAGCTTCGGTCGCAATGTCGATTTCCGCAACGTGATTTTGATCATGACGACCAACGTTGGTGCTCACCAGATCAAGAACGAAGCTCAATTCGGTTTGCCAGGTGCTGGTGACGATCAATCATTCGAAGGAATGAAAGAGCGTGTGTTCGACGAAATCAACAAAGCGTTTCGACCAGAATTCCTGAATCGTCTTTCTGAAGAGCCAGTGATTTTCCGTCACTTGGAGAAGAAGGATCTCAAATTGGTTATCGATTTCGAATTGGCCAAGATTCGCGAACGGCTTTTGGAACGTGGATATGCTCTTGAACTGACTCAGGATGCTAAAGAGTATCTGATCAAGAAGGGTACGAATCTCGATTACGGTGCTCGACCTCTTCGTCGCGCGTTGGAAAATTACATCGAAGATCCGCTTTCCGAAGAGTTGCTCAAAGGCACGTTCACCGGGAAGAACAAGCTAATTGTTGAAGCGGTTCGCGATGACGAGGGCAAGATTCGAAGCCTCAAGTTCGAGGCTGAGTTTGTCCCGCCAGTGGAAGAAGAAAAGCCTGAACCGGAAGCCGTTGCTGCTGTTGCCAACGAAGGTGGTGATGACTCAGGCGACGATGACTCGAATGATGAAAGTTAGTTCGACGCGGCTGGATGCGGAATCAGAATTTGAATTTGAATTTGGATCTGAACTCTCAAATCTCAAATCCGAGCTGCGGTTCGAGAGAATTGAACTTCGAAAACATAAGACACGCTTCACCAATGTGGAGCGTGTTTTTTTATGACCTGGCTTCTGTTCTTGAATTTGCGATAACCTGTTATTCTTGGTGAGGCATCCCGCCCAGCCGTCTCGCCCTCACGAGTAAAGGAATTTTCGTGTCAGAATCGAACCAACAACAGGAAGCGCAAGGTTCGATTCTCGCGTTTATGTTGTGCCTGACACTACCGGTACTGGTGACGATCGGCATCTGGTTCTTTTCTCCCAATTACAAATTTCCTGCGTCGTCGGCAGAGGTAGAAAGAGTCATGTCGGCTCCCCTCGGCGGTGACTTTCTTCAAGAGTATGTCGGCGGAACGATTTGGAATTCGGTGGATCGGCACAAGTTATATGACTTGAGCCATTCAAAAACGCTTCAGCACAATCCAGAAGTCGTAGGATTTTCGCTCGACGAAAAAAGTTACTTCCCGATGGTGTATCCACCATTCCACTACGCATTGTTTGGTCCGCTTGCGCGATTCGACTATAAAACCGCAACGTTGATCTGGAGTTTGCTTGTCTCTTTGGCGCTGTCGTTGGCTGCGTTCTCGCTATGGCGTTTTTATCCGCCGATGCGAGGTCGAGGTGGGCTTTTGATCGTCGGGTTGATCTTCATCCCTTTGCTGTTGTGCCTGAACATGGGGCAAAAATCAACGTTCTTATTGGCGATCCTGACGTTTACCTTTCTGTTGCTGTACCACCAAAAAGATCTCTCCGCAGGATTGGTGTTTGGGTTGATCGCGTTTAAGCCGCATCTGGGATTGTTGATCGGATTGATCTTCCTGTGGAAGGGCCGGTGGAAGTTTGCGGCTGGTTCACTCGTCACAGTCGCTTTGTTGGTGGGTTCGACCTGGTTTCTTTCCCACCAACTTTGGACGGACTATCAAAAAGTAGTCTTGGGGATGGGCGATTACGTTCAGACCTCGGGTTACAATTTGGCCGAATCACACAGTCTGTGGGGAGCGATTGAGTTGGGTGTCGGAGGATGGTTTCCCGCAGCAGTCAAGCCGATTGCTGGTGCATTGTCGTTGGTTGTGATCGCGGTTGTCGGGTTGATGTGCAGCGGACCGATCGAGACAAGGTCGAGACGGTTTGCGATTCAATTCTCTGGCTGCGTCGTTGCGATGGTTTTGTTAAGCCCGCATTTCTATACGTACGACTTGACGATGCTGTTGTTGCCTATGTTCCTGACGGTCGTCGCAATTCCAAGTAGGTCGGCCAGTGAAAACACGGGGCCATCGAAAAGCCTGAGTGCTGGTAGGCCGGTTTCGACTTTGTTGTGGGCAGCATTGTTTCTGGGAGCCGGGTTGTTCGTTTCGATTGCGGACTCAACACATGTTCAACCAAGTCTGTTCTTGCTGTTCGCAATTTTGGTTGCATTGTTGTTGGCGACGCGAACGAATTCAGAGCCAGAACACGACTGATGCCAGAACAAAAAGCAGAGTGAGTGCACAACCGGGTTTTTTCGTCACCCGAACTTCCTCAGGGTTTTCGGAGCGTAGTTGTTGCGTCAATGACTCGATAAATTCTCTGGCTTCAGGTTGCGAGCAACCGGTTGAATCTTTGTACTGCTTCACCGCATCGATATGATTTCCTTTGTTGATGGACTCCAGGATTTCGTCCATCACGACCGACTCGTCTGCTTTGAATTGTGGGGAGAATCGACCAGGATCGTCATGACGAAGAGCTGCCAATAATTCTTCAATTGCTTTTTTGGATGCCGTTAACGATTCCCCGGTGGCATCCTTGTAGATTTTGACCGCAAAGATTTTTCGATTGGCTTCGACCGCCTTTATGATCCGGTCGAGGACTTGTTCTGGAAGTTCTTGCATGAGTGGAGCCGAATCAAAAACGTG
>CAZPBE010000061.1:0-28514 GCA_964584615.1 uncultured Pirellulaceae bacterium | reverse complement strand
TAGTTTGAATCGAGAATTTTCAAGTCAGGAGCGATCTGTTCGATTTGCCGAGTCATGTACTTATTCACCTGGGCTGTTGTTTTGAACTTCATGACCGACGCCAGAATCGACTCGGCTTCGGGGATCGTGATTTGGCTGGCCAGCTGTTTGATGGATGGCACGAATGCGGGGCTCATGCTGAATCGGCGAAGTCCCATTCCCAACAACAGTACAAACGCTTTTGGTTTACCTGCCATCTCGCCGCAAAGAGTGACGGGGACGTTTTCCGTATTGCAAGTTGCAATAACCTGTTTGAGTACACGCAGCACCGGAGGTGCCAGTGGCTCGCAGAGATGGCTGACTTTCGGGTTGTCGCGATCCGCCGCCATTAGGTATTGAACCAGATCATTGGATCCAATGGAAACAAAGTCCACCAGTTCCAACATGGTGTCGATGGAAACAGCTGCCGCTGGAACTTCCAACATCATGCCGAACGAAAGTTCTTTTGTTTTGATCTTTCTGGCGGCCAAAGATTTGTAGGCTTTGCGAATCATGCTGCGAAGCTTGCGCAGTTCTTCGACGGTGGTCACCATCGGGAACATGATCCGGACGGTACCGTTGGGAAACTTGCTCGCGGCTCGGATGATCGCTCTGATTTGTGTATCAAAAAATTCCGGATGTTCGAACGAAAGCCGGATGCTTCGCCAACCCATAAACGGATTAGCTTCTTTGTGGTCGTGTCCCAGGTAAGCCACCGTTTTGTCACCGCCGATGTCCAACGTGCGAATCGTGACGTTGTTGTTCGGCGCTGCGGCGACAATGTCTTTGTAGACCTGGTACTGTTCTTCCTCATCGGGAACGTCGCGGTGCGTCAAGTACAGGTATTCGGTTCGGTACAATCCGATTCCCGACGCGCCCATCGCCACGGCGGCTTCCGCGTCATGGACTCCGTTGATGTTGGCTTGAAGTTTTATCTCGACTTCATCTTTGGTGATTGCCGGATGATCCCGGTTAGCCGCAAGTTTATCTTTCAGGTCAAAGAATTCTCTTTCGAGTTTTCTGAACGCGGCCAACGACTCCGCGTTAGGCTTGACGCCGACCATGCCGTTGCGACCGTCGACCACGATGGTGTCACCCGTTTTGACTTTGCGGAGCATGTTTTTGACGCCCGACACTGCCGGGATTCCACGCGACCGAGCGATAATGGCAGCGTGACTGGTTTGGCTGCCTGCCTGCGTGACGATTCCCTGCACGTCGACTTCACCCAAGGCAACCGCTTGTGAGGGAAGCAACTCATCGGCGACGACAATCAACGGGCCTTTAATGCTGTCGTGGGATGGTTTGAGGATGTCCGATAGGTGAGTGCCCAAACGAATAATGACATCGCGGACATCATTGACTCGCTCTTTCAGATAGTCGTCCTGTGTCTTGGCAAGCAAAGTCGTGTACTCACCGAGAAACCGGTGCAGGGCTGCCGCGGCAATCATTTTGTCTTCGACGATCCAGTTGCGAATCTTTTTTGAGAAAGCCGGATCTCGGAGAATGCTCTGATGAACGGCAAAGATGGAAGCTTCGTCATGCCCGACTTGAGCATCAACTTTGCGTTCCAAAGCGCGCAGGTCGACGGCGGCCTTGTCTCGGGCCGTTTCGTAGTTTGCCAGCTCGGCCGTGATTTCGGAGTCTTCAAGCCGTTTGGTGCTTGGATTCACGAAAATCTCGTGAATCACGTAAGCTGTCCCAACGGCGACTCCTGGTGAGACCGCGATTCCTTTAAGCATGGCTCGAATCTACCACCGCCGCAGGTCGTTCGAAAGTCCTTATGGGTCCGTTGGAACGTGTTCCAGCAAATGGAGGAGATTGCGAACCTTTGAGCACCCGTTAACGCCCCAAAACCACCTTGCAAAAAGGCTATTTGGCTCCAAAATCGGTTGCTTTGGCAACAATCGTTGTTGAGGCAAATAGCGGGGTTTGCTATAGTTGTACGATTAAACAAAGGCCAGTTACGGCTTTTGCGATTCAATTTTCATACAGCCGATTTTGGCCGCGACAGGCGATTGTTCGAATGCGTTTTAACCAGCTCGATAGAATTACTGCGCTGGAAAATGGAGCGTCAATTTCCGCGGTGAAATGCCTTTCACTTTCGGAAGAGTATTTGCAAGATCACTTTCCTCGGTTCCCCGTCATGCCTGGTGTATTGATGTTGGAATCCATGTTTCAGGCAAGCATGTGGTTGGTGCGTTCGAGCGAAAACTTCGAAAACTCGACGGTCGTGTTACGAGCGGCAAAGAGTCTAAAGTTTCAAGGCTTTGTTCAGCCTGGCAGTTCGCTGTCGGTGCTCTGTGAAATTAAATCGAAATCGGATTCCACCACCAAACTTAAAGTTGTTGGTTCGATCGACGGGAAAGCTGCTGCTTCGGGAAGACTCGAGTTGGCTTCGTACAACTTGGCAGATCGCGAAGACGTCGACCCGGCAATCGACAAATATATGATTCATCAGTTCAAAACTAAATTTCAACAACTGTGGACACCGATTACAGCAACGTCAGCATGACCGTCAACATGATACATTTTATTCGCCAATTTGACTTAGACGGTTTTTAAACAGCGATATTCGAATTCACAAACGGCCCGATTGAAACAGAGGCCGATTTCCATAGCCTGATTTCAGGCACACCCAAAGTAAGATTCCAAAACGGAGATAGAAGATAATGCCAGTCAACGAAGAAGTTTTTGGCAAAGTACGAGAAGCCCTTGTCGACGCGCTAGGCGTAGACGATGAAGATGTGACAGAAGACGCGACGATGATCGGCGACCTCGGTGCCGAGTCGATCGACTTTCTTGATATCGTATTTAAGTTGGAGCAAGCATTTGGAATCTCAATTCCACGTGATGAGTTGTTCCCCGATGATATTCTGACAAACGCAGAGTACATCGCTGACGGAAAAGTGACTGCCGACGGTGTTGCCAAACTCAAAGAACGTATGCCGTTTGCCGACCTGACTAAATTCGAAACCAATCCTCTGGTTCAGGATTTCGGCAACTTGCTTACCGTCAAAGACTTGTGCAAGTACGTTCAGACAAAAACAGCGTAGCGATTTTCCGTGGTCGCGCGTTTCATGTTGGCGTGTGGTCGAAAAACGCATGTTAGGTTCAAAACCGGGTCTCAGTGAGGTCCGGTTTGGCGTAACGGGGTAGGTTTCGAGCGACCCTTTTTAAGTTCATTAGATAAAATTGTGGAATTCAAATGCGTTGGTTTTGGATTGATCGATTCACAAAGTTTGTTGCCGGCGAATCCGCGGAAGCAATCAAGAGCGTGAGTCTCAGCGAAGAAGCGGTCGACGAATATGCACCTGGTCGAACGTTCTTGCCCGCGGCTTTGATTATCGAAGGCCTCGCGCAGAGCGGCGGGTTGTTGCTTGGACAGATAAGCGATTTTAAAGATCGTGTCGTGCTGGCCAAAGTCGGCTCCAGTGAGTTTTACTTTGAAGCTTATCCGGGAGATACGTTGACGTATCGCGTTAAAATCGTCAGCCAGGAAGGTGCCGGAGCGATTGTTGAAGGGACTTCCCACAAAGGCGATCAGCTTCAAGCTAAAATCAACTTAATGTTTGCCAGCCTCGATGACGAAAGATTTGAAAACGTGGAGCTGTTCGAGCCTGCACAATTTTGTCGAATGTTGAGGTTGCTTAGACTTTTTGAGGTTGGCGTCTATCCAGATGGTCGCCCGGTCGAAGTTCCCGAACACATGATCGAAGCAGAAAAGGCTTACCTTAAAGTCGGACTGTCGACTGTGCTTCAATAATATTTATCCTCCAATCTTTGTTCACCTGTTGAACTCAATCCTATGATCGCTTCCAGCCATCGCCGAAGAGTTGTTGTTACTGGAGTCGGGGTTATCAACCCACTCGGCAACGCTATCGAAACTGTTTGGTCTGCCTTGAAAGAAGGCAAGTCCGGTGTTGCGTACACAACCATTTTTGACGCCAGTAAATTTCCGACGCGTATCTCGGCCGAAATCAAAAACTGGGACATTTCCAAAGCTGGCGAAGATCCAGAAAAGTGGAAGCTTCGTGGACGACATACACAATTCGCTGCCGGTGCGGCGCGTCAGGCGTTTGATTCATCCGGCGTTGGTTCGGCGATCAACGATCCACGTCGATTTGGCGTTTACATGGGAAGCGGTGAGGGAAATCAGGACTTCTATTCGTTCGCATCGATGATGGCGACAGCGTTGGACACCGAAGGTAACCTCGACCTTGTGAAATTTACTCGCGCCGGATTGGATACGCTTAATCCGGTTGTCGAACTTGAGCAGGAGCCCAACATGCCGCCGGGTCACATCGCCAGCATGTTCAATGCACAGGGGCCAAATGCGAATTGTTTGACCGCATGTGCCGCCAGTAGCCAGGCGATCGGAGAAGCTTGTGAGATCATTCGCCGCGGTGAAGCCGATGTCATGCTTTCCGGTGGCACGCACAGCATGATTCACCCGTTTGGCGTCACCGGTTTCAATCTGTTGACGGCGCTGTCGACCAACAATGACAACCCAACCGGCGCGTCTCGTCCGTTTGATCGCTTGCGAGACGGGTTTGTGCTGGGCGAAGGTGCTGCGATGGTGGTGCTTGAAGAGCTTGAGTTCGCCAAAGCGCGCGGGGCAAACATCCTCGGCGAAGTCATCGGGTACGGTTCAACCGCTGATGCGTACCGAGTAACTGACATTCATCCTGATGGCCGTGGCGCGATTGGTTGCATGCGGATGGCTCTCGAAGACGCCGGGATTTCTCCCGATCAAGTCGATTATGTGAACGCACACGGAACCAGTACCACGGTTAACGACAAAGTCGAAACCAAGGCATGTCGTGAAGTCTTTGGCGAGCGGGCACCGAAAGTCCCAGTCTCCAGTACCAAAAGCATGATGGGCCACTTGATCGCTGCTGCTGGAGCGACCGAATTGATCGTTTGTCTCATGTCGATTCGTGACAACGTGTTGCCGCCGACGATCAACTATGAAAATCCCGATCCACTTTGCGATCTGGATTACATTCCAAACACAGCTCGCGAGCAAGAATGCAACATCGCGCTAACCAATAGCTTTGGTTTTGGTGGCCAAAACATCTCGGTCGTTGTGTCGAAGTTCACCGATTAGATCAGGTTCGTTTTACGATCCGATCGTCGCGATACACTTAAGTTCAATTCCGATCGGCGTTGGCAGCGACAACACTTCGACAGTCGTTCTGCATGGCTGGTTGTCAGCAAAGTATTCTGCGTAAACTTTGTTGTACGTTTTGAAGTCATCTTTCATGTTCGTAAGAAAGACGGTGACGTCGACGATGTTTTCCCATGACGACCCAGACGCTTCGACAATCGCTCGGACATTGTTGAAAACGCTATGGCATTGGGCTTCGATGTCGTAGCTGGCGATCGACCCGTCTTTATTCAGTGTTACGCCAGGGATTTCTTTTGTGCCTTTTTTCCGCGGACCAACGCCGGACAAGAACAAGAGTTCGCCTACCCGGCGCGCGTGAGGGTAAAGCCCGACCGGTTCTGGTGCATCGCTGGAATTAAATTTTTCGCTCATCAGGTTCCCTATAGATACTTCACGCAAACGTTTTTTGGTTCTGTCCAGAATCGCAATGCCTCGCTACCGCCTTCGCGACCGACTCCCGATTGTTTCATGCCACCGAATGGCGTTCGCAAATCACGGTACAGCCAGCAGTTGACCCAGACAACACCTGCATCAATTCGATCAGCCATTTCATGTCCACGTTTGATGTTGGAAGTCCAAACGGTTGCTGCCAGCCCGTATTGAGAATCGTTAGCCAACTCGACCGCTTCGTCGGCCGTGGAGAATGGCTGGATCGTCACGACCGGTCCGAAAATTTCCTGTTGATTGGTTGTACAGGAATTGGCCAGTCCTTCGATGATCGTAGGTTGGACAAAGAAACCATCAGCGCATCGACCGCTCAGGATTTCTCGCTCACCACCGCAAAGAATTTTTCCACCTTCGGATTTGGCCAATTCGATACAGCCCAAAATCTTTTCCATGTGTGCCCGTGAAACCACGGCGCTGAGATTGGAGTCGGCCGACTTGGGGTCACTCACGACCAGTTGTTGGGTTCGAGCGACAAAGTCGTCTCGAAAACGATCGTAAATTGAATGTTCAACCAGGATCCGAGATCCGCAAAGACAAATTTGGCCCTGATTGGCAAATGAAGACCGGAGGGTTGTCTCCAGCATCTCGTCATAGTCGCAGTCGGCGAAGATGATGTTTGGGTTTTTACCGCCAAGCTCCAACGCGTATTTCTTAAACGTTGGCGCAATCTGGCTGGCGATTGTTTTCCCTGTTTTCGTTCCACCGGTAAAGCTGACCGCCTTGATGTCGGGATGTTCAACGATGGCGCTTCCTGCGCTGGCACCGTTGCCGTGAACGATGTTGAGCACGCCTGGCGGAAGTCCGGCTTCGATACAAAGCTGGGAAAATCGAAATGCCGAATAAGGCGTGACCTCTGAGGGCTTGGCCACGACACAGTTCCCAGCGGCAAGGGCCGGTGCGATCTTCCACGTAAAAAGATAGAGTGGCAAATTCCATGGTGAAATACAGCCCACTGCGCCTAACGGTTTTCGCAGCGTGTAGTTTATCGCGTCCGGCATCGCGTGAGACTCGGAAGCAAATCCGGTAATCAATCCCGCAAACGTGCGGAGGTTCATCGAGCTGCGAGGAATGTCGACGGCGCGGCAAAGCGATTCAGGTTTGCCGTTGTCTTTCGATTCGATTTCTACCAGCTCATCAAAGTTCGCGTCGATCTGGTTCGCGATCCGGTGTAAGTGCCCTGCCCTGTGAGTCTCCGGCAATGACGACCACTCCGCAAACGCGTTGTTCGCAGCGGCAACTGCGGCATCCACGTCGGCCGCATTCGAATCGGGAATCTGCGAATAGACTTTGCCGGTCGCCGGCTCAGCATTATCAATCCATTGACCCGAAGTTGACTCAACCAGTTCGCCGCCAATGTAGTTCTGGATCTTATCCATGAACGCGTTTACAGACTTGCCGTCTGCCCTCCGTCGACTGGGACATTGATTCCATTGACATAACTCGCTGCGGGGGTCGCAAGAAACGCAGCGACGGTGGCGATTTCACTAGGATGAGCGAATCGACCCAGGGGAACTCGCGACTCAAATTCACGCGTCACTTCTTCGGGTGTCTCACCAGAGCTTTTACTGCGAGCTTGAATGATTTGTTCCATCCGGCCAGTTTTCGTCGGTCCAGGAAGAATGTTGTTGACGGTGATTCCAAATTGGCCCAACTCGTTGGCTAATGTCTTTGACCAACTCGCGACAGCGCCGCGGATCGTATTGGAAACCCCCAACCCCTGAATCGGTTGTTTGACTGAAGTTGAAATCACGTTGATGATCCGGCCGTACTCTCGCTTCTTCATGCCGGGAACCAAGGCTTGCGCCATAAGTTGATTGCAAATCAAATGGCTATTGAACGCTTTGAGAAAGTCATTGGCTTTCGCGTCGATAGCCAATCCTGCTGGCGGTCCACCTGTATTGTTGATCAAGATGTCGGCCGTTTTCTTGGCGGCGACAAATTGATCGATGGCCATTTTGACCTGAGCGGGCTCTGAAAAGTCAGCCACGATCATTTCGTGTTTCTGACCAGAGTTAGTATCAAGCTCGCGCGAGACGGACTCCAGCCGCTCTGGGCTCCGCGCCATTAAGGAAACGTCAGCGCCAAGAGTTGCCAGTTCGATTGCAATAGCGCGGCCGATTCCTTGTGTGCTTCCGCAAACAACGGCTCGGCGGCCTGACAGATTTGTATTCATGATTTGCCTGTATGTTGACAAAGCCACACCAAAAGCAGTGAAGCAATGAACATAATCTAACAGGCTGATGTCATGAAGTGCATAAGGCTTCACAGAAACGAATCGCAAATGTATTTTCAGGGATATTGTCGAGCGATTAAGTAGGTAGGTTAGTAAGAACTGAACCAAATCGCGCTCATACAATTTGCAGACCGTTGTCGGCACTGTTGTCACTGAAATCCAATACTAAAATACTTGTTTGATCAATCAGTGAATCAATGATCATCTGTGAATCAATTATGCACAGCGTTTTTTTGGATCCAAAAATGAAAATAATTGGCAGCTTGCTGTTGGCCGTCACCCTGTGCTCATTGGGCTGTGATAGGCAGGGAGTCAGCAACACAAGTGGCGTGAGCGGCGATAGCCTATCGCTGACGGAAGACACACAACAGACAGCCGGAGAGGTGGCAAGTTATCAGGAGTTTATTAATCTCACTTCGCGAGACGTCAATTTGAATTCCGCTTCGCTTCAAAAAATCGATCAAGGTTGGCATTCTGGTTCGACGGTGATGTTGCTTGAGGCTTCTGGATTTTCAAAGAGTCGAACGGCAAGTCTCGGTATCTCGATGATGTTAAAAAGCAAGACTCGCCAGCAGTTTCGAGGAGACACCGATTGGTTCGATTGGATTTGGAACCAGGAATATGATCCGCATCCAGAGTACGCTCAGTTCAAAAGCGAGCTTTACTCCAGTGTCGATCCTCGATTCGCAGAGTACTTTTCGGAAACTGATAACGCCCAAATCAGGTTGGATGAAATCCGCTGGGGTGGCGTTAAGCGAGACGGCATTCCACCGCTCAAAGATCCAGAAATGATTGCGGTAAATGAAGCTGACTATCTCGTGGATTCAGACGTTGTATTTGGAGTTGAGCTCAATGGAGATGCCAGATGCTATCCGAAACGCATTCTTGCGTGGCATGAAATGTTCAAAGATACGATTGGTGGAGAGTCAGTTTGTGGCGTCTACTGAACGTTGTGCGGATCTCTGATCGTGTATCAGACAAACTTTGAAGGCAAGCACTACGAACTTGGAACGAGCGGGTTCCTTTATCGTTCGAATAAGTTGATGTACGACCACGAAACGAAGTCGCTCTGGTCAACGCTACAAGGAACTCCGGTGGTCGGTCCTTTGGTTGATCAAGGGATCAAACTTAATCGCCGATATCTGGTAACGACGACTTGGGGCCAATGGAAGAAGAAACATCCGGACACAACGGTTCTGTCTTTGAATACGGGACATCAAAGAGACTATGGCGAAGGTGTTGCGTACAAGAGCTACTTTGCAACTGACAAATTAATGTTTAGTGTGCCACGCACCGACAAGCGGCTCAAGAACAAAAGCGAAGTTGTCGCGATGCGAAATGAACAGGAGCAGCTCGCTGTCGCAGCGGACTTTTTGGTCAAGAATCCTGTTTTTCAGGACAAGATTGGGGATGTAGCGATCGTGATCCTGACTGACAAGTCGGGTGCGAATCGAGTGTATGAATCTGCAGACAAATCATTTGTGTCGTGGGATGGTGTAAACGTTGCGACTGACGAGCAAGGCGAAAAATGGACCGTTACCGAAGACGCGCTCACCATGAAAGATACCAAACTAAAACGCCTGCCGGCACACAGGGCGTTTTGGTTCGGTTGGTTCTCTCAATTTCCCGACACGCGCTTGGTTAAATAATCAAAGGCGCGTAGACGACTATTGTCTTCGTTTAGGCGGTTGCGTTGGCGGTTGCGTTTCTTGCGCCGCCTCGTTTTCTAATGAGCGATCGAAAGATCGGACGTTGGAACGACCGCCTGGTTTGACATGGCAGACTGCAAACCTTGCTCAGCATTTTGAATCCAAGCATTTGCTCCATACGGGGTGTAACGGGTCTTGGCCAAAACGTTTCCATCGGCATCGACAAACAACGCACAAGGATAGCCAGTGGTCAAATAGTCAGCGTAACGACTTTTCAGCTCGGCGTTCTGCTTGGCTATTTCAGCGGGAAGTTGATACCCGCGAGGAAAGTTGACTTCGACTTTGACGACCCGCTTGCTTGACCAATTGGCGAACTCACTCGATTGAAGAATCTCTGCATCGAGACGAACGCATGCCGGGCACCAATCGCGTCCAGTAAACAACAACATCATTGGTCGATTTGAAAGTTTGGCATGCTTTTGTGCTTCGCCGACTAGTGAAAACCAGCGATCGTTGGTCTTGCCCAGGTCCGACAGATCATGTCCGATGGCTTTGGCTTGATCATTGACAGAAACCAAACTTGTGGAATTTCGAAGAGTCTCTTGGTCAACAGGTTTTGAGTTGTCGATTTCTGCCAGGACCGGAATGTTGCTGACGACTGGAGCGGGATTTAGATCTGGATGAATTTCTCCGTAGATGGTCGGTGTTTGGCAAAATCCAGCCGCTGCGCCAATCGCGATCAGTAAGACCGCGACGACGAAGCTACGTACAAATCGATAGTTTTTGACTGAGGAATCTGAAGAAGGTGTCATAGTGTGTGTGCCTGGGTGCAAGGGTGGTCGAAAAAAATCTGGTTGAGTCAATTTGTTGCAATCGCCGTTCCAATTTTTGAGTGCTCAAATTGATCGAATATTCTCAGGTTTCAACCCAGAAAAAGGAAAATTTGTTGACCGAAATAAACACTGTTCATTTTTTGCATCATTAAGCCTGTCGTTTTCGGGAAATAGACCTGTTTCCATTGACGAACCTTTTCGACGTCCAAGCCCACTGACCCAAGGTAAGCCCATCCATCATGGAGGCGAAGCAAAAAGGCGCCCCGGGTCAGTCAGCCTTTCAGTGCGTGCTCAAATCGCCATGTTCTTCTTATGCAGCTGATTGCTCCGGTTGCTGAAATTGGCGTAAAGCTGACAATAGACGGCTGGCGAAACAAGAAAGTTGTTGCCAGCCAGCGACGAATTTGATGACGCCGAAACGCTCAGAATGGAATGAAATGACCAAACGAAAAATACTTGTTACCGCGGCATTGCCGTATGCCAATGGTCCGATTCATCTCGGGCATCTGGTGGAATATATACAGACCGATATTTGGGTTCGATTTCAACGGTTGCGACAACATGAAGTCCTTTTCGTTTGCGCCGACGATACGCACGGAACGGCGATCATGATTCGGGCGCAAAACGAAAATCGCCCGGAAGCAGCAGTGCTTGAGGAGTCGTCCGTTTCTCACCAGAAAGATTTTGCTGGTTTCCATATCAGCTTTGACAACTACGGCAGCACGCATTCCGAAGAGAATCGAAAGTTGTGCGGCGAGATTTGGAAGACGATTCGCGATGCGGGTTTGGTCAAGCAAAAGGACGTTCACCAATTATTTGACGTAGAGAAAGAGACGTTTCTTGCTGATCGATTCGTCACCGGGACTTGTCCAGAATGCAAGGAACCCAATCAAGCTGGTGACAACTGCAGTAAATGCGGTCACACTTATTCGCCCGCCGATTTGATTGATCCGGTTAGTGTTTTGTCCGGAACGACTCCAGAGGTTCGCACTGCCGCCCATCAGTTTATCGAGCTTGAACAGCTACACGACTTTCTCAATGAGTGGACGCAAAACGGAAAGCATCTTCAACCCGAGGTCGCCAATTATCTGAAAGGTCATTTTCTCGGCAACGAACTGCGCGATTGGGATGTGTCGAGACCGGCTCCTTATTTCGGCTTCGAAATTCCAGATAGCCCTGGCGATTACTGGTACGTTTGGTTTGACGCGCCGATTGGCTATCTTGCTTCGACTCAACAATGGTGTGACAAGAACGGTCAACAGCTTGATGACTGGTGGAAAAATGAAGACGTTGAGATCCATCACTTTATTGGCAAAGACATTACCTACTTTCACACGTTGTTCTGGCCGGGCATGCTGAAGACAGCTGGCTATCAATTGCCCAGCAAAGTTCACATTCACGGATTTCTAACTGTCAACGGTCAGAAGATGTCCAAGCGCGATGGAACGGCGTTTAAAGCTGAAACGTATTTGAATCACCTTGACCCCGAAGCGCTCAGATATTTCTACGCATCGAAGCTTGGTTCACGATTGGATGACATCGACCTGAATTTTGAAGAGTTTACGGCGAAAGTTGATACTGATCTGGTCAATAAAGTCGTTAACCTGGCGTCGCGCACCGCAAAGTTCATTGCCAACACGGGGCTTTCAGCTGAGTATCCTGACGACGGAGGCTTGTTTGCTCAAGGTGCTGCCGTGGGAGATGAGATTGCCGAAGCGTACGAGAACTGCGACTACAACAAAGCGATGAGGTTGGTTTTGGAAGCCGCCGATCGAGCAAATCCATATGTCGAAAACGCAGCGCCATGGGTGCTGAAAAAAGACCCTGACAAAGCTCAAGAATTACAGGACGTGTGCACGGTTGCATTGAACTTGTTTCGGCAATTGGCGATTTACTTGACACCTGTCTTGCCAGGTCTTGCGGCAAAAGTCGGTGACCTGTTTGGCGATCCGATTGTGGATTGGGAACAGGCAAAAACTCCCTTGACCGGAACGCCTATCGGCAAATTTAAACACATGATGAAACGAATTGATCCAAAGGATATTGCGAAGATGAGCGAAGAAACGAAACAGGAAGCCGAAGAACTTGCGGCTGCAGCAGCGACGGCGAGTCTGGCAGGGAAATACGACGACAGCGGCCAGCCGTTGATCGATGAGCCAATGGCCGACGAGTGCACGATCGATGACTTCATGAAAGTCGATTTACGTGTCGCGAGGATTGTTCAAGCCGAACATGTCGAAGAAGCGCGAAAGCTGTTGAAACTGACGCTAAGTCTTGGTGGCGATCACACGAAGCAGGTCTTCGCTGGCATCAAAGCGGCTTACAAACCGGAAGATCTCGAAGGTCGCTTGGTCGTCATGGTCGCCAACCTCAAGCCGCGAAAAATGAAGTTCGGTTTGAGCGAAGGCATGGTCTGCGCTTCCGGACCCGGCGGCGAAGAAGTCTTTTTGCTAACGCCAGATGAAGGTGCAAAACCGGGCCAGCGCGTGCACTAGACCAACGCGTTCACAAGATCTGTTCAATATGTTTATTTGATCACCCCGGAGGGGTCGCCGATGGTAGCTAAGGGCGTCAGCCCTTCGTTAGTCAGCGCCGGTTCAAAAACCTTCACCCCGCAGGGGTCGTCTACTCGCATCGCCGTACCATCTTGCGGTGCGCGTGCTCGAAGAGCCCAACCTGCGAGTCGAACTCATGGCTACCTATTTAAAAAATCGTCCGTTACCGCCCGGCGTACCTTTGTATCCGGCTTCCTTTTTGAATGCGCCGCGAACAATCGTGCCTGGGTTTCTCGCTAATTGATCCGAGAAATTTCGTAAGTCGTTCGCGATCGGTTCGAGCTTCATGCTTAGCGCTTTCACGTTGTTTGCGGTTTCAAGAACGCTGTCGTAAAGCTCGGTTTCATTGAAAAGTTTGCCAACAGTTCCGTCAGGATTGGCAAACGTCTCTGAGATTTTTCCGAGAGACTCGGTGAAGTCATTGATCTTGTCAGAT
This sequence comes from uncultured Pirellulaceae bacterium, assembly GCA_964584615.1. GTDB lineage: Bacteria > Planctomycetota > Planctomycetia > Pirellulales > Pirellulaceae > Mariniblastus. Next base: position 15,176 of record CAZPBE010000061.1, on the reverse strand, counting down.
AGCCCTTGCACGTTGGCCAAGGCTCCGTTGACTTGCTCGAGGATCTCAGGCCCGTTGTCTTTCAAACTTTCCGTAAACACGTTGACGTTGTCCAAACTGTCGCTGGCTTTCCCGCTGACTTCGCGAAAAGAATTAATTGTCTCCCGTGTATCGACAACCGTGTTTTGAACTTCTTTGAAAATCTCAGGTAAGGTGTTCACAAACTCGGTGACTTTCCGCTTTAGAATCGGATCGGCCACAATCTCGTTGACGTTTTCGAAAATTCGATTGAAGTTATCCAGAGCGGCTTCAGCCTTCATGCTCATGTTTCGAACGTCGCCAATGAGCGACTTCAAATCGCTTTCATCGCTGGTTAGCGCTGCGTTGACGTTGGCTGTTAGCTCGCGGATTCCGTCACCACCTTCATTGATGGCGAGACTGGCCGTGCGAATGGCTTCGAGTGTTTGCGAAATATCGTCTTCGAGGTTCAGTGCGACGTCAACAATTTCCATTGGATTACGTTTTACCGATACGCGTGTCATGACATCATTCTGCGAAATCATGTTGCCGCGTTCTTCTTTGGGAAGTGGCAATACTTCGAGGCCTGCATCACCAAGAAACGATTCGGCGCCAATCGAGACGACTTCATTGGTGTAAACTTTTTCTTTCTCTTTGATCGACAAACCGAGGACAACGTGATCGTCTTCCGTTCGGACGGAGCTAACACGTCCGATGCGAATTCCATTTTTTCGAATCGGTGTGCCTACGGTGACTCCTGGTGCTGATTGAGGTTTGATGTAAGCGGTGTAGTTCCGCCCCCAACCGTCGCTGTTGAGAACGATCAAGATGATGAGAATCAAGATCGCAATCATGACCAGGACTCCCACTCGAAATCTCAATACTTTTTCGTTCATGACTGTTCTCGAACTGATGTTTGTTCGTGTGACTCGTTGTTATCTATCTTTAAACGCCGCTTGCTCGCAATTCCATTAGCCGTTCACCGGCTTCACCGTTAACAAATTGTTGCACGCGTCGATCTCGACAAGCTTTCAGCTCCGGAACCGATCCGTCAAAAATGATTTGTGGTTCATCAGGAGCGAGTCGGTTGGCTGGCATCAGCATGATCACTCGGTCGGCAACTTTTTTGGCAGTGCCCATGTCGTGCGTGACCACGATGCTGGTAACCGGATTTCGCCGCCGCGTTCGAATGATCAACTCATTGATGACATCGCTCATGATCGGATCAAGGCCTGTCGTTGGTTCGTCGTACATGATCAATTCTGGATTCATGATCAACGCTCGAGCCAGTCCGACGCGCTTTCGCATGCCGCCTGATAGCTCTGCCGGTTTTTTATAGACCGTCGAATCGGGAAGCCCGACTTCCGAGAGTCGAGACACGACCATCTCGTGTACCTGGTCCTGTGAGAATCGTCCATGTTGGATCAGCGGAAACGCCACGTTCTGTCCGATCGTCATGCTGTCAAACAAAGCTGCGTTCTGAAACACGAAGCCGAATCGAAGTCGCATCGCGCTCAGTTCTCGCTCGCTCAAAAGGTGAATGTTCTCATCGTCAAAGAAGACTTCGCCCGTGGTTGGCTTGTTCAAGCCAATGATAGTTTTCATTAAAACGGTTTTGCCACAACCGCTTTCGCCAAGAATTACCAACGTCTGACCGGCAGGGATTGACAGGTTGATATTGCGCAGCGTCGTCTCGCCTTCGAACACAACGTTGACGTCGCGCAATTCGACCAGCGCTTCTGATTCCGCTAATATTTGTTCGATCATCATAAGAGGTTCACTCCTTCAGGGTAGAGAGTGAAGTACAACGAGTCGAGCGCGATACCCAAAAACAAATCGAGAATTAGAATCACGACAAACGAGCTAACAAACGACGCCGTTGATGCTTTTCCAACGCCTTCGGCGCCAGGTAAGCAGTTGAAGCCATGGTAACAGCTGATTAGCGCAATCGCGGCGCCAAAAAAGATGCTTTTGAACAGGCCCACAAATAGGTCGAAGTTGGAGACGAATTTGGCGCTGTTGTGCCAATAGTGATGAACATCAATTCCTAAAATGTTCACGCTGTAAAAGTGTCCGCCAGCGACTCCCATGAAGTCAGCCATAACGGTAAGTGTCGGTATCAGAAACAGGCAGGCCAAAAATCTTGGCACCACCAGATAGTGAATTGGATTGGTTCCCATCGCCGCCAACGCGTCGATTTGTTCGGTCACTCGCATCGTACCAAGTTCAGCTGCCATCGCGCTGCCAACACGCCCAGCAAGCATTGTGGCTGCCAGCACCGGGCCGAGCTCGCGAACAAGCGTCATGTTGATGACGCCGCCGAGTCTTGTTTCCAGGCCTATTTGCCGAAACTGAAAATAGCTTTGTACGGCCAAGACCATGCCGATGAACGTGCCGGTTAACGCGACGACAGGCAGGCTTGAAACACCGACTTCGTAGAAGCTGGGCCAAGCGGTTCCTTTACGCGGTACGCGAGTAAACATCCAGACCATCGTATTGAACACGAAGATGCTGAACTTTCCAAGCGATTCGATTGAGCCAACGATCAAGTTCCACCAATCCATCAGTCTGGCATAAAACCATTCTGGGACGTTGTCGTAAAGACGATCGTCAGGATGTGATGTTTGGATCGAGGACACGAGATCGGACTTTCGGCCGCGCTCTTGGCGCGCGCTTGAACGGATCATGCCCCCCCGCACTTAGAGTGTTTTCGACGCTTCAACGCTGCGCCTTGAGAGACTTTGCCGATTAGGCAAAGTTTTCTGGCAATGTTAGCCCTTCTTGCTAGCGAATTGTGTGCAAGCTAGTCACAGAGGCCAGTACTGGGTTACCCACCCGGCGCTTCCGTTGGATTCAACCAGCCGTTTCGCTCCAGCCAGACTTCGCATCGATCAGTCCAGTGGGTTGCAGGAACTTCTTCGATGGGCCGAATGCCAAACCCGTGCCCACCGTTGTCATAAAGATGGAACTCGATCGGCACTTCTACTTTCTTGTAAGCCTTGACCAACAACAAGCAGTTTTCGATCGGTACAAAATCATCGAAAGTATGAACCATAAATACGGGTGGAGCCTTCGCGTCGATGTTCAAATCAGATCGGATGTCGGATTCGTCTTCGTTGGCGATACCTCCGGCATAGACCAAGACCGCAAAGTCTGGCCTGGATGATTCGGCGTCGATCTCGTCAGATGCCACGTAAGCTCGCTCCATAGTTCCCGATCGAAGTGCTCCCACAGCACCGGCGGAGAATCCGAGCACGCCGACACGATCTTTGTCGATGTTCCATTTTTCGGAATGGTGCCTCATTGTCGAAATTGCTCGTTGCGTATCCTGCAGTGGAATCAGCCAGGGCGTTTCTTCATTGCGAGTTGGTACGCGATATTTAAGGACGCATGCAGCAACTCCGATCGAGTTAAGCCAAGCTGCAACTTCGGTCCCTTCGAGATCCCACGCCAAAATGGAAAAGCCACCGCCAGGACAAACAAGGACCGAGCTTCCGTTACCGGTTCCTGCAGGCGGTAAAAAGACATGCAATTCAGGCTGAGCTACGTTGCCAAGTCGGATCACGCGTCGACCGGCGATCGACTGATCTGTCGCCCTGGACATGTCTTTCTCTGCACCGACTTCGAGCTTGCCGCCAGGAATGTTCGATTCCCAGAGCTGGTAAATTTCGGCGGCTTCGATCGTGAGACTTGCTTGATTCGAATTACTTACCTGCAATTGATAAAACAGGAAAGAAGCAATTCCCAAACAGACGATCAGGAATGCCAATTTTTGTTGCAACGACCCCATAAATTTCAGTCTAGTTGAATTTGCCAGAAGACTCAAAGAATAACCAACCAGCCAGCCAAATTCTTATTGGCAAATTGGCTGCGTTTGATCAGATCAAGTCGTAAACTCGCCGATCACCAACCAGGCGCCGTTGGGGTTTTTCTCATCGTTGTTCCAGGGCCGAAAGCCCAAATCGAGATACCACTTTCTTAACTCCTCAGAAGAAGGGCCCTCTTCGTCGTAAAACGGTTCGGCGTCAATAAAGATAGGTGCGTCTTTATAGGAGTTCAACACGCATTGAATCAGCTCGCCGGCAACGCCTTGGTTGCGATACTTTGGATAGACATGCAAATTCCAGATGACATAGCCGCCAAAATATTCGCTGCGCAGGTCGCGCACGTTGACTTGACCAAGAACCGTTTTGCCAGAGCGACAAAGCAGGCAGTCGTTTTTGTCGTACTTGGCAATCTTGTACTGCGGCATGATACGAAAGGTCAGAAAGAAGTGTTCTGGATAACTGGATGCCGCGCCGAAATTTGGCACGGACTACATGGCAAACCCGTCGGCGATTTCTGGAGGTGCTTGAGAGTATTCAAGCGGCTCCATTGAGGCCCCCGCTCTTCCCTGACTCAGGCTTCGCATGGCGCTGGAGTAGTCCAACATTTCGGCCAAAGGAGCGTGGGCGACAATGTAAGTCATTCCGGAATGCGTGTCGGTACTGATGATTTGTGCTCGCCGTTGAGCGAGATCGCTGACGAAATCGCCAAAGTATTCTTCGGGTGTCGTGATGGTCAGTTTCATGATCGGTTCCAGTAAGATTGGCGCTGCAGACTGGAGCGCTTTATCAAAAGCTTTACTGGCAGCGATTGAAAACGCTTGCGCCGTCGATTCTTCGTTGGATTCGGCGTCCATGAGCGTCACGCGAACTTTTGCCAACGGGAAACTCCCAATGCATCCACCACCTTCTCCACTGGCTTTGACTTCGTCTTTGACTGTTTGGACCAATTCCGGTGGCATTGCGCCGACAGGTAGTCGACTACGGATCGCAATACCCGATTCGGCTTTCTCGTCCGGTTCCATTTTCAAAGTGATTTTCGCAAACAGCTGTTGCCCCTCGATCATCGTGTTGCAAACTTCGGTGACTGTGACTTCTTTGCTGATTGATTCACGATAGGAAACACGAGGTTTGTGAACTTTGACTTTCAAGTTGAAGTCGCGCAGCAGGCGGTTTTTGATGACTTCCAAGTGCAGCTCACCCATGCCGGCGATCAATGTCTGGCCCGTTTCAGGATTCTCTTTCGCGCGGAATGTCGGATCTTGACGCTTTAACAACTCAAGTGTTTCGGAAAGCTTGTCTTTCTCGGTCGTTGATTGCGGTTCGATCGCCATTTCAATCACGGTTTCTGGAAACTCGATTGATTCCAGCAGAATTTTTGCGCCGTGATCACACAAGGTGTCGCCGGTTACCGCAAACCGAGGGCCAATCAAGCCAACGATTTCGCCGGGACCAATATTCTGAACTTGGCCGTCGCGCTCTTTTTTCGTCGCATGAATTTGCCACAACTGGGCTACGTTTTCTTTCTTGTCCTTGCCCGGACAGTAGACACGGGAGTTGCCTGAAAGTTCTCCCGAGTAAACGCGAATCCAATACAGGTCGCCAGTCTTGGCGGGAAGGATCTTAAACACCAATCCGCAGAAAGGTTCTTTGGCCGACGGCTTTCGCAATTCTTGTTTATCTTCTTTGCCAGGAAATGTGCCTTCGACAGGCGGTCGATCCAACGGACTTGGCAGATAGTATTTGACGCAGTCGAGCACGCCTTGCACGCCAATGCCATGCAAAGCTGAACCGCAAACGACGGGCTGGATTTGTTGAGCCAGCGTTCCCGCACGCAAGACTTTTCGTACCAACTCGTTTGGGATATTTTCTTCCGCCATCGCCAACTCGGCGACTTCATCGCTCAATTCAAACAAGACCTCGAGCATCGCTTCGCGTGAAAGCTGAGCTTCGGCAAGCATCTCTTCCGGGATGGGAGCTTCCTTGATTTTCTTGCCGTCATCCTCATAAGTCATCATTCGCATCTTGATCAAATCGATCGTGCCAACAAAGGGATCGTTCACGTGGGCTGGGCCCTGACCGACGGGAATCTGAATCACGACCGGCCGACCGCCAAGTCGTTTCTCGACTTCGCCAACGACGCGATTGAAGTCTGCACCTTCGCGATCGAGTTTGTTGATGAAGGCAATTCGCGGCACTTTGTATTTGTTCGCTTGACGCCAAACGGTTTCGCTTTGCGCTTCGACGCCTTCGCGTGCACTGAACACGACGACGGCTCCGTCAAGAACGCGAAGGCTTCGTTCGACTTCGGCTGTAAAGTCAACGTGGCCAGGGGTGTCAAGCAAGTTCAGGTGAACGTCTTTCCAGTCGAACGTGACGCAGGCAGCATAGATAGTGATCCCGCGGTCTTGCTCTTCCGCATCATCATCGGTCGTCGTGTTGCCACTGTCGACTTTTCCTACTCGATGTTTTGCGCCCGAGAGAAAAAGCATTCTTTCGGTGACCGTCGTCTTCCCCGCGTCGATGTGCGCGATGATTCCGATGTTTCGCAGGTTTTCAAGTTTACGTGCCATGAGACGGAAGTTTTAGAAGGACTCGGGTTGAAGGTTCAGGCCAGGTGGCTGAGGAATGTTGATGATAAGAGATCTGGGATTTTAATGGGAGGTCGGACGTGAATTCCACGTTAGGTTGTAGGCATGTTTCGATCTACCTATCGGCGCATGAAAAAAACCGCTTCATCAAAGACAAAGCGGTTTGAATTTGGTTCGTTACTACCAGGCGAAATGTGCAAACGCTTTGTTTGCGTCGGCCATCCGGTGCGTGTTGTCACGCCGCGTCATCGCAACGCCTTCGCGGTTGTACGCGGCGACCAGCTCGTCAGCCAGACGCAGATGCGTCGAACGGCCTTTCTTTTCCCGAATCGCCATCAGGATCCAGCGAATCGCCAACGACTGTTGTCGGCTACGACTGACCTGCATCGGAACCTGGTACGAAGCACCACCGACTCGCTTGGAGCGAACTTCGATGTGCGGTTTGACGTTTTCAACAGCTTGTGTGAAAACTTCGATCGGTTCGGCGTCAGGAACGCGCTTTTTGATTTCATCGAGAGCGCGATAAAAGACGCCTTGTGCAGTGGTCTTTTTCCCGTCCCACATCAAGCAGTTGATAAACTTGCTCGCGAGAATCGAATCGAATTTTGGATCAGGTTTGAGTTGTGATCGACTTGAAGTAATTCTTCCCATGGCTTCTTAACGTTTTCGTCGTTGATTGTTTTATTTGATATTAACTACGGTGCCTGCGACTTCATGCGCGGACTACTTTTTCTTGGCACCATATCGACTGCGGGATTGGTTTCGTTTGTCGACTCCCAAAGTATCGCGAGCACCGCGAACAACCTGGTAGCGAACACCCGGAAGATCACGGACACGACCGCCACGAACAAGAACGATGGAGTGTTCCTGCAAGTTGTGACCTTCGCCTGGGATGTAGACGGTGACTTCTTTGCCATTGGAAAGTCGAACACGCGTAATCTTACGCAATGCTGAGTTCGGCTTCTTCGGCGTCATCGTTCGAACCTGTAGACATACACCCTGCTTCTGAGGGCATTTTTCCAATACAGGCGACTTGGTGAATTTTCGTTTTGACTTGCGACGTTTCCGGACAAGCTGGTTGATCGTTGGCATCGTTACCTAGTTCCAATTTTGTGTTCGATCATCGAACAACAATTTTTATTATGTACTTCAAACTGTGCCCGTCATGGTGACAACACAATCCGTGAGATAGCGTCTCTAACTCGAATCTATCCAATCGAGATTCGGCACCAATGAGTGGGCTGAATCTGGCCAGAACGCCAGATTGCGATTCGCGAAAACTAATGTTTTGCAATCGTTTCTGAATCGACAGATCAAGAGCTGGAAACGAACAAATTTAAGGAATTTGCCCAAACTGTCAAGGGAAAATCGTGGATTTGGTCCAAGTCGACGCCGGGTTTAAGCCGAATTTCGACCAAGTCCGCCAAAGTCAGGGAATCGTCTTGGGAGCTGATCCCGTGGCATACAGCACCGTTGCAGGGTTTTCGATGTCTTTGCCGGGCATTGAACAGCCTGCTGCTGATTGGGAACAAAATATATGGTGGATAGAAGTCCGGAAACACTCCGAAAGTGGGAGCAATACGGGATTACTTTTTGAATTCAAAAGCGGAATGATCGAGTGACCTCAACTCATCTCGTCCTTCGGAAAAGAGGGTCGCCCCGTTGTCAGGTAAATGTCCAAGAATCCGTCGTTGTCAAGATCACCAAAATTTGCTCCCATCGGCTGAAGGGCGCGATTCAATCCCACCTCGGTAGTTACGTCTTCAAACGTACCATCGCCCTTGTTCCGATACAGCTTCGGAGGAAGCCACGCTCCCCCGCGTGATCAGGAAATCAATGTCCCCGTCATTGTTGAAGTCAGTCGCAAACAGGTTCTGCCCGCCCGTTTGCTCGCTCAATTTACTTGGCTTTGAAACATCAATAAACGATCCGTCCCCCGAATTTTTATAGAAGTGAAGTGGCTCTGACATATCCGACGCGAAGTCACGATGTCGATTCATCCATTACCATCAAAATCTTCTGTGATGACGCCGCCGCAAAGGTTAAATGTGTCAACTCCCAGTTTCTTACCAATGTCGACGAATCGTCCGATTTCATACTGGCTATCAAACCTTAACTTTGGAATCCGATACTTTTCCGGAACACCATCGGGATGCTCGCCCAACGCCATTGTCGTATATTTAGCAGCCAGATGTTTCCGACGTCGTCGGGATTTGTACCCAGCAGCTCCAACAAAGCAGTCTTCGCGATCTCGGCAGCCGTCTCTCAACTTCCTGAGCGGTAAGGATCCAAAATATTCGTTGTCGCCTTGAAACAAATTGCTCGCGACCGAAACGAAATGTTTGACGTTCGTTAGCATCCCATCATTCATTCTGTCGGTGCACAAAAAAAGCCCGGTGAACGATCACCGGGCTCTTCATTGATTTTGAGTCTGATCGACTATGAGCGACGACGACGCAACAAAGCAAGAGTCGAAGCACCAGCCAGAATCATAAAGCTTCCTGGCTCAGGAACTGCAGAAACGATGTTAATCGTAGCTACGTTGTTGGTTGGGATGTCGGTGCCCGCACCGCCCGCTGTTACGAAAAATGTGTCGTTTCCACCAACATTGGTAAGTGCCAAGGTCGTAGTGTCACCTTCAAAGAAACCTGTTGTGTCAAAAGTAACTTGAGCGACCAATCCGTCGCGAGTGTACTGACCGCTTCCCAACTGATCTTGAGACTGACCCCAAGCAAGTGGTGAAGCGAAGATTTCGAATTCGTTGTTGTTGTCGTAAATTGATCCTGCTGGGAACATGTCAACAGCAGTAAACATTGCTGGACCTGTATCTGTTCCACCAGCAGCGGTTCCACCGTCGCCGATTTGCATCCACAAAGTGAATCCTTCAAAGTTCATGTTGGCGACATTCATTGCGTAAATGTCGATAGTTTGACCGCTCATGTTCTCGGTCAAGTTGATAACGTTGTTGCCGCTATTATCAACGAAACTCAGAGAGGTTGTTTGAGCAAAAGCCGATGAGCAGAATGCAAACACTGCAGCAATTGCAAGTATTGAAGTTCTCTTGACCACGGATGCCTCGAATTGTTTAGTTATGACACAGGTGAATAATCAAAGTTTAAAATGACCCCTGCTGTTAAGCGGGGCAATCTTGAGTCTTTATTATGGTAGCTCTCAAAATACCGAACGCAATAACTTGGTCTGTGAAAACGTGAAAATTCTCAAATACTCCCCGGCTTGTCGATTGGACGAAGAAAACCCACGATTTACCGTGGATTCGTGGCTGTCGTCTTCCAAACAAAGCCGACCAATGTTCCCTACCGGTAGGATGCGTGTCGCCGGTGTAATCCGTGCGAACTTGCCAGTCAATTTCTTAGGAATAACAAGTCGGCCTGACTCCGTTTGATTCGCGCAAATCTATGGCTGAAGCGCACAAAAAAAGCCGACCCGTGAAGGTCGGCTTGTTTGTTTTGGCTATTGAATGGAACGCTCTGGTAAAAGAACGTTGGTTGCGTTAAACGCCACCGTCCAGTTCGTCTTGCCATTTTTGAAGCTGCTCCCATTGACCGTTAGCAGCCAACTGAGCCTGGTCGGGCCAAGTGGTTGGGTTGCGAGATGCCATCAGCCCACCTTCGGCTTCGAGAATTTCTTTGATCCGATCCGATGAAGTCGCCGCAAGTTGAGCAAAGCTCATGATGCCTGCTGCGTTCAACAGCTCTTGAACTTTAGGACCGACGCCTTCAATCTTCGTCAAGTCTTCAGGTTCGACGGGAGCGGTTGGTTCAGCTGCTGCTTCTGGAGCCGCTGCAACAATCTTTCCACCGTGGAGTTCGTCTTGCCAAGCACTTAGCTCGTCCCATTTTTCTTGGGAAGCCAATTCAGCTTGACGTGGCCACGTTCCCGGATCGTTATTGCCAAACGTTCCATCGCTGTCGGCAAGAACTTGCTTGATGCCTTCAGGAGTCATCTCGGCAAGTTTCGCAAACGTTGTGATCCCTGAGTTGCCAAGTGCCTCCGCAATCTTCGGCCCGATGCCTTCGACTTTCGTCAAGTCATCAGGAATTGGAAGCGGTTCAAACGTTGACGCTTCCGGTGCGGCAGCAACTTCAGTCGTGGCAGCAACATCGTGTGAAGCGGTAACGTCAGATGGTGCAGTAACACCGGATGAGGCAGTAACATCAGGTGACGCCGCAACGTCCGGTGAGGCAGCAACATCGCTGACAATGCCGGCTGCTCCTACGCTTCCACCCGTATCACCCACAGCACGACCTCCATCTAGTTGGTCTTGCCATTGTTTAAGTTTGTCCCACTCGCCATTGGCAGCTAATTGAGCCTGGTCTGGCCAAGTCGTCGGATCATGATTGGCGAAACTTCCACCAGCCTCAGCCAACAACTGCCGAATTCGATTAGGGCTGGTTACCGAAAGCGTAGTAAAGCTTGCGATTCCAGAACTGCGAAGGATTTCCGCAATCTTCGGTCCGATACCTTCGACTTGGGTTAAGTCATCACCAACGTGAGCAGTTGGAGCCGCAGCCGACGCCGGTTGCGGAGCCGGGCTTGAGCCGCCAACCAATCCAGCGCTCTCGGTCGCACCGCCAGTAGCAAAGTCTGATCCAAGTTGATTGATCGAATCCGATTGTGCCATCGAAGCCAAGAAGTCATTTGGAACCTCTGGCACCGCACCGGCGTTGGGCGACATCGCATCAGGTTCGTCAAACGAACGCGCTGCTGGGGCAGTTCCTGCGTTGGGAGAATCCAGCAACGGGAAGCTGTCTTCGAGTGTTTGGCTTGGTTGAGCCGCAATTTCTTTCATGGCTTCCAAGTTGTACTGAACGTCCGAGTTTTGGAAACTTTGGAATCCGGTACCCGCTGGAATCAAGTGACCGAGAATGACGTTCTCTTTCAAACCGACAAGGTTGTCGATTTTCCCTGCCAACGCGGCTTCGGTAAGCACCTTGGTTGTTTCCTGGAATGACGCCGCCGAGATAAAGCTTGAGCTTTGTACCGACGCTTTAGTGATACCAAGCAATTGAGTGCTGCAAGTTGCAGCTTTAGGTTTCGTACCTTTGGCTTGTTTGCCACCGAGCGTGTCGATCTTGACGTTCGTCTCTTCGAAAACAATCTTTGGAACAATTTGACTACGCGTAAAATCGCTGTCGCCTTTGTCTGTAACTTTCACACAGCTCGTCAAGCCTTCGTTGACTCGCTGGAAGTCGAAACGATCGCAAATCAAGCCTGGTAGCAAGCTTGTATCACCGGCCGATTCAATTTTCACTTTGCGAAGCATACGAGCGATAATGATTTCAACATGTTTGTCGTTGATCTCTACGCGCTGGCTTCGGTATACCTGCTGAATCTCATGACCAAGATACTCTTGAACGGCTTCTTCGCCTGAAACGCGAAGAATGTCGTGAGGAACAAGCGGACCTTCAACAAGCTGATGACCGGCCTTAACATGGTCGCCCGCGTGAACGCGGAAACGTTTACCCGGCGGGACAAGGTGTTCGGCTTCGAGACCACTTTCGTTTCGAACGATGATCGTACGCTTTCCACGTTTCTTGTCACCCAGCTCGACGACGCCATCGATCTCGGCAAGCACGGCCGGGTCCTTTGGTTTTCGAGCTTCGAAAATTTCGGTCACACGAGGCAGACCACCGGTGATGTCGGAAATACCAGAGGCTTCACGCGGCGTTTCAGCAACGGCCATACCGATCGAGACCTTTTCACCTTCGGCGACGGTGATGTTGGCACGTTCCGGCAAGTAGTAGACGTCTTGAACGACGCCTTTTGCATCTTCAATAACAATCTGCGGATGCATGTCACCTTTGAAATCGATGATCGTTCGACGAATCGTTCCCGAAGTCTCTTTTTCGATTTGCATCGTTTCGCCTTCGACAATGTCTTCAAAGCGAACTTTACCTTCGACCTCGGTGAGAATCGGTGCGGCAAACGGGTTCCAGCGGCAAAGCACAGAGTTTGGCTTGACTTCGTCACCGTCTTTGACCAACAACATCGCACCGGTTGGAACCTTGTGAGTTTCCATTTCACGGCCGCGAGCATCCGTAATCGCAATTTCAGCGTTTCGATTAAGAACTACGCTTTCACCTTTGGCATTGGTCACGTTTCGCATGCGAAGCAATTTGACCACACCGCCCTTTTTACATTTCTCTTCGTTCTTCTCAGTACGTGTGTTAGCAACACCACCGATGTGGAACGTACGCATGGTCAACTGAGTACCAGGTTCACCGATACTTTGTGCCGCGATGATACCGACCGCCATGCCTTCTTCGACCATGTCACCGGTCGACATGTCCATTCCGTAACAGCAACGGCAGACACCAAGCGGTGCTTCACAAGTCATTGGGCTGCGAACCTGAATCTTTTCAAGTCCCATCTCTTCGATTTTGCGAGCGATTTCTGGCGTGATCATTTGTGATTCTTTAACCACAACTTCATCCGTCACCGCGTTAACAATGTTCTGACGTGAAACGCGACCGTTAATCGCTGTAGCAAGTCGAACTTCGACTTGCTCGCCACGATAAATCACACCCTTCGTGATTCCACGCGTTGTTTCACAATCGTCCATCGTGATCACAACGTTTTGCGCGACGTCGGCAAGCTTACGAGTCAAGTAACCCGAGTCGGCCGTTTTCAAGGCCGTATCCGCCAAACCTTTTCGAGCACCGTGAGTGGACGAGAAGTATTCAAGAACCGATAGGCCTTCACGGAAGTTCGCCTTAATCGGCGTCTCGATGATTTCACCGGTCGGCTTGGCCATCAAACCACGCATACCCGCCAGCTGTCGAATCTGCTCGACACCACCACGAGCACCCGAGTGCGCCATCAGGAACACCGGGTTAACATAGCCATGACCACGACCCGTGCCCGCGGCTTCGTCATCCTTCTCCATCGCCGACATCATTTCTTTGGTAATCGCTTCACGAGCATGCGTCCAAGTCTCGAGGACTTTGTTGTAACGCTCTTTCTCGGTGATGACTCCACGCTCATAGAGCTTGCCCAGCTTGATGACTTCTTTTTCAGCTTCGGCAACAATTTTCTCTTTTGACTCCGGCGTTACAAGATCGTCGGTGGCGAACGAAAGACCACTGCGAGTCGACTCGCGGAAGCCCAACTGGTTCATGTCATCGAGCAACTCAATCGTCTCGCGACGACCCAGTTTCTGGTAACAATCGGAAATCACGGTCGCCAAATCGCCTGACTTCATGCTGTAGTTGTAGAAGTCCATTCCCGGTGGCAACATCATGTTGAACAAGATCCGACCGTAACTGGTTTCAATGATTTGGCTTGGCAACCGCTCTTCTTCGCCAAGTCGAACGCCGCGATCAGCAGGCAAACGGACTTTGATCTTCGAGTGCATCTTGATGACGCCCTGAGAGAAAGCAGTATCGGCTTCGTCCAGTGACGAGAACGTCATGCCTTCGCCTTTTTGATTTGGCAGCACCAACGTGATGTAGTAACAACCCATCACCGTGTCCTGCGACGGACTCATAATCGGTCGGCCGTTGGACGGAGCAAAAATATTGTTCGTCGAAAGCATCAACGTGTGAGCTTCGACCTGAGCTTCGATCGAAAGCGGCAAGTGAACCGCCATCTGGTCACCGTCGAAGTCAGCATTGAATCCTTTGCAGACCAAGGGGTGCAGATGGATCGCGTTTCCTTCAACCAGAATCGGTTCAAACGCCTGAATACCCATCCGGTGAAGCGTTGGAGCACGGTTAAGAAGCACCGGATGGTTACGGATCACCTGCTCGAGGATATCCCAAACTTCTTCGTCTTTTCGCTCCAGCATTTTCTTCGCAGACTTGATCGTGTCGGCGTGGCCAAGCTCTTTCAGTTTGCGAATGATAAACGGCTGGAACAATTCCAGCGCAATCTTTTTGGGCAATCCGCATTGGTGAAGTTTCAAGCGAGCACCAACCACGATGACCGAACGAGCCGAGTAGTCGACTCGTTTACCGAGCAAGTTCTCACGGAAACGTCCCTGCTTACCTTTGATCATATCAGTCAAAGATTTCAACGGGCGATTACTTGATCCAAGCACCGGTCGCTTACAACGATTGTTGTCAAACAACGCATCGACGGACTGTTGAAGCATCCGCTTCTCGTTGCGAATGATCACTTCTGGAGCGTTGAGATCGACCAACTTGCGCAGTCGGTTGTTGCGATTGATAATCCGACGATAAAGATCGTTCAGATCGGAGGTTGCAAAGTTACCGCTGTCCAGCAAAACCAGCGGACGCAAATCCGGTGGAATGACCGGGATCACATCGAGCACCATCCACTCAGGCTTGTTGTCTGAATCGCGGATCGCTTCCACGATCTTCAACCGGTTGGTCAGGTCTTTTCGTTTTTGTTTTGAACCTGTCTCGGCAAGCTCAATACGAAGCTCATCTGACAGTGCCACAAGATCCAGTTCGCCCAACAGGTCACGAACGGCTTCGGCACCCATGTTGGCCGTGAAGGCACCTTCGCCATATTCGGCGCGTGCGGAGCGGTATTCTTCTTCGGTCAGCAAGACCTGTTTCTCAAGGTCGGTCGTGCCGGGATCGGTAACGACATAATCCTGAAAGTAGATGACTTTCTCGAGACTACTCGTCTTCATGTTGAGCAAGTTGCCCAGTCGCGAAGGCATCGCCTTGAAGAACCAAATGTGCACGACCGGGGCGGCCAATTCAATGTGCCCCATCCGCTTACGACGAACACGAGAGTGGGTGACTTTTACACCACAGCGGTCGCAGATCATGCC
>CAZPBE010000060.1:0-32407 GCA_964584615.1 uncultured Pirellulaceae bacterium | reverse complement strand
GTTGGTCACCGCCGCGTGACGTAACTCCTTGCATAACAAGCGGCAGTGCCATTCGTGTCAGGAGTTGTTTCATGAGCTGTTGTTCCTTGATCGGTAGTGCCCAACAAATTCGGAAAACTATGATTGGTCTTCTGGTTTCCTGTTAGTCGTAGCACGCCACCGAGTTCCCCGTCAAATTTTGGTTATTAGCGGTAACTTTTCTTCAAATTCTTAAGACTCCTCCTATATAGACGATGGCGTATGGCCACGGAATCGAAAGGTCACGCCACGAATATGAGGAAACTAGATAACGACCACCAAGCTGGATCAGTGATCATTCATTTGAAAAAGTGCGCAGTTTGGCGTTGCTTGCGTCGTATTGATATTCATGTTTTTGAATGTCAAATTTCTTTGCTAATAGCTGAACACCATGGTGTCCGCGCCGAGTTTAGCAAACAGTTTTGGCTTGTCGGTCACGAAAGCCTGTGGAACAATTTGGTCGCTCGTAATTTCGAAATCCTTCATGCAGACCGGGCATACGTGAATTTGACCCCCGCGTTCTGCCAAAGAGACTAGTTGTTGCTTAAGGGGCAAATGGTCCTTGAAGCTGAGTTCATCAGAAAAACTCTTGGTCGCAAGTTTGACACCCTCGACATTAAGAAAGATGTTTACGTCGTAGCCCTCGTCGGCACAGAACCCTGCAAAAGTAAGTCCCATATTTACCTTTTGAAGATCTGAGTTGGGATCTGAAATGATGCTGATGATCGCAATTTTCACACCAGGTTTTGACGCACTACTGGAAGTCAATGTCGAAGCTGAAGTCAAAGGATCCGTACATCCAGCCGCTAACGATGCAGCAAAAAGTAGAAGCAGACCAATTAATATTTGACGCATAGTCCCTATTCCTAGATATCGTATTGCTATTCATTCGTCGTATCGGCCGGAAGCAATTTCATGACCAAGCTGTCTCAAGGTTTCATCAATGCTCCCATTTTCCGGTGGGTGCAGTTTATCATGAATCACGCGTGCGTCTTCTTCCATGAGCACTCTGATGCCAATGTCGGGAAATAACGAGTCGTTTTGCAGCCCAATGATAAGTCTCTTTGTGCGCACTGCAAACGTGTACAACAGGCGAATCGTGGCATTGAATCATGCCAGCCAGAGTCGACGAAACCTCGCTGCGGATTTTGCTACGGGTCTTGCGGGCAATTCCAAGCTCAATAGCATGGTATTGCGCGACAGAGCAACCACGCATGGAACCAGTATGAAGCTAGAAGTACAAATGAGACCAATGGAGCTACTCAAGTCAGGAGGTAGTCATGAATAAATATCCAACCATTGCCAGCTTGAAAACTGCCGAGCAATTTCGTAATCGGCTTGACGCACTCGGATTGGAATTGGGATTTGACGAAGAAGTCCAATCTGGAAACGACTCCCCGTTGGCTCAGTCGATTGATTCAACTTGTGGTCCAATCGGAAATCGTTTCGCGATCTTACCGATGGAAGGCTGGGACGGAACGACCGATGGGATGCCGACCGAATTGACAATTCGTCGCTGGGAGAATTTTGGTCGAAGCGGTGCAAAACTTATTTGGGGCGGGGAAGCGGTTGCGGTTCGAGAAGACGGGCGAGCGAATCCGAACCAGTTGATGATGAACGATCGAACCGCCAGCAAGATCGAATCACTTCGCAACGTTTTAGAATCAACGCACGCCAGCGAATGCGGAAATACGGACGACTTGCTGGTCGGGTTGCAGTTAACGCATTCTGGTCGATTCGCACGTCCCAATGCCAAGGACTTGCTGGAACCGATCACTGCCTATCAGCACTCGATCCTCGACAAAAAATTTAATGTCGATTCGAATGCAAGTATCATCTCTGACGATGGCTTACGAGAATTGGTTGATCAGTTTGTTGCCGCGTCGGTGTTGGCTGAGAAAATTGGATTTCGCTTTGTCGACATCAAGCACTGCCATGGATACTTTGGACACGAGTTGCTTTCCGGCTACGATCGACTGGGAGAGTTTGGTGGAAGTTTTGAAAACCGGACTCGTTTCTTGCGTGATATCGTCGCTGGAATTCGAGCCGAAACAAACGACTTGGCCATTGGTGTTCGCTTAAGTATTTTTGATTTCTCCCCGTTCGGCCGAGGCTCGGACGGGATTGGCGTCGCCGATGTGACCGCAAACTACGAGAGCGCGTTTGGCGGGGCTGAAGACGGTTGCGGCATCGATTTGGAAGAACCCAAGAAGTTCATCCAGTTGCTACGGGATCTTGGCATCGATCTATTGTGTACGACTGCCGGGAGTCCTTACTACAATCCTCACATTCAGCGACCGGCTACGTTTCCTCCTTCGGATGGATATTTTCCTCCCGAAGATCCTCTTGTTGGCGTCGCCAGACAGATTGCAGCTACGGCTGAGCTTAAAAAAGTTTTTCCAAATGTTCTGATGGTGGGATCAGGTTACTCGTATCTTCAGGATTGGCTCGCCAACGTTGGGCAAAAAGTTGTTCGCACTGGACAGGCGGATTTCGTTGGGCTGGGACGGATGGTGCTTTCCTATCCGACGCTGCCTGCGGACGTGATCGCGGGAACGAAGATGGAGCGCAAAAAGATTTGTCGTACGTTCAGTGATTGCACCACAGCTCCACGAAATGGAATGGTGTCTGGATGTTATCCACTAGATCCCTTCTACAAATCACGTCCCGAGCGACAACGATTGGCGGAATTGAAAAAGGCCGATGATTGAGGGCGGCAGAATGGGAGTAAAAAAGTGGGCTACTGTACAGTTGAACGTCTTGGGCCCAATTCTTTGATTCGATTGTGAAGTTGCGCTTGGATTAACGCAAGCTGCGATACAATGCCAGTCAGCTTCGTAAACTGAACGATTGTTCGTGCCACCGTTATTCACGGATCGACTTGATGAATTCATATCGCTATAGCGTGCTTTGCCTATTTGGTATTCTCTCCGTTTTCGCAATTACATTCCTTGTTCATGGGCAATCTTTGTTTGAAAAGAACGAAGTTATCGTCATGGGAATGATTCATGGAAACCACCGAGACCCCGGTCCATACGATCTCGATCACCTCAAGGACTTGATTCGCGAAATCAATCCCGACTATGTGCTGACTGAGATTCCACCCGATCGGCTTGCCGCCGCGACAAAGCAGTTTCAGGAAACTGGTTCAATTGCCGAGTCTCGCGTTAGCGTCTTTCCAGAATATACCGACGCGCTATTTCCACTGACGAAAGAAATGTCATTCGAGATCGTGCCCTGCGCGGCTTGGACTGAAGCCATGAACAACAGCCGGCGCGCAACATTAAAAACGCTTCGTGAGACTCATTCCACTCAAACTGCGGAGATGGAAGCCGCTCAATCGCTCGCAAGTGAAAATATTTCGGCGCTCGGTGATCGGAATGACCCGGTGACAATTCACACTCAGCAGTATGATAAATTCGTCAAAGCCGGGATGGAGCCGTATGATCGCCACTTTAATGAATTGATTGGCGACGGTGGTTGGTCCAACATCAATGCCGGGCATTTTGGTCTGATTGAAAAAGCCCTCAACGAACATCAGGGCGAAGGTAAACGGTTCTTGATTACTTTCGGATCGTGGCACAAATATTACATCAAAGAGCAATTGCTTAAACGAGAGGATATCAACCTGATTCCCATGTCCGAATTCTTGCAAGATCCAATACGACCAACCGGCCCGAAGACATGGCCGCGATTTCGCCTCAGCGGTAGCGGCAACAGCGCTTACGGCTCAACCGAAATCCAAACGCCTGTCGTAACGTGGAAGTACGCGACCGGTGACGTGATCGAGTCATCTGCCATCGCGGTCGATGGTGTTGTTTATGTCGGAGGGCATTCGAGTCGGTTGCATGCGATTGATCAGAAGACCGGTAAGTTAAAATGGAAATTTGACGTGGGTGGCTGGGTCCGAGCGACGCCTTCTGTCGAAAATGGAGTCATCTACTTCGGAGCCGATGACAACAAATTTTATGCTTTGGACGCGAAAACGGGAGACAAGAAATGGGAGTTTGCGTTGGGTGAAGGCGGCGAGCAATCGTCACCGACCATTGCTGATGGCGTGGTGTACTTTGGGGCGTTCGACAACCACGTGTACGCTTTGGATGCGAAAACTGGCAAGCCAATCTGGAAATTCGACGCTGGAGCAAGCATGCTTTCCTCTCCGGCGGTGACGGCGGATTCGCTGTTAATTGGGACTTACGCCGGCAAGTTGTTCTCTATCGACCGAAAAACCGGCGAGCAAAATTGGGTTTTTCACGAAAACAACAGCTCGATTTTTTCATCGCCGGTCGCGAATAGCGAATTAGTCACGTTTGGTTCCTACGACAAGCATGTTTATGGACTTAACGTTAATGACGGCGCTATCATTTGGAAATACAAGACCGATGGCGCGATATTTTCTTCACCCACCATGTTGGGCGATTCGATTTTCATCGGCAGTAACGACAACCATCTTTATGCATTGGACGCGGGAGATGGAAGTGTTCGCTGGAAGACAGACTTGAATGGTGCGGTTTTTTCTTCGCCCGCGGTAACTGATCATTCAATTTATGTCGGGTCCTCGGACGGACATATGTACGCCATCAATCGCGCTGACGGTTCCGAGCGATGGCGGCACTTGGTCAAGGAAGGCGTCAAGGTTTGGACTTCTCCCGCGGCGATTCAGGGGATGCTTTACTTTGGCAGCCACGACGGTGAAGTCATTGCGATAAAGTAATGTGTTCAGCTACTTGCCTGCCGTTTTTTCCCATTAACTTGTTAGTACGAGTAGGCTTGCCATTGGTTCTGAGCGACTTCGTTTCGCTCGTCGATTTGCTCGTTCATTGTCAACACGTCATAAACGTAGCCAATTCCTAACAATCCGCCGGTCAGCAGAAAAGCCAAACCAGTTACGATCCGACCTTGGTAAAAACGATGCACGCCGAACATGCCAAAGAAGGCAAGTAACACCCAGGCGATCGAGTAGTCGGTCGGACCAGGAATGTAGTCCTGCTTGGCTTCTCGATCCATAATTGGGATCAAGAAAAGATCGACGAGCCAGCCGATTCCCAACAAGCCACCAGTGAAGAACCATAGTACTCCCGTCAAAGGCTTGCCGTAGTAGAATCGGTGGGCACCGGTGAACCCGATAATCCAAAACAAGTAACCGATAACCATTGAATGCGATTCGGCCTCACCGACTGGCACGTATTTCACGTAATGTCGTTCCGTTTGGTAATAGCCTTTGTCCATTGCCGGTTTTTGGTTCATTGTTCCCGCCCAACTAAGTTCATCTTTGAAACCCAGTCTGTCTATTCGTCGGCGAGCTCCAGAGATTGAGAATAAACTACAAGATTCGACAGACTTTCTTCGTTTGCACCAGAAATGCCTGCAATGGCCGGCTTTTGTATGGGCGGAGCAAGTTTCTCGTAGACTGATTTGAATTGTCGAGCGGCGATCAGCAGGACGATTCCGATCACCAAAACTGCCAAAATATTCTGGATCGGGCCGTTTGTTAGCCCGCCCATGATCTTGGATTGGTTAGCCGCCAACAGCAACAAAATCGCCAGCAGCGGCAGTAGAATCCCGTTGGCGACTTGAGCCAGAATGATTGTCTGTTGAGGGCTGCTACCGAATGCGATTCCCATGACGACTCCAATCGCGATGACCAACAGCGCCGTTGCTTTCAATCGCCAATCACTCAATTCGTTCGGCCAACCGAAGCATCCCGCCGCTGCGTAACCCGCCGCGATTGGAGCGGTAATTGCGCTCGTCAATCCGGCGGCAAACAATCCGATGGCAAACATGATTTTTGCGGCTGAGCCAATCGCTGGCTTCAACTGCGCAGCAACCTCGCCAACGTTTGACAAAGCGACTCCGTCAACCGAGTTGCGGGCTTCTCGAAACGCAGACGAAGCCGAAAGTAAAATTGCCGCTGTCACCAATCCGCCAAGTGCCACTGACGTGATGGTGTCCCATCGAGATTGTCGAATCGCGTCGGCGCGTTGTTCTGGAGTCGCATCAACCGAGGTCCATTGCTTGGCGGCCAAGCTCGCGTGAAGAAACAGGTTGTACGGAACGACAGTTGTTCCAATCAATCCAATCACCAGCCATTCGCTTCCAGTGGGTAGACTCGGTAAAAGCCCATTTCCAATCTCAGTTAAAGTAGGCTTGCTTAATCCGGCTGCAAGTAAAAACAGGCCGCTCATGCCGATGACCAACCCGGTCAATAGCTTTTGTAAAAGTGAATACTTTCCGATCAAGACTACGATTGCCGCGATGACGCCGATCACGGCGATACAAATCCGTCGAGATGTCAATGTCGAACTGGTTGTCGACTCGGTGTTGGATTCGACTGTGGCCGAAGTCAAACTGGATTGAATAATCTCAACCCCGGAAGTTGCACCCGTGATGTTGCCAGTTTGGTAAGCTGCGTTGCCGATCAAGATTGCGGCGACGACGAGAATCGCCAAAGCTGTTTTTGCTGCGGGATTGCTAAGCAACTTTGAAATTCCATCGCCAAGTCCCGATTGGGAAACGATTCCAAGTCGCGCTGCCATTTCCTGGAGTACAATCGTGGTCACACAAGCGAAAACGACTGCCCACAGTAATGAACCGCCGTATTGAGCACCGGCTTTGCTCGCGGTGATCACAGTCCCCGGCCCGATAAAGGCGGCGGTGACTAAGACGGCGGGACCAATGATGAACCGCCTATTTTCGCTGTTTGGTTTTTGTTCCATGTTGAAATTTTATCAGAACATCCAATGGTTCGAAGCGGCGGTCACGATTGTTAAAGAAATAGATATGAGAGTTCAATTCAATATTATCGCCACATGTTGTTTGCTGGTGTTGTGTTCCAATGCTCCAGCCAATGAGTTGGCGATTTCGTCGTGTTCTACTTTCGAAAAGCCGAATGTTTTGTTTGTCATTTTGGATGACTTTGGCTGGAAAGATGCGGGCTTTATGGGGTCTGATTTCTATGAGACGCCGAACATCGATCGGCTGGCCGGAAACAGCATGGTGTTTTCAAATGCTTACGCGGGAGCGGCAAACTGCGCTCCATCAAGAGCATGTTTGATGTCCGGGCAATACTCGCCGCGACACAAAATCTTTAACGTCGGAACAAGGCCGCGCGGCAAGAAGAAGCATCGTCGGCTCAACCATGTGCCCGGGGTCGATGTGCTTGAACCAACGATCAAGACTTGGCCACAACTTTATCAGGCAGCAGGATATCGAACGGGAACGTTTGGTAAATGGCATTTGAGTGCGGACCCGATTCCTTACGGATTCGACGTGAACGTGGGTGGATCGCATAGCGGAAGTCCGCCGAAGGGATATTACGCACCACACCCAAATGCTCCAGGGTTGGAAGCAGTGCCCGATGATGAATATTTAACGTCGCGAATCGCCCATGAAGCCGAATCGTTCATTGTGGCGAACAAAGATCAGCCGTGGCTCTGCTACCTGACTCACTTTGCAGTCCATTCTCCAATCCAAGCCAACAAGACGTTGTTGGAGAAGTACAACAGTAAGCCTGCTGGTGAGCTGCATGGGAATACAAAAATGGCAACAATGATTGAGTCAGTTGACAACGGGTTGGGCAAGATCTTGGCAACACTTGATCGACTCGGGTTGGCAGAAAAGACGATCATTATTTTTACGTCAGACAACGGTGGCTTGGGCGGAGTCACCGACATGAAACCGTTGAAAGGATACAAAGGGTGTTTCTATGAAGGCGGAATTCGTGTTCCCTTTTTTGTACATTGGCCAGGTTTGACAAACAATGCGAGCACTTGTGAAGAACCTATTACCTCCGTTGATCTCTATCCGACATTGTGTGAAATCGCAGGAATCGATTTGCCAGATGACCAGATTCTCGACGGTGAAAGTTTGGTTCCCATATTAAAGAATGAAGCCCAGTCTCTGAGTAAGACTGAAACACCCCGTTCGATCTATTGGCATTTTCCAGCCTATCTGGAATCGAATCGCAAAGAATTTTCCGAGCAGAGAGATCCTTTGTTTCGAACACGGCCATGTAGCATCGTCCGGAGAGGCGACTGGAAACTGCATCAGTATTTGGAGTCTGGTGAGTTGGAGCTTTACAACTTGCGAGCCGACATTGGTGAGCAGGAAGAGCTTTCCGAAACCCATCCGGAGAAAACAGCAGAGTTGTTGGCCGATTTAACGAGTTGGAAAAAAGCGGTCGATGCGCCTGATCCGGTTTCCAATCCAGACTTTGAAGAAGCGGTAGAATCAGAGGCGATCGAAGCCAAGCTACAGTTGAAGTAGGAATAATTTGATTCGCCGAACTGGATTTGCCGAGTTGGCAAATTAAAGTTCAGCCAATTTTTCCATTTCGAACTTGCTACCAACAACCAAAGGTGTCCGTTGGTGAACTTCCGTCGGGTCAATGTCGAGAATCCGGCTGGTTCCGTTTGTTGCCATTCCCCCCGCTTGCTCGGCGATCATCGCGATCGGATTGGCTTCGTAAAGCAAACGCAATTTTCCATTCGGATGGGAGTCAGTCGGCGGATACATAAATACACCGCCACGCAAAAGCGTTCGGTGAAAATCAGCAACCATCGAACCGATGTACCTTGAGCTGTAACGAAAGCCAAATTCTTCAGTACGCATCTTCTCAATAAACTTCCCATACTTTTCGGGAAAGTCTCCTCGATTGGCTTCGTTGACGCTGTAATAATTTCCCTGATCGGGCATGCGGATGTTCGGATGGCTTAAGACATAAGCGCCAATCGTTGGATCAAGCGTAAACCCGTGAACACCGTCACCGGAGGTGTACACCATCATCGTGGAGGAGCCATACATTACATAGCCAGCAGCAACCTGTCGGCTTCCCGGTTGCAAAACCCAATCTTTGGCAGACTCGATGTCGAACCCTGGCTCGTCGATTTCCGGTCTTCGGAAAATCGAAAACGTAGTTCCAACACTCACGTTGACGTCAATGTTCGAAGAGCCGTCCAGCGGATCGAACACGACCGCGTATTTGGCATTTGCAGATTTGGCATGCGGCAAAATAATCGCGTCCTCTTGCTCTTCAGACGCGATGACTCCAACGCTTGGACGAGATGCCAATGACTGAACAATCGTTTGATCTGCGAAGACATCCAGTTTCTGTTGTTGTTCGCCTTGAACATTGACCGCTTCGGCAGATCCAAGAATGTTGCCCAGTCCAGCGGCGCGGACTTTGGCCTGAATCTTTTTCGTGGCCAAGGTTAATCCAGAAAGCAGAAACGAAAACTCACCCGTGGCGCTGGGGTGGTGTTGTTGTTGCTCGATAATGTGTTGTTGAATGGTCTGGTTGGAATCGAGTCCAGAGAGCGGCAAAATCATGGATCAGCTCGTTTGTTCGGGCGGTTTTCGTGTCTTAGGTGCCAAGAGCGCCCGTAGGGCTTGATTAAGGCGTCTTTAGTCATGTTAAGCATATATCTGGTTTGCTTCAACGTCGACATTTCTGACATTTGAAACACAGGATTTCTGGAAAAAGTCCAGAAATTTGAGGGTTGTTCGTTATTCGGCAGGCAGAAAAACGCCTACGACCGTCCAAGCATATTGGCTGAGAGTCTCAGCGTCGTCCTTGGAGGTTGAATAGAAGGATTTCCTTGCTGGAAAACGCGGCTTCTTGGTCATTCCATCCAAGCCGGTTACTTTGCGTTTCGATTTCCTGGTCGTTTAAACGGCAACTCAGAGAGATCGTTGCTTCGGTAAGGGCGATTTCGGCGATAAAGCTCGAGTCGATTAGTTAAGCCCTTCTTTTGCTTTTCCGAATACTGATCAGTCGCAGATTCTTTTCGCAACAAATCCAACGCCTTCTGTTGCTGCTCGACGGCCTGCTCGAAGTCCCCTTGCTCCGCCATGATTGCGGCGCTAATTTCTAGCGTTGCCGCTGACGTCTCGCCAAACAAGTCGAGCAATGGCTGGATGATTTCATCGGCTTGCTCGGCATTGCGATGCTCTTCGAATGGACTGGTCGCCAGCAGCCATGCTAAAATATTTTTGGGGCGAACACGATTCGGATGAAGTCGGACGACATCTTCGAACATCGTTACGGCTACTTTGTAATTACCTGTGACCAGTTCGGCTTCAGCCAAAAGCCGGATCACGTTCTTGTCGCTTGGTTGAAGGCGATGGGCGAGGCGTAAAAACTTTAACGCTTGCTTATACTCGCCTGCGCTAAGGTAAAGAAATCCCAGATCGCCCGCAACAAACGGTAGCGAAGGATGCATATCAAAAGCCGCCGTCAAGTAAGTCGCTGCTTCACGGTACTCTTTGGTGGCAAACAACAATCTGCCCATGATGGCTTTCATCTCGGCCGATTGCGGGTTGTACTCCATGTACTTCTTAAGTTCTTCAATAGCAATGGATGGTCGATTCTGGTCAATCGCCACATTGGCTCTTCCGATGGCGGCTTCGACATTGAACGGGTCAACATCCAATGCGAACTGAAAACTTGATGCAGCATTGGCCAACATTTGAACTTTGACATCTTCTTTTTCCAACTCTTGTTCGGCAGCAACTTCCCGCAACAATTCTCCTTGTCCGATATACGCAATGACGCAGTTGCGGTCGACGTCGATCGCTCGGTCAAAAAAGAGCTTGGACTTTTCGTACTCCCGTTGGGAAGCAAGTTCGATCGCTCGCTTTGCAAGTCGTTTCGCCAAGCTTGCGTTACTGATCGAGTTTAGCCACATCGCGTCTTCCTCAAAACCAAGTTCGAGAAATCGATTCTTGAGTCGTCCAAGATCAGTGTAACGATATGGCGAGATCCACTTTCCGTTATATCCTCGACGTTTTTCGGATGGCTCATTGATGGTTGGTCTAAAAAATGGTTTGTCTTTAATAACGAAACCGATGTCTAACTCGCCAGTTGGATAAAATGCTCTCACGTAATCAGCGTTGTCCAGCAGGATTGCGAATGGAACTTGCGGAAGTTGTTGGTGCGAAAACCAGTCACCACAAAGCAGCTGAAGTTTTTCGATTGACTCTTCGCTTGCCACTCCCCATCGAAACGGAAACTTGGTTGCGTCTGTTAATTGTTTCGCGCTTCGAATGCTAGTTTGAATATCCGTTTCACCTGGCGTTCCATCGACGAACACTGCTACGCAGTCAAGTTTCGCTTCACCGATCTCGTTCTTGTTCTCGGCGATCATCGTCAAGACACTCTCCGATGGAGAGTTGTTGGAAAAGAATGTCACCAGCGTCGGTTTGTCGTCTCGAACTTTCAACCGAATCCAATTCTCATCCGCGTCTTGAATGGAAAGAATTGGCAAAGCGCTGGGTGGATAGAAAACTGAACGCTGAGACGGAGGGAGTTGGAAGTTGTTTCTTATCGCTCGAGGCTTGATCGCAAGCTCGAATCGATTTGTGGAAAGTTCTGCCGCAGAGTCCACGCCTTCGACAAGATCATATTGTCGATTTGGCAAAATGCCGGAGAACGTTTGGCTTTCACCGGTTGGCCAAACAACGATAACTTTTTTGATCTCGTCCGCGGTTCCCAAGCCAAATGTGATTCTTTTTGATGACTGTGACAAGTTGCCGGAACCTGCAGTGACGAATTTAACCAATGGTTTCTGCTGGCCTGCAATGAAGACTTCGACTCGCGTGCCGATTGCATCTCGATTGGACTTGGTTCCCTCGACATTGAGTTGCAAGTAACCGTTCTCTGTTTTCAATTGATTGCAAAAGATGCGGACTTGCGGTCCATTGCGTGACGTCATCACAACATCGATGTCGCCGTCTCCATCCCAGTCTGTGGTCGCGATGGCTCGTGAGTCGTTAAGAATGTCCAGACCCGAGGCGGCTGAGAAGTTAGCGAAACCCAAGGCGCCGAGGCTAAGATAACATCGATTGCGCTGGTTGGCTCCTAGGGAGAACCCGGTTCGGATCAAGTCAAACACGTCGTGGCTTTTGGCAACGACTTCGCTGTTGACGGAAATCTTCTCCGGATCAAAATTCCCGACGCGCGAAAGCAAAAATGACTCGAGATCATCGGATGAAGTTCGGGTCAGATACCCATTCGAAACCAACACATCATCCAAGCCGTCATTGTTCAAGTCAGCGACTGCTGATGCGAAGGAAGATTCGGACGTAAAGATTGGTACTCGCAAAGGGTAATTAGTAAATGCGGCATTGGGCAGTCGTTGAGGGCGCCGCAGTGCGGTCTGTGTCGATTGCGTTTTAGTTTCAGGCGGTTTCCGATCGGTGGATTGCCAAAAATGGGAAAGGCTTAACAAGGCGGCTGTGTCAGGCGAAAGATTTGCGTCGGGCTTCTTGTTTTCTTCAATCGTGCGATAAGCAGCGGTCGTTACATCGGTCGCCACAAACAGATCAGGTCGTCCATCACGATTGAAGTCTCCGATTGACGCTGATCGATTTCGACCAGGTCGGTTAAGGTTAAGCTTGTCCGTGATGTCCGAAAACCAGCCATTCTGATTTTCGTAAATTCGATTGGACGATGCTTCGTTGGCGACGAACAAGTCTTGATCACCGTCGGAGTCGATGTCGACCCAGACAGCATTTCGCGTTCGTGATGAATTGTGCTCAGTAAGTCCGACAGATTCGGTGACGTCCGAGAAATTCCAGCCTTCATCGTTTCGCAGCAAGACATTTCTTCCGCCTTGCTCGCACTGGCTATTGGAAGAAGGAACAGGTTTGAGGTCAGCATGAGCACGCGGTTGCTGATTTTTGCAAACGAACAAATCCAAGTCGCCGTCTTGATCGAAATCGGCTGCCGCCAAACTCTGGCCACCGAAACCAATCTGCAGCTTTCGTTCAAATTGAAAACGTCCGTCGCCTTTATTTGAATAGAGGATGACGTGGTCATCAGTTGAAATGGCCAAGTCTTGATCGCTATCGTTGTCAAAGTCGACCAGCAACGCTCCCCGCGATTCGTCCAGCACGTCGACGCCATTAAGCTTGGAATGGTCCGAGACAGTGCCGTCCGGATTTTGAATCAGCATTTGGTTTGGCAATCCATGTCCTTGGCAGATGTAAAGATCGTCAAGTCCATCGTTGTTGACGTCACCAATAGCGAGGCCTTGGTTGCCGACAATGTCCAATCGAGGAACTTGTCTGGCCCATTGGTCGAGGCCGTACTTGAGCTGGTTCACATAACTTGAGCAATTCACCATGATCGACTCAGTGCAATCCTGCAGCAACGCTCCGCCGGCCACATCAACAACGACTTCTTCTTGAGCCTGAATTGAAACCGATTGGAGTTGTAGCTCGTTGTCGACTCCTCGTGTCCATTTGGTCTTCCATAGCGATGTCGCTTGACGTCCACGATCAAATTTGACTTGGCCAAAAATGTCAGCCACAACATCAGCTTCGATTTCCTTGTCGGTTGTCTTGCTCGCATAGATTTTGAATTGGATCCCAAACTGCGAAGCCTGCTTCCATGCCATTAGGCTGTTCTGAAAGAATTCTTTGAACGCATCTTTGCTAGTGAATTTTGGTGCAGTGTCGCTGAATCGCCAGCGACCGATTTTGATTTCACTCCCGTCGTGACGTAGTCCGATCGAGTCTCGGTCTACTCCGGTCGCAACGAATGAAGGAAGCACCCACTCAAGCGGGTCGGGCGAGATGCCACGCAACTCTCTCGAATAGTACTCAGCCAGATCCTCAAATCTTTCTTCGAGTAACGTCTGCAGCTGCTGCGATTCTGTCGACTGCGAAAGCAACACCTCTGATCTTTTGTCGATGTTGATTCCCGTTGGAGGTGGATCTTCCGATGCGACGCTGTCGACCACACTATCGGCGGACACGTTATCTGAATCGCGGGAACCTGACGCGATGAACCAAACGAGAGCAACCAATGCCGCAGCAACCAGTAGATTTCGCGGTTGGAAAACTTGAATGTATAAGCGTTCCAAAAAATTTGACCGGAAGTTCGGCATGAGGGAGTTCCGGATGACTTACTGCGAAAGCCGCTGGGTTAGGGTTTGCGATTCGGGTTTGCGATTCGTTTATGTAAAAGCTGTTCGGGCAGCACTGACATATTGAAGATTTTGATTGGAATCCGAAAGGCACGAATTAGGAATCTTCAGTGGCCCCTGATTATCGGAGTTCCGTGGAATTTGGCAAGTGAACGCTGGCTAGTTGAGGCAAAAAGCCGTTTGTCCGGGCAGTCAATGGACTTGTGTTACGTCACGGCAGGGGAATTCGTTCGTCCTCAAGGCTGAACTGCGATCTTGACCGCCGATTGACAATAATTGGCGTCCACTAGTCGACTCGCCGCGAGTCTCTCTCGCGTATGCCTGCTGTTCAAATTGTCGCTATGATATTTGTGTATGGCAAAGGAAAAAAAGAAATCGGAGGGCACAGCTAAAGGTACGGATCTTGACGAAGCTGCGACTTCAGCATCGACCGACCTTTCGTCAAAGACTCTGACTTCGTCAACGAAAACAAATCACTTTGTTTTTTGGCCGCCGTTCTTACTTTTGGTTGCCGCGGTGGTTTTGAACTTCGTGGCTCCCGACTCCGTCGACGAGAATGGAAAACGTGTCGAAGGAGCGTTTTCGTTAGCGGTCGGAGGAGCCAATCAATGGATCCTGTCCAGTTTCGGTTGGCTGTTCAGTGTGGTTGCGTTTCTGGCGCTCGTGCTTTGCGTTTGGATTTGCTTTTCCGGATTCGGAAAAGTCCGCATCGGTGGTCGAGACGCAAAGCCACTCATGAGTTTGTGGAACTGGTTTTCAATCACCATTTGTACCACGATTGCGATTGGGATTTTGTTCTGGTCGACAGCCGAACCCATCTGGCATTTGACGCAACCACCTGCCGAGTTGAACATCCAAGCCAATTCTCCTGAGGCGGCCACGTTTTCGCTTTCAACCATGTACTTACATTGGTCCTTTACGCCGTACGCAATCTATTGCGTTGCGTCATTGATGTTTGCATTTGCCTATTACAACATGAAAAAGCCGTTTTCCCTTGGTTCAACCATTACGCCGTTAGTTGGAGACTGGGCGACTGGCAAAGGCGGAAACTTCATCGATGCGGTTTGTCTCTATTCTTTAGTTGCTGGAATGGCGGCAGCACTTGGAACGGGAATCTTGATGCTCTCTGGCGGATTGACCGAACTATGGGACGTTCCGCGAAACCAATGGGTGTGGGGAGGTATTGCGTTAGCGATCGTTTCGACTTTCATCGTTTCCAGTGCAACAGGATTGATGAACGGAATCAGAATTCTCTCCAACATCAACACGAAGCTCTTGATGCTGTTGGCGGTTGTTGCGTTCGTTTTCGGACCGACGATGTTTATTCTTTCCCAAGGAGGCGAGTCGTTGCTCGATTTCGCAAAAAATTTCGTGCCGAGAAACATGCAATTTGTTCCAGCCAAGTGGGCATTGGGTTGGACGACTTTCTATTGGGCAGTTTGGTTGGCATGGGCGCCGATCACAGCGTGCTTTTTGGGGAGGATCTCGTATGGGCGAACCGTTCATGAATTCATGCTGATCAACTTTATTTTTCCGTCTCTGTTTGGGATTGTCTGGATGACAATCTTTAGCGGTACCGCGATTCACCAGGAACTAAATGGTGGTGGATTGTGGCAGACAATCGAAGAGTTGGGCAATGAGTCGGTTTCTTATGAAGTGTTTAAGCAGTTTCCGTTTTCAATTGCGATCATCATTTTTTACATGATCAGCGCGTTTGTATGCTTTGTAACTTCGTCAGATTCGAACATGTCAGCGATGGCCAGCATCTCTTCGACTGGAATTTCCCCCGACAATCCAGAAGGCAATCGGTTGTTGAAAATTGTATGGGGATTCACTGTTGGCATGGTTGCTTGGGTCATGATCAGCTTTGCCGGTGGAACCGACGGTATCAAAATGCTTTCTAATCTTGGCGGCTTTCCCGCCGCTCTCCTAGAGTTGCTAATTATTGCATCATTGGCGCGGGTCGTGTTGTGCCATAAAACGTTGAACGTTGTCGACGCGGAATCAAAACCCATTTCTAAAGATTGAACCCATGAGTAAGAACACAACAATCACTTGCATGATCTTGTTGATCACTTTCATTGGTCTTTGGCCATCATCAGCCTCTGCTGAAGAAGGTGAGCCCGTTGCGATTCGATTTTGGTCAGGCCAAGCGATCACGTTGGAGACGATGTGGAACTTTCAGATTGGTCTACGAATCGCAGAAGCCAATCGACAGGAATTGGACCGCGCGAGTGATTTGGAGATCATGAATTCAGATGTACAGTCGAAGTTTGATGGAATTCAAACTCAAATGCATGTTTGGCAACCGGGCAAAAACTCCGCTTACGTTTTTGATCGCATTCCAAACGAAAAGGACGCGACGTGGTTGGAAGAAGATAAAGCTGGAAACGCGACGGGCAATGCCGTTAAAGTTTCTTTGGTGTCGCTTGAATCCACAGAGAGCAAGGAGCCGCTACGGCTCAACCAATTCGAAGTCGATGGCGTGACTATTGTCGATTGCGATACCGCTACCGTTTCGATGTTGGTTGATGCATTGGAGGGGAATCCGGAAATTGCCAAAAACTTAACGGGCGCCGACGCTTTGCTGATTGGAAGCGATGCGTTTTCGAGTGATCAAGCTGAGAAACTGGCTTCGTTACTTACGCCGAGAATGGTAATCATTCCAGAATCAGAAATTGCGGCTGAAAAAATTGGTGATTTGGTTTTCGAAAAAGTTGAACACAACACTGTGGCTATCGCGAAGACACGGGCTCAACTCGAATCGACTCGTTGGATCATGCTGGGCAACAAGCCATGGGAAATGAACGCGGAACTAACGGACCTGTTCACGAAGAAGGAAGCGGCAAGCAAGAGTTCTCGAGAGCTGTTCGCCACGTTGTCCGTTGAGCAACTCAATTTCGAGCCAAGCAATGGGTCTCACACACCGCGTTGGAATACGGAGCACATGATGGGCCGCGAGCTGTTGTTCTTCTCGCAGATTTACCGGGCGGTCGATCCAATGATTCAGGAAATGGATTTGAACCCGAAGCAAATGCCCAAAGACTATGAATTTAAGCATCCCGATTGGTCGGGCGAAGAAGAAGCCGCTCAAACTCAACGCGTGCAGGCTTTCACGCGCCGGTTTGCTTATCTATTGGATGGTGTTGACCTGGACAAGAAAGCAAAAGGGAGCCGATTCTGGACACCGCGAGCACTGCTGTTACAAATGGACCGACACTACAACGAGCATACGGCCAACGTTCGCAAAAAGATGGAGTTGCCGGAGTGGCCAGCGTACAAGCCGTCTCAAGAAAAGTAATCAACGAGTTTCGATTTCAAACTCTTTGCAGAATTCTTTGAAATCTTCACGTTCGCGCAAGGCGTCTAAATCAACGTCGGTTGCTGCGTGCTCTTTCATTGGCTGGTTAAAGAACTTTTCAAACCCTGCGTTGTACAACAACTCAATTGCACGAACCGCGTGCTTTTCCGATTTGTCTTTTTGCGTTTCAACTTTCGCTGCGACCGCGAAACAGCAAGCGATATCGTAGTTCAGTAAACCACGATTGGCTTCCGGATCGGCGGCTTCTTTTAGCATCTCTTCCGCTGCCGAAACACCCTCATCGACATCGCCGACGCGAACCAGACAGATCGCCCGCTGAAGCTCGAATGCTTGCCAGTTTGGATCCTGATCATTTTCGGTCAGCCTTGTCCAGCACTGCAGCGCCCTGTTGTAACGCTCAGATTTGACGCATGAATCACCCAGGCCAAACAGCGTCGCGCGCACAAGATTTGCGGGCGGATCTTCTTGATCGTCAAGTTTTTCCAAAACCGTTTCATACGTTTTGATCGCTTCCAGATACTCTTTGCTTTTGCGAAGAAAATTGGCAAAATTTATGGCCGAAGCAATCGCTTGGTCTGCATTGACCTGGCTCTCATCAATTGACTCAATCTCTTCTCGAATTCTTAAACCTTCTTGATACATGTCTTTCGCTTTTTTCGTATCAGAGTTTCGATAGAGTCTTGCGAGATCATCATGGATGGAAGCAAGTTGTTTTTGAAACTCAACACGGTCTGGGAAAGTGCCCACCAATTCGGTTGCGATCGATTTGGCTTCCAGAAGTTGATCCTCTGCGCCGGCCAATCCAAGAACAGAAAGCGTTCGACCAAGACCAGCACGACTGCGACCCAGATCCTGTTGATAAAGCGCCAGCGAAGGATATTTATTGGCCAAACCGATTTGAGAATTGATTGCGGATTCATAAAGCTCAACCGCCTCGTCGCTTCGCTTTTGATTAAACAAAACATTGGCGAGGTTTTGCTTTTCGCGCGCGAGTTCACGTTCGATTTTTGCGCTATTTCCGTCAACGGTCGGAAGGGCAGAGAGTTGTTCGATCGAAGCTTGGAACAGTTTTTCCGCATCCGCAAGTTTGCTTTTTTGTCGAGAATAGAAACTGGCGAGGTTACTTAAGGTAGTTGCGTGCGTCGTTTGTAATTCGGGAGAGTCGTTTTGCTCGATTAACGATTCCAACGTTGTGATGGCTTTTTGATAATCTGACTCCGCCGCCGTATTCTGCTTTAACCTCATGTTTGCGTTGGCACGGTTGCCCAGCAATTTCGCGTAACGTAAATGATAGGCTTCATCATCCGGGAACTCTTCAACAAGCTGTTGAAGCAGCTCCGCGGCTTGGTTTTCTTTAGCGAGGGCTTCTTTGTGCCGCCCAAGTTGAGCAAGGAGGAATCCGTAGTTGGCACTGACTGCTGCGAGATCAGCTCGAAAGGAGAGGCTCTCGGTTGAGTTGGGATTTTCCGAAATCAAGGAGTTCCACAATTTCTCGGCTTGCAAATATGATTTTTCGGCAGCATCAAGATCGTCGAGACGTCGTTGCAGATTGCCAACTCTTAGA
This sequence comes from uncultured Pirellulaceae bacterium, assembly GCA_964584615.1. Lineage (GTDB taxonomy): Bacteria > Planctomycetota > Planctomycetia > Pirellulales > Pirellulaceae > Mariniblastus. Next base: position 13,575 of record CAZPBE010000060.1, on the reverse strand, counting down.
TAACCGTCGGCGCGGATGTTGGCAGACTGTGTTGAGTCCGCATTGACCGAAGTAAAATCTTCAAACTGATTCAACACACGATCGAAAAACTCACGGTCTTCATTCCCGAGCTCTATATTTCTTGCCAGCAGTTCGCCAACGATGTCGTCGGTGACGGTGTTGAGTACTTCTCGCGTTTTACGCCGCGCGTTGGTTTCGGCTTCTAGTGCAGACGTGGTTTCGGCTTGTGCAATTTCCAGTTTGGCTAAAGCCTCTTCTGTTTTAAATTTTTCCGCAGAGACTTGGTCGAGTGCTGCGACCGTCCGGTTTTTCTCCGCATTCACCAACAACATGCCCACCAAAGACGCGACGGCAACGGTCAATGCCAAGACACCAAGCGATGTCGCCAACGTTCTGTGTCGTCTTAGCCAGCGGGATGTGCGGAGGAAGACGTTTTCTTGATAGGAACTGACGGGTTCGTCAGCCATCCAGTTTTCGATGTCACTTGCAAGCAACAAGGCCGAGGCGTAGCGTCCTTCCGGTTCCGTCGTCATCGCTTTGCAAGCGATTGCACCGAGCGCGGCAGGGATTGACGAGTTGACTTCCGTTGGGATCCTAAATTCGTTTTTTTTCGCCAAGGCCACGACTTGAGAAGCGCTTGGGCCAGTAAATGCGGTTCGACCTGTGAGAATATAATACAAGGTTGAGCCAAGGCTGTAGATGTCGGTGCTGGCCTTTATGTCTTTCAAGTTGCCGTTCGCCTGTTCAGGGCTCATGAAAGTTGGTGTTCCGATGGTACTGCCGTCCAACGTTCCAGATATGGTTCCGCCACGAACTGCAAGACTCAGTTCATCATCAAACTTTGTGATCGTTTCACGGCCGACTTGTTTTGCCAGCCCCCAGTCGACGACCAATGTTTCGCCAAATTTTCCAAGCATGATGTTTGAAGGCTTAATGTCTCGATGGATCACGCCGCGATTGTGTGCGTAAGCGATCGCGTTGCAACTTGCCACAAACCGGCTGAGCAAGTCGCGAAACTCAAGCCTTTTTTCGGCGGTGTCCTGTCCGGCGTACTTTTTGTGAAATTGCAACACTGCTTCTTTTAGCGTAATCCCCTTGATGAATCGCATCGCAAAGTAGGGGCTGCCGTCAGTGTCTGTCCCAAATCCGTAAACTGGAACGACGCCTGGATGTTCGAGTCCGCCTGTAATACGAGCTTCGACACAGAAACGATCGCGGGAAACAGCGTCGTCAGCATACGTCGAACGAATTTCTTTTAGCGCAACTTCCCGATCAAGCTCCGTGTCCAAAGCAACGGAGACTTTTCCAAGACCACCTTTGGCGTGCGATCGCAAGAACGAAAATCTTGGCCGATCTTTTTTGGGCGCGTCCGTTGCAGGACGAATGACGATTGCCGAGTCTTCTGAAATTGGCCCGACGCTAGAGTCCATACTTCTGTCTTTAGTGTCGATCGTTAAAGACGCGTCGATATCGATGTTTGGGCCTGATGGTTCGGAATTCGATCCCCTGATGTTGTTAGCTCCTCCGGTGTCACTCATTAAGGAAGTTGTCGCATCGATTGGTGTAGTAGCGAGTTGCTTGGAGCGTTGAGTCTTGTTTCGTTGACTGAAAGAAGCCGGAAGAACTGAATCAACGAGACTTTTAATGGTCTTCGGATTGAAGTGAACGTCTTGCAAGTTTACAGATGGAGCGTCGTGTCGAATACTGTCTAACAAGTTTCCATGTTTTTCGACTCGCTTTTGAACCAGTTGGTTCAGCATTACCGCATCGTCTTGTTGAATCCAGCCTTTGGCGATTGCCATCTTTGCGACGGATTGGGACCCGTCATTCATCCAGTCGTCAAGAAGTAATGCACATTGAGATTTAGTTACGAAATCGTTTCGCAACATGATGACAGCAAATAGAACGTTTTGATCCAAGTACTTTGACGCCATTTTTCGCTCCTGCTCGTTTTTTGCCACGTCCAGAAGACGTGTCGCGTTGACGATTTGTTTTCGCGGAACGCTCTAGCTATCTTCGACGACGAACTGCAATTCCTGACATGAGTAGTGCGACAACTGCAAAAGAGCTCGGTTCTGGTACGGCAGAGAACGCAAACAGTCTCACGAAGTTCGAGCCGTATTCGACTTGAAAGGTCCCAAGGTTTGTGTCGAGCGTTCCAAAGGAAAGGAATTCAGTCCCGCCAGAGTTAAAATTTGGCCCGGTGTTGCCGAACGTTCCGTTAATCATAAAACCGTCTATGAACGAGAACTCGTCATCCTCGGATGGGACGTAATCATCCAAAAATGTGACAACAAGCGTTCCGTCCAGGTTGGCCTCGTTGCCTTCATCTGGTGATCGGATCAGATCAAACGTACCGGCTGCCGAGCCGCCGATCTCGACACAAGTGACTGTCGTGTCAGACATTCTGACATCGCCGTCAATCTCAATGGTGCCAGCAGAATTGCCAGGTTCGAAGAGGCCGAAGATATCGAGGTCGCCGTTGATCAGCCCGTTACCATTGAGAAATCCTCCTTGTTCGACGGTAACTTTTTTGTTTACAGTGCCAAGCTGCAAGTCCAGGGCTGCGCCTGATCGTACTATTGCTGCACCGTCTCCGCTGAGATTTGCGTTGCTTCCAATCTCAAGCACACCACTGACGATATCGGTCAGTCCTGATACGTTGACTGACGCGTCTTCGAAGATGAAGCTACGGACGTTTCCATCGGCGATGAGATTGTCTTCCATTCGCAACGTTCCAAAGAATCCACCCCCTTCAGTGCGAACGGTTCCCGTTATCGTCGACGTCGTGGAGTTACCCTGAACAAAACCACCTTGGCCGGCAAAAACGTTTTGGCGAATAAACGAGTTGTTGTTCAGCGTCAGCACCCCAGTATCAAAGACTTCTACTTCGCCAGTACCATTGATCGCCGAATCATCGTCTATATCCAACGAGCTTTCACCTGAAACTGTCGTAAATCCATTGATGTTGACGCTGTTCCTGATCGTGCCAGCTTGGGATTCGACATTGCCTTCGATGTTGCCTCCAGCCAGAAAATCCAAAGTAGTGAACCCGAGCAAGACATCACCTTGAGTGTCAAAGCCGTTAGTAATACTGACAGGAACACTTCCAGACTGAAAGTTGACAAACACATTCTGGGAGACATTCAAGTGTGCAGACAGAGTCGGAATACTGCCGAATTCAAATACAAGTTCCCCGTTTCCTGAAACGTCAACCAGCCCGCCAGTCTGGCCTGTTCCGGAAAAAGCCGTTCCGTCATAAATCAGTCTCGCGTTATTGGCAAAAACGATGTCAGCGTCGTTTGTGAAATTCAAGCCGTTGGACATGAAGGCATCGCGCTCGTTCGAGCCATCGATTTCAAACGTCCCGCCGTCAAAGTTGATTCCGCCACCAACAATTTCGAATGCCGCGTTTGCACTGCTTTGCAGAAACATGCTTTGGATGGTGATTGGGTTACCGATATTTTGATTCGCAACCGGGCGGACCGTTGAATCGGCAAATACGACTCCAGTCTGATTGCCAGAAGTGGGTGGTTCACCGTCGACCCAGTTCGCGCCGAAAGACCAATCGTCATTGTTGCCGTTTCCTGACCACACGTTGACCGTCACTTGGGCGTTAACTTGAGCGACCAAAAACGACAAACCAATCGTGACCATCAGCGCGGTTTTTATTAGTGCCCTACCGGGCCGATCGAATCCGGCAACGCTAACTCGAGGAATTGAACGACGTAAGCTGGACATTGAGCCCTCTCGATTCTTGATGGCAAGTTTCTGGTTGTTTCATATCTGCTGCTACATGCAGTGACTTGCCTAAAAAGAACCTGTTTGCGAAAGGTTCTGACGCCAAAAAAAGAGTTTGTTTCTCGAGTTCACAGATTTCTGTGAGAAACCCGATTTGTTCCCCAGCGACGCCGATCGCTTGCACAAAGTTTTTTCGAACCGAAAGGCAGTTCTTATGGCAAAAGAGTTTTCGCGGAAGAATTTTTCCAAATCGCGTGAAACAAAAACAGGGTTCCAGCGTTAGTAAAGTAGTGAGAGTGGCTAATGGCTATTAGTGACAACACAACAAACGCTACGAGTGACAACGCAACGGCGATGAATTCGCCAGCCAAAAAGGAGAATGGCTCAACGTATTTCGATACGTTATCAGACAAAAGGAACGCGACCGTTTAACAATCCAATGAATCCACTTCTTCAAAGGAACGTGAAATGAGTACCTTCTTAGAATTTACCGGCTACTACACACTTTTTACTGTGGCCGCAATCGGTTTGACTTTGCTCGGCTTTATGGCAGTTGCCTGCAGAGAAAAGGCCAGATAGCTAGCCGTTTCCGGTTTCCGTTTTTCACTTGCTGACGGCTTGAAAATCCTCGATCAGCTTTCGAAATCGATCGAATAGATATTGGCTGTCGTGCGGACCGGCGGAAGCTTCCGGGTGATACTGAACACTGAATGCCGGCGCAGTGTTGTGCTTGAGGCCGGCAATCGTTTTGTCGTTCAAGTTGTAGTGTGTCACTGCCAAGCAGGCTGGCAATGAGTCTTCTTCGACGCAGAATCCATGGTTCTGAGACGTGATTTCAATCTTTTGCGTTTCCAAATCTTGAACCGGTTGATTGGCACCGCGGTGACCGAATTTCAGTTTGTAAGTCTTTGCGCCGCAAGCGAGCGCCAGCAATTGGTGGCCCAAGCAGATTCCAAAAATTGGCACCACTCCCACGAGTTTCGAGATGCAGTCGATCGCGTAAGTCAGTGGCTCCGGATCTCCCGGCCCGTTGGACAGGAAGACGCCGTCGGGGTTGAGCGCCAAGACTTCTTCGGAAGTCGAAGTGCCCGGCAGAATGGTGACTTTACAGCCTTGATCGACCAGATGTCTGGCGATGTTTTGCTTCATCCCGAAATCCAGAGCAACGACATGAATGTCATCCGACTTTGAATTCTGAGTTGAACGCCGCAAGTCCCACCATTGGCTTAGCTTTTCTTCCCAACCAACGGGTTGATCGGGAAGAACTTCTTTCACGAGATCTCGACCCACAAGCCCTTGGCTCGATTTGGCTTTTTCGACCAGTTCTGTATCATCCAGAATCTCAGTTGAGATAATTCCTTTCAACGCTCCTCGACTTCGGATATGCCGGACGAGGGCTCGCGTATCGATGCCAGCAATTCCAATAATTCCTGTCTTGGTGAGATATTCACCTAAAGTCTCATTCGAGCGAAAATTGCTGGCGACTTCGCTGACATTGCGGACAACAAACCCACTAAGATGCGGTTTCGTGCTTTCTACGTCTTCCGGATTGACGCCATAATTTCCGATTTCCGGATACGTCATTGTAATAATTTGGCCGCAGTAGCTCGGATCTGTCAGAATCTCTTGATATCCCGTCATGGAAGTATTGAAAACGACTTCACCCATTGAAGTCCCACTGGCACCAAACGAATGGCCTGTAAATACCGTTCCATCTTCGAGTGCAAGTTTCGCAATCGACGGCGTGGAAGAGGAGTTTGAGATCATGGATTCAATTCACTTCGAAAATAAATATTTTGTCTAATGTTCAGTCAATTTGATTTGCAAAACAGATTTTTGACAAGTCTGCTTTGTAAAGTGTTTTCCTGCGATTAGCGATATCCCTAGCGCAACGGGCAAGTAGGCTCCTCTATGATGTTGGCGATTGTAGGGATTGCGTCTGTATGAGACTTTTTCGGCTTTGTTAGAGATAATCTTTGCATGCTCAAACGTCATTAGCGGAACAGTTTAACATTTGACTTTGAGTATTGCGCCGGCTGGTCACGTTGTTTTTTCTTTTTTTTGAGCTGGACATGATAATGGTCGATATGACAAGTGGCTGTGGGTCTCCGAGCGGAACTTCGGTTCCAAATCGGACAGCCAATTTTAGAAGGGTTTCAGTAGCGGCGAGCTGAAACCCTTCATTTTTTTTGCGCTGTTGGTTGTAACTGAAGCGCTTCCCCGGGGTGCTGAACCAGAATCAGACGACCTGCGAATGCTGCAAAGATGTGCGGCTGTCTTTGGAAAATGTTGCTACTGGTAGCAAGCAGCAACGTTGGCAATGCTATTGGATGCATTTGTTAACGCCATCAGAATGCAGCAAGCCCTGCCAGCTCCGTCGAAGAGCCAAACAGGACAGTTGCCAAACAGGATGGTTCAATCCACCACACAATTCGTAGCGGCCGCTGCAAAAGCCGTTTTTATTGTCTGACAGTGATTGTTCCCACGTCTCCCCAGCCTGCGTAAAGCGAATCTGTCGAATCCGTAGAGTAGTAATCCGATTCGTTGTCTTCAGGTGCGAACCACCCACCTGTGTAAACCTGGTCGGAACCTTGGTTTGCTGACTGTCCATGCGAGGCCACAAAATCCTGACCTGATCCCCCGATAATCCAGTCGTCCCCTTCGCCACCAGAGATCCAGTCATTCCCCTCATCACCCGAGAGATAGTCTTGCGAGGGACCGCCAACGACGAAGTCATCCCCTGCGTCTCCGAACGCATAGGTTCGCGCCGGACCGGCAAAAATCGTATCGTCGCCTTCGCCTGCGTAGACTTCGATTTGATCAAAGATAGTCGACTTGCAAAGGAAACTGTCGTCGCCGGCTTTGAGTTTGCACTTGAGCCACAATTCTTTGCCACTCGATGGAATACTGAGCTGCGGATTGCTTCCTGGCAACATTCCCAATCCGTTGCTGATGGGTTGTACAAATTTTTGCGTGATGAGTTGCTCGTTACTGTATAGTTTTATCAAAGCCGAACCGCCGAAGCTTTCAACTTCGACACGGTCGCTGGCGCTGCTTCCCGTAACGACAATGACTTTGGTGTCATCGTAATTCTCAGTCGTGATCGATCCGCTCGCATTGAGTGGATGATTCCAGTGAAATTGCGCGTACGCCATGTTCGCTGAAAAAATCATTGAGATTGTGATGGGCAAGATTAGATTGATATTCATGTTTGCTCCCTAAAGCGTTTTGTTTGCTGACATTTTTCTATGGGTAATTGGGAAAGCAATCCTGCGTTCAATTCCGAAAATTTGCCTGTGTTTTTTTCGAGACACGTTTTGCTTGGGTTTTCCTGAACAATTCCATTAAGATAAAGTCTTAAAAAGTGACGGTCATCTGGCGTCGAGTGACGTCAATCGCAATTGAAAAGTGAGGTGGTCACCGTGCCGGAGGACATTCAAATTGAGTCGGCTTTAGAGCGTGTCCGTCCCTATCTGCGGCTTCTTGCGCAAGCACACCTTGGCGATCCGTTGAAAAGAAAGGTGGACGCGTCTGACGTCGTTCAGCAGACCTTGCTTCAGGCTCATCAGAACCGCGACCAGTTCAAAGGTTCCGATGAAGCGCAACTTGTCGCATGGCTTAAAAAGATCTTGCAGCATCGCTTGATCGACATGGCTCGACACTGGAAAGGGCTCAAGCGGGACATGGGTCGAGACGTTGATTTAGAACAGAAAGTCAATGACTCGTTTCGTCGCGTCGATGATTGGCTGGCGGCGAGTCAAACGTCACCCAGCATGGCGGCGCACAATAAAGACATGTTGATTCAACTTGCTGCGGCGGTCGAAAAGCTGCCTGATAATTTAAGAGATGTCGTCGTCATGCATCATCTACAGGGAATGAAGCTGGTCGAAATCGCCAAAGAAGTTGGTTGTGACGAAACCACGGTTGGGCGTCGATTGTTTCGAGGCGTCAAGAAACTTGGTGAGTTAATGGAGAAACAAGGTGAGCATTGATCAGATCGGCAGTGCTGATTCCGATTCCGGATCTCGCAATGACGAGCTGGACGAAGCGATCGTAGAATTTCTTCGCGCTAAAGAGCAAGGTATTCAACTTGATGTCCCGTCTTTCCTGAAAAAACATGCGGGTGTTGCTGACGAGTTGGAAGTATTTATTGGTCATCAAACGCAATTCGGACGCATTACGTCGCCTGTGCGCCGCATCTCTGAGCTGACGAGAGCTGACCACGAACTGCCGTTTAAAGAATTTGGTGACTATGAGATTATTCGCGAACTTGGCCGAGGCGGAATGGGAATCATTTTCGAAGCCAAACAGAAAGGGCTTAAGCGAAATGTTGCGTTAAAGATGATTCGTGAAGGTCGTTTCTCGACTAACGACGACATGATTCGATTTCAAGCCGAAGCCGAAGCCGCGGCGGCACTTGATCATCCGTATATCGTTCCAGTCTATCGTGTCGGGAATGTCGAAGGCCGACCTTTCTTCACGATGAAACTGGTAGGCGGCGGCAGCCTGAAAGAAAAACTGGAGTCGGGTCCGCTTGAACCGATCGAAGCTGCCAAAATCGCGATGAAAATAGCAAGTGCTGTCCACTACGCGCATCAACGTGGGATTCTGCATCGAGACTTGAAGCCCGCGAACATTTTGCTTGAGTTTAGGCAAAGCTCAAAAAGTGACTCGTCCAGTTCCGCCAAGATTGTTGAATCGGGATCAGTAAATCAGGAACCGACGTCGGATTCCAATACAGATGTAGTGACGCCTTTGATCTCCGATTTTGGGTTGGCAAAACAACTGGACAATGAAGTCGACCAGGGGCTGACGAAAACCGGCGCGGTGCTGGGGACGCCAAGTTTTATGTCGCCGGAACAAGCGTCAGGAACTGGCTCGCTAACTACATCGACCGATATCTATGGTGTCGGCGCCATTCTTTACAACATGCTCACCGGAAATCCACCGTTCGTTGGCAAGTCTCCCGCCGAAATCACCCGCAAGGTAATTGACCTATATCCAACGTTGCCGAGCGGCGCTTCAAACGTCGATTTGGATTTGAAAACGATTTGTTTCAAGTGTCTTGAGAAATCCGCCTCCGACCGTTTCGTTTCGTCAGGTGAATTGGCTGATGATCTGCAACGGTACATAGAAGGCAAGCCGATTCGGGCTCGTCGCTCGAGCGCTTTCGAACAGCTTATAAAATGGGGTAAACGGAATCGCACCCTCGCAGCGTCACTCCTTGCGATTGCTGCCTTGCTAATGCTGACATTGGTTGGCACCATGTTTTTTTTGGTTCGGTTAAAAGGCCAGGAAGTAGAAACGGCTGAGCAGCGTGATCGCGCGATACGTCAATTGTTCGAATCAAAATCGGCAGAGGTTTCAGCTCGGCGTTCAAGCGGTGAAAGCGGGCAACGATTCGGCGCGATCGCAGCAGCGAAAGAAGCCGTCGCGCAACTTGACTTGATTTCCGCAACGCCGGACGAAATCTTTGCATTGAGGAGTGAAGCCGCTGGATGCCTAGGCAACGTTGACCTGCTTGAGATCGCAACTTGGGACTCCCAAGGCTACAGCGAACACTGCGTCTTCAGCCCTGACTTGAAGTTCACTGCCTGTCACGCAGCGCCCGGCGAATTGCTGCAAGTGTACCGGACCGAGGACGCAACAAAATTGGGTTCGGTTGAAGGAGCGAATGCAGTCGCTTCCATCGATTTGGGAAACGGCAAAATGAGCGGGCCGCATCGCTGCCGGTTCTCCGCTTGCGGAAGCTACTTGTCAATCAACTGTATTCATTATGATAGAAGTGGTGATGACAAAAACGTGCAGACGTTATTCGATGTCGATAGCCGCAAAATTGTGTTTCAGGAGTCAGGGGCTTCGCATGGTTGCGTCGGCCAAAGAGATGGCGAGAAGTTTGTGGCAACGGCGACCGCGGATTCGATCACCATTCGACGACTTCCCGATCTCGAACAAGTCATATCATTTAAGAATCCATCTTCCAGCACCAACAACTTACTTAAGTTCAGTCCCAATGGAGAATGGCTTGCTCAATACGGCGCCGTTGGTTGTGTCATCTTTGATGCCGTCACTGGAGAAGTCGCCTGGACGGTCGAAAGAGCCTCTCCTTTTTCATTAGATTGGCATCCTGCTGAGCCGGAAATAGCCATTTCAAATCGGACCGAAGTTCAAGTTTGGCGGTTGGAGGAAGAAACACCACGGCAAACTGCGAGCTTCCCCGGGCACACTGAATTTGTTTTTCAGGTCAGGTATACACCGGACGGGCTCGCTGTTGCAGCCTCGACATGGGGAAATACGACGCGCTTTTGGGATGTTAACAGCGAAGAGCAGCTTTTTGCCTTCGCGGGATACATTGATCGCTTTTCCAATGATGGCACGAAGGTCGGGTTTCGAAGCGCGAAGACTGGGGTCTGCCAATTTGAAAGCCGTCGCCTTCGTAAAACGATTTCGCCCGCAGATCCAAAATTTAGCGCGTCGCAGCCTTTAGACTTGGACGTGCATCCCAACAATCGTTGGGTAGCAATGGGCGAAAACAAAGGAGTGCGAATTTGTGATCTTCAGTCCGGTACCAGACTGGTCGATATTCCGGGACGCGGGAAAGTTCGATTTCATCCCGATGGTAAGAGTCTCTTGATTGGAAATCACGAGATGACGAGTTGGCCGATTCTCGACGAGCGACTTGAAAACGGAAACCTGAAGCTCGTCATTGGACCTCCGCAAACAATTCTGCCAAAGAATGTTGTCAACGGAATGGATATCGACCCGAGCGGTAATCATTTCGCTGTCCTTACTGACGGAAGGACGTTCGTCGGCAGTTTTGACGATCCTGAAAAATTGGTTCCCATGCAAGACGTGCCCAACGAGATGGGCGTCAGTCTCTCGCGAGGTGCCCGCTTGGTCGCGGTTGGAAATCACCTTGGGACAAATGCTCACGTGTTTGACGGGGCGACGGGCAAACTGTTGCACACGGTGTCAACGCCGGGGCACGCTCGGGCATCGCTTAGTCCAGACGGCGATCTGTTGGCCGTCACTTCTGACAACACGGCTGAGGTGTATGAAACGACCAGCTGGCAAAAAGTCTACACGCTTAGAGATAGCCCGTTCGAAGTCGCCTGGCCGTCGAGCTTTTCAGACGATGGAAAGTACTTGTTGTTCGCGTTGCGAAAGCCAAGATCAACGTTGATTGTCGAAGCAAAATCGGGGCAGTATTTGATTCGAATTCCGGGTGCCGCTGGTACCACGTCTCGAAACGCGCGGCCCGTTTTTACACCCGATCAACAGCTTGTTCGAATCAAGGAAGGGAACTCAGTAGAGGCGTGGGATGTCGCGAGCATCAGGAAAGAACTTGGGACAATCGAGCTGGATTGGATTGAGGAAGTCCCAGGAGCAACCGTGGTCGTGCCAAGCGTTTCGAAGGATCTACGCATCCCAGATGTCGAGCTTCGTTTGGATTCGCCGCGATCAACTGTCTTTGAAAATACGCTGCGTGATATACAAGGCAGGTTTAACCAAAAATCTGCGGACGCAACATTTGCTGGTTGGCAGAAAGACTATCCGAACGATGCTGACTTGTGGCAAGCTCGTGGAAAAATTAATGCCAGTCGTGGTGAGTTGGTAGCGCTGGATGATTTCACGAACGTCATTTCGTTAAATCATGAATTTGCGGAGGCATTCTACTCCCGTGCCGTCGCCGGAAGAAATCTCAATCAACGTGAAAACGTCGTTTCCGATTTGGCATCGTTTCTTGAATTGGAACACGACAATATCGATTGGGCGATGCGAGCCACTCAGCTACACGCCTGGGAAGTTGCGATCAACATTGAACAACAAAAGTTGTCGGACTCCGAGTACGAAAAAGCGCTGGCGCAAGCGAAATCGTTTGAAACTTGGGTGAGTAAGAATGGAAATCGTCCCGAAGACAAAAGAATGGCAAGCCGTACGCTAGGGCTGGCTTTTTTGAGAACCGGAGAAATCGATTCTGCGCTGACGGTACTTGAGTCGATTGCACCATCAACGACGAAGCTGTTCGCGTCGGAATGTTTTGGCGTTGAATTCATGTTGGCAATGTGCCATGCAGAAAACGAGAACATGCAAGAGGCGCGCCGTCACTATCAGATGGAACTTGATTCGGTAAGCGACTTCGGATCGATGTTGGTCACTGACGCGGTTGACTGGCAATCTTTGCGCTTGCAAACTGAACAAGAATTGGAGATGGAGCGTGCGACAAAACTTGTTTGGTCCCCAATCGAACTCGCGGCTTGCGCATCGTGGGACACGGGAAGACTTCTAGTTCAGTTCTTTCCCCGGTCAAAACGGTTTTCTAATTTGGAAAAGAAAGAACTCGAACCGACAGATGATCCGGTTGTAAACCTGTTGTGGGAGCCGAGCCGAAAGCGCGGCGAGTTAACATTTCATTTGTCGGTGTCTGAGGGAGGAGCGTTTGATGGACGACTTCATTTGACTCATTCGTGGGACTATGGATTGTTTGAGATCAGACTCAATGGCAAGGTTGTTGAGGCTCGTTTCGACGGACAGTTGGATGAAGTTGTCTTTGGAGACGGTGTTGATTTCGATTCGATCGGGTTGCGAAAAGGCATCAATGAACTTGTTATCAAGAATGTTGGCAAAAGCCCTCATTCCCTGGGCGTCAAAGCGGGTATTGAACGGTTGGAATTCACTCGGAAGTAGAGGGTATTTCAAAACCTGTAGTGGACTTCGCCAGAAGTCCCAGCTCGCTTTCAAAACAAAGGGAATTCTGGCGAATCCCACTACGATGATCGCACGATTTTAGGTTTTGAAATGTCCTCTAGTGTTTTTTCATTGGAAAAAGTGCTTCAAAACAAAATTCTTTTCATTTCTTGCAGGATCTTCTGCGCGTTTTCGCCTTGAAGGTAGGACCCAATTAACGACGTCCACTTAAACGAGGAACAAGAAATGAAAACGACGATTAATATCATCTTGGCGGTAGTCTTTAGCACATGTTTTTGCTCCATGGCATCCGCTCAATTGACTCCGGGTGTCATCAAGGCAATGCAGAACGGACTGCGGCCAAATGTTGGGGCAATTCCGACTCAGGCAGCCCCAATGAATTTTACTCCGGGTGTTATCAAGGCGATGCAAAACGGACTGCGGCCGCAACTTGGATTATCGCCGGCTCCGGGATCTGGTGCACCGATTCCAATTCCACCTGGACCTCTCCGCGAATTCAATCCTTCTCCGTCTCCAACACCTCAGCCGCAGCGACCCGGTGTGAACTTCAACCTAGGGCCAGGTGGTCCTTCGCTTGGCATTCCGCTTGGCGGCGGCAATCGGCTCAACGTCCCATTGCCGGGTCAACGTTTCCGACAACGACCAATGTTCCAGCCGCCTGGTTATCAAACTCCCACTCAAGTGTTGGGCTACGGCCCCAATGGAGAGGTTTATACGGGCAATGGCCAAGTCGCCGGTTCGGCTTACACTCCTGGGCGGAACCTGAGCCAGCACAATGGAACGCAAAGAGTTGTCCAACGTCCCATCTACGACAACTTTGGAAACGTTGTTGGATATCAGGAAGGCACCGTTTGGAACAACAGCTTGACGGGACAGGAACACGGAAACATGACAACTTACACGCCAAACGGATCTGGCGGATCGCATCAGTCGACAACGCTCTACTCAACAGCGGGTGGAAACATGACGCCAATCGGAAACTGATGTTGCAGAATTCTGACCCTCCTGAGGCCGGATTGCTGAAAGCCGCAAGCAATTAATTGTTGTTTGCGGCTTTTTCGTTCAATCGACTAGTAGATCACGACGTTTGAATTTGTGGGTATAGCTGAATGAGCTTTATCCTTG
>CAZPBE010000059.1:0-34065 GCA_964584615.1 uncultured Pirellulaceae bacterium | reverse complement strand
CGAGCTGGGACTTCTGGCGAAGTCCACTACAGGTTTTGAAATACCCTCTAGTCATTTAACATCGCTTCAATCTGCGATTCGAACTTTGTCTTTAACTCTTCAAACGCCTTTCCGGTTGCTGGGCCTGTAAATCCGGTGTGAACCGCTTTAATGTTGCCCTCACCGTCAACAAACAACGTGGTTGGATAAGATCGAACACGGTCGAGAACTGGGAACGCTTTGGTTGCCAGTTTTTTATCGGATGGTCCGGCGATAAGAACCGGATAAGTGCAGCCGTGACGAACGAGATATTTTCTGATTTGCTTTGCGTTTCGCTCGGAGTCATCGGTCAACTCAAATGCCAGTCCGAGAATCGAGAAATCTTGACCTTCATATTTTTTTTGCAGTGTTGAAAAATAGGCTGCCGCGTCGTGACAATTGGGACACCACGAACCAAACACGTAGATCAAGCGTGCTTTCCCGGCAAACCGTTTGTCATCAAGCGACGTCATGATGCCTTCGAGATCGGGAAACGAAAGCGAAGTGATCTTCGTGTCAGTCTTTGTTGTTTGAGTGAAAGCGTCCGGCAGTTTGGCGTTTTCATCGCGCGTTGCCGTCCAGGTCTCATGCCATGTGTTCGCGGACCAGAAATCGCCTTTGAGCGAGCCATCGGATTGGGATTTCATTTTGAATAGAAACGCATGGGCGCCGTCGAAGCATGACAACGTGACTTCGTCTGGCCCCGACTGGGATCCTGCGAGAAATCGATAGTCGCCGGTTGTGGTCAAGAAAGTACCGGAAATCGGTCGAATGTTTGGAAATGAATTGCCTTTGGTTGATTCAACATCGGTCCGTTTGAAAATGGCAATGGCGGGATCGTTACTGCTGGAAAATTTGACGGTCCATTGACCGGAAAACTTGGCGTCAAATTCATCGTTGCCTGTGTCTTTCCGGTCAACGATTTTTTCAGCGTTGACTTTCATTTCAGCCCACTTGTCGGTGCCTCGCCGTTTGCGCCAGTCGCCAACCAAGCGATCGTTTGAAGTATCTTTGGTTAGCGCAATCTGCGAATCGTAATGCGCGATGTTAAGCACAAGCGTTGAATCTTCTATCGAAACTTCAGGGATTTCTATCGACTCTGCACTGCCGTTGAAGATGGTCGCCGTCAATTTTTTTCTGTAGGTCGATTCGACTCGTAGTCCGAATTGAATCGGACCGCCGGGTGATTCAAGGCTTGCGTCCCAGTCACCAGCAAAAGCCTGGATGTTCTGAGCACTAGTCGGGCCCGACAGCATCGCAACCAAAATAGTCGCCATGCCAAATATCAAAAAAGCAGATGCGCGAAAGAAAGTCATGAGAGTCTCACCAACAAGAAATGATCCTCTCATTGTCGTCGATCTCGCCAAGCGGTCAACGAGGCATTACTCTCCAGAATCACTACTGTCGATGGCTTTCATGAACGGTACGAAGTGCAGCACGTCTTTAAGCGGCACATGTTTCATATAGCTCTCTTTTGATCGCTTGAAATACATGACCGTTCCAGTGGCGTTGGGGCTGACATTGAAACACTGCCAACGTTCACTGCCCAATTCATTAAGCTGTTTTTCGACTTCGGCGGCTGACTCGGGACTCGTCACGATCGGCATGATGATGACTTTGTAGTCCCACGCTCCAATGTTTTTCCAGTCTTCTCTAAGCCATTCTTGCGCGCTGTCGGCGGTTGTCATGCCACTGTCTTTAAGCGTCTTGTAAGTGTCTGCAATCCACTTGGAAGTCGCCTCAGCCGTTTGGCCGGTTGCGTCTGAAGCTCCCGCAATCTGATCGCCCAACCATTTTTTAGTTTGACCCACCATCGGGCCAGCAGATTTGGCTTTATCCAATAAGTCAGCCGCCTGCCCTGCAGCTTGATCGAGTATGCCGGGAGTTTTGTTCGGTACAGCGCCTTGTTGTTGGTCTTGGACCTGAGTCGCGGGCGGTGAACTTGAAGTGGCTTTCATGGCCACCGGCGTCGACTTGGCTGGGATTGGATCGTTCATCACATCTGGTTCCGCGGAACATCCTATGAGAAACGTCGCCGCCAGAATTCCAGACAAAATCAAACGCGAAATTGAAAATTGAGGGGCCGACTTCGTCATGGTCTTCTCCGCTGGGATGGGCTTAACAGGATCACGCGCTGAGCAGGATGCTCTGCCTAAGCAGGATGCTCGTAGGCTATTTGACCTTATGTTCGCCCGTGAATCATGAATCTTGACCGATTTCGCCTGCGGATTCTCAAAGTTTCAACTGTAGAAGTGCCGATTTTTGAGGCGTGTTGTAAAAATGCAACACACGGAACGACCAAGAAGCTGAGTTTGGGGAACGAGCGAACTCAAGAGAGCAAGTTAAGTCGGCGCATAAAAAAGTCATGACATGTCGCTCCATCGTCATGCCATGACTTTATCCTGATGCGAGACCTTCCGTGTCCCGCCCTTCCGGCTTGGAATTACGATCTTTATCGTCTTGTCAAACGCTTTGTCGTTAAGTTTTTCTAGGTCCTTTTGTCGGACGTCGACACAATCGATACAGATTCCGATCTCGATGCCGATTGCACCGATTGGCTAAAATTTATTGCCCATCTCACATGAAATTCGGCCATGCACACGGCAACAGCGACCTGCATATTTTCCTGACCGGTATCGCCCGTTGCAAAAATGAGACTGTCGAAAGCATCATTCTGTTTTCAAGCGTTTCTAATTGAAGCTCGCTGCTTTCCGGAGTCGTGTTGGCAGATTTTCGACGAAAGGGGTTCGTGAAAACTTTGATGCTCATGGCGAATTCTCGAAGGTAGATATTCCAAGGCGAATGTTGATCTTCCAACGCAAGGGGACGCATATTGTAATAACTACTTTTCGTTGAGGAGGATTCGGACAAAAAAAGTCAGTGATTCCTAGAGCGTTGTTGGGGAATTGGCTTTTTTTGAACGCGGCATGCTTTGACCGCAGTCCTGTTTTAAGTCATTGACTTGGCACTAATAGGCGAACTTGCGACAATCAGGCCTCACTAAATGGAGTCTTCAAATCGGCACGGAGGGAAATCGTGGCCACGCTGATTCGCAATTCGGTTTGCGAATATAACGGATTGGGACCATCTTTGCTTTCGCAAGTTTGCAGAGAGCAAGTCAGCCAACATGATGTTCCGGCTGATCGGATGGAAGCGCGCGCAATGTTGCACGACCGCAGTCCGCTAACTCCTGGCGTCTATGCGTGGCTCGATTGTAACGATCAAATTTGCTACGTCGGCAAGTCAAAGTGTTTACGTAAACGACTGCTTTCGTATTTTGCAAAAACACCAGCCGACAAAAAAGCGGTCCGCATCGTTCAGCACAGTCATCGATTAGTTTGGGAGCCGATGACACATGAGTTGTTGGCTTTGATTCGTGAACAGGAACTGATCCACCGTTGGCGACCCGATTTCAATACGCAAGGCCAGCCCGTTCGCCGGCAACCAGCTTTTGTGTGCATCTCCGGTGGCCTGGCACCGCAAGCTTATTTTACTCGACGCGTTACCGAAAAAGCGACGCGCGCCTTTGGTCCTATTCACGGAACTTCGAGATTGCGCCAAGCAGTCGATAGTTTGAATCAAGTTTTCAAACTCAGAGACTGTCCGGACAAGACGCAGTTCCAATATAGCAACCAGCAACAACTCTTTGACGATCCGGCAACGCCCAAGTGCATCCGGTTTGAATTGGGGACCTGCCCTGCCCCTTGCGCCGCGCGATGTAGCGCAGCTGAATATTTGACCAACGTGAATGCAGCCACTCGTTTTCTCGAAGGCGGAGCCGCAGCCAAGCAGGCGGCCATTATTCTAGAAGCCGCAATGCAACAAGCGTCCGCAGACTGCGCTTTCGAACGCGCAGTCGTGCTGCGCGACCACTTGAAGAACTTGAAATGGCTAACGCGAAGACTCGATGCGTTGGAAAAAGCAAAGAAGAAGTTCAACGGCGTGTTGCCGTTGATCGGCAAGAACCATCAGAAATTGTGGCTTGTTCTGAGGGGCGGACAAATCGCTGGCTCAGCCGCTGCGCCATCTGGAATCAAACGTTTGGGGACGGCAGTAGAACGGCTCACAACAATCGCCGAACAAGACATTGCTTTACCGACCGACCTGATGCAAATGAACTTGCAAATGATCATGATCTCCTGGTTTCGAAAGTATCCTGAATACAAAAAACAATTATTGAGCTTTGAGGAATCGGTTGAGATGTGTGAAAGAAAACTCGCAAAGTTCGTTGAGGCTTAACAACCTCTCATTGATCAATTTGACAACGTTCTAACGTGTCCAGTGCCTGCCAGTTTGCTACAATCTGGGTCAATTCCAACGTTCCGAATCAAGTTGCTTCAAGTAAAACAAAATCATGATGAGCTACTTTCGAGTTGACGATAAAGCAGCTTCGCAGTTCTCGGAAGACGGATACTTGATCGTCAAGAATTTGTTTAGCCAGAACGAAGCCGATGACTTGCTCAGGATCGCAAAGTCCGATCGAATCTTGCTCGACGAATCTTATGCGAAGAAGGATGCCGCTGGCGCCGAAAGTCGTCTCGCCGTTCACAACGATCTGGATGACTCGCCTTATGCGGCCATCGTTCGAAGTAAACGCGTTGTCGCAACGATGCAGCGATTGTTGGGCGACGAAGTTTATCATTACCACCACAAGATGATGCTCAAAGAACCGAAAGTTGGTGGAGCTTGGGAGTGGCATCAGGATTACGGATATTGGTACAACAACGGATGTTTGTTGCCGGACATGGGCAGTTGTTTGATTGCTGTCGACCAAGCCAACCAAGCCAACGGATGTCTGCAAGTGATTCGTGGTTCGCACAAAATGGGACGCATCGAACATGTGAAGACTGGCGAACAGACGGGAGCCGATTTGGCTCGCGTCGAAGCGGCGTTGGCGCGGATGGAGTTGGTTTACTGTGAGCTTGAACCGGGGGACGCAATTTTCTTTCATGGAAATTTGCTGCATCGTTCGGATCAAAACAAAAGCGACAATCCGCGTTGGTCATTGATTTGTTGTTACAACACAAAAACCAATGATCCCTATCTGACCGACGGCCGACATCCGAACTACAGCCCGCTGGAAGTCTGGGAAGACGAACGAGTGACGGACGTTTTACGAGTTCATTAAACGAGTTCATTAAGTTTTCAATGAGAGATATGAATGCGGATCTGCATGCTCGGTTCTGGCTTGATCGGAATGTTTTATACGATGGCGCTGCATGGCCAGCGCGGGAAAGATCAAGTAACCGTCGTCTATTCGCGAACACAGGCTTCGGCGGATCGGTTTGCCAAAGAGTGGAGTGTGCCGCACGCCACGACGGACCTTGAAACGGCGATCAACCATCCGGAAGTAGATGTTGTGATCGTGGCGCTGCCGAATCACGTGCACGAATCGGCGGTCGTTGCGGCTGCCAAAGCGGGTAAGCCTGTTCTGTGCACCAAGCCGCTTGGACGAACGGCGGCCGAAGCCAAACGGATGTTGGCCGCTGTCGAAGAAGCCGGTGTTTTCGCAGGATATCTGGAAGACCTTGTCTACACGCCGAAGACTTTAAAAGCGCTCAAGTCCGTTGAGTCGGGCGCGATCGGCAATGTGCTGTGGGTTCGCTCGCGAGAAACGCATCCGGGTCCGCACAGCGATTGGTTTTGGAATAAAGAACTTTCAGGCGGCGGCGCGATCATTGACATGGGCTGTCACTGTATTGAAATCGCGAGGAACTTTATTGGCAAAGACATTCGTCCTGTTGAAGTCATGTGTTGGGCCGACACGCAAGTCCATCCGATCGAAACGGAAGACCATGCCATTGGATTGGTGAAGTATCAGAACGGAGCGATCGGGCAGTTCGAAGTCAGCTGGACGTTTCGCGGCGGCATGGATTTGCGAGACGAGATCTCTGGCACCGACGGTACGATCTGGTTGAACCACTGGTTGCGAACTGGTTTTGAAATGTTTTCCGCCGAAGGGCAATCGGATTACGTCGCTGAGAAATCAGAGTCTTCGACTGGCTGGTTGTTTCCCGTCGGCGACGAGCCCGCTGCGTTGGGCTACGTTGACATGTTTACCGATGTACTGGGCGCGATTGAAGATGCTCGCCAACCTCGCGAAACATTTTACGACGGCTATGTCGTTAACGCGATTGTCGATTCGGCTTACAAATCAATTGAGACGAAAAAGTGGGAACCGATCGAGCTTGAAGTTTGGAGAGGCCGAGAAGATGTGGAAAACATCGCCGTGACCAGGGACTATGATGAGCATCACTTTCTGGTCAAGAAGGAGCAGATGCCTAACGGCAAGACAAAGGTGATTGTCCGGCACAAACAAACGGGTGAAGTTTCACAGATCGTGAAGTGAGATCAACTGTCGGCTGAAGAGGGTTTCGCTCCTTGAATTTTCGAATTCCGACCTTCGCCCTCACATTCAACCCTTCGAGTGAACCTGCAATTCTCGTAAACTGTCAGCTTTGAATCCAACATCTTTAAAACCCAGACTCCATGACCGTTCGTACACGATTTGCTCCCAGCCCGACTGGCTATCTTCATATTGGCGGTGTCCGCACTGCTTTGTTCAATTGGCTATTGGCTCGACAATCGGATGGTCAATTCATCTTGCGGATCGACGACACCGACAAGTCTCGTAACCAAGCCGAAGCGCTTCAGCCGATTCTCGATGGCTTTCGTTGGCTCGGTATCGATTGGGATGAAGGCCCTGAAGTCGGCGGGCCGCATGCGCCATATTTCCAATCTGAGCGTCTGGCGAAATATCAAGCGGCTGCGAAAAAGCTACTCGATGGAGGGTTTGCTTATCGTGACTACGCGACGACTGAAGAGATGACAGCCGAGCGCGAAGCAGCCGACAAAGCCAAAACGGATTTCGTTTACAGCCGAAAATGGATGGCAGAAACGGACGAACAAGCCGCCGCTTTCGAAGCCGAAGGTCGCAAGTACGTCGTGCGTTTGAAAATGCCGCGAGAGGGAACATGCGAGTTTCATGATCTTGTCCGTGGTGACATGTCCATTGAATGGTCCAACGAAGCTGACCACGCGATCCAGCGAGCTGACGGAACGTGCCTGTATCACTTGGCCAACGTGGTTGATGATCATGAATTTGAAATCACGCACGTCGTTCGAGCGGTCGAACATCTTTCCAACACGCCGCGCCAGATTTTTATTCTCCAATCATTAGGGTATGAGCTTCCACAGTACGCGCATCTTCCGTTTGTGGCTGAGCCGGGTAGTAAAAAGAAGCTGAGCAAACGCGACATTGCGAAATACTTGAACAACAAAGACTTCAAACGACTTTACGAGTCCGGTGCGGAAATTGCAAAACGGATTGGGTTGGAGATTGATCCTGAAAATTTCAATCCTGTGTTAGTTGATTTCTACCGTGAAGCCGGTTTCCTTCCCGATGCGATCAATAACTACTTGTTGCTGCTTGGCTGGTCGCTGGACGATTCGACGGAAGAATTTTCTCGACAAGAGATGATCGAAAAGTTCTCGCTGGAGCGAGTCGTGAAAGGCGAAGCCAGTTTTGATGCACAAAAGTTGACGGCGTTTCAAGGACGCTACTTCAATGACCTGCCGCTAAAGCGAAAAACAAAAATGTGCATTCCGTATTTGCAAAAAGCTGGATTGGTTGGCGATCCGATTGAATGCGATCTTGGAGCCCAGCTGAAAACGATTATCGAAGCTGCCGGTGACCGGCTGTGTATGGCGGGCGATATTTTGAAGTTTGACGATTTCTTTTTGCCGGACCAAGAGATCGTATTCCAAGACAAGCCGTTCAAGAAGCGGTTGGTCAAGCCCGAGAACGCTGGACGATTGTTGCAGGAAGCACGAAACGTATTGGCGGAAGCCGAAGAGTACACGGCAGAGATCATGGAAGACACGGTTAAAAACTTTTGTGAAGTAGAAGGGATCGAAATCGGCGATATCATCCATGCTCTTCGAGTCGCGACTACAGGCAAGGCAGCCGGGTTTGGGATGTTCGACACGCTGGCGATTCTCGGGCGACATCGGACAGTAACCCGGATCGATCGGGCGCTGGCGAAACTTGCGGAGCAGTCGTAAGTTCGCTCAGTGATCGTGGCGCGGTTTAGGCTCGGCGTGAGATTTTTCTTTGCCTCAGGCTTTGGCGAACAGCACGTCGCTGTTGATTCCCCTCGTCGAAAAACGGTCAATTCGTTACGATCTTGTCGAACCATTGGCGACAAGCGTTGTCGATAATCTCAACGCGACTAGTTATCCGTCAAAACGCCCAACAGTTAAAACGACCCAATCGATACTTATGAACAAGCCTGATCCGAATACTGAAACCGAATCGCCCGAGCGCAAACTGGACTTCATCCGTCAAATCATTACTGATGATATTGCGGCTAAAAAAAATGATGGAGCCTTGCGGACTCGTTTCCCTCCCGAGCCCAATGGCTACTTGCATATCGGGCACGCGAAATCGATCTGTTTGAATTTTGGCGTTGCCGAAGAGTTTGGCGGCAAATGCAATTTGCGATTCGATGATACGAATCCAGAGAAAGAAGATACCGAATACGTTGATTCCATTCGCGAGGACGTCAAATGGTTGGGGTTTGAGTGGGATAAGGAGCTTTATGCTTCGGACTATTTTGACCAGCTTTACGATTGGGCAGTGCAGCTGATTACAGATGGGAAAGCTTACGTTTGTGATTTGAGTTTCGAGGAAGTTCGCGAATATCGTGGCGGTTGGAACAAAGACGGTAAAGACAGTCCGTATCGCGATCGTAGCGTAGAAGAAAATCTTGATTTGTTTGAGCGGATGAAGAAAGGTGAATTCAAAGACGGCGAGAAATCACTTCGCGCGAAGATTGATATGTGTTCATCGAACATGAACTTGCGCGATCCAGCGATGTATCGAATTCGCCACGCCCATCATCACCGGACCGGTGACAAATGGTGCATCTATCCGAACTATGACTTTGCGCATGGGCAAAGTGACTCGCTTGAAAACATTACTCACTCGCTATGTACGTTGGAGTTTGAGCATCATCGCCCGCTCTATGATTGGTACATTTCGTCGATTGGTATTCATCACCCCCAGCAGATTGAATTCGCGCGATTGAATTTGAGTTACACCGTGATGAGTAAGCGGAAGTTGTTGGAGCTTGTTGAAGGTGACTACGTTTCCGGTTGGGACGATCCACGTATGCCGACAATCAGCGGCTTGCGTCGACGGGGTTACACGCCTGAATCGCTGCGGATGTTTTGTGACAAGATCGGAATTACAAAGAATAACGGGATCACTGAGTTGCCGATGTTGGAGTTGTGCATTCGCAATCACTTGAATTCGGTCGCTAATCGGACGATGGTGATATTGAATCCGCTTAAGGTTGTGATCGATAATTACCCGGAAGGCGAATCAGAAGTTAGACAAGCAAAGAACAATCCGGAAGATGAATCAGCCGGTATTCGTGAAATGCCGTTCGGTCGCGAGTTGTATATCGAGCGTGAAGACTTCATGGAAGACGCTCCCAAAAAATTCTTCCGGTTAACGGTTGGCAAAGAGGTGCGCCTAAAGAATGCGTTCTTCCTCAAATGCAACGAAGCGATCAAAGACGAAAATGGCGAAGTGGTTGAACTTCGTTGTACTTACGACCCAGAAACGGCTGGCGGGAAAGCTCCGGACGGTCGGAAAGTTAAGGGGACCTTGCATTGGGTGTCAGCCGAACATGCGTTCGACGCGGAAGTTCGTTTGTACGATGTCCTGTTCAGTAAGGAGAAACCGGAAGACGTCGAGGAAGGCCAGGATTGGAAAGAGTTGATCAATCCGGATTCGTTGAAGGTGTTGACTGGTTGCAAGTGCGAGCCATCATTGAAGTCGGCGAAGGTCGGCGATCAGTTCCAGTTTGAGCGCAATGGATATTTTTGTGTTGACCGCGATTCGACGGACGACAAATTGGTTTTCAATCGAACTGTGACTTTGAAGGATGGTTGGAAGCCCAAGAAAAAATAGCCTGACAGGGTGCTTGAAGATGCTTGGTTTGTTTTGAGAATGAGCCCTGGTTGTTGTTAACGGGGCGTGCTTACAGCGCTTGTCGTTTCAGTTTGATGGTTTCCCCGGCATTTCATGCCGGTCTGGATAACCAGTTGTCCCTTTGGGACGGCTAAGATGCAGAGTGCCGAGGGTACGTCCGTTATCCGGCCGGCACGATGTGCCGGAACCTCGGTCTCATGAAAACACAAGAGTACCGAAGGTGCGGCCCGTTAGTTGCGCTCCAGTCGTATCGGCTGACAATCGCGATCCAAATGCGGGCCAATCGCGATCTAAACAAGCAAGAATTACAACCCATACACGCGCCAACTATGAACACGACAATCATCAACTCCGGCCGCGCCAAACGTTGATTCCGCTCACAACACATTACAAACTACGTTCTCGTCTGTTGGAAAAAGACGCATGCACTTTCTCAAACGGGGGCAATTTGCCTATGTTTTGGGTGATTCGATTTGCGCATTGGCAAACGCCGAACGCGTCCGATTGTCTCGCGTGAACGGTGCGCGTATATTTTTGGAGACGTCACTTACAAGAGTGGCACCTTCAACCGGAGCCCGGTCATGCGGTTTGCAATACACTTTCGCAACTCATTCTTTATCGTAGCGCTAACATTGTTGGCCAACGTAGTGATGTTGCCTCAACCGGCGCTCGCGGTTCAAACGGTCCAGGAACAGGAGCGTGATCTTGAAAAGGTCAAGTCAGTTGTCAATGAAGCGTTTGCGACAACCCACGATGGATGGAGTTCAGACGAAGTCATTTTGAGAGACGATTTGAACGCGAGTTTTATTGCGGCTTGTGAAAGCGAACTTCCGGCAATCGATGCTTCAGTTCTCAACTGGACGCTGTTGAATCTTCGCAAGGCCGGTAAGCTTACGGCCAAGTCAACGAAGCGAACGGCAACGCGGGTCGAACCGGTTTCGCATATTGCCGAGATCGTTAGCCGGTCGTTGCAGGACAAGCACAAAGTTTCTTCAGATCGGTTGATGTGCGACCCACAAATGCGAGCCGAGTTCGATGAGTTGGCCGCGTCGATTGCACCCGATGTTGACCTCTATTCGGTCCGTAAAGCCGCCTTCAAATTGCGAAAGACGCGTCGGTTGAAGCCAGAATTGATTACACGGATCGCGGACTGGGGACGCACGGTGACCGAGTATTCTGCCGAGAGTCTTCGTGATCAACCCGATCTAGCCCAAGAGCATCCCGGCGTCTATATCTTTCGCGACTCGACGGGTTATCTCTACATTGGACAAACAGAAAATCTTCGCGAGCGGATGATTTCACATCTCGATGAATCGCACAACGAATCGCTGGCGAATTATTTGAAAGCCAACGACTGTCAAGACATCACCATCGAGATTCATGACTTCGACCCGGAATCACAAGCGAATCAGACGATGGTTCGCCGAGCCTATGAATCCGAGTTGATCGCCAGTCGCAAGCCACGGTTTAACATTCAGCCGTAGCAAACGTTGTCAGTGGCCTATTGTTTGTCGTCGTGTTTGTGGTCTTCGTGATCTTGATCGTGATCGGCAGCTTCATTGAACTGCGCGAGAAAATCTTTGGTCGCCGTCCAATAGGCTTCATGGTCGTCAAATTTTTCCCACAACGCGCGTGAACCGTGATTGCCGGCGGTCTCTGGAAGAAACATTGTTTTTGAGTCACCAGGGATCGCATCGTAGATGGACTGCCAGTTGCCCTGTTCTTTTTTTGCGGACGTGATGAAGGCCGGGCACTCAATTTTTTTAGCAGACGTTCCAATCCAATCACCAGGCTTGCCAAAACGTTTGAAGTATTCGCCAGGTGCGAACGCCAACACACCGTCAACCAAATCCGGATGCTCACCGGCAATTCGAAGGGAAAGAGCCGAACTGTAGGAACTGCCCCACAAGATTATCTTCTGCTCTCCATTGCTCGTCGTTGTTTTTTCTCGAACAAACTTTAACGCCGCAATCATGTCTTGCTCGGCATCAGCAAAAGTATCTCCTTTACCTTCCGCTTTGGCTCGTTTGTTGGTTTCGTTTACGATTCCGTTGACCTCTCCGCCTGAACGCTGGTCAATGGCGAAGCAATTAAATCCTAGTTCGTTCAATTTAGGAGCAATCTCGCGATATTCTCCCCGCGACCATCCAGCTTGATGGCAAAGCAAGATGGCAGGAGCATCGCCTGTGTGGGGCGCATAAGCATCGACAGTGATCTGTAATTTGTCTTCGGAATCAATTGTTATTGTTTCGGGCTCTTTAACTTCTTGAGCAAGGGCAGCCATGGAACAACCAAAACAAAACAACAACGCAACGATCGTCGGAATTCGGAACTTCATGACCTGCCTCTATGCGGATGAACACTTTTTGTTTGCTGCTTAATGAAGAATGATTCTATCATTCAATGATCAAGCCTGTGGAGATTTTGGAGCGCGAGCGTCAAAGAGCTAACAATCGGTCAAACGCTTGCTTTGCAATCTCGTGAATGTCAGTGTTATCTACTGGTCTTCAAAGATGCGTGCCGGAAGAACGCCGGCAGAATCCTCTGGCTCGCCAAAGATTGGTTCCATCGATGAGTCACCGTCTGATTCATCGATGAAGATTGAACCGGGCTCGTCGTCAAAGGTAGGCGCCGGAGTCGTCTCGTCGTCTTGATTGCCTTCATCAAAAGGGTCGCTGTCGATGAAGACTTCGAACTCATCATTGTCGATGGCGCTTTCGCTCACGTCCTCGCTCGATCCTTCGTTAAAGGTTTCACTTGAATCCGCATTGGCGTTATCCAGAACACTGTCACTCAAATCCAAGTCGATGTCATCCAGCTCGTTGGGAACTGGAAATGTCTTACGGTCAACAACTTCGCCGTCAGCATTCCACCACAACCAAGGCCCATCGGGTTCATCATCGACGTAGGTCCCTTGAATTTTTTTCATGCCCGATTCATACCACCAGGTCCACACGCCAGCTTTCTTGCCTTTTACGAATCGGCCTTCCAGTTCTTTGTTGCCGTTGGCATGCCACCAAGTAAACGTTCCCTGTTGGAGATTGTTTTGATAGTTGCCCAACATTTTGGGTTGGTTGTTTTCATACCAGGCAGCTGTTCTGCCATGTTGAACACGTTCGCCGACTGTTGAAAAAGGTGCCGGCCGAGCGGACCACCAATCATCTTCACCTTCGACAATCAGCTTCTTGTCTTGGTAGACGTCTTCTTTGGATTTGACTTTGTTTGGATAGAACGCCCGCTGACGAATGATCTTGCGACCGTTGGCAAACTCTTCCTGAAGCTGCAATTTTTTCTGTTCATCCCATTGCTGAAGCAAGCCGTCCGGAGATCCTTCGTTGAATCGGACTTGTCGCATCACCGTGCCGTTGGGATAAAACCACTTGGCAACACCATGACGTACTCCATCAACATACGGTATCTCGCACATTGGATTGTCTTGGCGATCAGACATGACCCACTCGCCATCAAGCTTGCCGCGATTGAAGCTGGCTCTCGATTTGTAAGGACCTTGAAACTGCGAGAAGGGAATCTCTGAGAAAATACCGCCCGATCCAACCGGATGGCTTCGCAGCCACATCCCTTCCATTACGCCGCGCGAGTAAGTTCCAATGGTGATAGGTTGGCCCTGTTCATTGAACATGATCCAACGACCATCGTTGTAGTAGTTGCCCGTTTCGTCCTGCGCGACAGTCCGTTGAATTTTCGTTTTCCCGTTTGGGTAGTTCTGCCGAATGACTTCGTGCGAGTCATCCGTCAGCCCTGGCAATCGCTCAACCGATTGGGTTGACGGTTTTGGCAAGACAGGAGTTTCACCGCGCAGGCGATCGGACGTTTCTCGCGTTCGGCGCGTCGATTGTGGACTGGTAAAGTTTCCGCGATAACTTCCATCGGGTAGAAACAAGCTATCCATTGACGGCGTTTCTTGAGCCGGTAAATCACCGACCTCTCCAGATCCTGGACCTCGCAAGGTTGCGTCGATTCCTAATGAAGGAAGTGCACTATCTCCCAAAGGTGTTTCTCTTGTGGCCGCATTGGGGTCCTGGTTCAGAGGTCCAAAGAGATTTGGCCCATCAATGATCTCGGCTTTCATCGTGCCGGGAATTTCTTCGCCAATGATTGACTCGACCGAGCCAAGTTGAACTTGATCTGTTTCCTGATCGCTTTTGATCTGTGTTGAGACTTGCCGACCAAACGTAGGCGCTGAACTGATCACGGGTTCAGCAAACAGACTTGATTGCGCGATCGCTGTCTGTACATTCAAGCCCAGGCAGGCAAACACAAATGCCGACAGGAGAATTTGCGTGACGCGAAACGGCAATCTTAAAATTAGAAGTGTTGACTCGCAGCACGGCGCAGCGAAACTGCATCGACTCGAAGAATACGAATCGGCAGAATGAATCTTTTTCGAATGAAGGAGCATCATTGAAACAGCTATCCCGGAAAGCGTAGTACTGGCTTCTGATTCCGCTAATTTACAACACATTGAGCCAAGAAAATCACGCATTCTCTCTTTTTGGTTATCGACGATTCGATTCTGCAAGCTAACTTGGCAAGCTGTGACTTATACCGTCACTTTAACCAGATCGACCGCGCGAGAAAGCTGGTAGAGTTTGACGATTGATTTGAATGGGAGGGCTTCGACTGTGACCGACAAGTGCATTGGAAATCAGCAACGCGAGACTAGAATTGAAGGTCAACGGCGCATTGAAACTTCGTTTCATTAAGACAGAACAAACTTCAACTGGCTTTTCTTACAAGAGCATTGGGCAGGAACTATGACAGCCACCGACCGCACCGACAGCGGCGACAAAGAACTTTTGAAGCTCGTTGATGGCGGCTACGCGAACCGCGTCGCCAAAATGCTTGAGCTCAGGAATTCACAGGCGTCGTTAGCCACCGTGTTTGAACGCGCAGTGACGGACTTCCGTACCATCAAACGGAATCGAGGCCATTCGAAAATTCTCATGTCATGTATCGATCTTGGGTTGGATCCGATGACACGTGCCGATTGGATGAACCAGCCCTTGATCTGCACGGCTTCGATGTACGGTAATTTGAGAATTGTTTCATACATTGCCGAGCATGTTGGGTTGGCGGATTGCCCGTTTGTTCGAGCTTCGATCGGTGATGTTGAATTCTTAAAAGAGTTGGACGCGAGTTCACTGAAGGACCTGCGCGATGAGAATGGATTTTGCTTGATGCATTATGCAGTGGGTTCAGGGTTGGGCCGAATCGATGACGAATCCGGAAAACAACAGGAGAAAACGTGTAAGTTTTTGATCGAACAGGATGTGCCTACCGACCTCGTTGTTGAAAACAACATTGGTATTACACCGTCGTTGCTTTGTGCCTGGTTTTGCGGAAGCCCCGACATCATGCAGATGTTGATCGATGCGGGTGAAGTTAATGTTGGTGGCTTGCATCAAGCCATCGAGTTCGCGTTCGAACCTCATCAACGGAACGGCGAACCGTTTTCCAGAGTCGCCGATGTGATCTTGAAAAATGGATTTGATATCAACTCCATTCGACCTGATCAGAATCGAACCGTATTACACGGAAGCGCCAACCGTGGCTCGACGACGGCGGTGACCTGGTTGTTGGACAACGGTGCTGACCCCAACGTGCTCGATGATCAACAGCGAACGCCTCTCCATTCGGCGGCCGTTCGAAACTCGCATGCAAGCGTGGCTCAATTGTTGATTGCGGCTGGAGCAAACGTGGAACTTGCTGACGCCAATGGGAAAACGGCGCTGCACTTGGCCGAAGAAGAAGGGCGAAAAAAAGTCGCAGAGTTTTTAAGAATTCAATAAGGCGGTCCAACAAGCAATTACGATCGAACTTAGTCTCGATAGCTTTCCATTAGTCGCTGCCGCGCCGTTCCACCGGTCGAGAAACGGTTGCCAGACTCACCATAAACCGCAACGACTTCAAATCCTGTTCCGTCAACAGCTCGATCGAGAAGGTCTTCAGCCGACAAGCATACCCTTCCGGCGCGTTTCGAAAGTTCAAATTGAATTTCACCGACACCATGGAAAGCGCGGTAAATGATCTCGGTGCAAACCAGCCGGTCGGATCGGCGAAAGTCAAATTCGAAATCATACTTCTTTCCTTCATGCGTGAACGCTTGAGAAAGCCCGTTACTGATTTCTTCGGCAGTCAGTTTGGGACGAATGACGACAAAAGCGTCGACCGTAAGAGTGTCGGCGAGTTGTCGAAACAGGACTCCATCTTTACGTGCTTCCAAAACATCGGATTCGCGACTTCGTGCTGACCGGTCTTCGTCCATGTCGACACCCAAGGCAACTCTCTCATCGTGTGTACCGATATAAAGCGCGCCGTGCGGCCAGAATCCGGGCAAAAACAAATTGGATGCGGCATCGTCGTGCCTGGTGATAATCACGTCACCTGGTTGAAGCAGCTTCTTAACCTTGCGCTGAACTCCCGGTGTGACTCGTTTTCGTCTCCATTGATTTCTCAATTCTGCAATCACGCGTCCAGATGCTTCGAACATCGCAAACGAGACTTTCTTCAAAGCAGATTTACGACGCCGACGGATCGAATGGGCTCGATATTGAATTCGGTTTTTTGCAAACTCATTCAAGTTCGTGTCGATATACGGCTCTTCGGCTAATTGCAATTCGTAAACGGGGCCAAACGTTGGGTCGTCGGCCAAAGTCGCAAATCGATCCCGGTTGTCGTTCCAAAAATTGACGCCGGTCGAAAACGTCATGTAGTTTTGTACCGAACGCATTGACTCATAAATGCGGGTGAACTGTTTTCGCGGAATGCCAAGTCGGGGTTCGGGTTCATCCAGCTTTCGCCAAAGGACTTTGTCTTTCCTTGCCGTGTCGACAAGGAATTTGCCGGACCGCATCAGCATGCTGGCGATGCAAAACGAAACCAGAAAGAGGTCCAGCCGCTGAGTGTCACCTGTTTTCAATTCGTTTAACACCAATGGCTTCAACTCTTCCAGCGTGGTCATCAATGCCGCTCGAGTGCCAAGATAACTTGAAAACGTCGCACGAAGTTGATCATCTTCGTCGGGAAGAAAGTGGCCTCGTTCCGAAGCCTTTTGCGCGACATCTAACATGGCTTGGACGTCGTCGAACGTTGGTAACTGACCGGAGACGGCAACGACTGTCCGTACGGCCGGCAATAGAACGTCGTCTATCGTCGGCTCGATGAGTTTTTCTAAACCGCCTTCGCGTTCAGTTGAAGTCATTTGTTCATCGTGATCATCAATCGGGATTCCTGCTATCCGAGAATGACAGTGTGGAGTTTGGATTCGCGTGCGTCAATTGAGTTTGAGTTAACTCGAATGATTCGCATTCAGCTTTTAAGCTATGAGGCGCAATGATGGGGGTCTTTGCGTGTGGTAGTAACTCGAGATCAATGCACGTCAATTGGCCGAAAACCCTTAATTTAACTGGTGTCCGCAGAAATGACTTTCTCGAAAGCCATTTTGCCACTTGTTTTCAATGTGTTTGCTGGGAAAATGGTGCTGCTAAGCGGGCATGACCTATGCCCAAAATTTCCCAACTTTCGCGATTACTCGATGGCTTTCTTTTCCAAGAAAAAACTAAGACGTATCAAGATCGAAGTCGATCCCAGCGCCGTGAAAAGCGATTCGCCGGAAGTCGTCAAACGACTTGAGCGAATCGACGCCAACTACGATCGCCTCAACGAGATTCTTTCGAATTTGGAGTTGAAGTTTCAAGAAGACAGTCAGTTCGTGCAATGGCTTGGCGATTCCGATGTGGAAATTCCCATCGAAGAAACGAAGACCAAAAAACGAAAGCGCAAATGGCGTCCGCGAAAACCGCGGTAGCTGTTGAGTTCAGTTTTCTCACAAATTAGGACGGCTGGAAGAACTGGCGGTCCCGCTCGGCAAGCGGGACGTACTTCCAAACAGGTTCCTTCTGCCGGAAGGAACAGTCCTTGTCGCAACGATCTTGTTCTTCGATTTCCGTTAAACTGTCATGATGGAATTTCTCAGAATCAAAGGCGGCACGATCTATGATCCGGCCAACGAAATTGATGGAGCTACGGTAGATATTTGGATCGCCGATGGTCGAATCATTGAAGCTCCCAGCCAAGAGGCGATCAAGGCGGCTTCGCTAAAAACTATCGATGCCAGTGGTTTGGTTGTGATGGCGGGTGCCATCGACATGCACTGTCACATCGTTGGATCGAAGGTCAATGCCGGTCGTTTGATGCAGACGGAGCAGAACCGAGACAACACCGGCGGACGAAGCGTGACGTCGCGTGGTGCGAAACTACACAGCGGAACTTGCGGCAGCGTTCCTTCGTTGCACATGACGGGATACAAATATACAGGCTTAGGCTATACGACTTGTTTTGATGCGGCGATCCCTCCACTCGCCGCCCGGCATGTGCATCATGAGTTTGAACATGTTCCCAATGTCGATACAGGTTTTTTTACCCTTGTCGGTAACAACCACTACGCGATGCAGTGCGCGGCCAAAGATGACCAGGAGGGTTTGCAATCTTTTTTGGCTTGGATGTTAAGCAAGTCAGGTGCTTACGCGCCGAAAATTGTTAACCCAGGCGGCGTTGAATTGTGGAAGCAAAAACGAGACGGAAATGCCCGTGATCTTGATCAGACCGTCGACGGCTTCAACACCACACCAAGAAAAATTATTCAATCGATCACACAAGCCGCCAACGCGATCGGTCTCCCGCATCCCGTTCACATTCATGGCAACAATCTCGGTGTGCCCGGAAATTGGACCACCACCAGTGCGACGATGGAAGCTTTGGCTGGACTTAAAGCACATCTGACGCACATTCAGTTTCACAGTTACGGCGGCGGTGACGAAGCAGAGTCTTCGCTGTGTTCCAAAGTTCAACCGTTGGCTCAGATCATCAACGATAATCCGCAGCTCACGGTTGATGTTGGGCAGGTTATGTTTGAAAAAACGACCAGCATGACGGGTGATGGTCCGCTGGGCTATTACTTGCAACAACTTGGGGCCAAGAAATGGTTTTCCAGCGACACGGAGTTGGAGTCGGGTTGTGGAGTTTCACCGATCGAATACAAAGACACGAACTTCATTCATTCGATGCAATGGGCGATCGGATTGGAGTGGTACCTGTCGGTCAATGATCCCTGGCAAGTCGTTATGAGTACTGACCATCCCAACGGCGGCAGTTTCATGGCTTACCCGCAAATCATTCGGCTGTTGATGGACCGCTCCTTTCGCGACGAGATGCTGGGTCGGGTAAACCCAAAGGTCCTCGATGCTTGTCCGTTAAAAGATCTGACTCGCGAATATTCACTGTCTGACATCGCTGTGATTACCCGAGCCGGGCCAGCGCGGATTTTAGGATTGAAAAACAAAGGTCATCTTGGAGCAGGAGCCGACGCTGACGTCGCGATCTACACGCCGAATGCAAATTTTGAAACGATGTTTTCCGTACCGCGCTATGTGATCAAATCGGGCGTCGTGGTCGTCGAAGATCACGAGATTCGCGACATCGTTCACGGTAGAACGTTGTCGACTCGTCGAGATTACGACCCCTCGCAGCGAGCGAACATCGAGTCCTGGTTCGCGGACCACTATTCTCTGGCTCCCGAGAATTACGGAATCGGTGAAGGCGAGTTTGAACGGGTGTGTTCAGGCTGAGGGGCGCGGATGGTTTGCAAAAGATGGCTTAATTGCTAAGCTTCGTTCGACGTGATGTATTGCCGATTGACCACCACGTACCCGCCGGCGATCAGGAAAAAAATCCCTGCACCGATAATACAAGTCAAATGAAACCAGGTTGGTCCCGCAGGTCCAAATGATGCTTCAACGAGAGCTTTACTTTCAGGCAAAAACCACTCGAGCCACAGCTCACCAAGTCGCCGCAAGTGGTAGCTCATTGTGAAACGGCTGATGATGGCTGGAACGATCGACATCAAGACTTCAACACCAACGATAAACACGGCACCGACAACCATCGCCCGTTTGATGAAAATGGTGCCGATAAAGCTGAAGATTGCGCCGTAGACAAAGCACGCCAGCGCATAAATGATCGCCAAAGAGGTCCACGTGTTCAAAGCTTCTTCTGGTGACCCCATCATTGCGTAACGGTTGGCGATCAAGGCGCAGGCCGTCAACGCAAGAATCGCGATTACGTAGGATGTCATCACTGCAGTCAAGTACTTCCCGAGATAGCAGGCGATTCTTCCACCGGGTCGCATTGCGATGAATGTCCAGGTTTTTCCTTCCAGTTCGCTTTGGATGTTTGGCGTCGCCCAAAGAAGCAGCGACAAAACACAAACAAGGCTGACCAAAAAGATTATTGCAAACGTGCTGAATTCGAACACCGGAACATTTCCGTCAGTCCCTTCAATGTTGACAGCCTGCGGCGCCGCAATAATTAATGTCAGCATCGCAGGCGGAAACAATATGAGAATTCCAGATACTGCAATTCGTTGCAAAGTAAAAGAACGGATCAATTCAAAACGACAAGTCGCCAGCGCGCCCAAAAACCAATTTTTCATCCCATCGCTCCTTTTTGCATCTCACCGCGATGGATTTTCATCAACGTTGCAAACAGAGCCTTCAACGATTCGTCCGTTGACGTAATCTCGTCGACACAAAGATTGTTTTCGGCCAGCAACTTTGGCAACAGTCGATGAATTTCACCGGCTGATTGCGTCTCAATGACCAGCGTATCGCTTGAGCGAAAGTCAATCGATTCAATCGAATCAAGTGAAGCACAGCCCATCAATAGACTTGCCAACCGATTCGCTTCGCTACACCGAACGATCAAAGTGTTTGGGGAGTTAGCCAAAATGTTTTGAACTTCTTCCGGAGAGCCCGAAGCCATCAAGCGTCCGCCATAAATTAACAGGAATGAAGGATTGACCGCTTCGATTTCATGAAGGATGTGGCTGGCGAGAATCAGGCTTTTTCCTCTCTCGCCCCAGGACTTCAAGAACTGGCTGATTTCGAATCGTCCGATTGGGTCCAGCCCGCTAAAGGGTTCGTCAAGGATCAGCAAGTCAGGATCATGCGCGATCGCTTGTGCAATCTTCGCGCGTTGTCTCATGCCAAGCGAGTACTCGCTCATCGCCTTATTCATCACATGGTCAAGTTTGACGACTTCGAGAGCTTCTTTTGCCAGTCGCGTCGCTTCACGACCTGAAAACCCGTGAAGTCTAACCATGTAGGTCACCCAATCGAGGCTCGTGACTCGCGGGTAGGACAGTTCGATCGCCGGACAATGTCCAACACGACGTAGCAATTCACTTCGTTTCCAGGGATTGATCCCAAACAATTGAACCGAACCGATGGTTGGTTTGAGTTGGCCGAGCAACAAATTGATCAGCGTCGTCTTCCCGGATCCGTTGGGCCCCAGCAATCCGTACGTTCCCGGTTCAAGCGACAGGCTAATGTCGTTGACCCCGATGACGGTCTTATATAGTTTTGTAACGTTGGTTAGTTCAATCATCGTTCACCTAAATCCGGATCGGCGCTGAGACGCGACGAAAAAGAATGAACAATGAAAACAGTGTCAGCCCCAACAGCACGCCGCCGCCGGGCCATGCGTCTTCCCAAGGCGTGAACCCAAAGATCCAGCTCTGTACATTACCGAGATTGTGATAAAGCGATAACAATCCCCATCGCTGCACGATTTCACTTTCCATCACCAGTGGCGAAAACGGTTCATCGTTGAGCTTGATTGCCTGACTGATCACGATCGCAAACCAGGCTCCATGCCCCAGCGTCCACACGGCGAACCAGGCAAAACTTGCAAATCGGCTTTCCTGTGTAAGCGAAGACAGCATGAGTGCCATCGAAGCCGTTGGTAACACGAGCACGACGGTCGCGGCGAGTATCCTTAAGGGGATGTCCCATGTTGTCCAAAAGACACCGGTGTCAGGC
This sequence comes from uncultured Pirellulaceae bacterium, assembly GCA_964584615.1. Taxonomy (GTDB): domain Bacteria; phylum Planctomycetota; class Planctomycetia; order Pirellulales; family Pirellulaceae; genus Mariniblastus. The sequence goes on along the minus strand of CAZPBE010000059.1, from coordinate 12,150 downwards.
GACATCATGATTCCAAAAAAGTACAAAATGATCGCCGGTAGCGTGGTCACAAAGATGATGAACATCGCCGGTATCGCAAGTTTTCCCAAAATGTATTCCAGCCGTCCAATCGGTCGAGAAAAGTACATCAGAAACGCGCGCGAGCGAATGTCTCGTGAAATGAGCGCAGGTGCAATCGTACCTACCAACACCAGGATCAATACGCCTTGCGGATAACGAAAGAACGTCATCAATAGCCAGCTCCAAATCATTCGTCGCGACTCAACTGCGTCGTTCGATTCAATTGCTTCCGCCAAATCCCCAACACTGGCAATATTCGAAAATTGATTGCGCAAGACTCTGGCTGCTGATTGGCGTCTGAATTCAGGTAAGAACTCTTCCTCCAATTGTTCTTCGAGCGACGTCAGCTCTTGCGAATCAGGCATAGGCGTTGCGTTGTCGAAGGCTTGTCCGACAAAGAAGAACCCAAGTCCCCAGTACAACACGGGAATCCAGGCGAAAAACATCATCCGCTTGATCCACTTTGAATTGCTGGCGATGCGAATTCCCGTCTCGGCAATAATCCACCAACGAGAGTACTGAGAAGTCCGTTTTCCGTTCCAGGGGCGATAGCCAAGGTTATGAATTGGCATGCGTGGCCTCCTGAATCGTTTGCATGAAAATTTCTTCAAGCGAAGTCTTCGCCGGCGTCAGCGAATGAACAATGACATCGTGTTGACTGGCGACCTTCCAGACCGAATTCAAAAAACCATCATGTGTTGAAGACTCGACTCGCAACGTCTGATTTGCTGGACGACTCACGGTAAATCCTGCCGACGAAAGTCCTTCCGAAAACCCGTCCAAGTTTCCTGACGCGACCAAAGTTACCGTCGGTGCAACGGTTGCATTGAGCGATTCAAGTTTATCGTCAAGGCGAATTTGTCCATTGGCGAGAATCACGACTTGATCGCAAATCGCTTGAACATCCGGCAAGATATGCGTCGAGATAATGGCAGACTTGCCCATTTGCGTACAAAGAATTTTTATTCGGTAAAGAAGTGCTTCGCGCTCTTCAGGATCGAGTCCCGATGTTGGTTCATCAAGAATCAGGAATTCGGGATCGTGTACGATTGCCGCTGCGAATTTTACTTTCTGACGCATGCCAGTCGAAAACGTTTCGATGTTGCGATACCGTTCCTGCTTCATGCCGCAGAAGTCAAGTATCTCGTGGGCACGTCGTAGTCCTTCGACCGATGGCAAGCCCGACAAGCAAGCTGCAAATTGAACGACTTCGATTCCAGTCATTCCCGGAATGTAGCAATCGTCTTCGGTCATGTAGCCGATTTTGTCCCGGATCGCCCTGCTCTCTTTTCGCATCCGATGTCCCAAAACGGTGCCTGATCCGGAAGTTATCTTGACCAGTCCGAGAATAACCTTGATCAGTGTCGATTTGCCAGCGCCGTTGGGACCAAGCAACCCGGTCACACCAGTTCGAACCTCCAGGTTGACGCCGTCGAGAGCGCGAGTCGATCGATAATTCTTGACGATGTTCTCAAGTTGAATCAAAAGGCTCATGCGTTAATAGAACTCTTGCGTTGTAGGCTCGGTAGATGAAACGTTAGAAAGCAATTCGTTGCCGGAACAAAAAAATTGGTTGTCGGAACAAGAAAAATCGTTGTCGGAACAAAAAAAGACGATTCGTGAGCGTTACACGAACCGCCGTTGAAGTTGATTGAAATGTAAGATTGTGACTGTCGTTGATCAACCCGTGCTGCAAAAATCGTCATTATCAACGTCAGTCTTAGGCAGTGACGGTTACCAACCCATCACCATGTTGGACTCGATTGCTCTACGGGATTGTTCAAGATCGCTGCCGGTTTCTTGCATGTACAAACGGATGGCATGAACTTTGTCGCCAGATGCTTTTGCCAGACAATCGCGAGCGACTCCGCAAGGATCTTCTGTCGATGACGTGATTCCCAAAACGCCTTTGCTGATCACCCAACTGTTGCGCGGACGCTTGGTTAGGCGAACAATACTCTCACCTGGGTAGGAATCTTCTGCGACGTTGGTTGCATTCCCTTCGTCGTCAGCCCAAGTGATAATAATGTGTGCGTCGGTTTCTACTTCGAATAATGGCATTTGACCCTCTCTGGTAAGATCGTGTTTCAGAAGTTGTCAGGTCCGAATTCAATCCATAATCATCCTTGAATCGAAAGCGGCCCGAAAACCGCGACCAAGCAACCACTCGACAAGTGAACTTGATCTACCTTGATTCTGACAGTTTCCAATCGACTTTTCCAGTATTGAAGCGAAAAATATCGAAGCCAAAGAGAGAACAAATTCAAGGATTTGCCGAATGCATGTTGTAAGTCGTTTGGAATCCAAGACAAACACTTGGAATCGCTGCCAAAACCAATTTCTGTAACTTCCAGAAAAGTCAGCCTACAATTGAGCCCGAGAAAATTCTTTGTTCGACATCGTCGACAGTCAATCTCAACTCGCCGTTGGGGCCCATTCCTTGACAGACTCCCGAAACCGTTTTCCCATCAGGCTGCGCAACCTGAATGAGTTTGTGAGTGAATGAAAACCGCCGATTGATTTTGGCGATCAAGTCATTGCTGTCGGTTTCGACGGACACAAATTGTTGATGCAAATTGACAACGATCGACGTCAATACCTTCTGAAGATCGAACGTTCTGCCGCAAGCTTGCGAAAGACTTGTCGGTGAGAACGGTGTTTGGTCAGCGAGCGAAGACTCAGATTCCGCTGTTCCTGCCGAGCTCGGTTCGGACGCGACAAGCGACGTTGAATCGCTTTGATTTACATTCAATCCGATTCCAAACATGATCCTGCGGGTCTGGCCCACTGAGATGGATTCGACCAAAATGCCAGCGACTTTGTTTGACCCAATCAAAATGTCATTGGGCCACTTGATTGATGCTGATTTGACACCAAGTGAATCCAGAGATTCACAAACGACGAGGCCAGCAATTAAAGGGAGCAACGACTGACGCTTGGCTGATTTTGAGTTGGCGCTGGTGTCAGCGACGCACCAAGTAAACGTCAAACTATTTTGGTCGGCCATCCAGCTTTTTCCGGGTTGCCCGCGCCCGGCAGTCTGATGGTCGGTGATCACCAACAAGGGAAGCGAAAGACTTGCGTCCGACAGAAGTTCTCTGGCCCGATCACTGGTTGATGGACTCGAAGGCCGATAGTCAACAGACTTTGTGCCTGGAAGTTCAAGTAGACGAGCTGGATCAAAATTTGCCATAGCCACAACACGAATGAATGTTCAACACAATTCTAACGTGTGGCGAGCTTGTTGTTGATGGCCCGTTGGTGTTGCCTGTTTGTTGCCTGGTTGTTGCGAGCCATTTCATTCACTGGTTACCGCTTCAATTCATGAACACTACCCGGAGCGTAGTTGCCGTTACCGGACAATACGTTTGCCGGAATGTCGACGTCAGCAACATGGCTGACTGGCGCGCCAACGTTTGGCGATTGCCAATCAGGAAGCGTACTGGCGGTTGAGTACTGGGCAGTTCCGAAGTCGGTACCACCTGCCTGGGCAGTAGCAAATCGATTTCGCAAGATGTTGGTCGGTGCGTTTTCGATCGGTTGTAAATTAGTTGGTGGATTCGCGTTAGCCAATCCGCCGCCATTTTTGTAGAAACTTCTACCGTTTGCAGACGCAACCGGGTTGCTGGCTCTAAAATCTGATGGCTTTGGCGATGAAGCGAAAGAACTTCCGGAATTTGAACTGGCAAACGAAGAGTTGTTGAGCGGAGCTGCGGCAATCGCAGTTGCAGGTGTGCCTGAACTTTTCGCCAAATCAATCGGCTGCGAGCTTGGTCGCAATGCAGGGGTTGATTGATTCGCATTGGACATCGCTTGATTGACACTGCTGGACATCGCTTGTTTGAAATCGCTGGCTGCATTTGAGACTGGATTGTTGGCCACGAAGTCTCGAGCGGTATCAGCCGCTTTGCCCGGTTTCAACTTGTCGAGTGTTGATCCGAAACTTGATTTGGCTTGTGCGAACTGATTTGAAACCGAATCTGCGGCGTTCTTGACAGCAGCGTTCCCAGATTCAATCAGCTGGCCTTTTGAGTCGTAAAGCGATTGGTTGACCTTGGCGAGCTCAGTGGATTTATTGGACTGAAATGTCTCGGCCGGCGCTTTGAATTCGCTCGACGATTCAGGGAATCCAAAACCGCCGCCATCCGACTTGCTGTCGGCGTTTTTGGTGAGCATTCGACCCGGAAGTTTGAAGTCATTCTTCCAAGTATCCAATTTGCCTGGCAATTTTGGCTTGCTAAGCGGCTTGTTCGTCATGTCCGCATCAACGTTCTTTTTTGTCGAAGCCAGAGCATCGTTGAATTTTTTCTGCGCATCACTTATCCCAGTTTTTAAACCGGACTTGGTTGATGCAACGAAGTCACTGCCATCGCTGGCGACCTTTGTGGCTGCCGTTGATGCATTAGGAAATGAACCATCAAATGAGTCTTTTGTCTTTTGGGCAAGCTCCGAAACCGAACCAGAAGGAACTGCATAAGATCTTTTTTGTACTTCCAATTGGTCATCGATCCGTTGTTTGACGGCATCCATATCAACGTTGCTTTTCGCGTACTCTGTGTCGTTAGGGCGATAAACTTCTGTATCGGTTGCGCTTGGAGCAAAGTGCCTTGCGGGTGGAGGCGGCATTTCAACGCCATCCTTCTTCCAAAAAGCGAGATTTGGCGCAGAGAGTTTTGGAAGCGTTGGCATTTTCATTTTACTCAAGGCGCCACTTCGACATCCTGATGACAAGGAGCAGGTAAGCAAAACCAAAACAGCTAAGCCAGTTGAAACGCAAACGGAACGGTTCGTTCGTTGCGATTTTTGAATTGATGAATTGAATTTAGTGTCGTTACACATGTTGACTGCCAGCAATAAAAACAGGAAGCGCACGCCGATCTTTTCGAATTCGGCTTATCGTCCGTGAAAGTTCTCTAGTTGGAATAATCGGAAATCAGGGTCAGCTTTGTGACTCAAATTGTCGAATCCGCTGACGCGTTTCCAAGAATTTACAGACAAAATCCGGGCGGATCGTAGAGCCTCGCTGTTTTACAGTCAACGCTCGAATTGATAGCACTCGCGACGCACAGAGATGTCGACGCCAAAGACAGTTAGAACGCTAGTTTCGATCTGATAGCATGCAGTTTTTCGGTGATCGAATTTGGGCCAACGTCGAATGGGATTTTGGAGCCGCCCGCGAATCTGCGCTAATGGCGCTCGTTACTCGCGGAGATTCGCGTGATTCGTGGGCATGTTCGCAACGCATTAGAATTTCGTAGCGTCGTTTCAACTTTAGAGTAAGTTCCAACGCCAATGCCCGACTTTGTAGAAGCAATCTACTTCGAGTTCAAAAGGGCCAAACCTTGGGCAAGAATTTCATGATGATCGAACGCGAGATCTGGCAACTCTTCGAGTGAGAACCATTCGGCTTGTTTGGCGTCATCTGCTGCCATCGCTTCTTGACCGCGTGGTCGAATCGCAAGAAACCCACATGTGATAACGCGCGTACGTGGATCGCGGTCAACCGTTGAAAAAGCTCCGATCTGTTCGACGGATTCTATCGTCAACGACGTTTCTTCTTTCAATTCCCGGATGGCGGCTTGCTCAAGCGTTTCGTCGATCTCCATAAAACCGCCTGGCAGAGCCCATTGGTCTTTGAACGGATCGTGTAGCCGCTGAATGAGAAGGACTTTCAGCGGAGTCTGCTCGGTGTCAACGATCATCATGTCGACGCTGAGTGCAGGTCGCGGATATTCATATTCGTACATGAGGAAGTTCGTTCCGGATTTTTCGACACGAAGTTAAATGATGGTCTATTAAAACAGCCAACTTCGCGTTGACGAAGTTGGCCGTGTTTTCAAATTTATTTTCAACCGTTCCGCACTGCCGTTAGGCAATCGCGGCAGCGTATCGAGCTGCAACTGCATCCCAATCGATGACGTTGAAGAACGCGGCAACGTAGTCTGGACGGCGGTTCTGATAGTTCAAGTAGTAAGCGTGTTCCCAAACGTCCAGCCCAAGAATTGGAGTTCGGCCTTCCATCAATGGGTTGTCCTGATTGGGAGTGCTTTCGACGGTTAGTTTTCCTCCGTCAACACTTAGCCAAGCCCAACCACTTCCAAAGCGAGTTCCAGCAGCTGTGGAAAACTGGCTTTTGAATTCGTCAAAGCTTCCGAATGCTGAGTCGATCGCAGCAGCCAAATCACCTGACGGATTTCCACCACCCTTGGGGCTCATCACGGTCCAGAACAAACTGTGGTTTGCGTGGCCGCCTCCGTTATTTCTAACAGCGCCTTGTTTGTCGGCCGGCACCGCACTCATGTTGGAGATGACTTCTTCAATCGGCTTGTCTGCCAAGTCAGTACCTTCAAGCGCCGCGTTGACTTTGGTGACGTAGCCGTTGTGGTGTTTGCCATGGTGAATTCCCATGGTCTTGCCGTCGATGTGAGGTTCCAACGCGTCTTGCGCGTACGGAAGATCAGGGAGTGAATATGCCATTTGTTTATCCTTAAGTTGTTTGAATACAAGCCGATTTCAATCGAACGGCGATCACACAAAGAGTTGTGCAAAGCCAATTTTTCAATTGCGATTTTCAGACAAACAGGATACCGCATGAGTTTTCCAGCCGCAACAAGCTTCCGTTTTGCGTCGATAAGCAAAGGCAAAAATGATCAAGCAAAGCTTGAAATGATCCCATTGGTTGTGTCTCGCTGACGCAGTTGGCACCAGAGATTGGGGATGTGAGAAGAAAGATTCGTACGCGGCGCAGCGAACAACGTCCGAATGGGTTAAACGAACTGCTCTCTTTTGATTTCGACGGCCAACCATCGTTGGCGGCTATCACGGAAGACAAATGACTATCGGTTAGCCGGTCGAGTGGCGGCGGCTTCGACTTTTACCGCCGAGGCTTCATCGTTGATCATCAAGAACACTCGTAGATCCGTCATCAATGCCGGAGCCAGCTCATTCGCATTGGTAGAAAACCATTTCCGTTTGGCTGCACGGATCGTGATTCGAATGAAACTCTTCTTGGACTTGCCCGCGATTTTAGGGATTTCCGGGGCGGCTTCCTGGATCTCGACCAGGACGCGGAAGTTGCCACGACGACTGTAGTTCTCTGGATCTTCAAACGCGACTTCCATCGAAACGAAATCTTTCTCTACGCTCCGCACTTCAGCGTCATTTTCGAAAATGTAGCTTCTTAGTTTTTCAACCAATACAGGAGTCGGTGTCGAAGTCACGAATTCTTCCGACAGTAAAGCTCCACTATCCGGTTCACGCCAGTCGATACCAGAGATTGATTGGCTCGGAACGCTTTTCATTTCTGTGTTGGCAGGATTTCGTCCGTTAGCAACAACAACCCGGTTGCGTCCCATCTCTTTGGCTTTTAAAAGTGCAGAGTCGCAACGGACGAAAAAGTCAGTTGCGTTGTCACTGACTTCCAATTGGGCGACGCCGAAACTTGCCGTGATGCATTTTCCGTTAAGCATCTTTTGAGGTGTGCGTTCCAAAGACGCTCGCATTCCTTCAGCTCGTTGCTGTGCAGATTCCAGGTCGCAGTCGAGACATAAGATCACGAATTCTTCACCTCCGTATCGTGCCACGAGATCGTGAGATCGAACAAACTGTTTCAACTGCGAGGCAAACGCAACCAACGCCAGGTCGCCAATGTGATGACCATAGTTGTCGTTGATCGATTTGAAGAAGTCGATGTCGCAAATGATCAGGCTGCACTTAAGCGAATTGTTGGTTTGAAATGTTTCGATTGCTTTGTCGAACACTCGCTCAAATTCTGCCCGGTTCGCCACTTTCGTTAGAGGGTCATGTACCGAGATTTCGTAAAGGTCTTTTAGTTGACGCTGAAGATCGAGCTTCACCGACGCGTCATGAAGTTGAGCGATGACGCCCTGGATTTGATTGTCGTCATTGATGACCGGGCTGGCACACAGTTCGATTTTGATTTCACGACCACTTCGACCGATGACTTTGTAAGGTCCTTTGACGATTCTTCCCATCTTAAGACAAGTTGCGATTGGGCAGTCGGCGGCCGAAACCGGATCACTTTGCATATCACAAAGATTCAATAGCGCTGGTACCAAAGGTCGGTCGATGACACGTTCTTCGAAAGTTCCTGTCATCAGTTCAACAGAGTGACTCCAGGCTTTGATGCAACCGGTGGTGTCGACGAAAACCACACCTTCGTGCATACAGTCCAGCAAAGCTCGCTGAAACAAACGATAATCAAATCCAGCGTTATCTGTAGGCGCCGATTCAATATTGGATTTTGCTATCTGCAACTGCCGCTGCAATGGCGTAGGTGGTGGCAATACGTCATTCGATGGACTCAAAGCGTTTTGGTTTTGGCCAAGGCTTTGGTCTGGACTTTCTGGTGTTGAATCCGGGGTCGTATTTGACGGCGATTGGTTTGACATGGGTCCGTAACTTGTTTGAACAATGTCCAATGGATTAGTTTCAGATGAACATCTAAACTGATTTGTTGTTCAAAACTCTACGTCCCCCTTATTAGAACTGCCGCAATTCGACCAGAATCACAGTGGTTATTTGGGTCCGGTTGTAACGGTTGTAAAGCCACTTACTTTTATCGCGTGCTGTTGAATGAAATTCCTGACTGCCATAAGTGCCGACTCCCGTAGTGCGCAAGCTGAGCATTCCCAATGCGGACTTTATCTGGAAACACAATCCGGTTGGTTTCCGTTGGCGGGGGTTGAAGGAGTTTCTGCACCAATTGCTCAGACGAAGGATTTGATTGAGGCTTGGCCGGCTATCGAGACGACGCTTCAGCACATTGCCAATTCGGCTCCGCCTCAGGCAGTTGCAATCGAGAAACTGCAACTAGCACCACCGATCGAGGAACCTGGCAAGATAATTTGCATTGGAAAAAATTACGCCAATCACGCAATCGAAATGGGAGACCAGCCTCCGGAATTGCCAATCGTGTTCAGCAAGTTCTCGTCGGCGTTAATCGCTGACGGAACCGATGTCGTGCTTCCCGCGATCAGTGACCAAGTTGATTTTGAAGCTGAGTTAGTCGTCGTGATTGGAAAAGGGGGACGTGAAATCTCCGCGCAGGATGCGCTCTCACATGTCTTTGGTTACTGCTGCGGTAATGACATTTCTGCTCGCGATTGGCAAAAAGGAAAACCCGGAGGACAATGGTTGCTGGGTAAGACGTTTGATACGTTTGCTCCATTGGGACCGGCGATCGTGACCGCTGACGAAGTTGGTGATCCGCATCAACTTGATATTCAGTTGAGGCTCAATGGAAAAACCATGCAGAGTTCAAACACGAATCGATTTCTATTTCCAATCGATTTTTTGATTGAGCATCTGTCAAAATTTGTTGAACTACAAGCTGGTGATTTGATTTTCACAGGCACGCCCGAAGGCGTCGGAGCCGGTCGCAAGCCTCCGTTATTTCTCAAACCGGGCGATCAACTTGAAGTTGAAATTTCAAGATTGGGCGTTCTGAAAAACGGTGTCGTGGCTGGGTAAGCAAGAATGCGAACAGCCAACAAGCTGCCAACGATTGGCGGTTCGGCTGTTTCTTTCGCTAGCATCGTTCGTGGAGAGGAAAGCCTCCATTTCCCGGCAGTATCAAGAGGTCCGAGACTTCCCCGTTTTTGATAACACGCGCAATCAAAGTCACACTAACCGTTTTGAACTGAACTGCCGATCAAATAAGTATCAGATTCGCGATTTGGTGATGAATTCAGCCAACGTCGTGAGCCACGTAAGCTTGCTTGTTTTCTACTTTGGTACACCTTCTCCATCGATGGTTGATCGCCGAACAAATTCTCGCCGTCGCCGCGTCTTAAATGAGGAGATCGTGCGCACCGATGAAGTGGCGTTGGAGGACCAGTCGGCTGTATCGCGTCGAGCAAATCTGTTGGCTTATTCGCCAGGGGCTAATCGGCGCAATCAACTCAAGACGACCGACTTGTTGCCAAAACGATGGCTTGCATTTTCAACCGTTGTTACGTGTTTGCTTTCGTGTGTCGGCTTGCTCAACGTGTTGGCGTTTTATGCTCCAAGCATGGGGCCTTACATTGGCGAGCATGGTCTGGCGGCTTTCGCGATTAGTGGCAAAGGCACATTGGCCAATTGGTTTATCTGTTTTCTGCTGATCGCGGCTTCCATCGCGAGTTTGCAGATTTATGCTTTGCGTAAACATCGCCGTGATGATTACCAAGGCTCATACCGATTGTGGAGTTGGCTGGCTGCGTTGTTTCTGTTGATGAGCATCGATTGTGCAGTTGACTTGCGAACGATACTCATGAGTCTGTTTGAATCGCTGACGCATCGAACCATGGACGGATCGTGGTTGTTGCTTGCGATTCCAATAGTGATTCTTGCCGTCGTTTCGATTCGCTGTATGTTCGAAGTTCGCGCCTCAAGCGGTGCAATGACGACTGTGTTTCTGGTTTGGATGACGTATTCGGCAGCCGTTCTGGCCAATACACCTGCGGTCAAACAACAACTTGCTCAATTTGATGTACCGATGATATTTGGCAATTGCGTCTTGTTAGCCACTGCGGGGCTCGTGATCGCTCATTTAGTCTATGCGAGATTTGTGTATTTGCATGCTCACGGATTGATCGAGCGGGCCGCTCCCGTTCAAAAGGAAGCAGCGTCGAAAGCCAAAAAGAAAACGACGAAGCAGCGCCAGAGCACGGCCAAAGACAAGCCTGCCGAAGAAGTTGCCAAGGCTAAGAAAACGAAGAAGGTTGAAAAGAGCGCCAAGACTGAAAAGAGCACCAAGACCAAGAGTGTCGAATTGGTCGAGAAACAAGTTGCTACTACGGAAACGACCAATCCAAAAATGAAGTTGGAGTTGGGAAAAAGAAAGAAGTCAAAGTCGACAAAGAAGCGTGCCAGTTCGCAAGAATCCGATTCGTATGACGATGACGAAGCGACGATCTTGTCGATGAGCAAATCTGAGAAACGTCGCCGACGGAAGCTTCAAAAGCGAAGTGCGAAAAAAGCCGCTTAGTTTCGTGGACTTTGCTGGAATCCCTCCTCTTTCCAACGCATGAATGTCCTGCCGACCAGAATGCTGGCACTCTTGTTCAAACTCTGTCAATTTACGGTAAGACATCGCACTTGTCCTAGCTTTAGGAATTTTCTACTGTTCGCCAGAAATTTGGCCAAAGTGATGGCCCGTTCCAATTAATGCTGGCGAGTAAAAATGTCACTTACAAGCAATCTTCTCCGTTCAATTTCGACCATTGCGCTCCTTTCCCTGCTCAGCGCAGCTTTGGTTTGCAATTCAGGTTGCAACGTGGGACAACGCGGAAACATGATTGGGCAACAAGCTTACGGTCAAGGAAATTTGACCCAAGCGGTGACCCATTTTCAACAAGTGGTTGCTCAGAATCCGCGCGATGCCAATTCGAACTACAATCTCGCTGCAAGTTATTTTGAACTTGGTCGTCAACAGCGAAACATGCAGTACATGAATCAAGCCGAGCAATACTATCGTCAAGCCATTGCCAGCAATGATCAACACACGGCTGCCCACCGTGGACTTGCCGCAACATTGATCGAGACAGGTCGAGAAAAGTTTGCGTTTGATTTGCTAAAGGAATGGAAAAACCGATATCCAAATCAAGCCGATCCAATGATCGAGTTGGCGAGGCTATATCAAGAGTATGGTGACAACAGCCACGCGACCGACATGCTTGCCGATGCATTGCGAGTCGACGGTCGAAACGTAAGAGCGTTGAAAGCAATGGGGATGGTTCGCGAGAGTCAAGGACAAACCGAATTGGCGCTCGACAACTATTACCGTGTCTTGCAGTTGGACAATCGCCAGGTCGATGTGGCTCAACGAGTGACACAGTTGCAAACCCAACTCGCGCAGAATTCTAACCAGTCTGGAACCGTGCCACGTTATGGTTCAACTCAGCCGTATCAATCGCGCTAACGCCAATAAAAGTCTGGTTTGGAAGAGGTGGTTCGGGAGCCTCGCTCTGGGAAGGTGAAACGAGATTTTACTCAAGTGTAAATGTTTTTTTGTCGAGCGAGTCGTTTTGCGTTCGTTTTGCGTATTTGTATGCGGCAGTTTTTTTTGCTTGTGTAGAATTGTTTAGT
>CAZPBE010000058.1:15538-34632 GCA_964584615.1 uncultured Pirellulaceae bacterium | reverse complement strand
AATCTCAAATCTCAAATCTCAAATCTCAAATCTCAAATCTCAAATCTCAAATTTTGAATTTTGAATTTTGAATTTTGAATTGTGACCTTCGATTTCCTTAGCGCCCTAGCCTCGACATCACCGTCCCGCAAATCTGATCAAACGTAACTTTCTGCTCGCTCGTCCAATCTGAATATTTCGGGAACTTGCCAGTGGTTTTGACTTTTCCCACGTTTACTGGACTGCATGTCGTCAGTCTCAATTTCGTTCCAAGTATTTCTTCAATTGGCGCAACCGCTCCGGCAACCAAGTCTTCAAACCGCAGCTGAACGAAATCGCATCCATGTTTTGCAACAGACGCATCGATGTCGTCCGCAATTCGTAGATTCATGTTGGCCCAATGTTGACAAAACCGGGAAAACGGATCCAAGCCATGATCTCCCGCAAGCCCACCCTGGAATCGGCGATCATTGCGAAGATAACTCGCAACATCCGGCTTTGACATGGCGCTTCTAACGGCTTCGGTACCATCACGATGCAAATGGATAAAACCCAGATTTGGAAACGCAGCGGCAAGTTCTTGCGAAAGACTGAACAGCCGATTGTTGGCCTCAAAATCTACGTCGTGGCGAGTATAGCGAAGCAAGCGGACCAACCGGTTTTCCATCGACCGACTTTTGACCGACTCAATTTTTGACCGGATTGAAAGCTCATAGTGCTGTAGACCCAGCTCATAAAGATCGGGCGTTTTTTCGTGAAAAGACTTTTCAACTCCATTCTCTTGCAAAAGACGGACAATGTAAGTCGACCCACAGGCACCACTGTTTTGACAAAACAAACGTCGGCGCAGAATGGTTTCGCGATCCAACCAGCATCGATTGATGACTCTCCGACCGACACGAATCAAGCCGCGCATATCATCGGTGGCATCGCCGTCAGCGGTTTTACAGATTTTGGTATCGAGAACCCACGCCATGAAGTCGACAAATAGCAAAGGAATGAACAAACAGAACGATTGGAATTTAACCGAATTCAGAAGCTCAAGAAAGACGAATCGATACGTGGCGTAAAATCAACCGCCAATCTGATACATGGCTTTTTGCGGGCGTTCAAACTCCGAAGAGTCAATTCCGTGTCCAGCTTTCTTGGCCCAAACGCATTCACGAACCAATGCCTCGATCTCAGAGTCTGAACGACCGTCTCGCAGCGGAGTAAGCAAATCCCACTCTACGGTTGAGAACAGGCAGTTCCTTAACTTTCCTTCGGCAGTGATACGCAGTCGATCGCAATTGGAACAAAACGGTTCACTGACTGGATTGATGAACCCGACTCGGCCCCGGCTGTCGAGATACTCAAAATCGATTGCAGGTTGGCTGATGTTGGCTCGGGAGGCAGGTCGTAAAGCTCCAATCTCTGTTCCGATTGTTTGACGAATCGACTCACCGTCAATCACTTTACTCGATTGCCAATCTTGATCACCATCGAGCGGCATGAATTCAATGAATCGTAGTTCCAAACCTTTTTCGCGAGCGAAACTGGCCAAAGGAACAATATCGGATTCGGTAAGCCCAGCGATTGAAACGGCGTTAACTCGAATCTTTTCAAATCCAGCCTCTTGCGCCGCATCGATTCCAGCAAGGACTTTATCCAATCCCTTTCGACGGGTAATCTGCTCGAACCGGTTTGCATCCAGTGTATCGAGACTGATGTTCAGCCGATCCAACCCAGCGTCTCTTAACTGCACGGCGTGTTCGGCTAACAAGATCCCGTTGGTCGTCATGGCTATGTCATCGATCCCATCGATCGAGCGCAACATTTCGATCAACTTCCAAACCTGCGATCTGACTAGAGGTTCACCTCCAGTAATCCGAATTCGGTTCACACCCATCGTCGCCATCAACTTGGCCGTACGATAAATTTCTTCGAAAGACAAAATCTGATTCGACGGCAAAAACTCAACCGTCTCCGGCATACAATAAAAGCAGCGGATATTGCAGCGGTCCGTAACGCTGATGCGAAGATTCTTGTGAACTCGTTGAAACGAATCAACGATAGGTAGACGGCTCATTTTTCGTTTAACGTATTCGGGAATTTGAGTTTGGAATTTGACGACGCTGGAATTTTTCGCCCTTCGGCAATTCTAACATCTATCGCTTCGCTCCATCAGGATGAATCCACTCTTCAGATCCATCCGCCCAATTTTCCTGCTTCCAGATGGGGACTTCTTTCTTGATCGTATCCATCAACCACTGAGCGGCAGCAAAGGCATCAATTCGATGTGGCGTACTAACGGCGACCGCAATACTCGATTCACCTAGCTCAACCTTTCCGACACGGTGAACGATCGCACATTTCTCGATCGGCCATTTTTCGCAAGCCACGGAATGAAGCTCGGTCAATTTCTTCACCGCCATTTCTTCGTAACACTCATAGACCAGTCGGCTGGTCTCTCGCCCGTCTGTAAACTGTCGCGTCGTCCCAACAAAGAGAATCACGGCGCCGGCCTCATCTGAACGGACGGATTTCAGCACCGCTGCTTCATCGATCACTTCGGTTGTAATTTTTATCAATTCGTTCATCTGCGCGATCGTTTTTTACGAATACCGTTCTATCCGCCGCTGACGGGCGGGATCACTCCCACTTCGTCGCCCGGTTTCAATTCCTTGCTCATGATTTCAAATTCATGGTTTACCGAAAACGAAGACTTTGCCAAAACCGATTCCAATTCAGGAAATCGGTTCAGCAACTCCTGCTTCACATCGCCAACCTTGCTTGCATCACCAAGTTCAAGTTCCAGCTTACTCAAACCAGCCATTTCACGTGCGGCTGCAAACAAAACAATTTGGACAATCAAGACAAAGTCCTTTCGCCGCTACGACGAGTTAGCAAATCGCCCAAGTCATTCGGCATCAGTCCATACGCCATCGCCAAAAACTTGACCGGATGAACGGTCGGCTTGGAAGTTCCTTGCTCCATTTGAATTTTGCAAGTGCTACACTCGGTTGCACCAACGAGAATCGATGGCTCTCGCATGGCCTGAATCAATTGAACGCCCATGCGGAGTGAACGCCAATGGTTTTTCCGCTTTAACCCAAACGTTCCAGCCATTCCACTACAACCTTTGTCGATCACCTCGACCTGCAATCCGGGGATCAGCCTTAGTAATTCGACCGCTGGAATCGACGGTCCCGGCTGGCCTTCCATGACAGCCCGTTGATGGCACGGAAGATGATATCCAACGCTGGCGTTGACGGGGTTAAAATCGAGAGCGAGCTCCCCTGCTTCGTGCAAAGAAAGTAAAAACGAACTGCAGTCGATCGTTACCTCGGCAACTCGTTTGGCATCAGCTTCATCTAGCAAGTTCAAATATTCGTGTTTAAGCGCGAGTGCTGCAGAAGGTTCCGTTGTAACGATCTGGTAGCCTTGCCGAACCCACTCGGAAAGCAGTTCAACATTTCGAAGCGCAAGTCGCTTGGCTCGCAGGATCGATCCATCCGAGATCATCGACATTCCAGAAACGCTCTGGTTTGGCGGGACTAACACGTCGATGTTATTGTGTTTGAGAACTTCGACAAATGCCTGCCCCAACTCAACGTCATTCCAATTCACAAACGCATCGACAAAGTAAACGACTTTCCGGGACTGCTGTTTTGACGGACGCGTCAATTGACTTTTCTGAGCCCACTTGAAAAATGTCCGCGTTGCAAACAGCGGAAGCTTTCGCCCTTGCGAAATACCAAGCGTTCGATCAATCACCCACCTCGCAAACGGGCTTTGGATCATTCGGTTGGCAACGCGCGGCATCCGCCCGGCCATTGAATACAACCAATCGAGTCGTGTCAGGATCCAGTCGGAGATCTTTAACCCATTCGTCGCATAATATTGAGCTTTCGCTTCGACCATAAGCTTGGGAATGTCAACGGACGCAGGGCATTCGATTCTGCATTGATGACAATTTACACAAAGATCAGCAATCGCTTTAACTTCATCGGTAGCCAACGAATTAACATCAAGCTGGCCAGTCACAACGCCGCGCATCAAGTTCGCTTTGGCGCGCGGAGAAGACTCTTCAACAGGTGCCAATCGAAACACAGGACACATACGCTCGTGGCTCATCCCCGTTCGACATCGGCCGCAGCCATTACAATTCCGTGCCGCAGTCGCCAACTCACCAATCGACCAGTTTAGCTCGGGCACAATAATAGGAAGCGAATTCTTTGCAGGCTTGATCCGACTCTTGAACCACGACTTATTGGAATTTGATTCCCCGTCTCTGTTGGCGAGGTCTGCTGAATCAACTGAATCGCTACCGACCGGAGTTGTCACCAGTTCATCGGCGACCACCGAATTTCCTTCTGTCAATTCTCGAATGACGGCGCCGACATGCAACTTTCTCAAGTTGTCGGTAAGTCCCGAATATGGCTGTCCGACAATCTTGCCCGGATTGAAAATATTTTCCGGGTCAAAAACGTTTTTGACTTCTGAAAAAACACTATGCAGTTTTCCATATTGGCTACGCAAATACCATGTTCGACTGAGACCGTCGCCCTGGCTTCCACTTATCGAACCGCCGGCAGCCAAGACTTGCTCGAAAACCGATTTGGCGAGCGGCACCATTTTCGCGACATCCTTTGCGTCGGACAGATTCAAAAACGGCCGAACGTGTACCATCCCTTGTGGTGTGTGCGAAAAGATCGATGCCGTGATGTCATGCTCATTGAGTACGCCGTGGAGCGACTTCAAAAAAGCCGGTAGTTCCAACGGGTCGACTCCGATGTCCTCAATGAATGGAATCGCGCGACGGTTACCGCGCAGCCGATAAAGTGTTGGCACGACACGTCGTACAAGATGCCAAAACAAATCCCTTTCTTCTGCTTGAGTCGTCGTCCGAACTTCGTAAGCCAGCTTTTTTCGGCGTTGAATTCGGTGCGTGAGATGTTCAAGTTTTTCACGCAGAATGCCGTCGTCGGCTGCTTCAAACTCGACCAACAACATGGCTTCAGCGTCAACCGGCACGAGTCGAAAGAATTTTGTATTTGTCTCCCGAGCCAGCGACAACAAACGGCGGTCCAGCAGATCACACGCCACGACCCCCATCTTGTTGATCTCAACGGCTGCCAAAGCCGCTTTTTCCATTGCGTGAAAAAACAATAACGCAACGCCACGATGCCTCGGAATCGGTTCCGTTCGAACCGTGGCTTCAGTGATGATCCCGAGCGTCCCTTCGCTACCTGTGATCAACCGCGTAAGATCAATTTTGTCGTCATGTCGCAAATCAAATAAGTTATAACCGGCTTGGTTCAGTTTCGTGTTGGGCTTGGATGAAGCAATCAGCTCCTGATTTCGATCGATGATACTACCGATCCGCGTTGATAGACGATGAACTTCCGCCTTGCCACTGGACGAATCGCTGAGCTGCGGCAACAAATTTTGATTGGCCACCGAATCGAACTCGACGACTTCGCCCGACGCCGCAACAACCTGGAGACGCATGATTTTTTCACGAGGCGAACCTGCCTGAATCCAGTGGCTGCCCGTTCGGTTCATCGCGATCGCGCCGCCTATAGTCGTTACCGACCGAGTCGCGGGATCCGGGCTGAACATCCGCCCATGCGGCTTAAGCTGTAGATTGAGCTCGCTTAGCACCGCTCCGGGCTGAGCTCGCACCGACTCACGATCGACCGAGATGACTTGCCGCATGCCGTACGAGAAATCAAGAACAATCCCGCTTCCTACCGAGCCGCCAACAACATTGCTACCAGAACCCCGCGGAATGATCGACAAATGGTTTTCGCGCGCGTAGTTCACACACGCCACTACGTCGTCGAGGCCTAACGGACGGACAACGCCTAGTGGCTTGATCTCATAAAGACTGGCATCGCAAGAATAAAGCTGCAAAAACGGATCATCACATCGAATCTGCCCATCAAGCAAACCTCCAAGATCGGCCAGGATTCGCGCGCGGTCTGGATCCATTAATGACAGTTTTCAAAAGCCGACGGGAATACAAAAGCCAAATGAAACAGCAAGGTTTCTTGCTAGGAATCGATGCGGGTCCATTGTATCAAGAACATCATTTTTTGACGACGATCTTTTGACTCTGCGTCCTTAAGTCTGGATGACAAAGTGGGAAAGATTCACCATTTTGCCGAGTTACAATCCTTATCCGGCAGATTTCGTTTTTTGCCGAATCTGGCACCGATGTGTCATCGACCCCGGCGACGGCAATTTTCAGCCGTTTAGATTGTTTGACTTTCACACAAACATTCACTTCACAAAAACTCAGTTTTGAAGCGTCCCTTGAACCCAATTACCGTAGCTGGCGTGGAACGGCGTCTTTGTGAAGAAGCACCGACACAGTGTGCAATCGAAAATAAGCTTCTGACATGTAGAGATAGCCACGGTGCGGCCCAATCTCGCCCCACGAGTTCTTGATCAAGTAGTACTTCGCTCCGTTCTTGTCTGAAGCGGCACCAACCAAGTGCATCAAGTGATCGTCGGTTGTGGAATAAGTCATCAACACGTCTTGCCGCATTTCCTGGGTGACTTCTTTCTCGGTAGAAGGTTCTTTAAAAATTTTTCCATCTACCTTTTCCGGAACAACAGCTATCCCTCTGCTGGCCGAAAACCCAGCTTCGCTGACATCGCCGTCCCAAGCAATGCTGTACCCGTTTTCCAAGGCTTCATCGACCATATCAACCATCTCATCGATAGGTACATTGAAAAACGAACCATTGGAAAAGTTATCTGGAATCTCCAGCACGAATTTTTCGTAAAACGGATGATGGGTATACGAAGTGAAGTTCAAGTAGTCGCTCGCGTCGACCTCTAAGGACTTGGCTAGATCTTGAGGCGTAAAAGTCTCACCTTGATACTGGAAACTCTCTGGCGTCTGGCCAAGGTAAACGTCGAACACGCTCGAAGTCGCAGTCTTCCAACGCGGGCTGACTTTCTTTTGCTTGATATAACCGTCAAGCATTCCCTTAACGACGACTTCCAGTTCGGTGTGATTGTGTTCTTTCTCGCCAAGCGTTTTACCGGAAAAGACTTCTTCAGGTACCAAGCCATATCGACCGACGGCATTGATGTAGTCGTGCGCCAAAGCGCCTTGGCTAAAATTTGCTTTGCCCTGACGCAAAACATAGTTCTGCGCTTTCTCAGCGTAGACATTTTTGACGATGAACATTTCCGACAAGTCGTGAGTCCCTTCGCCGCGACGCATCAATTCCGATTCAAGGAAAGACGTACCGGCAAAGCACCAGCAAGTGCCCGTTTTGTCTTGCTTACGAACCGGCGAGCAGTCGACCTGGTAATCAATAGAAAACCCAAACCCTTTTTTGGCCTTCTCTTTTTTTTCGCTTTCCTTCGAGGATTCGCTTTCTTTCGACGTCTCGGATTTGGTTTCTTTTTTCTTTTCAGTTTCGGTGTCCTCAACGACTTCCTGAAAGCCATAAACAGCGGCATGACTGTTTGTCAAAAACAAACTGAAAACCAGGAGAGCGGTACAAACTGAAAACGTTTTACAAGTTCGGTCAAGAGTAAGCATGGAATCGTGCCTCGATGTCGGTTGGGAAGATTCAATTATAGACCAAAACTAAACGAAACGCGGGGTTATCCACCGAATCAGATGGTCTCGCGAAAAAGCACATTTCGGAATTCCTCCCACTCCCTCACATGCGTTGTAAAGAACATAATTGGACATGCACGATCGTTGGATTG
Source organism: uncultured Pirellulaceae bacterium (assembly GCA_964584615.1). Classification (GTDB taxonomy): domain Bacteria; phylum Planctomycetota; class Planctomycetia; order Pirellulales; family Pirellulaceae; genus Mariniblastus. Next base: position 26,934 of record CAZPBE010000058.1, on the reverse strand, counting down.
CCATGCGGTCGAATCATTAGTCGTGCATCTAGCAACGCAACAAAACGAGGATGAGATGATCAAGATTGGATTCGTTGGCTCCGGCCAGATGGCTCGTGCGCTCGGAGGCGGAATCGCAGGCGCTGCTGCTTCGTCCGATGCTTTGGCTGGCGGTGATTCCGCCCCGGAAAAGTACTCATTTTTTGTATCCGATCCGAATGCGGAAGCCATTGATAGTTTTCGCGAAGCCATCGGAGAAAGCGCACCGGTAGCTCAACTGGAATCCAACGCCAGCGTGTTCGCTGAAACTGAAGTGATTTTTCTTGCGGTCAAGCCTCAGTATTTCGACGAGGCGCTCGATCCTGAGGAACTGCGCAAAGTCGTTTCCCAACAAACGGGCAACGAGCGGCTTGTCATTTCAATTGTTGCAGGCGTTCCAATTACAAAAATTGAGGCGCGAACATCCATCTCCCAAATTGTTCGAACCATGCCAAATACACCCTGCTTGATTGGAGCCGGAGCGATTGGACTTTCTTGTTCCAGTTCAGTTACCGAGACCCAGCGACAACTGGCGATCGACTTGCTTTCTTCCACTGGCACAGTCTTCCCGGTTGATGAAAATTTGTTGGACGTCGTCACAGGGCTTTCTGGTTCCGGGCCAGGCTATGTGTTCGAGTTCATTGAGTCGTTGACTTCGGGTGGAGTCAATAACGGGCTGCCGCGCGAACTGGCGCAACAAATGGCAATCGAAACCGTCTTGGGTGCGGCCAAGTTAGCCAAAGTCTCCGGAGAAGAACCGACGTCGCTACGCGACCGCGTGACCAGTCCTGGTGGAACGACGCTGGCCGGCCTCAATGCTTTGAAAAAAAGCGACTTCCGAACAACGATTGGCTCAGCCGTTGATGCGGCCACAGCGCGATCCATTGAACTACGCGCCCAATAGTGAAACACGGTTACCATCTGTGAGCAGAAACGGTGAACGTTCATTGGGTGCTGATGCAAAAATCGCGATAAATGATACCGGCTACTGTCGATCTAGCTTTGTTTGAGTATCCTAATTTCATGAGTCGCAAGAAACGCCAACGAAAAAAAGATAAAGAAGAGCCAGTCGTCGATGATTCAGGCAATGCGAGTGTTGCGTTCCCTTCGTATCTATGTCTTTTCGTTTTGGCCACCGCCGCGTGGCTGGCTTACGCCAACTCGCTCAACGTCCCTTTCATTTTTGATGACATTAGTTCGATCGAGAAGAACGATGCACTACGTGGGCTAAGTCTTGATCCAGCCTCATGGAAAGCCGCCGCTTTCAGTCAAAAGCTACCTCGACCTGTCGCGTATCTATCTTTCGCACTAAACATTGCTACAGGCGGTGAAAGCGTATACAGCTTTCACGTGACGAACACGATCATTCACATCTTTTGCGGGTGGATGGTGTTTGCATTGGCGATGATGATTGGCCCGCGGTTGGGCGGAACATTTTTGCAAAACAACAACCTGACTTTTTTTGCATTTTCCGTCGCCATCCTGTTCCTGCTCAGCCCTGTCCAAACGCAAGCAGTGACTCGTCGATCAAATGCAAACCCTAAGACAATTATTAACGTTTGCCACCAAATGATAATGCCCTAGAATAGAGCAGGGCAATTATTTCAATTAGGTGAAGTCAATGGGATCACCTCACCAACCCGGCGCGAAAACCAATCGTGTAGTTGGGCAAGACTCTGTCAGCCAAAACCTTTCGATCGAAGCACAACCTTCGACTCAAAGTCTGCCCGATATTAGCAACCGCATTGGGTCGGGCTTGCCCGCGCCGACGCCGCACTTCTCTGCCGCCAATGCAACGGACAGTTCAAACAATGGCCAATCGCCAAAGTTGAACTCATCTACAGACACGACTGCGATTACTTCAGCGAATCTGCCGTCCATTGCGCCGACAAGACTCCCTCGCGAGCAACAACAACTCGACCACCAAGATTCTCCCGTCAGCCAGATCAGGCGAGCGCGCAACATCCCAACGGCGATTCCCATCGCCAAGACCGGCAACCTACCTCCGGCAACCGTGACGATTCAAATCGAGCCGACCGAATCTCAGCCCTTTGAATTAGGTGATTTGCTTTCTCGGAAATGGGTATCGCGAAATATTGGAATCGTCACATCGCTCTTGATTCACATTTCAGTTTTGCTTTTCCTCTCCATGTTTCTGATTACGATCGGGACAGGTAAAGTGATGGTCGTGTTGGAAATGATCACCGGTCCGGAAATGGAAAACGTCGAAGGCACGGAGACCAAATTTGAATTAGAGTTTGGTGACGAATCAGAAGACAACGAATTGGACGAAGCGGAAAACGAATCGCTTTTAGATGCCATTGGCGAGTTCAACGACACTGGCCAGGCTATCTCGCCACTGGGCGAAGTAGCAACTTCGGGATCCCAAAATTCAGGGGGCGGCGATGGGAAATCCGCCAAATTTTTCGGCATGCGCTCTACCGGCAATTCCTTTGTCTTTGTCCTCGACTGCTCAGGCAGCATGAGTTCGACCAAGGGTCTTCCCGCCCTAGACGGCACTAATCGGAACAATTTACTGATCAGTCGTTTCGACGTCGCACGGGCGGAATTGATGCACTCGATTGAAAACCTGCAGCCGCATCAGGAATTTTATGCGGTATTGTTCTCTGCAAAAATGCATCGCATGTTCGGAGACCGATCGGCACTCGCCAAGCCCATTAAAGCGACACGCGAAAACAAAGACCGATTTCGAGAATGGCTGGACCGCCGCGGAATCGACGGCGGAACGGACCCGCGAGCAAGCATGAAACTTGCCTTGCGGATTAAACCCGATTCAATTTTCATGCTCAGCGACGGCGAGTTTATTGAAGAGAGAGGTCGTAATAAAAGAAAAACGGTTGATATCGCGAAGTCGTTTTTTGACGAAAACGAATTGATCAAGATAAACGCCATTGCTTTTGAAGATGAGCGGTCCAAGTCGAACATGCAAGAACTGGCCGAAGCTAGTGGCGGGCAATTTAAATTTGTAAAAATCAAAGATTCGGTTGGGTCTTTGAGTGAGTCGCCGGATGAAAAAATTCGCATGCGGGCGATCGAGCATCGGTTGGCCGACCCAAGTCTCACTTGGGACGCGAGAAAACGCCTAATCCAGGAACAATTACTCCCATTGGTGCGCAGCGAATTCAAAACAACGCAAACGCTGGCGACATCACTACTGGACCGAGGAACCTATCATGCGTTTTCAAACGAAATCGACACGGTAAAAAACGAATCTGCGTCAAAACAGAGCTTCATCGACTCAATAGACCAATGGCAAAAACTGATCGAACAAGCGGATCAGTCTTACCCGATTCGCATCAGCCCTTTCGAAGAATTGAATTTCACCTTGGCTGAGTCGCCAGTCTACCTGGCAAGCCGTGTTTCGTTTTCTGAAAAAGAAATGCGATACTATTTTCAGCAAGTCAATGTTAAAAAGCTACCGGTATCTGACCTGTTGCGATTCACCGATCGACTGGCTCATTTTCGCTGGACCAGGCACCACCATAAAACGGTTGACTTACTCAAGCGAGCGTTCCGACAGCTCAACGCTCCAACAGGAGAACTACTGAAGCTCACCGACGATAACATTAGATCTCAACCCGAGTCTCTCCTGAATCGCATTCTTCGCAATCGTGAGCAAGCCGCAACCCTAGCGATTGCTAAGCTTGAAGAAGAAAGCTTCAAACCACTTTCGATCGACGAGCACACCGAATATGAAAGCAAGATCGTTGCTGTTTACCCGGAAACGAGCGCGGTCAAAAAGTTGATCCTGAAATCCAGTTTGGAATCCCCTGTTTCAAAGTCCAGCAATGTCCAATAACGGATCCCAGCGAACACAATTGGAACAAGTATCAGGATGGCGGCTGTGGCTGACGTTGGCATTGGCGATGGTCAATCTTGGTGCACTTGCCGCGATGATCTGTCTACCGCTGGTTCCCGACTCCTCGATGATGAGGACATTCTTGCTGATCCTGTCGGCAATGAACTGCGTGTTTGTCTTCGCAGTCCACGCGACTTCTCTCTCACCAATCTTGAAAGTCATTTTGAGTTTGGCTCACGTTGTCTTTTGCGGCCTCGCCATTTCGAACTTTCATTTTGTTTCAGGATTCCAATTTGGTCAGACTGAAGAATGCCTTTACCTGGTTCCCGCTGTACAAACATTGATAATCACCATCGGTGGCTTCGCCTTCCGTTATTGGAATCGAGGGAAACAGCCAGTTCAATTTCATTTCACGACGAGCGATTTGATGATTTTGCTTTTTGGAATAACCATTTTGTTTCCGATGATTCTTTCTCTTTATCGTTCCAACTTGGTTGCATTCATCTCCAGTCAAGACGCAGCCTATTTTTTACAGTCCGCCAAATTCGCATCGCTCAATTGTGCCGTTATCACCCTCTTGGCTTCGTTTGTAGTCTGGCCCAAATTTAAGGCACGTGTGTGGACGATTGTTCGGCTACTCTTCGTTTGGAATTTAGTTGTTGCAATCGCCATCCGTTTCATCAGTCATAACGACCTGTTGCTCGACATGGTGGTTACCATGACTGCCTGGTCCCTCGTTTGCCTGCTCCCGTTGCTCGCGGCTCCATTGCCACAACCACAGTCGATCACAATGCCACCGGATCAAATGCCGCAATTCTGATACGGCTCGAATTCAGATACAGCTCGTATCGACGCCTAAATTTGTCTTTCGCCGACCCGGTTTCACGGAGGTTGGTCAATTCCTCAATTGGATAAACCGTGAGACTTACTAATGCTCGATTTTCGCTTCGCCGACAGCAAACTTTCTCCAGAGAAATTCTTCCTTTTTAAAAACATCCTATCAACGTCTGGTTAAGACCGGTAAACTGGAAGTGAGCATTGCTAGGCGGCGACACATTGTTTCCGCGACGCATGTATTGGTCCTCACTTACTACAAAGCACAAGATGTCACTTTTTGAAGACGAACGTTACGAATTCCAAGACACATTTTTCGTGTTTTTCAAGAAAGAAAATCGTCCTGCGGCGAAAGCCATTGAGCAAGCGATTAATGACTTGGGTTCAAGATTTCAACTCGCCAATATCACTGATGTCGAGCAGTCGTTTGAGTCCGCAATGGTTCATGCGCCGCACGATCGTTCAGCAATGGACATCATTGTCATTGAAGGCGACGAAGTGACGGCACAGATTCAAGAACTACTTGCCGAATTCCGTACGATGACATTGACGGGTGATGATCGGGACAAACTGACAGGTGTTGAAGGTTGCGACGCACGGCTCGACATTTTTCATTTTGGGCAAAAAAGTGGCGCTGAAGATGACTTCCTCGATCCCGGCGGATTGCTGTTGGTGCTTGGAAAATTGGCCGGGCTTTGCGATGGAATCGCGTTAGACCCGCAATCGCAAGTCTTGCTTTAATTGCCTGAACCGAAGTAGATCACGGCCGGGCATTCACCCAATCGCCTAATCGCCAAAGCCAACCACGTCGCTAGCAATTTCAGATACTGGCTCGCCAAGTATTCAAGTTCGTCGCAAAAGAATTTCTTCTAAGATCCGTAAAATCGGAAATATTGTGTACGTCTTTCCATTGAGTTGCCGAAAACAACAGCGGGTTCATTTATTGAAACCGCGAGGGGGGACACTCGCATCAGAATCAAGGATGATTCGCATTTCGCGTAACTCAGCTACAACAGCTGAAATTCATATTTGATTTCGATCGATATCTCCTTTGCTGAAAACTTTGTTCAGCATGATCGCCGGAAGCTTTGGTTTCCAATCTTGATCACTCCTCGTGACAGCGACAAATGACCTTAGATCAACACATTTTCGGTTTTTGCAAACGCTAATTTTTGAAAGCTCGGCCTAAAATTTGAATTGACCCAGCCGGTGGCTGGTAAGCCATTTGGTAAGTTCAAATTATTGCGGTGCGGGATTGTACCTGGAGGAATCTGATGCGACGTTTAGTGCTCGGAATCGCTGTCGCGGTTACTTCGCTTGTGCCAAGTTTTGGCATGGCGAACGATCAGCAAATCGCTGATTACATTAAGGGCCAGCTGCAAGTAGAACAGCAGCAAGGCAATCTACGGGGATTCAACGTCGACATGAACGTTGAGGGCGGCACAGTCTGGTTCAAAGGCTATGTAGCAACTCCTCAGCAGGAAATGACAATCCTTCGTGCAGCTCAACAAGCTGGTCACCTCGGAGTTGTCCAAGTTGTTGACGACATCGAAGTCAGCAATGGCGGTGCAGCGCAAGCTCAGTACGCCACACAAGCTGGTCAGACTTACGATCAAGTTGGACCTGAAGCAGTTCCAGTTGCCTACCAGCAACCACAGTTTCAGACACCGCAGACAACTCAACCTGCTTACCAAGGACCAGCAAGTTATGGCCAGCCTACTTATGCGGCTCAGCCTGAAACTTATGTCACAGGCGGAGAGCCATTGGCTTTCGCAACAGCTGCAAACCCTGGCATGATGGGTGGACTTGGATCACCAATGCCAGCCGGTATGTCGGCACCAGCAGCTGGAGCACCTTCAGGATCTCCGAACCTTCCTGGCTACGCTTGGCCTGGATACGCAGCTCACCCGAACTTCGGTGGCGTATCTTATCCAAAGCAGTACTCAGCGTCAGCTTGGCCTTATATCGGCCCGTTCTATCCTTACCCACAAGTTCCACTTGGATGGCGTAAAGTCACTCTTGAGTGGGATGACGGATTCTGGATGCTTGATTTTAACGACAAGTAATCGAACGCAAACGCGTAGATCAACTAAAACTCCCTGTCGGACTCGATTCCGGTAGGGAGTTTTTTTTGTAAGTGAACAACCGAAAAAACAATCGGTTAAGGTATTGGTGATCCACCAGGCGTTTCACTGCCCAATTACAAACCACTCAAATCTCAACATTCTATTGTCCATGCCCACAACTTTACTCACTGGTGGAACCGGATTCATTGGCAATCATCTGCTTCCGCGTTTGGAACATTCCATCCTGACAACTCGGAATGCCGAATCTGCCAAGCGAAAAATCAGTCAACCCAATACAGATTTCATCGAGTGGAAACCGTCGAAGACCGAACTTGTTTTGCCAGCCGACAAACCGATTGATTCGATTGTTAATCTGATGGGAGAATCAATTGCCGAAGGCCGTTGGACCGACGCTAAAAAGAAACGTATCGTCGAAAGTCGTGTCGACGCGACTCGGTCACTTGTTGATGCGGTTTTGCGACTGCCGAATTTGCCACGTACACTCGTGGCCGCATCGGCTGTTGGAATTTATGGCGATGCTGGCGAAACGATTGTCGACGAAGATCATCCCGCTGTAGGTGGTTTTATCGGCGATCTTTGTAAGAACTGGGAAGCTGAGAATCTACGGCTGGATCAACATGGCGTTCGCGTTGTCCTGATTCGGATTGGGATCGTCCTTGGCCGTGACGGTGGAGCACTTGAAAAGTTGATTCCCATGTTCAAGTGGGGACTAGGCGGCAAGCTTGGAACTGGGAAGCAGTGGATGCCGTGGATCCATGTTACCGACCTGGTTTCGATGATCGAATGGGCCATCAAAACCGAAACGGTATCGGGCCCCGTCAACGGAGTTGCCCCGAATCCAGTTCGCAATTCAACGTTTACGACTGAACTAGCACGTTCATTGGGACGATTTGCTATATTGCCGGCACCAAAATTTGGCTTGCGGTTAGCACTCGGCGAATTTTCCGAAAACTTGCTTAACTCGCAACGAGTCGTTCCCACAGCTGCGTTAAGCTCAGGGTTCGAGTTTACGTTTCCCGATATCAAAACCTCACTGTCGAAAATTGTCAATTCATGAGCTGGCTGGGAATAGATGTTGGCGGAGCGAATTTGAAAATTTCAAATTCAAATGATATCGCCATTTCGAAGCCGTTCCCGATGTGGTCCGATTGCCAACGTTTCGAAAAAGAGCTTGTCGGGTTGCTTGGTCAAGCCATCTCTAACACCCCAAACGCTCCGCACAGCCTGGCTGCCACCATGACCGGCGAGCTGGCGGATTGCTTTGAGTCCAAACAAGCTGGTGTAACCTATATCGTCGATGCAATTCAGCAAGCGTCGACATCGTTGAGACTTGTTTCGACGAAGTACTACACCGTGAGTGGTCATTGGCTTGACTCGGAGTCTGCGAAAGACAATTGGCTGGACGTGGCGGCCGCCAACTGGGCTGCTTTGGCTAATTTTGCCGGGTCCCGCATTCAACCCAAACTCGAAAAGGCTTGCCTGATCGACATTGGCTCGACCACAACCGACATTGTTCCGATCGTTGATGGCAAACAATCAGCGACAGGCCGAACCGACACAACGAGACTAGCAAACGACGAACTGGTCTACGTCGGAGTTGGACGCACGCCGATTTCAATGCTTGTCAGCGAATTTGAATTTCAAAATCGAAACGTAAACGTCGCAAGAGAAGCCTTCGCAACGATCAAAGACGCGCTCGTTGTTTTAGGTCGCGTAGAAGAATCACCGCAAATTACAAATACACCGGACGGTCGGCCACTGAGCCTCAACCGCTGTCGACATCGACTGGCAAGAACAGTGTGTGCAGATATCGCGGAGTTGGAAGAACACGAAATCCATGCGATCGCTACCCAGACTCTTAAGATGGCCAAGAGATTGATCGGACAGTCTCTCGATGCTCTCATGGATCACAAACAACTAACAGGACATTTTGTCGTGTCGGGAGAAGGCGACTGGCTGGCCGTTGAGATTGTTAACGATCATTTTCCCGATTCAAAAGTCGATCAGCTTTCGAAATTCTTTTCTGTTCCCGAGCAAAATTGTTGCGCTCCTGCTGCGGCTGTTGCGTGGCTGGCGGAGTTGGAGTTCGGCAATTGAATACTAACACTCAAAAACCGACTTTTCGCGTTGTCAAAATTGGAGGCAGCCTTTTCTCCTTGGACGATTTGAAGTCTCGCCTGGAACAGTACCTCCATCGACTTCCAGTCAAACCAACGGTTCTTATCGCTGGAGGCGGCGTTTTCGTGGAAAACATTCGCGAGTGGGATTCGCGGTTTGGACTGGGAGACGAACTGGCCCATCAAATTAGCTGCAAACAGCTTTCCATCACGGCAAGGCTAGTCGCTGATTTATTGGAGATCGATCAGATTGTGACGAAAATTTCCGAATTGAAAGACGCCGACGTTAGCGATCCGAATCTTTTTTTCATCGTCTTTGATCCTTCTCAATGGTCGTTGGACCAACCAGACCTGGCGCAATCGTGGAACGTTACCAGTGATTCGATCAGCGCGGCTTTAGCGCATAAACTTAACGCAGACGAACTGATCCTTATCAAATCGACCATTCCAACTGACAATTCGATCGCATCGGTATCATCAGAAGGCGTCGCCGACCCGTGTTTTGAGACAATTTCCAAAGGACTAAAAACAGTCCGCTGTGTAAACTTGTTAGTCGTTCCACCCGAAACCATCGTGCTCATGGAAAACTGAATTTACAATGAGTGATCCATCCAGCCGTCGAGACTTTCTCAAAGGCAAGTCTACCATTCGTGCTTTGCGAAAAGCGACCAACGAATTTTCGTTCGAGCTGTCTCCAGACGTCTCGCCTGAACTCGAAGTTCGACAAGCGGCTTATCTGGAAGAGTATTCGAAATCGGCGATGGCGTGTCAGTTTGAATTGCTGTTTAACTTGCATCAATATCGCGCAGCCTCCGCGGCGGCAATGAAGGCATTCGCTTTAATTGACCAACTCGAAGATCAATTGACGGTGTACCGTGATCACAGTGAGATTTCCTCACTCAATCGAATAGCGTTTACCGAACCGACTCGCGTTGAACAAAATCTGTTTGGCTTGCTTCGCCGCGCCGCAGAAATTCATCAACAGACATCCGGCGCATTCGACATGACTTCGGGCGAACTGTCGTCCATCTGGGGATTTGAACAAGGCAAAGGTTCGGTCCCGGCCGTTGAAACTATTCATAATGCGATCGAGTCTGTTGGTACGCAGCACATCGAATTCGACGCAAACAATGAATCGGTTCGTTTTTTACGTGACGGGACCAAGATCAACCTTGGCGGAATTGGAAAGGGTTATGCCATTGACCGAGTGGTTGCACTGTTTACGGAACACAAAATTGGCGACTTCGTCATTCACGGTGGACAAAGCAGTGTTTACGCGAAAGGGAGTCAAAAACGAATCGAAGACGAAACAGGCGGCTTGGACCAGGCCGCTCAACGAGGCTGGCCGATTGGACTTAGCCATCCAACTTTCCCGGACCAACGGTTGGCGGAGTTCTATCTTCAAGACGCCGCATTGGGGACCTCGGGTACAGGCCGACAAGGCTTTTTCCATCATGGCAAAAAGTACGGCCACATTATCGACCCACGCACCGGCTGGCCAACCGACCTCCATCTCTCAACAACGGTGATCACCAAATCTGCTGCTACAGCTGATGCTTTAGCGACGGCGTTCTTTGTAATGCCACTCGAAGAAATCGAACTCTATTGTCGTTCGCATCTCGACGTCTCCGCGGTATGCGTTGGCGAGAGCACAATCAAAAAGAACCAAGTGGAAATCACTTGGTTTAATATTTCGGACGAAGATTGGAATCGGCTCTGATTCGACTATCGTCGTCGACGGATCAATCCAAGGGCTGCAAACGTGCCAACGAACACTGCACTCGACGGCTCAGGAACTGCGACATTGAATGTGACGGAATAGTCGACCACGTTGTCGGATGTCTCTTGCAGCCAGATCGAATAGTCTCCGGATGGCAATGGGCCTCCAGCCAAGGCCGGAAGTACATCGCCTGATCCTGCATTGAACAGGGTATTCCCGTCAAGATCGCCTGCACCTTGACCCGCGAACGACGTGCCGCCAACAAAACCCATAAAACTCGAACCCGGAAATCCAGGCGATGTAAATGAATCGATAGTGACAGATTGCAACTGCTGACCCGGCCCTAACGAGAATGAAAAATAGTCAGCATCCTGACCGTTGGTTGCTCCTGTAAAACCGTTATTCCCGATCTGCCCGACAACCGTGTTGGCTCCGAGATTAAAGATCACTGATTGCGGAGCCGAAAATACGCCACTCAAGTCACCATCGACCGATTCGTCGTGGACGATCTGGGACATAGCCGAAGCTGTAAAAGACAGGCTCAGCAGGCAAGCAACAGCGATATTGAGTAGTTTCATTTATTTTCCTTGTGCGAGAACGATGATGTATCCAAAGGATACCACATGCCAAACAACTTGCAAAAAACGAAACGGAGAATCCACTTGAAAAGATTTGGCAACGTGTGCAAGTTTACAATGAAAACGACGACCCGGATGAATATGGCACCACGCCGCGTTGACGATGCAACTTCAGCTGAGAATGATCGCTAATCGAAAGATTGGAGAGCGACAGAAAAAAGC
>CAZPBE010000058.1:0-15438 GCA_964584615.1 uncultured Pirellulaceae bacterium | reverse complement strand
AACGCCGCGCCGCTCTTTTATCCACTCGACGTCGATCTGCTTTTTCACTACGGCTAACTAGCCGCAATTCGAACTGCCACCTCAGCAACCACCTGGCAACTGTGGAAGTGCCGACGGCTTGGTCGAACTCAAATTCGCGACTGAAGAATTCGGACCGTCAATTCCGCATAGATCCGGAGCTAAACAAGCGGTCGCTTTTGACGCAAGAGAAAACGAAACTTCTTCGTCAGAACAGGTCACCTCAGAAACGGAAAAGACGCCAATTGTTTCACTCGTTTGATACTCAACGTCGACTGGCAAGTCATCACTTAAACCAAGAGGCCCAGACGCCTTAACGATCTTCGAAAACGTATTGGCGGTCACTCGATGATCGGTATCCGAATAGACAAACGTCTGAATGACACAAGTCTCGACAGTACGGCGAACTCCACCACAGTCGACGAAATCTTTCGTCACTTTGCCAATTTCAGTTACGTGACAATGAATTTCGATTTCGCCACCAGCCACAAACCGAAAACGAATCAACTGAGCATCACGACCGGCTAGTGCTTTTTTCAGTTCACCAAAATTCATGTCAGCTCCTGTTCATGGACTTTAAATTTGTCGCCCGGTCGTCCAAGACTTACTTCAACGTACAGCTGGAGCGACGCGACACTTACCCGCCAAAGTCATCAAACGCGATGTTTTCTGGTTCGACGCCAAAGTCATCAAGCATCTTCAATACAGCTTGGTTCATCATCGGCGGACCACAGAAGTAGTACTCAATGTCTTCAGGTGCCGGATGATCTTTTAGATAGTTCTCGATCAACACGTTGTGGATAAATCCCGTGTAGCCGTCCCAATTGTCTTCTGGCATCGGATCGGACAACGCGATATTGAATTTGAAATTTGGAAACTTCTTTTCGATCTCGCGGAACTGATCAACATAAAACAACTCACGAAGACTTCGACCGCCATACCAATAGGTGACTTTGCGTCCTGTCTTCAAATTCTTGAACAGCTCAAAAATATGACTACGCAGCGGCGCCATTCCAGCTCCACCACCGATATAGACCATCTCAGTGTCTGTTTCTTTGATGAAGAATTCACCATACGGCCCAGAAATCGTACACTCGTCACCAGGTTTCAAGTCGAAAATGTAAGACGAAACTTTTCCAGGCGGGATCCCTTCAAGACGCGGAGGCGGCGACGCAATCCGGACGTTAAGCATGATGATGCCTTTTTCGCCCGGGTAATTCGCCATCGAGTAAGCTCGAATCACCGTCTCATCGACTTTGGACTTGTAACGCCACACATCGAACTTATCCCAATCCGGATGATACTCTTTATCAATGTCGAAGTTCTTGTACTCCAGCTCATGTGGCGGAACCTCGATTTGAATGTAGCCACCTGCCTTGAAGGCAACGTCTTCGCCTTCGGGCAATTCGAGAACCAACTCTTTGATGAACGTGGCAACGTTGTCGTTTGATTTGACTTTGCAAACCCACTTTTTTGTTTCGAACGCTTCTTCAGGAACTTCGACATCCATGTCGCCTTTAACGGCAACCTGACAGGAAAGACGACAGCCTTCGCGCGCCTCTCGTTTATTGATATGCCCTTTTTCGGTGGCCAGAATTTCGCCGCCGCCAGAATGGACTTTCACCAAACACTGGGCACAGGTTCCACCACCACCGCACGCAGACGAAACGAAAATCCCAGCGTCGGCCAAAACATTCATCAACTTGCCACCAGCGGGAACTTCTAATTCCTTCTGCTCGTTGACCATGATTTTGACATTACCCGAATTGATCAGATAACTCTTGGCACCAAGAATAATGGCAACCAAAGCCAACACGACCAGAGTAAAAAACAGGACACCGTATATAACTGCCATAACACTTTGCTCAACAAGTTCAGTTCTTTGTCCTAACAGACAAAGTCAAATCGAATACAACGCGATTAGATGCCGCCGAAAGCTTGAAAGCCCAATGCCATCAAACCGACGATAATAAAAGTGATTCCCAATCCACGCAGGGCAGGTGGAATGTCCGAGTAACGCAATTTTTCACGAATTCCAGCCAGACCTGCAATTGCTGCGGCCCAACCGAACCCACTACCAACACCAAACGTGACGGCTTCTGCAAATTCGTAACCACGTTGTTCCATGAACAACGTGCCGCCGAGGATGGCACAATTCACGGTGATTAGCGGCAGGAAAATTCCAAGCTGGTTGAACAAAGCCGGGAAGAATTTATCCAAGACCATTTCGAGGATTTGTACAATCGCCGCGATCACGCCGATGTAACAAATCAAACTCAAGAAAGTCAGGTCAACACCTGGGTTTAGTGCACCGGTCTCTTTAAGCAACAAGTTGAGAATAAACCAGTTGGCTGGAACCGTAATCGCCTGGACCACGATCACTGCCGCTCCCAATCCAAGCGCCGTTTTGACGTTTTTGGAAACGGCCAAAAAGGTGCACATCCCAAGAAAGTATGCCAGTGCCAGATTGTCGACAAAAGCCGATCGCAAAAATAGTTCTACGTAGTACATCATTAGTTTGCCTCAATCTGTTCGGGTTTCGCTGTACGCAACAACCAAATGAAGATGCCAATGATAAAGAACGCACTTGGTGACAACAGCATCAAGCCGTTCGGCTCGTACCAGCCACCGTCGGCTTTCAACGGGAGAAGCGTGATACCGAACAACGACCCACTGCCAAACAACTCACGAAAGAATCCGACAACGATCAGAATCAAACCGTATCCAAGTCCGTTGCCCAACCCGTCAAGGAAGCTGTCCTTCACGTTGTTCTTCATCGCAAAGCCTTCGGCACGCCCCATCACGATGCAGTTGGTGATAATCAGTCCAACGAAAACCGACAACTCCTTACTCAAACCGTAAGAGAACGCTTTAAGGATTTGATCGACCAGAATCACCAGCGAAGCGATGATTGTCATCTGGACAATAATTCGAATACTTGACGGGATGAAATCGCGAATCGCCGCAACCGCCGCACCAGAGCAGGCCGTCACAATGATCACCGCGATCGCCATCGTGACCGACGTCGTCATCTGCGTGGTCACCGCCAATGCACTACAGATACCAAGCACCTGCAATGCGATCGGGTTTTGATCAAAGACTGGTTCAAAGACCAGGTCCTTGGGAGATTTTTCTTTAGCCATGGTTTGCTGCCTCCGTCTCCTGCTGTTGACTCAACGTCTTTCCAGATCGAATCGCGTCGTCGGAACGAAGCGAGTCGTCAGAACTTATCGTGTCAATTGATTGAATCGAGCCATTCAATTGAGCCGAAGACGATTTAGATTTTTGTTTTTCAATGAATGGTTTAAATCCGTTTGGCCCCATCCAAAACCTGATCAAATTCGTCACGCCGTTAGAAGTAATCGTGGCACCGCTAAGTGAATCGATCGTGTAGTTGTCTTTAGCGCCGTTTTTGATGACGCCCAACCGAACATCGGCACCATCAAAGACCTGTTTACCAGGCCATTGCGTAATAAATCTTTCACTCGTAATCTCGCCGCCCAATCCTGGTGTTTCGCCGTGCTCATAGAACGTGATACCAACGACTGTCGTAAGGTCTGGCTCGAGAGCCAGGTAGCCGTGCATCATTGACCACAATCCGTATCCGCGAACGGGAAAGACGTAGTTCTTTACCGACTCGTCTTCGTTCCTCAAAATGAACACGTGTGAAAACTTTTCGCGATACCGAATTCGAATCGTATCGTCGCCCGAGTCAAGTTTTTCACAAACAGCCTCCAGCTTGGACCCTGAAGCCCATGCCTGGTTGTACAACATCGGTGTTTCTTTAAGCTCGTCCAGCGAAAGCTTTTTGCCTGCATCAACAAGCGCTGCGTGACATGCGTCGATCGCTTCCTCGCCCGTTTCGATATCAATAATCGTCACGTCGAAGTTTTCGCCAAAGACTTCTAAAGCTCGCCGGTTAATGTCTTCGTCGCCGTACCCGGTGACTTTCAACAAATTTCTTTTGCGATCCAGATCAACGTTCGCGTCCTGCATCGATTTGAGCATGACAGCGGCCGACGATACGATCAACGCACACGCGACGCAAAGCACGCCTGCGACAAGAAACGTTGTCCCGGTTGTGTCTTTCGTTTTCTTAAGGTCACTAAGTGGCATAGCGTGATGCCCTCCTCTTTACATTGGCTTCGACGACAAAGTAATCGATCAACGGAGCGAACACGTTAGCAAACAAGATCGCCAGCATGATCCCTTCCGGAAACGCCGGGTTAACCGCCCGCACCAGCACCGTTAAGAATCCAATCATGAATCCGTAAACCCATTTACCTTTTCTTGTCATCGACGCAGATACTGGGTCAGTCGCCATAAATACGGTTCCGAACGCGAATCCCCCAATGACCAGGTGCCACATCGGACCGAGATTCCAGACGGGCTGTTCACCGAACATCAGCAAAGATGAAAAAGCGACCATTCCGATCAGCACTCCACCCATGATTCTCCATGAACCGATTCCACAAGCGATCAAAATCGCCGCGCCGATCAAACAAGCCAGCGTACTGGTCTCGCCCATCGATCCATGAACGTTTCCAATAAAGAAGTCCCACCAGCTCGTTCCCGAGGTGCTGTTCTTGCCCATCTCTTGAATGATTTCATTGACCGTGCCGTCAGCCGCCGTTGAGTTGGCAACGTAACCGAGAACGGTCGCTCCGGTGTATCCGTCGACCATCACGGTGTTGGCCGTTTCTTCAAATCCGCCAACCGCTGTCCAGACTTTATCGCCCGAAATCTTGGTCGGATAAGCGAAATACAAAAACGCGCGAGCGGTCAAAGCGGGATTGAGAAAGTTTCTTCCCGTTCCGCCGAAGATCTCTTTTCCGACCACCACACCAAACGCGATTCCAATGGCGACTTGCCACAACGGAATCGTGGGCGGCAACGTCAATGGAAACAACATTCCAGTAACCAGAAAGCCTTCATTGATTTCGTGTTTGCGAATGATCGAGAAAATCAATTCACAATGACCACCGACGACCATACAAACCAGATACACAGGCAAGAAGAACAACAGTCCGTGCAAGAAACAGGGAATGATGTTCATCGGATTCAAAAACGCGCCCCGGTCGGACGTGTAGTCGATGCCCAGGAAATCCATGACGTTGTATCGCCACGAACCACTCCAAAGTGCATCAAGAAAGCCATGATCCATTGGCGGAGCAAAGCCCGTCGCGGCGATCGTTTTTTGAGCTTGATAACCCGTATTGTAGCAAGCCATGAAAATACACGGCAACAAAGCGATAATGACCATCGTCATCATTCGCTTGGTATCAATCGCATCACGTACGTGCGTCGCGCCTTTGGTGACGTCCGACGGCGTATACAGAAACGTATCGTTCGCTTCGTAGAGCGGGTAAAGTTTTTCGAGCACACCACCTTTGTGGAATAGTGGCTCGATCTGATCCAGCAATTTTCTTAACATGTTTCGCTGTTTAACCCTCTTTCTCGATGAGCTCTAAGTTCTTTCGCAAGATCGAACCGTATTCGTATTTGCCGGGACAAACAAAAGTGCACAACGCCAAATCTTCTTCGTCCAACTCCAACGCACCCATGCGTTGTGCTTCTTCGGTATCACCGTGCTTGGCACCAAAAATAATCGAGCGAAGCAATTGCGTTGGCAATAGATCCATTGGCACGACTCGCTCGTAACTCTCCACGGGAACCATCGCTCGTTTGCTGCCCATTAGATTGGTTGTCATAGGAAACAACTTTCCTTTCAACCATGAACCGCCGTAAATTTTCGTCAGCGAATATTTCTCAAAGCCTGGCTTCTGCCAGCCAAGAAACTCGCGATCGTTGCCCTCTTCGACAACCGTGACTTGATTGTGGTAACGCCCAAGATAGTTTTCGTTGCCAGCCGATTCGCGGCCACTCAAAACAGAACCGGAAATCACGCGTGACTTTTCCAAATCGGCTTCGCCATTTTTGAACAAGTCATCCAGGCAAGCACCCAGTTGCGAACGAATCAAACCCGGAGACTTAACTTTCGGACCTCCGACAGCCAACACTCGCTCGGTCATCAGTTTCCCTGTCGAGAACAAGTGACCGATCGCGATGACATCCTGATAGCCGATGTGCCAAACCGTTTTGTTGGCGTCAACAGGATCAAGAAAGTGAATATGCGTTCCCACCAAACCAGCTGGATGAGGTCCGGAAAATTGAGCGAAACTAACGTTCGGAATATTCTCGCCAGGAATTCGTGAATCGTCGCGAGTACAAACGTACGTCTTGCCCAGCGTCAACTTTGAAACCACCGTCAGGCCAGCGATAAAATTTTCTTTCTGGCTGTCGATGATCAATTCCGGTTCGGCCGCCAACGGATTCGTATCCATCGCCGTAACGAAAATTGATTTGGGTTCCGTCCCCGGGACAGGAACTTTGCTAAACGGACGAGTGCGGAGCGCTGGCCACATTCCCGATTTTAGCAGTTGCTCCTGAACGACATCTGAAGTCAGGTCGCCCAACGACTTGTGTGCGGTAAACGTTTCTTCCGCGTTGCCCTCGACGTCGATCACCATCGAAATGAATCGGCGTTTGTCTCCACGGTTGATCTCGCGGACGGTTCCTGAAGCCGGAGAAGTATAGATAACGCCAGGCGTCTTCTTGTCTTCAAAGATAGGTTGGCCAAGCTTTACCTTGTCACCAACTTGAGCCAACAATGTGGGTCGCATTCCGTGATAGTCATTGCCCAACAAGGCAACGGATGACACATCGGGACCGGCGTTAATGTCTTGCACGGGCGGACCTGAAATCGGTACATTCAATCCGCGTTTGATCTGGTACAGCATTTGGTTTGCTTTTTATATCGATCCAACAATAGCATTCAATTTGCAACGAAAGAGATTACAAATTGACTCAAACAACTCTTTAGCAGCCACTTTCACCAAGCCGAAAATGGAAAACTTCCCTTTACAAAGAAGTGCTCTCCACTGGCGCTCTGATTTCCTCTTGGCTGAACAGACCTCGAGCCTGCTTTAGCCACAACATGTTATCGACTTCGTGAAAATTTTCACAGACTATTTCCGGTGAATTCCCGCAATTTTGTCAAAACTTACCGTAGCGAGCGTTCGCCAAGAGGAGGCCTCAATCCGTTCGCCCAATCTGAGAAGTGCGTATCTTCGTGCTAGTTTTTCTAATCGTCAAGCGGCGTTGAAAACAAAGTCCAAAAGCCCTACTCCGTATACACAAAAGCGCCCCTCCACTCCGCTCAACATCACGTCAGCTCGGCCAAACGTGCACCACCGAAAATGGCCACCTGCAGTTCTCCACCCTTATTACGCAACAAGGGTTTAGAATTGACCCTCTTTCGATCACAAAGAAACCGAGTTGCTCCGGCGAGCTCGTTAGATTCACCAAAGCCCCGACGTTATCACAAGCCTGAGTGTCTGGAAAAATCCCTAACGCATGTTTGACCCACTGCGGAATTATGTCCGATGCGGCAAGCTAGGCGATCCCTACGGGCGTGCGTTACAACAGGTTTTCGAAAACAAGTTCAAAAACCAATCGACTTGAACCTCAAACAACAAGTCACCACAGTCGATGCATCGGACGTCATTGCGGATGGCATCGGCCAAATCTCAATCGCTAGGGCGAGTGGACAACGTCTTAAACGCTTTCGGCGCAAGGACCTGCGTAAACGCTTCTTGAGCGAGGTCTTGACCGAGTGTCTTGCTAATTTAGGACTTTCAAAAAACTCGAAAAAGCTCGGAGATTCGTTGCAAATTGAAAATCCTGCGACTTTCGGCTTCACCTTGGTCGTCGCAATCCAAAAAATGTATCGAGTTCCCAAGTTCTAACTTGATTCACCCAACTTCTAGAACTCACTTCTTTACCCCTACCAACCTCCCAAACATTTGGAGTTCAAAATGCAATTTTTACTTTTTGCGCAAGATGCCGCTGCAACCGTCGGCGGAATCAACTGGATCGGTATCATCGTGGCAGTGGTCATCGGCGCGATCGCTGGTTTCCTCGCCGGTAACATCATGAAAGGCGGCAGCATGGGATTGGTGCCAAACATCATTGTCGGAATCGTCGGCGCCTTCTTGTTCTCGTTCCTATTTGGTTCATTGAACTTGATCCCTGTTCCTTACGTCAATGAAATCCTCTCCGGCACCATCGGCGCGGTTATCTTGTTGTTCGCAATCAGCCTGTTTAAGAAAGCGACTTAAGACCCGTCATCTCAGATGATCGATTAGAATAAGCAGAAGTCAAAGGCCGCGCGATATGTCGTGCGGCCTTTTTCCGTTGATCTGTTAGCTCGCCAAACCATCGAGCTCTCGTCGCAAGGCATCGGGAACGCCTTCGGAATCTTCAAAGAAAAACACAATGTCGTCTATGTCCGTCACGAAACTTATCCCCGCGGCTTCAGTGACCGGAGTCGTTGATTGATCACGCAAGTCGACGATCTTGAAAGAGCTTTCTCCCTGACGCGTGATTTCAAAATCCTCCAGCTTTCCCCTGACGCAAACCGTATCGTCGCCGCCGTTGCCAAAGTATCGATCAACACCGGGACTAAGCCAAAATTCATTGTCGTCGCCTGACCCATACAACCAATCATCCCCCTCGTCCCCGTCGAGCCAATCTCTACCGGCTTCACCGTATAGTCGATCATTCCCATCGCCACCGCGGAGCCAGTCAAAGTCTGCACCACCACGAAGAACATCGTCACCGTCTCCGCCATTAATGCCATCAACGCCATCGCCGCCACGGAGAATATCGTCGCCGTCTCCGCCATAGATTTGGTCTGCCATTAGACCCCCGACAATAAGATCGGCACCTTCGTCGCCCCACAGCGTGTTGGTTCCATCGTTACCGTAGATATTGTCATCGCCCAATCCACCCGAGACTGTGTCGTCTCCCGTACCCGCAGCCAAAACATCATCCCCTTCGCCACCGTTGATTGAGTCGTCACCATCCCCGCCAAAAATGGAGTCGTCACCAGCTTCGCCAAGCAACGCGTCGTCTCCGTCGTCGCCAAACAGCCGATCAGCATCAGCTCCACCAAGGATTCGGTCCGAGCCATTATCCCCGCGCAACACGTCGCTCCCGTCACCGCCCCGAAGTAAATCGTCACCGGATGCTCCAAAAAGCCCGTCGTTTCCATCGTCGCCAAAAAGACGATCCTCCCCGGGACCAGCATACAGCCAGTCATCGCCGTCCTGACCACGGAGCGCATCGTCGCCGTGGCGGCCAATCAATGTGTCGACGCCATCACCACCAAACAGGAAGTCGTTTCGGTAGCCACCTTCAATTCGATCATTCCCATTTCCGCCATACACAATCGAATCACGGACAAGAGTATTGATAACACGATCGTTTCCTGCACCAGCGAAAACAGTGAGTTTTGAAACTTCGGAATATGAAAAAGTTTCCCGCAGGTTTGCGTCGCTACTATTGATGACCACACGAAAGCTCTGATAGTCGTCTGAACCAAGAAGACGAATGACGTCATCGGTTCCTGTTCCACGAACAGTAACTTCACCACTGTCGAAGGAAATGCTGGCAAGCATATGACGTGGTTCAAAGCTTGAGTAAGTTGATCGGTTGAGGCGACGCCGTTTCTTTGAAGACATGACTATCCCTTGCGTTTTTACGTAGTGGACGAGGGGTTGCTATAACTGTTTTACAGAAAAAAGCTCACTTATTATATTGAAGAATAGCGATCATTCAACCCACAACTAGATCACCTCCAATCCGGATAAGTTCGGAGTTCGGTTAGAACCGGGTTGATTCGCCTGCCGATTTGACCGTCATTTCTGTCCCTATCAACTCACGGAACCGGCAATCGAGCACTGATTCTTTTTCCTCTTGCCATTCAACGGAAGTTTCGATGTCCCAAACGAGAATACGTCTTGCGACAAAAACCTTTTGGACTGTAGGGGCATTTCTTTCCCTTTTCATTGCGTGCAATTTCGCCCTCGCACAAAATTCAGACAGCGTTGAACTGATCGTTCTCGGTATCGCGCAAGACGCAGGCTTTCCACAAGCCGCTTGTCAGAAAGATTGTTGCGCGGCGGCTTGGAACGATCCAAAACTTCACCGACATGTTGTTTGTTTGGCAGTCGTCGATCACAAAACAAACCAACGCTGGTTGTTCGAATGCACACCCGACTTTCCTGATCAATTGCGAATGCTCGATGAATTTGCGCCGTCCAAGAAATCGCAGCCGGGACTCGATGGAATTTTTCTCACGCACGCGCACGTCGGCCATTACGCCGGGTTGATTCATCTGGGCCGAGAAATCATTGGCGCAGAGGGTGTCCCGGTCTACTCGATGCCGCGCATGACAACTTTTTTGAATTCCAACGGGCCCTGGAGCCAGCTTGTATTGCTAAAAAATATTACGTTGACGCCACTGGAAAAAGATAAATCAATCCAGCTGAACGAGCGTGTCTCAGTTACGCCTTTTCAAGTCCCCCATCGCGACGAGTTTTCGGAAACGGTCGGATTCAAAATCACGGGTCCCAACAAGACGGCTGTCTTTCTTCCCGATATCGACAAGTGGGCAAAATGGACTCAGAAGATCGAGCAAGTTGTGAAAGATTGTGACGTCGCCTATTTGGACGGAACGTTTTTTGAGAATGGAGAGATCCCCGGTCGCGACATGGCACTCATCCCACATCCCTTTGTCACAGAAAGCATTCAACAATTTTCGTCGCTGGCAAAAACGGAACGAGCCAAAGTTCGCTTCATTCACTTCAACCACACCAACCCAGTCCTCCAACCGAACAGCGCCGCTACCAATCAGGTTGAAAGATCAGGACTAAAGATTGCCGTTGAAGGCGAAACCGTGGAACTTTGAATTCAAACTTTTGTATCATCCTTTTTCAATTCACTGATTGAACGCACGATTGCGAACTCGAATTTATGAAAATCATCGAAGCGAATGAAGCCCACATCGATCAAGTCGTTGCACTATTCGATGCCTACCGTGTGTGGTACGGAAAGCCTTCCGACAAACCTGCTGCCCGTTCCTTTTTGTTGGAAAGGTTACGAGAAAAAGAAGCCACCATTTTTGTAGCCGAAGACGACACCGGAACCTTGGTCGCGTTCACGCAACTGTACCCAATTTTTTCATCGGTGCGCATGAAACGAATGTGGTTACTGAATGACTTGTTCGTTAAGCCGGAAAGCCGAGGTAAAGGTATTTCAAAAAAGTTGATTGACCGAGCAAAAGATCTGGCAAATTCGAACAACGCATGTGGGATTCTGCTGGAAACAGAAACGTCAAACGACATTGGCAATCAGTTGTACCCACGCATGGGTTTTGAATTGGAGTCCAACAATTTCTATTTTTGGACCAATCAATAACAAGTTCCGAGTGTCTTACACGACTACATAAACCGCGAAGCTGAGAAATGTGACGGATCAATGTGCGGCTCTTCGCCAAGCATCAACTCTTTGAGCAGCTGACCTGTTGCAGTCGCCATACTTAGCCCCAACATGTTGTGCCCAGCGGCAATCCAAACATTCTTCATCGCCGGGCTGCGATCAATTACCGGCTTTCCGTCCCAAGTCATCGGCCGCCAACCGAACCAAGTCTCTTCGATCGGGTCACAATGCGGTTCGTGAAGATATTTTTCTGCCGCCTTTTTCAACAGTGCCAACCGCTTTGGATTGATCGAAGTATCGTAGCCGGCGAACTCCATCGTCGACCCAATCCGATACTTCGATTCCATGGGCGTCACGGCAACATGCGAATCTTCGAAGATAATTGGGATCTTGGGCATCCGAGTTGGCTTGGGCATCGTCAACGAATAGCCCTTCCCCGGTTGGATTGGCACGTTCATTCCAAGCTGTTTGTTCAGGGAGGGCGTTTCGGATCCTGTTGCGACGACAAAGTGATCGGCTTCGATTTCGATCCCGGAACTACTTTCGACGGCCGACGATTTCTCAGACTGCGCAAGGAACTGGCTGACTGAAAAATTCTCGATAACCTCGACACCTTTCAGAACCAACTTTTCTTTCATTTGAGAAAGGAATTTATCTGGTCGCAGATGGCAATCGCTTTCGTAGTGCCACGCACCACCGAACCCTTCCTTGATTGCTGGCTCAAGTTCTACGAGTTGCTTTCCATCATAAGCCTCCGCACCGACACCAAACTCTTTCCGCAACAACGCGTCTGTTTCTGCAAATGCCGCGAACTCTTTTTCGTGGTCAAACACAAACAACAAACCAACTTCTTGCCATTCGCAATCGATTTGCTCATCAACAATGATCTGTTGATACAAACGTTTGGACGATTGAAGCAAAGCATGCCGACCTACTCCTGCGGACATCATGTCTTTGTCGTTGCATCGGCGAGAGAAATTCCAGAACCAACTCATAAAGCTTTTCGAAAGCCGTGGCTTAACCGAAAAAGGCGAGTTCGGTTTTAGCATCGCCCACAACGTCTTGGAAATCGCTCCGGGCTGACACAACGGAAACACGTGACTTGGCGAAACGTAACCTCAGTTACCGTGAGAACAAGCTGCGCCAAATTTGGCGGCGTCGACGATGGTGACTTGGCAACCGGCGCTGACAAGATTCCACGCGCACATCGTGCCGATCACACCGCCACCAATGACGACAACTCGATCGCCCTGCCCGGTTTTCATTGCCGAATCCCGTTACAAAATGGATCATTGGGATCAAGAATCAAAGTCGCCTCTCCGCTAATGAATGCCTCACCGCTAATTGTTGGAACGATCCGATCGGTGCCTCTAATCGGTTGGTAAGAAGCCGAGAAAACACTTCCAACGATACTCTCCTGTCGCCAGACTTCGCCGGGAGCCAGTTTTCCATCGGCCGCCAGACAAGCAAGTTTCGCGCTTGTGCCTGTTCCACACGGCGAGCGGTCGTAAGCTCCGCCGGGACAAAGCACAAAATTTCGGCTGTCATTGGTCTGGCGTTTTGCTGCACCAAAAATTTCGATGTGATCGATATTCGCTCCATCACTGCCTGTAATTCCATTTTGAACAAGTGCTTCTCGTATCCACAAAGCTACCTGTCGCAAATGTTCAGCATTGGCAACTTCCAGAGACTCCCAGGAATTCTTGACGAGAAAAAACCAGTTACCGCCCCACGCCACATCCCAAACGACTTCTCCATAATCAGGAACATCGATAGTCACATCATTTTGCAATCGAAGACTATCAACGTTCTCAATATCGACGGTGCCCGATTCATATAGTCGGGCTTTGATAACTCCAACCGGCGTTTCAATTTTGTGTTCACCGATTCCAACTCGGCCAAGATGTTTCAACGTCGCCAACAGTCCGATCGTTCCGTGACCGCACATACCGAGATACCCTGTGTTGTTAAAGAAAATTATTCCCGCCGCCGCCGTTGAATCGACGGACTCGCAAATTAACCCACCCACCAAGACATCGGAACCACGCGGCTCGTTCACGACTGCGCTACGAATGTGATCCCATTCGTTTCTAAACCGCATCAATCGGTCCGCCATAGAACCGTTTCCAAGTTCCGGCCCTCCGGCCACAATCAAGCGCGTCGGTTCGCCTCCGGTATGGGAGTCAATGACTTGAATTCGTTGCATGTTACGGGGAGGTTCGTGTGATTAAGTGAAGGTTCGTGTAACTTAGATCGCTGGTCGCTGCGCAAAGCAGACTTTCCATCAAAGAACGCAGCGCCAGAAAGTCGGTTGCAACCCTATGATTTTACTGTATTTTGATCGATCACATTACTCAAACGCGCTCGGCAACTCTCGCCTTTGTTGCACATTCAAAAACGCGTTAAACAAAGCATAATCAAGAAAGTTCACACATGACTCATCAGGTTCTCATTGGCGGTAGATGGCAAGCATCGGATTCGACAGGCACTTTTCAAGCCGATGACCCAAAAACTGCTGCGCCGATCGCTGAAGACTATCCTGTTAGCAGCTGGAATGAATGCGAACAGGCACTCGATGCAGCCGTTGCAGCTTACACGCAACTCAGAAAAACACCACGCGAGAAAATCGCAAACTTTCTTGAAACGTATGCGGACAAGCTCGAAGCTAATTCTGAACAGATTCGTGAACTTGCGAATCGTGAAACCGCGCTACCTGCCGACACCAGATTGGTCGGTGAGCTTGGCAGAACAACCGGGCAATTGCGGCAAGGTGCTGCCGCAGCGAGAACGGCAAGCTGGTGCATGCCGGTCATTGATACCGAAACCAATATACGTTCTTACTACGCTTCTATTGGGCCTGTTGCTGTTTTCGGTCCCAACAACTTCCCGCTGGCCTTCGGCAGTATTTCGGGCGGAGATTTTGTTGCCGCCATTGCGGCTGGAAATCCTGTGATTGCAAAAGCCAACTCGATGCATCCAGGAACGACGCGACTGCTGGCGGTACAAGCCCAAGCCGCCGCCGAAGAGACAGGAATGCCGACGGGTACTGTCCAATTAATCTACCGCATCGCGCACTCTGATGGAGAAAAACTTGCTCGCGATTACCGGCTTGCTGCAATCGGCTATACCGGCAGCCGAAACGCTGGGTTGGTTTTGAAATCAGCTGCTGACTCAGTTGGCAAACCAATTTACCTTGAACTCTCATCAGTGAATCCAATCGTTGTGTTGCCGGGAGCACTTGAAGAACGGGGTGAGGAGATCGCAGATGAGTTAACGGGCAGCTGCTTGATGGGCACCGGCCAGTTTTGCACCAACCCTGGCCTAATCGTTGCAATTGAAGGGGAATCAACTGAAAAATTCATTGGCTCTATCGCGGAAAAATTCAGCGCCGCGCCAGTTGGAACGCTGCTTTCTAAATCTGGACAGCAAGGCCTGAAATCCGCGATCGAAACACTTAAGAAAGCTGGAGCAAGCGTCGTCTGCGGTGGCCAAACAGGCGGCGGAGAAGGATACAGTTACTCCAACACCATTTTGAAAGTCGCTGGAGAAAAGTTCATCAAGGACAGCGAAGCCCTTCAAACCGAAGCCTTTGGAAACTCGACGCTAGTCGTAGTCGCGAACTCAATCGATCAAGCCAACGAAGTGATTGCGAAACTCGAAGGGAACCTGACCGGCTGTATTTATTCAGCAACCGATGGAAAAGACGATGCACACTATGACACGGTTGCCCCCAATCTTCGTCAACGTGTTGGGCGTTTACTAAACGACAAGATGCCGACGGGTGTCGCCGTTTCTTCCGCCATGAATCACGGCGGCCCATTTCCTGCAACGGGTCATCCAGGTTTCACAGCGGTTGGACTTCCTGGTTCGGTCGTTCGATTTTCAATGCTGCAATGTTTTGACAACATTCGACCGCATCGACTACCTGATATTCTTCAAGACAAGAATCCTGGCGGTGTCTGGAGAATGCTTGACGGACAGTGGTCACAATCCGATGCCGCCGGATGAAAGACTCCGAAAACAGTTAGAGGGTATTTCAAAACCTGTAGTGGACTTCGCCAGAAGTCCCAGCTCGCT
>CAZPBE010000057.1:0-34789 GCA_964584615.1 uncultured Pirellulaceae bacterium | reverse complement strand
CAAATCTCAAATCTCAAATCTCAAATCTCAAATCTCAAATCTCAAATCTCAAACTCAAATCGATAAACTGTACTGAACCAACATGAGCAACACCAACTCAATGAACAAATCAACAATAAACACAACATCACTCTACTCCGCTATCTCAAGAACATGCACAACCACGATTGCATTGTTCTTTCTACTAGCCGGGTCAACTCAAAGCGTGGCCGGTTTCACAACCGACTTCGAAGACGTTGGGGCATCACTTGGGACAGAATCGTTTTACAACGGCTCCGATGGGGCAGGC
Source organism: uncultured Pirellulaceae bacterium (assembly GCA_964584615.1). GTDB lineage: Bacteria > Planctomycetota > Planctomycetia > Pirellulales > Pirellulaceae > Mariniblastus. The sequence continues at coordinate 34,500 of CAZPBE010000057.1, read as the reverse complement.
GGATTTACTTCCGGTGGCCTCTTATTCAACAACACCTTCGGATCGTCAGGAGGTTTTGATTTTTGGGACGGCTGGAGTTTCTCCAACATCACCGACAATACAACTCCAGGGTTCGGAAACCAATACAGCTCAATCTTCGGAATGGGCGATGGTGGATCATCAACGTACGGAGTTGCATTCAGCGATACAGCAACCGTCGACGCTGGAACCAATCGACGAATCCAAAGTTTTTCGATCACCAATACAGCTTATGCAGCATTATCGATGCGTGACGGAGATTCATTCGCCAAACAGTTCGGCGGCAGCTCCGGCAATGATCCCGATTTTCTCAAAATAGACATCGACGGATTTGACGAAACGGGAAACCTAATCGGGACGCAAGAGTTTTTCCTGGCCGACTATCGATTTGCCGATAATACGATGGACTACATCGTCGACCAATGGACAACCGTTGATGTCGGGTCTCTCAACGCGAACCGGATCGGATTTCGGTTCTCGGGCTCTGACGTTGGACAATTTGGACTCAACACGCCAACCTATTTTGCGGCTGACAACTTTGTTGTTGCCGTTCCTGAACCTCATGTTCTGGGAGTTTTCCCGGCTTTCGCTTGGTTGCTTTTCGTGCGTCGCAACAGAAAGTAACGCGAGAGTATTGTCTGACATCCGGCAACAAACGCAACGCACACAGCCAACGCTTTACAGCTTTACAGCTTTAGCTCACGTTGCGTTCTGGCCGCGGAATGTTCGAGAATCGAAATCATTCTTTCCCGATCCGGCAAATCGGATTGCTGAAGCTGTTCGATCATCCCGCGAACTTTTGCTTCGTAGCCCAGCTGGCTGATGACCAGGTTTTCCAAACCGGCGTCGGTCATGCTACGAATATTCTGACAACCTTCACGATACGCAATTCGGCTGGAAAGAATCGCGGCCACCAGCTGTCGGCGATAGACATGAGGAATCTTATCAATCAAACCTTCGCCAACGCGATCGACAAGTGATTTTGGCAGAAAATACAAAATGAAGTCGCTGGCCAACTGTTGGTCTTTCGGTTCCCATCGATCAAACGAGTTGTTGATCACATCGGCGACACGAATAATTTGCTTGCTCATCAACACGCTGATTTCCGGAAGCGTTAATTCTGGCAACCGACTCTGCTCATTGAACAAGCTGATCGCCTCAGTACTCGCCAGCTTTCGTAACAGCACCAGAACTTCTTCGACATACGTTGGTTTGATCGACAAAAACTCTTCTTCGCTAAGCAGCATTCCGGCGACGATTTCCAAACTGCTGCAAATCACGCCGCACTTGTTAGCCGAAGAGTCTTTCACGATCACCGTTCCACAAGCCGCCAGATGTTGGCGGGCTTCTTCGGTGATAAACAGGTTTGCCCCTTCAACAATGATCGGGGAACTTGGCGTTCCGTCATCGCGTAAGTAACTTTTCCAGTTGGCTTCGTTGATCGCCGAAGGACGACCTCCAGCTGGAACAAAAACGTCGGACTGGACTGTGAAATGCAGATTGTTTCGCCAGGCAATCTGCTCATCGTCAGCCAAATCGACAACCCTTCCGTTGGGGCCAAGTTTTGCACGCGAGAAATGCGCAATACCGAATCCTTCTTCAACCAAATGCAAAAGCTCATCGTGATTCAACCCATCTGGATCGTGGGCCGCACCCGTTCCATCCGCGATCGCGACGATCTGTACGTTGTCGCCGTACTCTCGAATCAGAATTTTGATTTCGTTGCCACCGACGTCGCCGTCGGGCCCTCCGGTAAGCTTCACCGTAAACTTTTGGTTTGTCGGATCAAAACCATTTTCGAGTAACGCTCGATGCAAAAAGACGGTGACCCCTTCGCTAGTCACGCCATATTGTTTGTGATTGATTCCGCCAGTCGGCTTGGAACTCATGATCGTTGACGGCAAGGGATACCCACGTCGAGCAGCACGTTCGACAATCCACTCAATCAAATTATTGGTCACGTTCTCGTCGGGGCCAAGGTAGAGATACTCCTGTTCCAGCGGCTCAATGTCTCGCGCTGTCGTTTGCTTCACATTGATCACGAGATCGAGCAATCCATCGACAAAATCACGACCGGCCCGTTCGGCAGACATATTCGGCTTGAGCACCACCGCCGCTTTTGCGCCGCCCTCGGCAATATCTTTATTCTTCAATTGCTGAGCCGAAGACAGCCGATAGACTTCGTCGAAGATCCGTGTCGACTCAAATAAATAATGCTCGTCGTTGCGTGTCAGCACCAATCGCATCCCACCACGAGCCACATCGCGAAACCGTACATGGAAGCCGTCGAATCCTTGTCCGTAAACATAGAAAATTGCGAACGGCGTTTCGCCTCGCTCGTCATTGGCAAACATGTCGCCGGCAAACCGAAACGCAAGCGTCCGTCGACCGCGAACATAGAGGTTCGCCCGTTCAATCTTCGTTGCCAGCTCATGAAACGTACGCAAGATCAATCGATCGTTTATATCCGTGATTGCTTCGAGGTTGACGCTCGAATCCCATGAAAAAGGCGTGTCACTATCACGGTCGAAACGCGCCATAAATCCTGTCAGGACTTGTCTCGAAACGGTATCGAACCTCAACAGTTTTCGTAAAACCTGCTCACGTGAAATGTTGACCGAATGACGAAACCCGATGACGTGTTGAGTCAACCGAGTCAAAGCACAAAACACTTCAGCCGTTCTTGGATCATTAAAATAAGCCGTCAATGACTTGTCTTCGATCGCCTGAGGCGCAACGACCTCTTCATCGACACGCATGAACGTGCTCATTCGGCGTCGTAAGACATCGCCATTAAATTCGGGACTGCATGTTGGGCCAAAGTCACTGACGAGCTTTGCGAGTTGAGTTTTAGCAATCGAAATATGAAACGTTGTAAGCGCGACTTGCGTTGCGTCTCCCAAAAACACGTTTTCGAAAAACGCTTTTTCGATATCGACCTTGTACTCAGCAAAAAACTCCGCCGCGCGTTGGAAGATCGCCCGAGTCGTGACGCTGCCCGCCGAGACAACGACCTTCGCAAAGTGTCGGTCCGACGATTCTCCGTCAGGCTCTTTGACCGCTTCCCATAAGATCGCAATGTCGTTGGTGTGCTCGACTTTTTGCATTGCCGTAAACTGTTTGGCAATTTCATCGGGCGAATCCAGAATGTCGTTTTCCGGATGATAGTGAGCGATAAACTCTTCGACCAACTGATCCGGCGCGCCGGTCAACTCAGCGACTTTCGCCACAATCGTCGCTTGACGGCCACACGAAATGGTGACGTTGGTTCGATAAGCTCCTTCTGGCTGGAACTCGAACATGTCGATGATAAATTCTTTGTCGCGCGATGTGAAAATTTTGCCGCCAATCAACTGACCTTGATCTGGAAGACGACGAATCAGCCCAGCCAAATATCCCGGATAGTTTTCGCGCGAGATGACGGTTATCTTTCTTCCGTCGGGTCGTCGCAACATGATCTCATGCTTGATGTCGCAAATTTTGAAAGCCATCAAAGCTTTCAAGTGCGAAAGCTGTTCGACCTCAGGAAGACTTTCGAAATAAGCCGGTGGCAACGAGTCGAGGACTTCCGCCATTTGCTGATCGATCTTCTCAACGATTTCCTGGCGAAGCGTTTGAGCCCACGCACGTTGAGGACCACGAGAATTGGAGTCCGACGAATTTTCATTTGTCGCAGAAGGCTTAATTGACACAGTGGAAACCGATTCGAAAACAATCAAGAGAGTTAAAATAATTGTAGCTAATCAGGTTGCGATTAGCAGTATCATGACGCCTGCGATTTAAGGAATGACGCCTGCGCATTATGGTTGCGAAAGCGTTGACTTACGAAGCCCAATTCAAGAATTTCGACATCAAATTCAACATTCAACCTCACTTCCCAAAATTCATATACTGAGCACCAATGAGTGATACAAAAACCAGTTTGACCGTCGGACTCGCTCAAATCGCGCCCGTCTGGCTAGACCGAACTGCCACGCTGGAAAAAGTCACGGCCAACATTCATGCGGCGGCCGAGCGAGGATGCGAATTGGTCGTGTTTGGAGAAACAGTTTTACCGGGCTACCCGTTCTGGTTGTCAACGACACACAGTTCAAAGTTCAATTGCGACATTCAAAAGGACATTCATGCTCATTATTTGGCCGAGTCGGTCGATATAGCAGCCGGTGACCTGAAACTTGTTTCTGAAGCCGCCAAAGCGCGAGGCATCGAAGTCATGTTGGGCTGTTACGAAAAAGGAACTGATCGAGGCGGGCATACAGGATACTGCTCTTTGGTGAGGATCGACCGTGCCGGAGTCGTCGTCAACGTCCATCGAAAACTGATGCCAACTTATGAAGAACGACTGGCCTGGGGAATTGGCGACGGCAACGGACTGCGAACTTTCGAATTGGGGCCGTTCACCGTTGGAGGTTTGAATTGCTGGGAGAACTGGATGCCGCTGGCGCGAACAGCGCTTTATGCGCAAGGTGAAAACCTGCATGTCGCGGTTTGGCCAGGCTGTAAACGAAACACGATCGACATTACACGGTTCGTTGCCTTGGAGTCGCGTTCGTTTGTGTTGTCGGTCAGCGGACTACTGCGCAAAAGCGATGTTCCCACTGACTTTCCACATCGCGAGTTGGTAGTGGATTCGTTTGAAGATGAGATCATTTCTGACGGAGGGTCATGTATCGCTGGCCCCGATGGACAATGGCTGGTTGAACCAGTTTGTGATCGGGAAGCGCTGATCGTCCACGAAATTGATTTGAAGTCGGTTCTGCGAGAGAGACAGAACTTTGATCCGTGCGGACACTATTCACGTCCCGACGTGTTGCAGCTTAGCCTTAACCGCCAACGGCAAGGAAATCTGAAAGAGCTCGTTCCCGATGGCGATAAAGTATCGGATGGTTAGCAACGGCTGATTGGAAGGCCACGTCCAAATATTTATGGCCGTCCGATAGGAGGGAATCCGGATCCCACGTAGAATCCTGTTATGGAAACGGTTACCAAAGTTGTGAAGTTAATCTGGCAGATCCCAAGGTATTGCCTGATTCAAGTCATTCGTTTCTACCAGCGAGCCATCAGTCCGATTTTTCCACCAACGTGCAGGTTTCAGCCGTCGTGCAGCGCGTACGGGATTGAAGCACTCAAGAAATACGGCGCGTTTCGAGGAACGCTGAAAACGATGTGGCGAATCGTTAGATGCAATCCGCTCAGCAAAGGCGGGGCCGATCCGCCGTAGCGCCGATCTTTAGGATTGATTCAACACTGGCAGAGCCAGTGCCACCCCACCGAGCTTGTCGCGTCCGTGGCTAGCGCCAAAACGGCTAGACCACCAGAGCATGTGCGCTATTCGTCGAAATGGATCTTACATGTGCCTTCTGAATCACACGATTGACCATTTTTGTTAGCGATTTTGTATCGACGTTTGGCGATTTGATCGTACGTCCATTGCCACAGCGGAAGCGAAAACGGAATGTGCAAGAAAGGGGCTGCAAGCCAAAGCTTGGGCAAGCGACGAGACAAATACCGCAACGCTGCGGCGCCTCCAAAGATCTTCTTGTCGGGACTGACGACATACATTTGTTTCATCAAATCTTCATGCGTCAAATTGGGACACAGCTCACTGACCTGTGGATCGTGCAACGACAAATAGGCCAGCCGATTCTTTCCGTCAAAGCGTTTCAAGTTTCGTACTTGTCCGCGACAGAACACACAATGGCCGTCATAGATCACAACGTCAGCGTCAGGAAAATCTTGGGGCGATGCGAGTTCGTTTCGCACACTTTGTTCGCTCAACTGCGAACCAGTCCGGAGGTCTGCACCGTTTGTGCTTTCGCGCGTTTTGATCACAGGTTTCAACCGCTGCCCTTTCTTGGTTGCGATTTTTAGCTGGCCCGTCCGGGCCATTTGTCCTGGGTGGAGGCAACCATGGTTTTGTTTCGGTGACTGAACATGACAAGACCAAGAGAACCGAGAGTATTGGAACTTGCCCTTATCCCCCTTATCCCCACCAGTAGAACCGTAGATCGACGTAAAATCCCACTCATTTTCGGACTTTCGCCATCATTTCGGGAACCAATGCCAATAAATGCCGATCTTAATAGGAGTAAATTCGGTTCCTATTTTAGTCGGCTTTGGATTCTCAATGGAACCTGCAGGCTTGAACACCCTATAATTAAGTTAGCACCCCGTTCACTGAACAGATTCAGGACAATGCCATGAACGAAATCAATCGACAAGTCAGACAAGCCCGCCGACGTTTGAATTTTCACCGATTCATGCATGTATTCGGTTGGGCGTTGTTTATCGGGTTGATGGTTGCCGTCATCGGGCTGGCCATTCCCAAGATTTGGTATCTCTCATTCCTGAACACGCCAGAGGCAAGTGACTTCTGGACGGCTGGCTGGTTGATTGGTGGAGGCGTGATCTCCCTAATTCTTGCGGCCGTGTTTACTTATCGCGCCCGGCAGACGTCGGACAACGTCGCGATCGAAATTGACAAACGGTTCGGACTGAAAGAACGACTTTCCAGCGCAATGACATTGGGCTCGGAGGATCGAGAGTCCGATGCGGGAAAAGCTCTGTTGCACGACGCCGAAGATCGCGCTCAAACCATCGATGTTCGTGACAAGTTTCGATTCCAACCCGATCGTCGGTTGGCTCTTCCGCTGATCCCGATCTTGCTACTGATCGGCATTGCCTTCTTGCCGAACGCAATTCCCGAAATCACTCCTGAAGCACTTGCCGAAAAGCGTGACAAGCAGCAAGTTGAAGTCGCGATTAAGGAGATGCAAAAAAAGATCGACAAACAAAAGAAAGCCCTGACCGAGAAAGGGCTGGACGATGCGATGGAGAATCTAAACTCGCTTCAGAGAAAGCTTGACGATCTCGATCCCGAAAAACTTCCCAACAAGAAAGATGCTTTGGTCAAGCTGAATGACATCAAGAAAGAGATCGAGGATCGCCAGCGCGAATTGGGAGACAGCAAGGCACTTAAAGAATCGCTTAACAAGCTTAAAGATGTGGGCGAAGGTCCTGCTCAAAAAATTGCCGAGGCGATGAGCAAAGGTGATATGAAAGAGGCTCAAAAAGCAATCAAGGATTTGGCCGACAAATTAAAGCTTGGCAAAATGTCAGAAGCCGAAAAGAAAAAACTGGCCAAAGAGCTCAACGAGATTGCCAACCAGCTCAAAAAAATTGCGGAGCAACATCAAGCCAAAAAAGAAGAGCTGAAGAAGCAGCTGGAAAAAGCGACCAAGCAGGGAGACTTGGACAAGGCCGCCGAACTGCAGCAGAAGATCGACGAGATGGAAAAGCAAGAGAAGCAGATGCAGAAGATGAAGAAGATGGGACAGAATCTGAAAAAGTGTGCTAACTGCATGAAACCTGGCGGTAAACAAGGCGCCAAGAAACAGGGTGAGGGTGGCGAGAAACAGCCTTCCCAAGGTGGTGAAAATGGGCAACAGCAGATGGACGAAGCAGCTCAGGCATTAGAAGACCTGGAGCAAATCATGAAAGAGATGGGCGACGAACTCGAAGAGCTTGAAAATCTGGAAGACCTCGAAGAAGCCATCGGCGATTGCAAAGGCTGCATGAATGGTCAGCAGGATTCCGACAAACCACCGAAGTGGCAAGATTGGGCGCAAGGTAGCGGCCGCGGCGCAGGAAAAAGAGACCGTCAAGAAGAAGAAACTGGCAACTACAAAGATCGCGTGAAAGCCAAATTGCAAAAAGGGCAAACCGTGGTCACCGGTGACGCCGACGGCAACAATATCTCCGGACGCTCAGCCAGCGAAGTCCGCGAATTGGTTAAGGACTCAATGAGCAAAGAGAACGACCCACTGGAAAACACTGTGTTGCCCAAAGCGGCGAGAGAGCATGCCCACGAGTATTTTGAGAAAGTGCGCGAAGGTAATTAGTTTATGGTTTCGAGTAGGCGACGATGAGGCAATTCCGATCTAAAGCCTTCCGGGTGATCCGAGATCTTTCGGTTCTGGGAGTTCTGTGTGGTTGCTTCTACCTGTTGACGCTTGCATTTTCTGAAGCCGATGCGGACGACGATGCAACGAGCGTCTCGTCGATCGCCAAGATTCGAAAAGTTGTCAATCAGGACATCGGGCGTCGTGATTGGGAATCTGCTTTCAATCGATACGATGAACTCATCGAACTCGATCCGTATTTTGGCTTGGCCTACAAAAGCCGTGCTGACTGCATGAACCAACTCAGACTGCAATGCCTGAATCAAGTCGATAGAATTCGGCAAAGCGGAATTCCGGACCCCGAAAGAAAGCAGGAACTTACCGCGCAAGAACAGGAGTTAGCTGATCAGGCCATCGTGGCTTACGAAGCAACGCTGGACTTTGCTCGTTACCGAGGCGAATCTCTCGAATGGCTGGCTCGACTGTACAGCATGAAAAGCCGATTCGAAGGCCCGGATCAGAAAGAGTATCGCCGCAAGTCGATCGAGTATTTGAAATCAATGGTGGACCAAGCGTTCTGCACACGACGTGGAATCGCAGTTATTTCGGACTTTGAATACATTAAGGACGAGCCTGAATTCGAGAACCTGTGCAAATTGGAAGACGAGGTCGTCGCTCGCGACCCATACTACCGAACGGTTCGAGCCAGCTTGACTTCCGGTTTGCGAGCCACAGGTTTTTAAAGCCACCATCTCAAACCAGGGCTTCACCTTGGGATAGATAACTAGCCGGGCCGTTGGCCCTGAATGTTGAGTGTTTCCCCGGTTTCATCAATGCAGTTTTTTCAGTTTCTCTGAAAAATCAAACTGCAGATCCGGGTGAAATTTCTCGATCAACTTTTCGATCTTCTTGATCTGGCCGGCGTACATATTGAACATGACTTTTGTCGTTCGAAATTTGATGCCGCTTTCGTTGAGCGTCTGGCAAAAATGCATCCTGACCTGAACTGCCGTTTCCTTGTCTCCTGAAAATCGCAAACATTTGTTCATCCAGCGAATGATCTTTCGCAACGTCTTCTTGTGCATGGTGCTACCGGATTCTGCAAAAAAATCGTCAATCTGACCGCATAGATAATTTGCATATCCCTGTTCGTTCTCGGACATGAACAGCAAATAGGTCAGCAGCTCTTTGTTCTCTTTCTTGAATCGTGCCAAGCGAAGAACGGCCGCGAGCAACTCATCATGATCCAGCTTGATGAGTGTTTTTTTGATTTCGCTGAGAGAAGCAGCATCCATAGTGGTTTTCGTTGGTAGACGTTCAGTCGATTCTGTTGAGTTGTCTCACAAGAAATCGAATTGTACCAATTCACAAGACAATTTGGGAAAGCTCAAGCCAACCGGAAGCCCACGTAGATCCAGGAGACTGGAGAAAAAGAAATTGGAAAACGAAAAAGACCGGCGAAGTGATTTCACTCCGCCAGTCTTTCGTGCTTACTTCGCTCGTCGCGCCAGACTGTCACCAGTCATTCTTCGATGAGCTTTGATTTCCCGATGAGAATCGGGAAGATGGTCCGCGTCAACGCCAGTGCCAACGTGAACAACTTTCCAGCCGTTCTCCCACTGACCTTCGCCATCTTTAAGACGAACAATGTGGTTCAGCTTGGCGAACTTTGCCGGAATAAAACTGACTTGAGTAAGAGCAATGTCGGCAGACAACTCGCGTCTCAAGCCACATTGTCGATAAAGGATTTCCTTTTTCATAGTGTCGTTCCGTTTCAAAAAAGCCACTGGCGCAAATGCGCCAGTGGCCTGAACTTCGAAGATTTGAAATTGAACCCGGCGATGTTAAACAATCGCCAGCTCTTCAACTTCCTTTGCCAGTCGCTTTCGAGCGACGTGCAGTCGACGCTTGATCGTTCCCAGAGGCGCGTCAAACTCGTCTGCCATTTCTAGCAAGCTTTGACCGTCAACGTAGAACGCAACCAGTGTGTCGCGATCCATCTTGCCCAGTCGAAACAAACCAGCTTGAACTTGATCCTTTCGCTCAACTTCAAGAGCCTTGTCGATAGGATCAACGTCGTCCATCACCGTTGCAGCCAGAAATTCAGGCTCAACGGCGATTGTGTTTCGACGTCGAACAGCTCGATTGATGGCCATGCGAACTGTGATTTGACGCAACCAACCGATGAAAGCTTCAGGCTGTCGCAGTTGATGGATCTTCAGCATCGCTTGTACGAAAACGTCCTGGCACAGTTCCTGAGCCTCGGCGTAATCGCGCAGTCGCTTCATCGCGATTGCCAGAACGGTAGGCTGGAATCGCTCGAACAGTTCACCGAAAGCCTCTTGGTTACCAGCTTGCGCAGTTCGTACCAGTTCAGCAGTTGTTTTAAGTTCAGTCAATTTAGTGTTGATAGCGTTCATCGTTCTCTCGATTGCTTTTTCAAAAAGCATTGAAGGGTGGTCCGATTTGGGACCAATGCGTGCGTAGGATGCCAAACTTCCAAACAGGGAATTCGCGCGAAAACATCGCGGGAAACTTCTTCGGAAGTTGCCGTCCAAACTCAAGGATGTGCCAGATTGAATCGCTTTGTTAAAGCGGCCACTCAGCGAGTGAGTGGGATCCAAATTGTTCTAGCTGCCTCTGTTGAGTGTTGGAGTGTTGGCAAAAACTTCGAGTCCGGTGCGTTCCAGCCGCGGCAAATATCTGCCGAGGCCTAGGCTTACCGCGGAGTCCGTTAACGTTGTTGACAATCGCGAGGATGACCAACAAGTTGCGGATTTAGACGTGATAAAATCCACGTCCGCGGGGCATTTCGCGCTCAGTATCCCGACGTTACCGTTTTGGTAATCGTGTGACCCTGAGCCGCTAGTACCGGCGCACATCTGGACATGCCACATCTGCGGGGCATTAATGCGTTGCATCGATACATCAGCGCTAAAACGACGGATGACGTTTGCGAATGAATTGATGATGTTGTTACGCATTTCAAAGCTCCCGCGTGACTGGCACGCAAAAAGAGAACGGTTGATTGAACCAAGCATTAAGAAGCTCGATCCAATATTCCTTAAAATGATCGGCTGGGAAAACTGAGTTTCACAACCGCCATCTGAATAATATCACAAAATTGTGATATCGCGTGAGAATTCCTCTCCCACGCCCCTAAGACGTTTGGCAAGCACAAAGGTTCACGCCATTTTTGGGATTTATTTACAAAGTCTTGAAATCGCTCGAAAACGCCAAAATCCGTGCGGAAACCGGGGGAAATTACTTTAGCCGATGAAGACCACGGGACTCTCGCTGACGCTGAACCAGCTCCCAAGCCGGTCGAAACGATTTAAAGAATTTCACCAGTTGTGAGTTTGAGACACCCAGTTGATTGGCTGGGGAAGGTATTTCAAATTCAAATACAGCCATCCAATCGAGAGCTTCCGCCAGCAACCCGGCGAAGTCTTCATGCTGCTGACTGACTTGGATTTTTCCTCCCCGTACGCGTGACTTCCAGAGCTGGCTGACGGGCGGCCGAAAGTCAGGCTTCTTTTCCAGACTTTCCGAAGCCTGATTTTCCGAAGCCAAATCTTCGTTTGTGTCGCCTGCTTCACCAGCCGATTCGCCGTCTGTTGATGTTGCATTTTGATCGACTCGGCTTACCCGGATTGCCAGCGCCAGGTTGAGCCTCAACCTTTCGATTGCTTCGGCGCGATTCCGGTGCTGGCTCCGGCGCTCGGAGGCTTGGCCCGTCACACCGGTCGATCGATGTGTCACCACGATCGCCGACTCGGTCTTGTTGCGATGCTGGCCACCCGGACCGCCTCGTTTGGTTCGCTCAAACTCACACCCTTCAAGTAATTCATCGATCGGCAGCGTTGCCGGATGAACAGGGTGCTTCTCAAAGTTGTTATCGTTGGTTGCCATTTTGGTTCATTGTCGATGGTTCGGCCGGGCCTGACCAGACGTTAGACGACCACCCGGTTCACTCGATCAAACCTCAGTATTTTAGCCATAAACGTAACGAGTCGCCCAGATTCAACCTTCAGCGAATTGGCAATCCAAAACGCTCGGCATACAATAGAACAACCACGACCATTTCCCCTGTCTAATTGCATTGTTGGCATTTCCATGGCACTTGAGAAGCTTGGCCCTTATAAATTCGAATCCGTTCTGGGTCGAGGTGGAATGGGAACCGTTTATACCGGTCGCCATAAGGATTCGGGAGAATTGCACGCCGTAAAAGTTCTAGCGCCGACTTACGCGCACGACGATCACTTTCGGGGTCGATTTGAATCAGAAATTAAGGCGCTGATCAAGCTTGATCATCCTAACATCGTTCGCTTGCTCAGCTTCGGTCAGGAGGACGGCAATCTATTTTTCTCCATGGAACTGGTGCCTGGCAACAGTCTGTTTGCGATCCAAAAAAAGGGGCACAAATATGATTGGAAAGAAATTCTCAATATTGCCAAAGACGTTGCCGCTGGATTGCGTCATGCACATGATCGCGGAATCATTCACCGAGATCTCAAACCAGGCAACCTATTGATGACCGATAAAGGTCGAGTCAAGATCACTGATTTTGGAATCGCGAAAGCTTACGGCAGCAGCCAAAACACCGGCGAAAACGTTCTCGGCACGATGGACTTCATGAGCCCTGAGCAGGCCAAAGGAGAACGGGTCACCGTCCGCAGCGACCTCTATAGCTTGGGCACTGTGATGTTTACTTTGCTTTCCGGGAAACCTCCGTTCAGTGCCAATTCGATCGAAGAATCGCTTCGCAATTTAACCCGCGTCCCGGCTCCAAGAATCACATCAGTGGTACCAAACGTTCCTCGCGAACTTGATCTTGTCATCGCGCACTTAATGGAAAAGAAACCCGAGAGTCGTATCGCAACCGCCCAAGCTCTGCTGCACAAACTGGAGGAAGTTGAGTCGACGCTCAAAGATTACAGCGAAGCACAAACGGCTCAACATCCACACAAGAAATCAGAAGAAACATTCGAGTTTCTGCCAGAGAACAATGTCAGTACTGATTCGTTTACGCATGAAGAGATTACGGACTCGACGAAACAATTTAAAACCAAATCAAACTCCGGCCCACCCAAGACGGTCGAGTTCACAGATCACGATGAAGGATCGAAACTGGGAAACGAAGGGCAACTGGACTTTTTCAATGTTGTTTCCGACACCCAGCGTGGGAGCTCGACCGAGTACGATGAAAGCGGTGTCGATACGCGAGGTCTTTGGCCGATTGTGGCCGGCTTGATCACGGTTATCGCGTTGGCAGGCGTTGGAATTTACTTCGCTAACAAGAAACCGACGGCAGACGCTTTGTATGAAGAAATAGCGTCCATGGAAATGAAACCGCAACTTGCACTCAAAGAGATGGATCAGTTCCTCCAATGGTATCCGGATGATGAGCGGCTGCCCCGTGTCGAAAACATGAACGCGATCGGTAAATCAATTCGCTACTTCGATCAACTTTCGAGAAAGCTCTCGGTTCGGGAAGATATCAAGGGCGAGTCTCGAGTGACAAAAATAGAAAAGCAGTTTCTCGACATCGCGTATCAAACAAAGACTGACAGCGCAGCTGCTTACGCGAAGATGGCCGCGTTTGTAACGGTTCATGAAAGCGTGCCCGATCTCTCGGAACGTGATCGAGACTGTATCGAAGCCGCCAAGGCGTATCGTCACAAGATTCGGTTTACCGCCCGCAACAACGCGGTGACAGATTTGACAAGTATCCGCGCCGCGATGGATACTGCGGCCGGCTCCGAACCCGCCAAAGCGGGAGAAATTTATCGATCGATCATTGCCTTGTATGACGATCAAGAAAACGAAATGTCAAACTCTGAGCCTGAGTTAAAACTTTTGGTTGACGAAGCCAAAAAGTTATTGGCTGAGATCGATCAGTAATTTATTACAGAAGCGTTTCGGGATACTTTACAGCTGTTAACTCCAAACGCAAAGCGACGGCATCATGAAGAAAACTGTTTGCCCCGGTTGCTCGTGTCTTTGCGATGACGTTCTCGTCAGCATCGCGACGGATCAAATTCAAATCGAACCGAGTTGTCAGCTGGCAACGGATTGGTTTCGCGCAGCCCAATCTGACAGAACTCAACCGCTGTCGAAAACGGAACTTGCAACAAGAGTTCGACAAGCAACGAAAACGCTTGCTGATGCGAAAGCGCCTTTGATTACAGGTCTCAATCACCTGTCCACATCCGCGCAAGGCAGGGCATGGGAACTGGCTGATTTCTCCGGCGCCATGATCGACATTGGATTCTCCAACACAAGTCGCGCTGATGCACTGGCGTTTCAGCAACATGGAAAAGTCACTGCGACGATTGGCGAAATTTCCAGCCGGGCTGATTTGATCATCTGTTGGTTTTGTGATCCGCTAACCACGCATCCTCGTTTGTTGGATCGAATCCGAGACAAACATCCGAAGAAAAAGTTACTTGTGTTTGATTCCATTAAAACCAAAACGGCAAGCATTGCCGACGATTTTTTCGAAATCCGAAATCAGGACAGAAGCGTCGTCCTGCAAATACTGCGAGCGGTCGTTGCCAACGAAAAGATTGACTTTGAGTCGATCACGAAACAACTTCCTTTCAGGGAGCCACAGTTTCTAAGATGGGCCAGTCTTTTGACCGGCGCAAAATATGGAACTGTTTTTCTGGGCACCTCAATAAGTTCAACGTCAACTGCTGAAAACAATCCGTGTTTTGATTCGCAAACCGATCTCTGGTTTCGACTGGTCCGCGAACTTAACAACCACACCAAGTTTGTTCTTAGCTCATTGCGCCAGGACCGTAACGGCTTAAGCGCCCAAAACACTTTAACATCGCTAACAGGATTTCCTTTTGCGATCAGCCATTTGGAACGGCAGCAAAAATTTGACTGGCTGGAGTTTTCAACTACCAACGTACTCAATCGTAGCCAATGCGATTTGCTGTTGTACTTCGGGTCGTCAGAGAATTTGAAATACGAATCACAAAAGTCGCTTAGTCCATTGGGCCAACAGCATTTGCAATCGATTCAGAAAATTTTGGTCAGCCCCGCTGTTTCCCACCCCAACGACAACATCATTCATCTTCCGGTATCAATCCCCGGTTGGAACGGAAACGGAGACTTTGTTCGTCACGACGATGTCCCTATTCCTCTTCGCCCCGTAACCCATTCAGAATTACTATCCGCATCGGATGTCTTACAACTGCTGATCGAGCATTGCTCCGTAGCTTAAACGCCAGTCATGACCAAGCATCTAACTCCGTTGAGGTGCTCAGATCGAAACTGAAAACCCAGATCGAGGATCTTCAGGGTTTGATTGAATACGCGTTAACCTGCTTTTCTAACTGGAACAGAATCCAGTTGAATTTGATCGACCAAGTCGGCGACTCGAAAAACGTCGACGAAGGCAGTATCGAATCTCCATTGCATTTGAAACTCGTTCAGCTCAAACTTCACACCGCAGAGAAGCCCCTTTTTAAATTGAAAGATTTCTTGCGGCTTGTCGACGTTGCGGGCGAGTTGGGTCAGCCGTTTGGCTGCCAGTTTTCTTACACGATCGATCGAGTTGGCGAGTTGCGAATTCAAATTTGGGTCCATTCAAGAAACTGCGCGGAGCTCTTGATTCATCGACCTTTCCCGGATTCAATTGGCATCAAGCCTCGCTCAACCCGCAAACCCATCGCAAACACCCTATAGCTACACAATCGCTAGCGGAACCGTAAAGAATGCTGCCAGCGTCCACGAGAACTAGAGGGTATTTCAAAACCTGTAGTGGACTTCGCCAGAAGTCCCAGCTCGCTTTCAAAACAAAGGGAATTCTGGCGAATCCCACTACGATGATCGCACGATTTTAGGTTTTGAAATGTCCTCTAGTATTCCGTGTCAGCTCAATTTTCGATCAGCCGTTTTGGCGTTAGCCACGGTTGAACTGTGAAAAACCGGGGCTAACGCCCAAACGGCTAATGTTGCCTAACTGAATTTCAAGCTGACATAGAACACTTGTGGCCAGGTTCACTTAAACAATATGAGATAAGATCGGGAGACGATTCCGCCGCGCAAAAAAAGACGCCTCAAAGTTTCCTTCGAAGCGCCTCAATTTGCCTCTCCTCTATTCCTCGCGACTTACCGCAAGTTGTTAAGCTTTCTTTGAGTTAACGATGTCGCCGACTTGGACAACCTGAGCCATATAGGTCCAGCCAATGTGACCTCGTTGCGTACCGATCAAAGTCTGGGACTTGATAGTTGTATCGGCTAACCTCGATATCGACGGTCGTAACTCTTGGCCGAACAGCCACTGGGACGACTTGTTTGACGACCACAGGTTGATACACAACTCGTTCGGTTTCGAGCCGGCGGCAAAGACATTCAAGCTCCTTTTGCATCTTGCAGATCGACTTGTCGATTCTCTCAAGCAATCGCTTGACGTGCCGTGTGTTCCCTTTGACGCAACCATATCCTCTTGAAGCATTCAGTTCCGTATGATCCATCAAATCTTCGACGATGCACAAGTTCCTTTCCAGTTCGGCGATATCGTGTTTAAGATGCGCCAAACTTCCGTCGAGGCGAGCGACATCGTGGACGTGAGCCGCCAGTGATTTCAGTTGCAACGCACTATCGACCATGACTCCGTAGTTGGCCGTATTTTTGTAGTGGCTCGTTTCATTGAGCAGCGTTTTTGTCATCCGCTCAACCCGTCGTGCTTCACGATCGATTCGTCCGTATTCGTCAGCTTTGGCCTGCGAAGTCCCGACCAAGGCGATCATCGCAACCATTGAAACAAGCGAAAATGATTTTCGCATCAGCCGGTTAATGAAGAATTTGTTTTTCATAGCTTTCCTCCACAAAGTTTTAGCTCGATCGATTTTTGAATCGAGCAGGGGGTCTCGTTGGCGTTGTTTTTCAACATCGCCTGTGTCACAAGTAAGTCATCGCAGCAGCCGTGCCAAACTTCGCAGTCGTTAAAGGCAAAGCAAGAAAGTGCTGGTTTTCCCCGGTTGAATTCGATGTTCCAACGAATCAAAAAAGTAATTAGGTCGAACGAGAAGGGACTCAGATGAGGTCAATTTGACAATTGAAATCACCAAACTGTGATCGAAGTGACTTAAGAGAAATGCCGACTATTGGTTACAATATGTTTGCACATCGCTTTCCAGCCACCTAAATACAAAACAACTTTTTCTCACCGCAAGAACGTGCCCGAACAAGCAACTTTCGATTTAGCCAAAATTCGCGATTCCGGGCTGCGCGCCTATGTGTTGTGCGGGTTTGCAGAGAAAAATTCCATTTACAGTTGGCTCGACCAGTGTCCACTGCCGGTTTCGATCGTGGACCAATACGTTGGCGACTGGGTGTTGCCCGAAGACGCCGGCATCGTCATCACCCACATGCACTACCAGTTCGAAGGAATTTCGGCGCTACGTAGAATCCACCAACAAAACCGCGTCCCTGTGTTGGTGTTAGCAGATGGGATTTTGGAATACCGCAATACCTGGGAACACCCAGAGCTGGCTGACGGGTCTATTTTTCAACCATTGTGTGGGCACAAACTGGCTTGTATCAGTCGCGGGCAGGCTCGTGTCGTTGAATCCTGGGGCAACGTTGGCAAATGCGAAGTGATCGGCATGCCGAGAATTGACTCTGTCGATCTGAGTGCGGTCCCGCCAATTCAGACGGAAGGACCTTTCCGACTATTGATCGCAACAGCCACCACTCCAGCATTCAATGAAGCGCAGCGTACCGCGGTCGTGACTTCGTTGACTCACATTCGCGAGCGTCTGCAAACCAACGATCGAGTCAACGGGCGAATCGCCCAAGTCACTTGGCGACTGACCGATGGTTTGGAAAAAGAGATCGGGCTGCCCGAGTCGGAATGGAATGTTGCCCCAGCCCAACGGCAACCATTGTCGGAAGTCATCGACAATTCGGATGCGGTCGTGACGACACCGTCGACATTGTATCTCGAGAGTATCCTCAGGCGTCGACCGACTGCGATTTTGGACTTTCACAATCGACCACACTATGTCTCGGCGGCCTGGACGATCAATGCGCCAATCCACTTCAACTGGACGATGCGCGAATTGGCGAATCCTCCCGGACCGAAGTTGCTTTTTCAAGACGCAACGCTGTACGACCAACTCGAATGTCATACACCGGCCACGCCGAGGATGATTCAACTGGTCAGCGGCATGGTGTCGGCTTTGATTCGTTCTCGTGAAACTGGCCAGCCATTATCGCTGGACCATCGGATCGTGGCTGATGAACAGCACGGGCTTTCGAGAGTACCTGATTCGTTTGATTTGCAAAAACTTTAT
Source organism: uncultured Pirellulaceae bacterium (assembly GCA_964584615.1). Lineage (GTDB taxonomy): Bacteria > Planctomycetota > Planctomycetia > Pirellulales > Pirellulaceae > Mariniblastus. The sequence continues at coordinate 16,268 of CAZPBE010000057.1, read as the reverse complement.
CCCGATAACGACGTCTTCTCCAAATCCGACACCCAGCGTCTGCAAGTTGAACTGAACGCCGCGATTCGGAGGCTCGACCAGTTGCCCGAAGAGCTTGCCGAAAAGAATGCGCTGGTTGCGAACTTGATCAAGTCGCTTAACCAAGCTCGTCTGCGAGCCGAAGACATGCACAAACGAACAGTCGACATGCACAAACGATTGATCGACATTCGAAATCGATTCGGAATCAAACCGGGTAAGTCCAACGTTGAACCAACCAAGCCCAACGTTGAACCGGACATGCCAACAGTTGCCCCGCCGACGAACGATGATCGCGCAGAAATCTAGCTGGGGAACGATTTAGGAGCCGGGCAGAGTCTTGGCTGTTGGTGGCGTGAGTTGTCGCACAGAAAACAAAAATCTCCTCAACGCAGTTAAGCAGCGCCCAATCCGCCGGTTGCTGAGAGACATCTTCCACGTCTTTCAGGAGCGGCATTATGTTTTTTAACAATCGCGGAAAGAAAAGAAGGTCTAACTCGAACGGCTTTCGCTACGACCAGTTTGAACCAAGAAAAATGCTTGCCGGCGACATTCGCGTCGTAGAATCTGGCGACATTTTGTACATCCGCGGAGACGCCGCGGACAACCAAGTTGAAATTACCCGAACGGCTGACGGGGACGTTCGCATCGGCGGAAAGACGGGCACGTCGGTCAACGGGAAATTTGAAACGATGTTTCTTCGAGACCGCGGTGGAGAAATTGGAAGCCTGCGGGTCAACATGGGATCCGGCAGCGACACGTTATTTGTCGAAGGCGTCGCAGTCGAAGGGCGAACCATCATCTTTGGAGGTGCCGGCGACGATGCCATCGGGCTCTATCGCGTGGATATTAACGAAGACCTTTTCGTTCAAACGGCCAGTGGTGATGACCGGGTTTCGCTTGAAAATGTTGATGTCCAAGCAAACGTCAACATTCTGACGATTGTTGGTGACGACGTTGTCGGTATCGATCAGTCTCGCATCGCCGGCAACACATTCGTTGCTTTGGGAAGCGGAGACGACACGCTGGCTATTCGCGATTCGCAGCATTTGCAAAACGCAATCATCATCGGTCAAAGCGGAAATGACTTTATTGGCACCGATGGAATCACGATCGGCGGTCTTGCCAGAGTATTCGGTGGCAGCGGATCGGATGACGTCTACGTTAACGACACAACGTTCCAGGGCATTGTCCGTGCCAGCGGTCAAGGCGGAAGTGATCGGCTTGAGGTTGATGGAACGACCAGCTTTGCCATCGACCCAGTTGTCTCATCGTTTGAAGGCGACGACGTCGCGGGAGGTCAACTGCTGGCTTCTAGCGCATTCGACGAATTAATTTTATCTGGTGCACGACTCGGAACGATCGTGGAACTTGCGGTACTAACGCCCGAACTTTCTACACTTGTTGGTGCACTTGGTGCGACTGGATTGGATTCGGCTTTGGCTGAGCCCGGTCCTTTCACCGTGTTCGCCCCTTTGAACAGCGCGTTTGCTAAACTTCCGGCCGGAACGGTTGAAGGCCTGACAACGGAACAACTGACCGACGTGCTTCTGTTCCATGTCGCCAGCGGAGTAACGTCGGCAAACCAACTCGTCACGTTGGAATCAGTTGACACGTTGCTGGAGCAATCGTTTACGGTCGACGTGTCATCAGGCACGCCCGTGCTCAACGGCAACGCCACCATTGCTCAAACGAACATTCGTGCCAAGAACGGAATCATTCATTTGCTGAATGAAGTCCTGATCCCTGGGTCGTAATCAATTACAGTTGGACGTGACTGTCAGCTAACACTGCCTGTCACGTACTGTTATCAGATTTTATTTCGCTGCTCCCCATCGCCGATCGGTCTGAGGGGAGGAGCTTTTTTTTTGGCGCTTGAAATGTGATGAATGTAGCGATTGGCTAAGAAAATCGTTTTTCGCGGATGAATACTGGACAATCTGTCGCTTAACGTCATTAGGATTGCTGCCAGTACCGTCACTTTTGTTGCTTCCCCAAAACGTTTAAGTTGAGATATTGGAAGAGCGATGAATACCTACGAATGCGAAGTTTCGCGCAGCAAATTGCTGCGTCAAGAAATTTGATCGCTTCCGTTCAGGACCGCTCCATGCCGACGTATGATCCAACTCGACCGATTCTCTACACGCACATTCCCAAGTGCGCTGGTACGAGTGTGGTGCGTCTGTTGCGAGACTGGTTTGCCAAGGGTTATCACAAGCTCAATCAAGACGAAACGCGCGATATTGTTTTGCCCCGCGTTCCCTGCCAGGATTCAAAAGGTCGTTGGCTAGAGAACGTGAAGTGTATTCACGGTCACTTCAATCACGGACGCGGATACGGGCTTCCTTACTTTTATCCTGAGATCGATCAGTACTTTACGATTTTGCGTGACCCGTTTGATCTTGTTTGTTCGATGTATTTTTTCGCCAAAGGTCGAAGTGCCAAAGGTCAATTCTGGTTTCGTGGACATCCGGTGGACATTCGCGAACAGTTTCCAAATGTGGAAAGCTACGTCCGCAACTACCCCTATTGGCTATTCAATCATTTGCCGCAAGACATAACGTTGGAGACTTATCGCGAAAAACTGGACGCGAAGTTCGTCTATATCGGCATCTTTGAAGACTTACAGACATCGATTGATAACTTAGCGAAGGTTCTAGGTAAACCTAACACGCAATTGCCGCGAATGAATGTTTCAAAGTACGACGAGAACATTCCCGAATATCTTCGCGGCCAATTTTATCGAGACTACCCACTTTTGGAAAAAGTCTACGCTTACGCGTTGGAACACTACCGGACTCCCGACGAATTGCCTACCGAACTGTGGCCGCAGGACGAGCCGCCGAAAGCTGATAGCGATGAAGAGGAATCTGACCCTCAACCCCACCACAAAACTGCAAAAGCAGGTTAGATTATGGGTACGGAACGACCATGCTCAGCATTGGTTTGCGCCTAAGTTTGACGAGTCCAATCGATGTTAATTATTTCTGAATTCACGAGATCGCAGTGAAAGTCGGTTTTTATTCCTGCATGAGCGGCATGCCCTGGGGAGGAAGTGAAGTCCTCTGGTACAAAGCCGCGCGCTGGTTTCAGCGCAACGACCACGAAGTCGCCGTCAACTTTAAGTGGTGGCCGTACTACGCATTTCAGTTGCAGGACTTGGAGAAGAACGGCGCCGACATCTATCTTCGCAACAAGCCGCTAAAACCACTTGAAAGAGTCAAAAGCGTCTTCTCCTCGCGGAACGGTACACCCGAGGGATGGTTGGAAATGACTCGCCCCGATGCCGTCTTGATTACGCTTGGCTATCATCCGGATCGAATTCCCGTTGCCGACGCATGTCATAAATTGGGAATCCCCTACGCGATCAACATTCAGTGCGCAAGTAGTTTCTTTTTCATCGGCAGCGACTGCCTTGACGACTATCGTGCTTGGTACATGAACGCGAAAAAAGTCTTCTTTGTGTCGGATGAGAACCGCAAGAAAGTTGAGAACAACCTCGCCGTAAAATTGACCAACGCAGAAATTGTCGCCAATCCGTTTGGCGTCCCTTTTGATGTGGACCTCGAATGGCCTTCGAGCGATCCAGATTTTTGCCTCGCCGTTGTGGGTCGCGTTCACTTTCAATCGAAAGGACAAGACCTCGTTGTCGATGTGCTCAAGCAGGAAAAGTGGAGGAAGCGAAACGTCAAAGTCACTTTCTACGGACACGACCAGGGTAATAAAGGCCAGTTGGAAGACTTGATCAAACTCAACGGACTTGAGGACCAGCTTTCGTTTGGAGGCTACATCAGTGACGTTCTCGATATCTGGAAATCCAATCACGCGTTATTGCTGCCCTCGCGTTACGAAGGGGCTCCGCTGGTCGTGATTGAGTCGATGCTGTGCAACCGGATGGCAATCTCGACCAACATCGGTCGCAATCACGAACTCATGGACGACAATATTTCGGGATTTATTGCCGAAGGCGCGACCGTCGCTTTAGTCGACGATGCATTGGAACGGGCGTGGCAACAGCGGGACCGCTGGCAAGAGATCGGCAAATTGGCGGGACAACATATTCGTGAGCGGTATCCGGAAGACCCTATCGGCGAGTATGCTGATAAAATTCAAAAGCTACTCGAAGGGTAATTCAGAACAACGCTGAACCTCCACCTCTGAACACGCCTCCACCTCTGAACACTGAACACTTTCTTCTGAACACTTTTCAATGAATAAAATTTCTGTCAAAGAATCACGTCTCGAAACATCGATCGGCAAATCGGGCATGCTCCAGGGTTGGGTTCGCACTCGTCGCGATTCCAAAGCCGGTTTTAGTTTTCTGGAAATCAACGACGGATCTAGCCAGGGCAATATTCAAATCATCGCGCCGGCAGAGCTTGAAAATTACGAGTCGGAAATCAAAACGCTCAGCGCCGGTTGCAGTATTTCTGCTGTTGGCGAAATCAAGGAATCGGGCGGACGCGGACAGAAAACAGAAATGTTGGCTGAGAAGATCACGATTCATGGATTGGCCGATCCGGAAACGTACCCGCTGCAAAAGAAACGTCATTCGTTTGAGAAGCTCCGGGAGTGGGCTCACTTGCGTCCGCGAACCAACACGTTCGGCGCGGTCGCTCGCGTGCGGAACTGCATTTGCAATTCGATTCACCAATTTTATCAGGAACAAGGATTTCTCTACGTCCATACGCCAGTCATCACAGCCAGCGATTGCGAGGGAGCGGGCGAAATGTTCCAAGTCACGACGATGGATTTGAAAGCGATCGCCAAACAGGAGCTTGAAAACCTCAACTATCGTTTTGACTTTTTCGATCGACCGTCGTTCCTCACCGTCAGCGGTCAACTCGAAGCCGAAACGTACGCGTGTGCACTTGGAAAAGTCTATACATTCGGACCAACATTTCGCGCTGAGAACTCAAACACGTCTCGTCACTTGGCCGAGTTCTGGATGATTGAACCGGAAGTCGCTTTCAACGAACTGACGGACAACATGGACTTGGCCGAGTCGTTCTTGAAACGAATCTTCCGCGATGCGTTGGAAAAGTGCGATGAGGACATGCAGTTCTTCAATGATCGAATCGATGAAGAAAAGAAACTGATTGAGAATTTGACTTCGATCATTGACTGTGAATTTGTTCGCTTACCGTACACTGATGCCGTTGAGATTCTGCAAAAGTCAGATCACAAATTCGAATACCCGGTGGAATGGGGAATCGATCTTCAAAGCGAACACGAACGTTATTTAACGGAAGTACATTTTAAAAAACCGGTCATCCTGTTCGACTATCCGCGCACGATCAAACCGTTTTACATGTACTGCAACGACGATGAAAAAACGGTTCGCGCGATGGATGTGCTCGTTCCGGGCGTTGGCGAAATTATCGGCGGCTCGCAACGGGAACACCGACTCGACGTCCTCGAAGGCCGGATGAAAGAACAGGATCTCGACGTTGAAGAGTACTGGTGGTACACCGATTTGCGAAAATACGGGACCGTCCCCCACGCAGGTTTTGGATTGGGACTTGAGCGCGCGGTTCAGTTTGTCACAAGCATGGGCAACATCCGCGACGTGATTCCGTTTCCGCGTACGCCAGGTAATGCGGACTTTTAGTCAAAGTCCCACGCCATCGCCGACGATCTTGCCATCGCCGAACCCCGCCGAGTCCGCAATGCGTTTGTACAGCCAACCCAACCCGCCCGACGCCACGTTCGACCTTGAACGCTCGTTCGGCCCGTTCCTGGTTTTGCGAAACCTCAGTGACGGTGACTGGTGCTTGCTCGATGGACGATTGAGGGATCCAGAGAACGAGTCGCAACCTTGGTTGGGCTACAACGCGGGGCCGTTGTTTGGAATCGCTCAACAACTCGAAGCATGGACGGGGCAAGAACAGCGACAGCAAATCCACCGGTCGGTGACTCGGTCCATTTACGAACAGTTCGAAGAAGAAGTTGCGCAGCTGGCGAAACAGACCGAACCTATTCAAGCAACGCTCCGTCAATCTTCCGCTGTCAATGAAGTTCAATTGCGCAACACAGTTTTGACGATCGAATTCCACGATTCAAATTTTGCGGATCAGTTTTACCAACGCCGGTTCGCAGTGGGTTTACTTTTTGACTTTGATAGTCAAAAACGAATTCGAATCCAAACCAATTTGGCGTATCGTGAGCGAGAGCTAAAAATCCTGGAGCAGCAATTGGCCCAACTGTTGGACCAAGCCGCCAAGTTCAAAGAAACAGAAATCGCGCCGCCTGCTGATCTGGATTCAAAATACGAGTTCCATCGGCGCTTGATCCAAGCCAAACTTTCTCGTGCCGCTGGAAAAACAATCGCCACCGACGCGACTGGTTTTATTGAGCAACAACTTGCTTCCCGACCGTCGTTGGCTCACCTGAAGACGGTAATCGTCGATGCGAAAAATTATGGCCAGTATCGTGAGCAAATTCTTGCCATGCAACAATTGGTTTACGAACCGGCGCGCCAAACACCGGCTGCGGAATTTGATTTGTTGTTTGAATCTCAGCAGCCGCTGGGAATTGTGTTGCTGGAAGGCGACCGTATCGTCGCGATGAATTTCGCGGGTCGGTTAGCGCTGTTTACTGACGAGCGTGGAGTCAGTACGGATCCTTATCTCGACGACCCAACGGCTTATTACAGCATGGATTTGACGGTTGTTCCAGACTATCGCGGAGGGCTTGGTCGGTTGATGAAGTGCGCCCTTTCGTTACTGGCGATTGAAAAAGGTGTCTCTGCCATTCATGGGCGCAATCGCGATCGATTGGCGCGCAGCATGTGGGCGATTAATCTGTCTTTGGGAAGCCACGAACTACAACATTTAAAAGACGACTATCCCGACGAAGGCCCGTATCGAGATTGCATTTATTATCGTTGCCCGCTCGAATGGAAATCAGATCAGTGTGCAAAACACCAACTGGACTTTAATAACCTGTCAGCAAGAATGGCTTCGACGATCAACGGGCCTGTACCTGCCAACTATTAATTGAAACGAGACATCCGTGACCGATTGTGGATTCCCAATACTTGAATACGCTGCCGATCAATCTCCGCGGCAAAGGGGGCTGATGCATGGCGAGCAGTTCCGCAGCGAGATTGCCGAACTGGCGGAAATCAGATTGAACTTGATGCGCGAAAAAAACCCGTCGCTCACCGAATCGCGTGTCAACCAATTAGCCGACCAACAGTGGGACGTAACCTCCAGTTACGACAACGCACTCGGCGAAGAACTTCAAGGCATCGTTGATGGAAGCAAACTCTCTCGCGCTCAAATCACGGTACTCAATAACTACACGGACTTTCGCGACATTCAACTGGCCGACGATCAAGGCTGTTCTGTCGTCTACGTTAACTACCAACAGACACCAGTCGCCGGTCAGACTTGGGACATGCACTCCAGTGCAAAACGATACGTTAGCGTGATCAAGATTAACGACGAACAAGGTTTGGAGTCGTTGGTGTTCAGCTTGGTCGGTTGCATCGGCATGATGGGATTCACACGATTGGGCACAACGGTTCAAGTCAACAATATCAACACCGATGGTGCGGTTGCCGGTGCGATGTGGCCCGCGGTTGTTCGCAAGACTCTACAGTTTCCCGAACACAAAAAGATGTCGAATCACCTTTCCACAGCGCCTGTAACTTCAGGGCACAACTACTTGTTGGCCAGTCGCGAACGAGCAGAGATGTGGGAAGTCATGCCGGGTTTGGCTGAATGTGTGGATGCAAAAACAGGCGACGAAGAGGGATCTTTGTTTCACACCAACCATTGTCTCGGTCACAATTCAACCCAAAGAGAAACAACCATTTCGCAAAACTCAACGACGCACGTGCGGTTTGACTTGATCAAGAAAAAAATTCCAAACGTCAGGACTTATGCTGACATGTACGGCTTGCTCAACGATCATGAAAATTATCCGAAATCCATTTGCTCTAATTTTCAATCCAACGCGCAAGATCCTTCGGTCACATGTGGCGGTGCGATTGGGAACTTGAAGACCGGCCAAGTGGAAATGTGGCGCGGCGATGAAGTTCACGATGAGAATTTTGTAAAACACGCGTTTCAATTTTGATCCAAGTTTCGAATTCGTTTTTGACCGCGACAAATGAATCAACCTTTTTACTACTCCTGGATGGCGCAGAATGCTGCGGTTGATTTTCCAGTTGCCAGCGCGGCGCATGACGAATTCATTTTGGACGACGGTCGTCGAGTTTACGATTTCATCTCGACCAGTTTCCAAGCGAACTTTGGGCACAGTCACCCGGCCATCTCGGATCGAATCACGAAGCAGTTGGGCGCTATGCCGATCGCGTCGCCCAAGTCAACGTTTGAACTAAAAGCCAACGTTTCGCAACGGTTGCTGGACTTGGTTGGACTCGGCGAGGGAAAAATCTTTTATACCGTGAGTGGGTCTGAGTCCGTGGAGAACGCGCTCAAGATAGCGCGACAGTTGACTGGCCGTGAGATCGTGCTGGCTCGAAAGAAAAGTTATCACGGAGCTTCGCTCGGAGCGTTGTCGGTTACCGGCGATTGGCGCAACGCTCCCCATCTAACGTTTGACCAAGGCACGATTCGAATTCCGGAACACGATGAAGATCCAACGCTGGAACAAACTCGAAAAATCATTTCCGAAACGGGTGCCGACCAAATCGCAGCGGTCATCCTCGAAACCATCAGTGGTACCAACGGCATGTCCGTTCCACACCCGAGTTGGTTTCGCGGAATCCAATCGCTTTGTCGTGAATTTGGCATCATGCTAATCCTCGACGAAGTCCTCGTTGGTTTCGGTCGGTGCGGGAGCGATTTTGCATTTCAACAGTATGGACTGGAACCAGACCTGATCACGCTGTCCAAGGCGATTTCGGGCGGCTACATTCCGTTTGGAGCCGTATGGACTTCACCGGAGATCGCTGCTCGATACGATGATGAAACGTTGGCTTGTGGGTTGACCAACTATGGTCATCCGCTTGGGCTGGCCGCATTGGAGGGCGTGTTGGATACACTTGCTGACGAAGCATTCCAAAAGAACAAAGTTGCGTTGGAACAAACGTTTGCTGACTTTATTGAGAACGAAGTCGGCTCGCTGACAAACGTCGATGAAGTCCGTTGTCGAGGACTGATGGCTGCGATTTTCCTTGACCAGCCCGCTCCTACATGGCAACAGGCTTTTGACGTAGGCTTGCATTTGTATAGTAGCGGCAACAAGATCATTCTGGCTCCTCCGTATATTTCAAGTGTCAACAAACTGGAATGGGCAATGGGAACGTTGATGCAGCTTTTGCCAAAGCAGCCCAACTAGAGGACATTTCAAAACCTAAAATCGTGCGATCATCGTAGTGGGATTCGCCAGAATTCCCTTTGTTTTGAAAGCGAGCTGGGACTTCTGGCGAAGTCCACTACAGGTTTTGAAATACCCTCTAGTAAAGCGAACCGCCGAGTGAACATCCAACACGAGAATTTTTATGACTGATCATTCAAACAACCCTTCGAAAGTTTTTGCTGACGCGAAGGCGGCGCTACATGATGTGACTGATGGCATCTCACTGATGAGCGGTGGGTTTGGATTGTGTGGCATTCCAGAAAACAGCATCAAAGAAATTCGCCGTCGCGGAATCAAAAATATCCATGCCATCTCCAACAACATTGGAAACTCGGGACGTGGATTGGCTTGGCTGTTGAAAGAAAAACAGATCTGCCAGGCAACCTGTAGCTACGTTGGAGGGAACCCGGATCTCGAAGCACAAATGTTGGCCGGTGAAGTCGATGTGACACTCGTGCCGCAGGGAACTTTCAGCGAACGCATTCGAGCCGCTGGCATGGGCATCCGCGGTTTCTATACACCAGCAGGTTATGGAACGCTGGTCGCCGAAGGAAAAGAGTCGCGCGAATTTGATCGGCCATGTATTTTGGAACTTCCGTTGGAAGCTGATTTTGCGATCATCAAAGCCCAGAAAGGAGATCCGTTTGGCAATTTATGGTTTCAAGAAACGGCTCGGAACTTTTCGCCGCTGATGGCAATGGCTGGGCGGACGACGATTGTCGAAGTTGAAGAACTGGTCGAACTTGGCAGTATCCCCGCCGAAAATGTCCACCTTCCCGGAGTCTTCGTTCAGCGTATCTATCAAGGTAGCGAATACGAGAACGTCATTGAGATTCCGGTTTTTGCCGAAAACTAGAAGCCTCCGTGTCGGGAACAACAATACGAATTTCGCTGCAATTAATAAGGGTTGCCTTGCCAATCCCCTTGTGTCTACACTCGTGTTGTCCCTTCTGCTGGACACATTGGTGCTTTCCCCCTTAATGATTCCCTAGAAATCTCGAACAGGGCGATTCAGCCAAGACTGATTCTTCCAGTCAATTGCGTTCTATAGCCTTCCACTTAATTGTGGACTCAATCTAAAACAATATCGAGTCAACTATGATTCAATCCAATCCAGCTTCCGCGGCCCTTTCTCTTGATCACCGCGAGTTTCGAGACGATGAGTTTTGGCGAGAAATCCCGGGATGGAAAGACATTTCGCGAGACGATTTTGGCAACCATCTTTGGCAGTCGAAGAACGCGGTCAAAAAGCTTAAAGAAGTCAAAGAAGTTTTGGGGAGCCTTGTCAGCGACGACTTCATTGCCGACATCGAAGCGGCGCTTCAAAAAGCTCCGATGAATATTCGCATCACCCCGTACGTGTTTTCACTGATTGACTGGAGCAACCCGACTGACGATCCGTTGCGCAAACAGTTTTTACCCATCGCGTCGCAGATGCTACCCGATCATCCGTATTATCTTGCCGATTCGCTTTACGAAGATGTCGATTCGCCAGTTCCGATGTTGACGCATCGTTACCCGGACAAAGTCCTGTTCCTTCCACTGACGACTTGCCCGGTTTATTGTTCGTATTGCACGCGCAGTCGTATCATTGGCGGTTCAACAGAAACGGTTGAGAAAGATACTTACGGAGCCAATACGGCGAAGTGGGAAGCTGCGTTTGAGTACATCACCGAAACCCCTCAGATCGAAGACGTTGTGATTTCCGGCGGCGACGCGTTCAACATGACCGCCAAGCACATTCGTCACATCGGCGAGAAATTGTTGGGCATCGAGCACATTCGCCGAATTCGATATGCGACCAAAGGCATCGCGATTCTGCCGCAAAAGATTACATCCGACGAACCATGGATGGAAGCTTTTCTGGAAATGCATAAACTCGGCAAGTCACGCGGCAAGCAGGTCGTGATCCATACTCACTTTTCATCGCCACGAGAAATCACACAGTGGAGTCGAAGGGCAATGGAACGCCTATTCCAATCGGGCGTGGTCGTTCGAAACCAGGCGGTTCTGCAGCAGGGAGTTAACAACGATGCTGACATCATGATGAGGATGACAAAAAAACTTTCGTACATCAACATCCAACCGTACTACGTTTACATTCACGACATGGTCCCGGGATGCGAACACTTACGGACGACGCTTGGCGAAGGCGTTGAACTGGAGAAGCAAGTCCGCGGAATCACAGCCGGATTCAACATGCCGACTTTCGTTTGCGATGCCCCCGGTGGTGGCGGCAAGCGACATGTTGCCTCGTATGAATACTACGATAAAGCTAACGGCATTTCCGTGTGGCGTGCTCCAAACGTGAAAGCGGACGAGCTATTTTTATACTTCGATCCGCTTTATAAACTTGATCCGGACGCGCAAAAACGGTGGGGATCACCGGAGCAGCGTGAGAAGATGGTTTTCGATGCCGTGGCTCATGTTGATTCCGATCTGGGAACCAACCAGCGAGAAAAACTTTCCAAGCGACTTGAGACTGCCTACCACACACAAAAGTAGGCCGTTGCAAAAGGTCGACAACTTTAAACGAACTGCCAACCATGAGCACCGTAACGGGCTGGACAAAAATTGAGATGGCCGATGAGATTGTGGCGACCCTCTTGCCGGGAAGCAGTCTCAATCTCGGCATTGGTATGCCAACGCTGATCGCGCAACGGACGCCAGCCGATCTCGGCGTTTGGATTCATTCTGAAAACGGCGTGCTTGGCGTCAGCGGCCGACCGACAGAAAAGACGGTGTCGCCGACACTCATCAATGCGGGCAAAGAAACAATTTCAGTTCAATCGGGATCAAGCTTTTTCGACAGCGCAACCAGTTTCGGCATGATTCGCGGCGGACACATCGACGTTTGTGTTTTGGGCGGGATGCAAGTTGACGCGCAAGGAAGTTTGGCGAACTGGATGATCCCGGGAAAGAAAGTCACCGGTATGGGTGGCGCGATGGATCTGGTTCACGGTGCCAAACAGATCATTGTGATGTTGACTCATTTTTCCAAACGGGGCGATGTAAAACTGCTGCCTGAGTGCACGCTCCCGTTAACGGGATTTCAAGTCGTTCACAAAGTTGTGACAGACCTTGGAATTTTCATCCCAACGGGTCAAGCGTTTCAAATCGAAAAACTCGCGCCGGGTGTGAGCGAAAGCGATCTTGGCCTGGAGTCAAAATTGATCGCAAGCTAATTCATGCGGATCACACAAAACTCTCGATGAATGCCGACGAGGATACGATCGCAATTCCAACCGAGCCAACCAATCCGAGCTTAAATTCTTCGTCGAAGCCATTGGTTGTCTTGATTCACGGGATCGCTTCTGGTCGTTTCACGATGTGGCCGTTGGCATGGCGGTTGAGACGTACCAAGTTCCCGACTCGATGCTTCGGGTACGCCAGCCTGTTCTACGACATCGAGCGTCACGGCCAACGGTTTCGTGACTTTCTCGAGAAAGAACATTTGCAATCTCCCGGCAGGAAAATTCACATCGTTGCACACAGCATGGGCGGCGTTGTGACGCGTCGTGCGCTGACGCCTGACTGTCCAGATTTCATTCATCGAGTCGTCATGCTGGGGACACCGCAACAAGGGTCCCGAAGCGCAACCTGGTTGGCACAACATGGATTGGGATTGATCAAATCACTTGGACAGGTTTCTCATGAACCCGATAGTTTTGTAAATCAGATGCCCGCAATTCGCGGACCCGAAATAGGAACGATTGCGGCGAGTTACGATTTTGTGATTCCAAGACTAAGCAGTCATGTCGAAGGCGAGAGAGAGTACGTCTGTGCGTTCAGTGGGCACAACGGATTGCTTGTCCGCCCGAAGGTCGGCAAACTGGTGACTCGTTTTTTGGAGCACGGAACATTTTCCGGGTGAATTCGATCAAGAATGTCCGATCTACGGCTCAGCTCTGCCTGCCCCCAAAAGGGGTCAAAGTAATTAGCCGGCGGTCGAGCGCAGCGATACCGCCGGTAAGTATGCCGGGCCTTTGGCCCTAAAATTACTAGAGGACATTTCAAAACCTAAAATCGTGCGATCATCGTAGTGGGATTCGCCAGAATTCCCTTTGTTTTGAAAGCGAGCTGGGACTTCTGGCGAAGTCCACTACAGGTTTTGAAATACCCTCTAGCGTCTAAAGCCAATGATCGCTTGAACCCAATTACCAGCGTTTGAAACCAATAGTGCGCGTCCAACGTCGACGCTAAGTCTTCCGAATCAAATGCATCCCGTTGCGACCTCGGTAGCTTAGCAACAGGGCGTTGTCGGCGGCACACGATTCGAACACGGCTTCAAAAAAGTGCTCGGTGCCGGGCCATGGGAAGACAAAGAACAAATCAAAATCATCAAGGCCCAGCCCGATTTCCTCGTACACATCACCTTCATGGGTTTCGACACGTTCAGCTTCGCGGCTCAACTCAAGAATTCCATCGACATCGCGGGGTATAAAACTGCCGCAGTAGAACCGGGTAGGCAACTCAAGTTCGTCGGCCAAAATACTGGATTGTTCAACCAAGTTGGATTCAATCTCAATTCCAACGGACTCCATTCCATGCAACGATGCTAAAAGGGCCACCACGCCAAATCCGCTTCCAAATTCGCAAAATCGGCCACCTGCCAACAGATGGTTTTGCTCGATCCAGGTTAGTGCTTGATCAAACAAATGAAAGTCACACGGCACGAAGTTTTCGGTGACAGTATCATTGGCCAACAAGAAAGATTCGATTCTTTCATTGGCCAAGTCGATCAAGCGTTCCGCTCCTGGTTTGTACTCAAGCTGGTTGATCTCATCAGGAATCTCGATAGATTGCAATGTCATAGGGTTGGGTTCCATTGTCCTCTAATAAATAGACGTATGCCATATTGAGCTTGCCGTTAGATTCTCGGAATCTACTTTGACGGACCACTAAGTTTTGGCAGATGAAAAGGAAAAGGGAAACTGTGAATCAAGCTATTTTTACTGGTGGACTTCGGACGCCGTTTGGCCGCGCTTTCAAGGGTGCCTACAAAGACGTGCGTGCCGATGACTTGTTGATTGAAATTCTCAATGCTCAAAAAGTAAAACATGGCGCGTTTTGGGATCATGGACCGGGCGATCTGGTTGTCGGAACAGCTTATCCCGAACACGAGCAGGGCTACAACGTTGCTCGCATGGCGGCATTGGGTTGTGATCTGGATGTGCCGGGAACGACCGTCAATCGTTTATGCGCCAGCAGCATGGAGGCAATCGCCATGGCGGCCTCACGGATCAATGCTGGTTGGGGAGAGTTGTACCTCACTGCGGGGATCGAGTCGATGAGTCGGATTCCGCGTCGTGGCGCAAATTTCTCTGAATCGGCGACGATCAAGACCGTTAACCCGCTGGCCTATACGCCCAATGGCGATACCGCGGAACTGGTGGCGGACAAGCATCCAGATCTGACGCGCGAAAAACAAGAAGACTTCGCGGCTCAAAGCCACACGACTGCTTTTAAAGCACATGAATCTGGCAAATATGCGAATCAGATTCATCCCTTCCTGATCCAACGGGACGAATTCATTCGCGTCCCTGTAGATCGCGAAAAAATGGCCAGCCTCAAACCAGCCTTCAAAGAAACTGGCTCTGTTACCGCGGCAACGAGTTCTCCGTTGACTGACGGCGCGACCAGCGGCTGGGTTGTCGAAGCGGGTTTGGCAAAGCAGCTAGGTGTAACGCACGGATTGAAAATCATTGACGCTCAGGTGGCTCACGTTCCGCCGGAAGTCATGGGGATGGGTCCGGTTCCAGCGACGCAAATGATTTTTGCGCGAAACCAATTGTCTCCCACCGACGTTGCGGCCTTTGAAATCAACGAAGCGTTCGCGATTCAGGTGCTGGCGTCAATCAAAGAATTGAAAATTCCGGCAGACCGAGTCAACAACTGGGGCGGCGCGATCGCGTTGGGACATCCCCTCGGTTCAAGCGGACTGCGATTGGTGATGACGCTGCACGATCGATTGGCTGAACTTGGCGAGGTTGGTGCCTACGGAATCAGCACCCTCTGCGTCGGCGGAGGGCAGGGGATGTCGATCTTGTTCCAATGGACGGAGATCTAGACTGATCCGCGTCTCACCACATTTCGCAATTCCGCAATTTGCAAATTGTTTTAAGAACCTAGAGGGTATTTCAAAACCTGTAGTGGACTTCGCCAGAAGTCCCAGCTCGCTTTCAAAACAAAGGGAATTCTGGCGAATCCCACTACGATGATCGCACGATTTTAGGTTTTGAAATGTCCTCTAGTTAGTTATCCAAACTTGCTTACCCAAACGGGTTGTCCGAGACATCCTCGTCTTCAACTTCTTCCACTGCATCATCAACGGCGTCACCAAATGGCGAATCCGAGCTTGGTTCCTCAGTAACCGGTTCTTCAGCTGGCGGCGTGGGTTCCGAATTGTCGTCGGTTTCGAAGGGTGAGTCAGAAGACTCGTCCGATCCACCTGAATCAAAAGGTGAATCGCTTGCCTCGCTTGCGAATGGGTCGTCACCGCTCGTCTCGGCAGCTCCTTCACTACTTTCTTCGCTTGCGAACGGGTCGTCGCTCGTCTCGGCGCTTGTGTCGGCGTTTTCTTCACTGCCTTCGCTGGCGAACGGGTCATCGCTCTGAACCGACTCCGGCTGGCTTTCTTCAACGGCACCGTCACCTTCGGCGGTCTCAAATGGATCGGATGCTTCGCTCTCGCCCATCGGCTCAGGAGTCTCCGAAGGCTCCGAAGGCTCCGAAGGCTCCGAAGGCTCCGGCTGTGTCACCGAATCGCCAAACGGAGAACTCGATTCTGGTTCACTTACACGGGCATCCGGCTCCGGACGATCAAACGGAGAAGCGGAATCTGCAGGTGCAACAGGCTCAGACACCATCGGCTCAGGAGTCTCGGAATGCTCCGGCTGTGTCACCGAATCGCCAAA
>CAZPBE010000056.1:17153-35688 GCA_964584615.1 uncultured Pirellulaceae bacterium | reverse complement strand
GAACCCACACTTCCGCCATGGCAAGGCAGTAGGCTACCGCTACATCATGGGCGCTGAATCGTTGTCTAAATTGTCAAAGATCAAATTGGCAAAACGTCGTTTCGCCAGTCGATCCGAATGATCGGATCGTACAAACGAACTTATTGAATTGCAGTAAGTTCGCTGGAGAGCATCGAGCGGGATTCGAACCCACGTCATCGCGTTACAAAGGCGAGATCCTGCCGCTGGACGATCGATGCAGTTTAAAAAGTGTTAAGTGTTCAAATTTGAGATTCATGAAAATGGGATCGGAGGGATTCGAACCCTCTCCAATCTGGTTAAGAGCCAGATATGCTGCCAATAACACCTCGATCCCGAATGTCGAAAGCAATCAAAAATGCAATCAATCAGTAAGCGTGAAAGGGATTGAACCTTCGACCTGTTGTTTGTAAGACAACTGCTCTTCCACTGAGCTACACGCTTAAATTGATCCGCTTACAAAATCGCCAAGTGGGACCGGAGGGATTCGAACCCTCACCATGTTGTTTAAAAGACAACTGTGCTGCCATTGACACTACAGTCCCGAATTTCGGAGACGATAGTGCGTTTAAATCGAGCACGTCGTGTGAGTTGATCCATTTCGATGTTCCTTGTTTTTGCTCTCAAACACGAGTTTGAGTTAAATGTATTGTTATGACCTTGTTTTCTGGCTTTTGGCAAGCCAAGTGGTAGCCCTGAGGATTGAACTCAGCACGATCTCGTTATCAGCCAGATGCGGGCACCAGCCCTCAACTACCTTGCGTTTCATTAGTGGTTCGGGAGGTGCTCGAACCCTCCACTCCTGGTCTTCAGCCAAGCGCTTTACCGTCTAAGCTACCGAACCTTGTTATGTCTCTTGTTGTTGCTCAATCGGTAAATTTTTCGACGAAAAAAGCCCGATGTCTGCGAGTGACACCGGGCTTTGAGAGTTCTCAAAACTAATCTTTCCAAGTGTCAAAGGCGCAGTTTCATCCCGGCTTCATTCCGTAACACGGCCATGCCGTTTCCGACAAACCCGGTCAGGTTTTGAAGCATCCCAATGAGGATTTGATTGACTTGGAAAAAATAAGAGTACATTGAACTTGATTGCCTTTAATGCAAAGTGTTTTTGGTTTACACGTGCTTAGACGACGGCCTCTCGATTTGGTTCACTTCAATTTTGAAAAAATTTTGACGGATCAATTGGAGCGATGTATTTACTTCGGACTTCGTGTTTAGTGGCAGCTCTCGCAATGGAGTCTAGAAGCTATTCGTCAATAAACGCTGTCGTTTGTATGGGGACGAACATGATTTCAGGACAGAAATTCTACGAAATCGGCAAATTCTACGTTCGATTCAAGCAAGATTGCGGCAAAGCGAAATTCTCTGTGACTGCTAACTTCAAACCTGCACTGGAATCAACTAATATTAAGCCGAAGATTCGTTACTCAATGGCAAGTGTTTGGCGCTTCTTAGCGCTTCTCAGTGCTTTGCCGATTGGGTGATTGTGATGGACTTCCCCTTCCTGTTGCTGATGTCTTACGGTTCGAATCGATGAATGCGCTTGCCAAAATATTACTCTCGATTTGTTTTCTCATCGCGATCAGTGCGCTGGCGATTTGGATCATTGGTGGACAAACGATAAAGCACTCGACCACGATGCTTATTGATGCATCGCCGACAGCCGTCTTTCCGTATCTCGTTGAAGGCGAAAAAGTCCAGCAATGGTCCGAAGGCGTTGTCGACGTTGGAAACTTTATGGATCCTCAATCCGAAAGTTCGCCCAGCTCGACGGCTCGAACGTTGACGGCCGACGGTAAGTTGGTGACGTTTGAAGACAGAGTGATTCGCTACAAAGCCGACGAGACGATTTCGATTCAGTCCAGTAATTCGTTCTTGGTCCAGACATCAATCTTTATGCTGACTTCGACGGGTGATGCGTCAATGCCGCAAACTCAATTGGAGTATCGAACGAAAACGAACCACGTTGGTCTTGGTCGAATTTTCGAACCATTTTCAAAAGACAATGTCGAAGAACGGATGATTGGAGATGCCAAGCGATTAAAGGATTTGGTTGAGTCAGAAGTTGATCGCCACGCACCGCAACCATTAAGTTCAGAAACTCAAACAGAATATTTCGATCCAAATGTCGAAACTGCAAGTTTTGAAGAAGACGTTGAACCGGCTTCCAGCTCAGAAACCAATCAAGAGGATTCGCAACAATTTGATTCTCTGTTTGGTGGCAGCAGCGGTGGTTAAGTCCTAACAGCTATAGGTTTTCAACACGGAGGGTGAACGTTGGCGGCATCAATTATTGATGGGAAAGCAATTTCCAAACAGATTCAAAAAGAGTTGAAGGGCAAAGTCCAGTCGTTTGTTGACAGTCACGGTTTTCAACCGACACTGGCCGCAGTTTTAGTTGGCGATGACCCAGCCAGCCAAGTCTACGTGCGAAACAAAGAACGAGCTTGCAAGCGAGTTGGTATCGATAGTCAATTACATCGTTTGCCGGCCACTTCGACGACCGCCGAGCTGCTCGATTTTGTTCACGAGCTAAACAACAATAAAAGCGTCAATGGAATTCTGGTTCAGCTTCCGCTGCCTTCTCAAGTCGACGCGCAGTTGGTGTTGGACGCTGTCAATCCTCAGAAAGACGTTGATGCGTTTCACCCGGAGAACGTGGGATTGCTTTCACAGGGCCGCCCACGGTTTCTTCCATGTACGCCGTTTGGGATTGTGCATATGTTGGCCAAGTCCGGCATCGAAACGGCAGGTAAAAATGTTTGTATCGTTGGACGTAGCGATATTGTTGGAAAGCCGATGGCGCTCATGTTGGCGCAACGATCGTCGGAACTTGGCTCGCAGTACGCCAATGCAACCGTGACTCTGTGCCACAGTCGAACAACCGACTTGCCGGCCGTAACGCGTAGCGCAGACATCTTGATCGCTGCCATTGGCCGTCCCAAGTTCATTACCGGTGACATGATCGGTCCAGACTCGGTCGTCATCGACGTGGGGATCAATCGAACCGACGATGGCTTGGTTGGTGATGTCGATTTTGATGCAGCCATGGAAATTGCCAGCGCAGTGACACCGGTGCCGGGTGGTGTGGGGCCGTTGACCGTTACGATCTTGCTTGAAAATACGCTCAAGGCAGCGGCGATTCAAGCAAATCTTTAAAATCGTCTGTCATCTTTTCGGAAGAACGATTTCTGAAACTTCGTCAGCGAAAGTAACAACGAGCGCCCTGCTGCGTTAAAATGTTTATTGATCCAACGGACTATCGGCAACAGGTTCTCGTGGAGACGCGCGGATGCGATTAGACAACACAGCAATGACCAGCTTTCATCACGAAAACAAGTTTCGCGGAAACCGTCTTGCGCAAGCGATGAGGATGGTGATTTGTTTCTGCCTGGCGGTTTCAGTTTTGTTGACCTCGGGCTGCAGTGGTTGCAATGATTCGACTGCTGACAAAGACAAAACGAAAGAGAAAGAAAAGGAGAAAAAGAAAAAAGACTTCGAATCGTTGACTGCGGTTGCTTTACCAGGCTACTACCCGTTGAGCATCGAAGAGCGAGAAAAACTTGAAAAGGAAGCCCGCGAGCTGGCGTTAAAGACGGAAAAGCAAGACGAGACTTTGAAGTTTCGAATGGACCCCGCTTTTCGATACAACAAAACGAAACTCGGCCATTGGGTTGGGATCGACATTAGCGCAGTGGCCAACAACTTCAATGCCGACGGAAACCTTGACGCGAAGTGTGTCAGCATTAACCGCCCTGTTCCAATCGATCATACGGACTACTGGGTTTCCACAACTCGTCCCGTTGGTTTGCCAAAGGGAGAGTGGAAAAAATTTGAAACATCTGTTTTTCTGCCGCGACGGGATCAGTCCGTTTCCAACGCGAACATTCAACTCGACTTCGGGCGTTCTGTCGGCGGGATTCCAATGCACTCCAAGGTGGATCCGATCAACTTAATGAAATCCTACCAGTACCACATGGTGCTGCTGTCGACTCGGTCAGACTCGCTTAAGTTCTTGTCGTTTATGGATTGCATCAAGTTGCCAGCCGGATCAAACGATTACGGAGTCACGCCCGAGTTTTATTTGGTCGTTCCCACGAAAAAAGATGATCCAATTCCGCTTCCCCGACAGGCGCTCAATTGGACGACGATCGCGTATATCGTTTGGGATGACCTCGATCCGGAGGCGCTCGATCGAGATCAGCAGCTGGCGATGATCGATTGGCTTCATTTTGGTGGTCAGATTATCTTTAGCGGTCCCGATTGTTTGGATCGGCTTCGATCAAGTTTTCTGGCCGACTACTTGCCAGGCCAATTTGATGAATCCGTCACATTCGCATCCGAAGACTTGAAAAGCTTGAACGATTTTTGGGCAGTTACCAGCGAGAAGAACGCGTCTGACAAGCGAGCGCTAAAAATTTCGACAAAGACTCCGTTGGCGGGAATTCATTTCAAGCCTCACAAAGATTCAACTTTTGTCAACAACACGGGCGAGCTCGTTCTCGAACGCCGCGTCGGTCGTGGTCGTGTGGTGGCGACAGCGTTCTCAATCCGTGAACCAGCAATACGGCGTTGGCGCAGCTTTCAAAGTTTTTTCAATAACGCCCTGCTGCGTCGTCCGAGCCGAAGATTTGGAACGTCCGAAGTTGGCAGTACTTCGTTTTGCTATGTCAATGATGGAACATCGATCTACGATCCGCTGGTCGGTTCTTCGGTGCGGTTTATCAGTCGCGACCTTGGTGAAGATGGAACGGCGAAAGAGTGTTTGATCGACAAGGATAATAATCGATCACGGGACGAATATTCTGGCGGTTTCAACGCTGGCGGCTTCGACGATTATTTTCTCAGCTCTTCGTCCCCCAAACGGCCAGCAAGTGATGTTTCTCGCTACGGTGGATTTAACGACGCGAGGCAATCGGGCGTTGCAGGTTGGAATGACCAGAGTGGAATCGCTGTTGCCGCGCGGGATACGCTAAAAACGGCGGCAGGGATCTCACCGCCATCGGCTCAATCGATTGCCAAGATGCTTGGGGTCTACCTGTTGGTTTTGGTACCTGCCAACTGGCTGTTCTTTCGTCTTATTGGTCGTGTTGAGTGGGCTTGGGTAGCGGCTCCGATCATCGCGGTGGTCGGCGCATTCACGGTCATCAAAATGGCTTCACTTGATATTGGTTTTGTGCGCAGTGTGACGCAGGTCGGCGTATTGGAATCTTACGGTGATCATGCACGCGCACATCACACGGATTACTCTGCGCTCTACACTTCACTTTCTACGCGATACGATGTTGAGCTTGACAATCTCGGCAGCCAGTCGCTTCCTTTTGCCAAGCAAAGACGAATCGCATTCAAGCAAGGAGAAACAGTAAGCAGTGTCGTTCTCAACCGTGGAGCGTCGAAAAAGCTGGAAGGCTTCCTGGTTCGATCTAACTCCACCGGTTTACTGCATACCGAATCCATGTTGGATCTCAACGGAACGTTTTCACTTCACCGTGACGAGTCAGAGGAGCGTTGGACTGTCGCCAATACTTCGCCCGTTAACGGGGAGAGTGTGGGAGTGCTTCGCCGGTTGGACAATGACCAATACGAAGGCGCTTGGATTGGAACGTTGGCAGCGGGTGACGAATCAGCCCCATTGGAGTTTTCTCGTCTGGAGAGGGAAGAGTTGCGTTCGTTGTGGGAATTGGAACCAGATTTTGTCAGTTCCAGAAAGATCGCCAACAGCATCTGGGCTAAAAATGAGTTAGACGAAAAAGACAAAATTACGCTGGATCAACTGCTGCAAATTCCGGAACTTGAACCGTTCTTGCTCGAAGTAGAATTGTGGTATCAACGGCAAATCAATCTAGATGTCGATTTAGATGTCGATGCGAGAATCCCCGATATCACACGCACTAAATTCGCGACGATTTACGAAACAGTTAATCCAGCTCCCGAGGTCAACATTTCCTTGTTGTTTGATTGCTTGATCGATCGACTTGAGCTCGGCCCTGGTGAAGTTCGCTTGATTGGTCAAACGAAGGATTCGCTTGGAAGCACCAAGTTCGATCCGGTGGCGACCCAAGTCAATCAACAAACTTTGATCGTCACGCATTTGAAACCTGCCACACTTTCGCCAGTCAATCCAGATGCCAACACGTATGCTGACAGAGACAATAGTAAAGGACCGGTGATCAATGACGCAGAAGAAGTTGAATTGGATATAAACGGAAACGACATTGAGAAGTCGGAAGAGGAAATTGACTCGTCCGAAAACGTTGAAAAACCAGATCAAAATCCAAGCGAAGATGCAAATGACAACTGAGGTTTTCGAAGACCTCTTCGGCGAATTACAGAGCGATATAAAACGCAAGTCAACGAGTTAAACAGAATATGATCGAGTTAAATGGTTTCGGAAAAGACTACGGCGATTTCACGGCCGTCGAGTCGCTGGATCTTAAGATCGAAGAAGGCGAAATGTTTGGGTTCATCGGTCCCAACGGCGCCGGGAAAAGTACCAGCATTCGTTTTCTCGCCACGTTGTTGAGGGCGACGCGCGGGGACGGTTCGGTCAACGGTTACAGTGTTACCGACGATCCGATGAGCGTTCGCCGCAGTGTCGGCTATATGCCAGACGCGTTTGGAGTCTATGACGGTATGAAAGTCTGGGAGTTTTTGGACTTCTTTGCAGTCGCCTACAAAATTGGACGGACACAGCGCAAACAAGTGATCCGAGACGTGCTTGAGTTGCTTGACTTGACGTACAAGCGCGATGATTACGTCAACGGTTTGTCTCGAGGTATGAAGCAAAGATTGTGTTTGGCTAAAACGCTGGTACACGATCCACCTGTCTTGATTCTTGATGAACCAGCCAGCGGGCTTGATCCGCGCGCCCGAATCGAAGTCAAAGCGTTGTTGAAAGAACTTCGTCGGATGGGCAAAACGATTTTGATTTCGAGTCACATCTTAACGGAGCTTGCCGACTGCTGTACATCGATTGGCATTATCGAACGTGGAAAACTTTTGATGCATGGACCGATGGAAGATGTCTACCGGCGAATTCGTGGCAACCAGATGATGGATGCAGAGTTCGGTGAGAATTTTGAGAAAGGACTTTCGATCATTCGCAGCAACCCAAACGTTGTCGATGTTCAAGTCGATGGGCAACTCATCAATATTGAGTTTGATTCACCTGATCACAATCCGGCGAAGTTATTGGCGCTGCTGGTCGAGAACGGTGTTGAAGTTAAGAACTTTGGTTCAAAAGAGCCCAACCTCGAAGACGTCTTTATGATGGTGACGAAAGGGCTTGTTTCTTAACGTCACCGTCGGCGCGTGTTGACCTATTACGTTAACCTAATAATAGCGGGCCATCGCTGTCGTCTGATTCCCACTGGCGACGGATCTCTCGAAGTCCATAGCAACAGAGATCGTATCGATCGCTAAGATTCTCAAGTGTGCTTGATGATACAGCGTCATCTTGCGATGAGCAGATTGAGCTGGCGATTTTGTAAGATCGAATTCCGTAGTTTCGATAACTTTCAAACTGGCCCGATTCATCTTCTGAACGACGCAATGCTTCCGGGTAGACGCCTGCCCAGAACAAAGTGAAATCACCAATGTGTTGGTGCAGCTCTCGTTTGGCATCGCCAAGTCTGGCGGATGCTTCGGCGACCATTTCCGGTACGCTCATCAAAGGTCTGCCAGAAATGCCCCGGATTCGATGAACAACGTCGTTTCGAACAAAGCTTACAAGTAGGCGGCTGAGATATTCGATCAAGGGAGGATCGACAACGCCAAGGTGGGTGTGGAAGGTATTCTCGGTTAGGCCAGAAAAATACCGCTCAACAGGCAAGCCGGAAAAATCTTCTTCGCTCATGGGTACCTCCAAAAACTTTTTGTCCCCTTCAAGTTTTTCGACTGACAGGGAAACAACTATTCAACTCTAGTTCGATATTCTCGCAATGGTCAAGCGAAATTTTGCTGTCATTGATGGAAATGCCTTGTAATTAGCGGGTCATCAGGTGAATGCGAATTTTGTGGCCAACAGGCCAGGCTCACTAATCCGGTACAAATTGATTCTTCTTTTTCAACGTAATGTTCTTAACGATAACATGATTCCATTTTCTTAAGCCAAGACAGACGAGATCGAATGGAGTAATTTGATGGATCAATTGTGTCCGTGTTTTTCCGTTTTGGTGCAACAACATGTCGAAGGCAAGCCGAGTTCAATCAATGAAATGCAAAGTCAATTATTTTCTATTCCCGTTCGTTGTTCTCGTTTCGTTGACTCTCATGGAGAAAGTCTCCGCTCAGCAGGAACTTCAGGATTGGACGACGTGGCGCGGCCCCAACCTTAACGGCGTTGTCGATGATCAAAAACCTGTCACAGCCTGGAGCGAAACAGAAAACGTTATTTGGCGAGCGAAAGTTCCCGGTCGCGGTCATGGTTCGCCAATCATTTGCGGTGGAAAAATCTTTTTGCCAACTTCAGATGTCGGCAGTCAAACGCAATCGGTTCTGTGTTACGACCAGGCTACGGGCGAGCAGCTGTGGAACAAGCAGGTCAATGAAGGTGAATTCGCCAAAAAGATTTATCCCAAAAACACGCACGCCTCTTCGACGGTGGCTTGTGATGGAGAGAGAATTTTTGCGCTGTTCAACAACCACGGTCAACATCAAGTAACTTGCTTGGACTTTGACGGAAACGTTCTTTGGCAGAAATTTATCGCGACTTACAAAACAGGTTTCGGGTTTGGCTCAGGAGCTTCACCGATCACTTACAAAGACAAAGTGATTATTGTTAACGATGCAAAGTCTGAATGTGCAATCGTTGTTCTCAACGGCAAGACCGGTGAAGAAACATCGCGCATTGAACGCGGAAACTTTTCCAGTTATTCCACACCAGTGATTGCGGAGATTGGCGGGAAAACTCAAATGCTGATCAGCGGCGGAAAGACGGTGAAATCCTACGATCCAGATTCTGGCAAAGAGAACTGGTCGGTGCCTGCTTCCTGGGCGGTTACTTGTGGAACGATGGTTTGGGACGGCGATATGGTTTTTGCCAGCGGAGGTTATCCAACGCAACAGACGATCGCGATCAACGCGAAAGACGGAACCAAGGTTTGGGATAATTCGACCAAATTTTATGAGCAATCGATGGTCGTTTTTGACGGACGACTGTACGGACTCAGCAACCGTGGCGTCGTCTTTTGCTGGGATGCAAAATCTGGGGAAGAACACTTTAAGACTCGCTTTGAAGAGCCAGTCAGTGCTTCACCGATTGTTGCCAACGGCAATATTTATTTCACCGCCGAAAGTGGTAACACATTGGTGATCAAGGCCGGGACGGACAAGTTTGAAGAAGTTGCCAAGAATAAACTTGGCGATTTGGCGTTTGCTTCGTTTGCCGTTGCCAACAACAAAATTTTCACACGAGTCGGTGAGAAACTAGACGACCAGGACGTACAAGAGTGGCTTTATTGTCTTGGCACTGAGTGATCCGAGTGAAAAACATGTGATAGCAAACTGAGAGTTTGGGGTCCGACTCTTGAAGAATTTCCGTCTCATGGGGAAGGCCAAGGATTCAGGTTGGAAAGTTTGCTGTCAATGTTTAGTATTCTGTCAACTGACGGTTAGTCAACAAGTCGGCGACGATCATGTCAGAAAACTAACAGATACATGCCAGAGGGAGTTGGTAGTGTCGATTGCCAAGTCGAAGTCTAAGCAGGATGCAGCCAAACGAGGCGCAGCCAAACGAGGCGCAGAAAGATGTTCGGAATCTGCGGCGTTCAAACTGCGAAGTACGCCTGATTGTAACCAACATCAACTCGGATCAATCGAGGATGAACTATCTGGCGTCACTCGCAGGAAAAAGTTAAAAAATCGGCGGGACGTTAGTCAGTCCTATTGGGCGCGGGAACAAGCAGATATTTCCGATGTAGATTTTGTTGACCGTGTCCGGGCGGTCAAACAATTTGGAAATTTTTCTTTGGCTTATTCAACTGCCGTTCAACCGACTTTGCAGCACTTCAAACACGAAGACGGCTTGATCGCTTTTCGCACCCGCTGGGGTGTTGATTTTGCACTGGGTGATCCGCTATGTCGTCCAAGCAATCTTGACTCGACGCTCCGAGAGTTTATCGCCGATCGAAAGAATCCTTCCTTCTGTCAGGTCTCACGAACGACTGCGCAATCACTGGCCTCGTTGGGTTATGTGATCAACGAGATGGGCGTCGATACTGAAATTGCGTTAGCGGATTATTCTTTTTCTGGAAAGTCGAAAGAGTGGCTGCGATACGCAGCGAATTGGACAACGCGGCGCGGATACCAGGTGTTGGAAGCAACCTTTGATGCAGTGGACGTAGACGAAGTCGAATCGGTTTCGGAGGCTTGGCGCAAAACACGGACGGTCAAGCAAAAAGAAGTTCGCTTTCTCAATCGCCCAATCGTGCTCGAAGACGAGCCGGATGTCCGTAAGTTTTTTCTTTTGGACAAAGATGAAAAAGTGGTTGCGTTTGTATTTCTTGATCCACTTTACGAATCAGGACGCGTTATCGGATTCGTAACGTCGATAAAACGTCGGCTGCCGGATGCGCCGGTTTATGCTGAGCAAGCGATCATGAAAGCGATCATCGAAAAACTCCAATCAGAAAATGTCACGAAGTTGAAGTTGGGACTTTCACCTTGTGCCTGGATCGAACCATCTAAGTTTCGGGAAAGCCAATTGCGAAGATGGGTCTTCAAGCGGGCGTATGCATCACGCCTGATCAATCGCCACGCTTACAATTTGGTGGGCCACGCAAACTACAAGCGCAGGTTTCGCGGAAAAGAAGAGAAGGTCTATCTCGCAACACCACCCAAGTTTCACCCGCTGCGGATGGCGGCTCTAATCGCGCTGTGCGGAATTGCCTGACGAATTGGAAATGCGGGCCCGGCTAGATTCGATGACTATCCAATTTGTATCTTGAACTTGGCGGTACCCAACCGGCGATTTTCGGGATCGTAAACATCGAACTCGAAGAAGTCTTCGCCAGGCTGATCTCCCGTGTGACGATAAACGATCTCGGCATCGTTGATTTGCTGTTGCGAAAAGCTGGTGACCTTCTTGGCTTCATTCTTAACGTTGAGCAAAAGTCCATTTTTCGGGTCGCTTGTGTTGAAAATCAACTCTTCAGGCCCGGCCGAGGCGGCAACGATTTCCAGATTTGTCTGACTCAACGAGACGGTGCCACCAACGGCAATGGCCGCAGGTTCCAGAGTTTGCAATACAGGCCCCATCTGTACCGGTATCATGGAAATTTGAAACGCGTTCGCCGCATCAGGGGATTTATCGAGGAGTTCGACAACAAATACGTCAGCTTTTGATGGACTTCCGTCATGCTGATAGACCAACTGCCCTGCACTAACGTCGCCGCTCATGAATTGTTGAACATCGCTTGTCGGATTTGTTGTCAGAAACAACCGTCCATGGGAGGGAGACGTAGTGACTTGAAACCGAAAGTCGGCCTCGTGCTCGCTATGTTTAAGCGAAATGATATAGAGCATTCCATTGAGATCGGAATTGGACGCGTTTTGAACCTGGATGACAAATTGAAATCCGCGCCCAGTTGGCAAAGGTTTGCCTTTGTCCAGCCGGATGTAGCCTTCTCCCTTTAAAGCATTTGAAATTTCATCTGGGTTCGGTAGTGTCATCAGTCTTTGACTTTTGAAACATCGTGTTGTTGGAGCGGAATGTTAGAAACGACGCCTTTGAAAAGCAAGTTAGAATTACTCTATATAAAGCAAGTTAGGTCGCGCCAGACGTTTTCTCGACCGACGTTTCATAGACAATCAAGCCAAACAGACGCACCGAATAGAGGGGGGACGTTTTTTGCATCGCCCTTGTTGATCATTTAACATGAGCCGACCGCTGCTCACAATTGATTGATGCAATGACCAGAGTCGACAAAAAAAGTGCCACCCGAATGGGTGGCACTTCAATAGTTCAGCTTGTGTTGCGGACGACTAAGTCGAGCCGATCCGCTACACAAAAAAGTTAGGCGAAAATCTTTGGAGCACCAATCTGATCGTGAATCTGGTTGCAAAGATTTGGGTCAAGGTTCATTGACTGAGCCAATTTGCCGAGATACTGAGCTTCATTTTGCGTATCGAGTTCGATCGAAGTTAGCGAAAGGAAGTAAACTTGCTGCTCAAGGCCGCGTGGCACTGAGCGAGCGAAATTTTCAACGTCCAAAGGAGCAGCGAATTCTTCTTTCAGGAAGTTGATTTCCGCTTCTGAGATGTCATTGCCGAGCTTGCTAACGATGTTCTCTTGCTCTTTTTGATCGACGCGGCCATCTGATTTGGCGGCGTTGACCATGGCGCGAATCAGAACCGTTGCCTGATCGTTGGCTTCTTGTCGCTGTGGTTCCGGGATTGCAGCCGCTGGCTGTCCGCCACCGCCCAGGACCGAGCCGAGCAAACCACCCAGTCCGCCAGCACCGCCCGCAGCAGCTTCCTGTTGGCCTCCTCCGCCACCCAATACGCTGCCCAAAATGCCGCCTAGTCCACCGCCGCCGCCTGCAGCTTGTTGTTCTTGTTGGCCTCCGCCACCGCCCAGCACACTGCCGAGGATATTGCCAATTCCGCCTCCGCCACCGCCGCCGCTTCCTCCGCCGAGGAGTCCGCCGAGGAGTTTACCGCCAAGGCCAGAAGATAATGATTGGTTGCCAAGAAGACCGCCGAGTAGTTTGATTGCGTCCATAGTAGTTTCTTTTTCGAAAGGGGATCTGTAAAAGTTCGGCCGGCCAAGTTGCCTGAAAAGTTAACTAGGTTCAACGGCTCTCGATCAAGTGTAGCGAATTACCAGTCGACTTCCATAAGTCGCAAACTGTCGCCCTGCGAAACTGCGACATAATCACACTTGGATCAACGAATTAGGCTTAATTATCGTGTTGGACATTTCGACAAGATTGCTTGCTATCAAGTCCCTTTGACGTAGCGGATATTCGTTTTCGGTCGCATTTAGGCGGAATTGCCATCGCCGGAGCGATCCTTTCCGGCTGGAGCGCGGTTCGACGAACGACCTCGAACAGCCTCGTTTAAATCGGGGGACAACCAGTCCGTTGCCCGAATTATCTGACCAGAACGCACAACTACTACGATTTACACTTAGTTAGAGGATTCACTTGATGCGTTTGGAGAATTCAACATTCGGAAACTAACCCAACGTACGGTTTAAGGTTACAGCAATCTGCTGCTCCAATCTAAAACCTTATCCAAACTAATCTCACCGGACTCAAAATGAAATTTTCAAAAGTATTGCGATTTGTTCGCGAAGAAGACGCTGCTACAGCCGTTGAATACGCGATCATGCTCGCCGCGATTGCCGTCGCTGTTGTTAAGGCTTGCCAAGTCCTTGGTGGAGAAATGAATCTGATTTTCGAAGAATCGCACGGTGCGATTGATCAAGCACGGAACGCAAGTAATTAGATGCCTTTTTGATCGTCTATTTTCAACGATTGAAATAAGCCAACGCGAGATGGCGATCCATCTCGCGAATATGTTGGATGACGTCCTTTTCCTCGGCGGTCCAAAACGTCACAGTGAATAATGCCGGCCGTGTTTCGACCTGTTCAAAGTCGAAACGGGCGTCATCGAGAATCGAATCAATTTCTTCTTCGCCCAAATCTTCCTCGTAGTTTGGGTTGAGAAGCAAGCAGCGAATGATCTGCATTAGCTCATACTCATCCTCTTCGTTTTCTCCGCGCAAAAACAAAGAGATATGCACGTTCTCGTCGTGGTGGTAGTACAAAACGAAAGCCGCATTCTTTGATTCGGATCCGATTCGATATTCAATAAAATCGGATTGCACGGGAAGCTTTCCTTCCAGCGGCAACTCTAGATCATCAGAGAGATGTTGAAGGTGCTTCGCGAAAAATGCGACATGCTCCTCATTGAGTATGGAAGTATCAAATGACTCGACCGATTCTGGATTTCCTTCCGGAGTAAAATCGGCAACAGTAAATTCAGTTGTCATCGAGAACGCTTTCAACAGACGGTGCGCGCTTAAAAGAAAGTGGTCAATCAGAATTAGAATCGAAGCGACGAACTTCAAAAAGTTCTGATTAATATTGTTATAGTTGTGAAAATCCTGTCGGTTTCAACATCCAATTGTCAATTTTCGAAACCGTATCTTTGTACTCCGGCAACACTTTGATCCGTACCCATTCGGGATCTGCCAGAAACGCCTTCCAATGTTCTTTGTGAGCCGCTTCGTTTTCTGCGGACAGCATGTAGATCAAATTCGGGCAACGGTGACCGGCCAGAGTCCGACCAAAAAACACCGGGCCGAGTCCCGTGTTTCGCATGATGTCAATCTCGCCATCGTTGAACATTTTTACTTTTCGTCGCGCGTGATCTTCGGTAGGGCTTTCGTATAAACGCAACTCGTAGATTCGTTCCGGAGTTTCTTGGTGTTTTGAAGGTTCGATAACTGGCATTCCGGCGAAGGCTTCCATGAAATGGTTTTCAATCCGATGGAAGACTGGGTCCGATAGTTCGCGATCAAAGTAATTGGCAGCGGCGGTCTGGTATTCCTTATCAGCACCGAGCTTCACTTCGCAATTCACAAATGCATCCATTGTCTTGTAGGGAATCAACATGAAGACCGAATGGTCGTTTGGATCACTTTGGTTTCGAAATACGCCTACACGATCGATCTGCTGACGAACGAGTGCCGGAAGCAACGCTTCTTTCACGAACGCCTCGGCGGCAAGTTGTTTATCGAAGTCAAAGATTCGATAAATTCTCAGCTCATAGAACTCCTGGTTTTCCATCGCTTCACTTTCGTTGGACTGGATTGGTTGGCTAAGGGTTGTTTGCGAACGATGACATTGACCGTTGAGAGCAGTTTACTCGTCTAACAGTTTCTTAACCGACGGCTCCATCGCTTCGGCCCAAATTTCATATCCTTTTTGATTGGGGTGCAGCAAGTCAGGCATGATATCTCTCGGTAGATTTCCGTCTTTGTCGAGGAACGACGAATTGATATCAAGAAACCAAACATGTTTCTCATCCGCAAACTCTTTGATCATCTCATTAAGTTTCGTGTTGATGGAACGAAACTCGCCTGTCGGTTTCTCATCGCGTGGAAAAACGGCCAACAACAGAACTTTGGTTTCCGGCAACCTGTTTTTCAGTTCTGCCAAAATGAATTGGATGCCGAGCGCCGTTGTCTTTGGATCTTCTTTTCGATGGCCAGTATTGTTGGTGCCAATCATGACGACGGCAAGTTTAGGCTTGATCCCGTCGATGGCTCCGTTTTTAAATCGCCATAACACGTGCTCGGTTCGGTCACCGCTGAAGCCGATGTTAAGCGTGTTTCGATCTTTATAGTATTTGGCGAATGTTTCTCTGCCGGCTTCTTCCCAGCCATGCGTGATCGAATCGCCGATCATGAGCAAGTCAACCTTTTCCATTTTTTCTTTCTCAGCCAGTTTCTCTTCGTGGCGCGGCATCCACCACTTCACCGCCCATTCAGCGTCTTGGACTTCAGGTACGATCGACAGAGGCGGCGCACTAACGCTTTCATAGTCCCGCCAAGTCCTTCGTAACGCGTCGGGAAGAACTGCACCGCCATGGTTTCCGTTGTGCGCGCCTTCCCCCCAAACAAATTCGTGGTCGTATTCTTTAAAGGCGAGTGCTTTTGCCATTTGTTGGTTTGCCAATGGCCAATTTCCGAATCGGTTGTCAAGATCGTTGCTGCCATCCTGCAAGTAAACTCGCAGCGGCTTTTTGTCGGTGCCTCGGATCAGGCCTGGGTAAGTATCGCCGTGTCGAATGTTGGTAAAGCTACCGATGTGACTGATTACTTTGCTGAACTTGTCAGGTCGTTGCCAGGCGACCGTGAAAGCGCAGATGCCTCCGCTGCTTGCGCCGCCAATCCCCCAGCCTTCAGGTTCTTTGGTGATGTTGTATTTCTCTAAAGTTGGTGGAAGAATTTCTTCCAGCAAAAACTTCGAATAGTCATCGCTCAGCGTATCGTATTCAACGCTTCGATTTTCCGGTTGAGGACGCCAGCCCGGTTTCGCGGGAAGCTTGTCTTTCTTGTGGCCCGGGTCAACAAATACGCAGATCGTAACTGGCAGCTCACCACGGTGAATCAAGTTATCCATCACGACAGGAACACGGTACTCTCCCCATTCGTTGAGGTAAGCATGTCCATCCTGAAAAACCATTAGAGCAGCCGGCTTGCTCGCATCGTATTGCTTGGGAACATAAACGTAAAATCGTCGTTTGGTACCGGGGAAGATTTTGCTGTCCAACAATTCATGCGTTGTCACGGTGCCTTCCGGCACGCCGGGTTGCCGAAATGAATCGGGGCCTTGTTGATATCGCTTGCCTTCGGGGTTTTCCTGTGCGTCCAGTGAGCACAGCATTGTGCCAGAGGCAACGACAAACGAAAAAACCGAGACGACGGTTAGCAGATGGAACCTTAAGGAATTCTTTCGCATGGTGATGGCTCGTGATAGTCTGATTGGTGAACCCGAACATGATAACATGGTCTAACGTAAAAATCGCGTCATGAAAACTCACTGACAGACCATGCCAACAACCGCCCGCAGATCCATCCTTTGAAATGAACCGTTCTACTCCTATCGTTAAAGATCCGTTGATCACGCGGTTTACCTGTGAGGTTTGTCGTCGTGAGATGAAGCAGAAACCAACGCTGCATCATTTGATTCCGCGTACATGCCACAAAAACAGTTGGTTTCAAAAGCGGTTCACACGAGAAGAAATGCGTCAGACCATTCAAGCCTGTTGTGATTGCCACAAGGCGATTCATCGTTTGATCCCGCGCGAGAAAGAACTTGGGCGTCACTTTCATTCGCTCGAGTTGTTGCTGAGCGACGACAGGATCGCCAAATTTGTAGCTTGGGTACGGCGGCAAAAGTGAATCCCAAAAAAGACTCTTATGCGATTGTGGGCGGCGGGATTTCCGGACTAGCCGCAGCATGGAAAGTTCGCCAGTTCGATTCAGCGGCCCAAGTCGTTGTGTTTGAGTGCAGCGATCGGCTGGGCGGCGTGCTACAAACTGATGTCGAGTCGGGGTATGTTGTCGAGCAAGCCGCCGACATGTTTATTTCGACCCCTTCCGTGGCGGTCGATCTTTGGAATGAGCTATGCCCAGACGAAACGTTGCTGACCACCAAGCCCGTCGACAATCGCGCGTTCATCGGATTGGGAGATAAAGTTGTTCCGGTTCCAAACGGTTTTTCGATGATGGTACCGAGCCTTGAACAGCCGATCCATGATTTTGAATTGCTGACCGACGAAGGCAAGCAGCGACTGCTTGATGAAATCAATCAGCCTCGTCGCGCGGCTGAGCAAAGACGTGATGACGAGTCACTAGAATCGTTTGCCGTTCGCAGGTTTGGCAAGGAAGCTTTCGACGTTTTGATCCAGCCGTTAGTGAGTGGCGTTTATACAGCGGATCCAAAAATGCTGAGCATGCAAGCGACGATGCAGCGGTTTCTTGATATGGAGCGCGATTACGGCAGTCTCATCAAAGCAGCGAGAGAAAAAACAAACTCCGCGGGCGACAAACAAGCCAGTGGCGCAAGATACGATCTCTTTCGCAGCCCACCCGGCGGGATCAATCAGCTGGTGCAAGCCTTGATCAAATCGCTTTCGGATCATCCCAGTGTCGAATTCAAAACCAGTTGTCATGTTGAGAAGGTATGCCACTCGGAAGATCCTTCTGAACATTGGAATGTTGTTTGGGCTGACTCAAGCGGCTCCAACGAACAAGAATTCGACGGAATCATCATCGCCACACCAGCAAAGATCGCCAGCCAATTGGTTTCGTCGAATCCGACTTGCAGTACGTTGTCGGCGAGACTGGCGACCATTGAGACGGCATCGTCTGCCATCGTGGTGATGGGTGTCGACGAGTCCGCAATCAATTTTGAAACCGTTGGCGGGCAATTCAACGGGTATGGAATTATCTATCCGCACATCGACGACGGCCAGGTTATCGCGCTCAGTTTCTCCAGCAACAAATTTGCAAATCGGGCGCCTGATGGCAAACGACTGCTTCGTTGTTTTATCGGCGGCGCGTTACAAGGTTCGTTGGTTGAGCTGGCCGACGAAGCGTTACTGCGAATCGCGATCGATCAAGCCACAAAGTCGGTTGGCTTGCGGGGTGAGCCGGAGTTCCATCGCATCTATCGCTGGCGAAACTGCATGCCGCAATATCATCTAGGACATGTGGAATCGGTTAATGAAATTGAATCGATCGTTCAGCAGTTGGACCGATTCGCACTTGCCGGCAACAGTTACCGCGGCGTCGGAATCCCGGCTTGTCTCGAAAGCGGTTTTGCAGCAGCCGCAAAAGTCACACGATCCTCCGAACCGAGATAGCCTGCCGTTGAATCGGTTTCTCCGCATTTTTCTTTCGACAGTCACTTTTATCGCTGAACTCGCCGACCGATCAAATAGAATTACTTATTCGCTGCTACGTCCTCGGTTCGCTGCTACGTCCTCGGTTCGCTGCTAC
>CAZPBE010000056.1:0-17053 GCA_964584615.1 uncultured Pirellulaceae bacterium | reverse complement strand
TACTTATTCGCTGCTACGTCCTCGGTTCGCTGCTACGTCCTCGGTTCGCTGCTACTTCGTGGTAAGCGCAGAAAAGGCAGGGACGTGAAAGGTTTTGCGGCTAAATCAGCGCAAACACGCAAAACGGCTAAAATCCCTGAAACATTTGCCGCAGGCGCTAAGTATCGCCACGATGTCCCAGCTGAACTTTCGTGCGTCAACTGGGCTCGAACCACTACGATCAAATTGAAACTAACTCGCACCGTCGACCGGCTCACGTTCAACAATCATGCTCAAGTTTTTTCTGAAATCCTTATTAGTTGTTGGGGTTCTCGTTGGCATCGGATACCTCGCTTATCCGCCGATCGCGGCGAGCATCAAAGAGCGAAACAAGCCCCGATGGCGAACGGTGGAGGTTGAAAACGGCGAGATTATCAAAGTCGTCAACGCGACTGGAAAAGTTCGGCCGGTCAAAAAAGTTCAAGTTGGCTCATTCGTCTCCGGTCCGATTCTTGATCTGTTTGTCGAACACAACCAGGAAGTCGAAGCTGATGAATTATTGGCGACGATCGATCCGCGGTTGATTGCAGCGTCGGTCGCGCGAGATAAAGCGAGCCTGGAAACTCGACGCGCGGATGTGAAACGCGTCGAAGCGCTGCTTCAACAAGCTCGCAACGATGAGGCTCGAGCCGCCGCGCTGCGCGAAGAGAACGTAGACTACATCGCCCAAGCAGAAATGGACCGAGTGAAGTTTAATCGGCTGTCCCTTGAAGCTCAGCTCACCATTGCAAATGCGTCAATCGATCAAGCCACCGCGACGTTGACTTCTTCGGAAGCAAACCTCAACTACTGCGAAATTCGCTCCCCCGAAGACGGGATGATCATCGAGCGAAAAGTCGAACCGGGCCAGACGTTGGCATCGACATTTCAAACTCCTGAACTTTTTGTTATCGGAGTTGGAATGCGAGAGAAGATGCATATCTACGCCGACGTTGATGAATCAGAAATTGGGTTGATTCGCACCGCCGCTGAAAACGAGCAACCGGTGAACGTAACCGTGAACGCTTATCCAGATGATCTGTTCGATGGACTGATCGAAGAGGTTCGGTTTAGCGCTGTTGAAACGCAAAGTGTCGTGACTTATCCAGTCATTGTTGGGGCCGCGAATCCGGAATTGAAACTGCTCCCCGGTATGACAGCCGATTTAACGTTTCAAATTGAGAAAAAAGAAGATGTCGTCAAAATTCCCAAAGCTGCTTTGCGGTTCTATCCTCCGAACAAAGAACACGTTCATCCTGACGATCAACATATCGTTGACGGTACATCGTTCATCTCTGCGGCATCAGACGAGGACGACGAGGATGAGATCAGCGAAGTCGACGAACAGTCAGCCGCAGAGCGAGTGATGGCAAACAAAAAATCAAAAAAGAAACACGTCTGGTACGTTGAGGAAGATCTGCTGCGAGCGATCGAAGTTGAAATTGGATTAAGCGACAACCGTTTTGCGGAACTGGTTGGCGGTGAGTTGG
This sequence comes from uncultured Pirellulaceae bacterium, assembly GCA_964584615.1. Taxonomy (GTDB): domain Bacteria; phylum Planctomycetota; class Planctomycetia; order Pirellulales; family Pirellulaceae; genus Mariniblastus. The sequence goes on along the minus strand of CAZPBE010000056.1, from coordinate 15,545 downwards.
CTGAAGGAAAAGCACTGGTGACGGGCCAGAAAGCGGCTGGCGAACAATGAGCTTGCTGACAGAGTAGAACAACCGATAAGCGCACTGATCGATTAATTCAAATGAAATTCTTTACCACACTTGGAATCGCCGTTCGAGCTTTAGCCAAGAATAAGATGCGCGCCGGGTTAACCGTTTTGGGCGTCGTGATTGGGATCGCGGCCGTGACGACGATGGTTTCGATCGGTCAAAGCGCCAGTGCGTTGATCGAAGGTGAGCTGGAAGGTTTCGGTTCCAACGTGATTGTGATCACGCCGCAACAGAGAAGACGTGGCGGCGTAAGGCGAGGGATGGTCAATACGCTAACGGCCAAAGATGCAGTCGCGATGATGGATGATTGTGACTCCGTGCTGGCGACGTCACCCTTGGTTGGAACGGGCGGGCAAGTCGTATACGGAAACCTAAATTTCAGCCCCAAAGAAATGATGGGAGTCGGGGAAGACTATTTGCTGGTTCGCAATTGGCCTGTCCAATATGGCTCCTTTTTTGAGCCCAGCCAAATCGAAAAAGCTGAGAAAGTTTGTGTTGTTGGGAAGACAATTGTTACAAAGCTTTTCCAAACAGCCGACCCGATCAACGAAAAAATTCGCATCAACAACAAGCCGTTTACCATCATTGGCGTGATGGAAGAAAAAGGGGCCAACATGATGGGCGAAGATCAAGACAATTTGATCTTGATGCCCTACACAACGGTGCGCCGCACGCTGAACGGTTCAAGCTTCGACGATGTGCATGCCGTTTTTGCGTCGGCAGTCTCGAGCGAACAAATGTCAGCGGCGTCGGACGAAATTAAACAGCTGCTAATGGATCGACACGATATTAATCCGGGTCAAAAATTGGATTTCGAAGTCATCACGACAACCGAGATAGCCAACATGCTGGGAATGTTTACTGGCACGATGACGTTGATGTTGGCAGCGATCGCCGGGATTTCACTTTTGGTCGGCGGAGTCGGCATCATGAATATCATGTTGGTTTCGGTGACCGAGCGCACGCGAGAAATCGGAATTCGCATGGCCGTTGGCGCGAGATCGCGCGATATCTTGATGCAGTTTTTAATTGAATCGGTTTTGCTTTCCTGCATCGGAGGACTCATTGGTTTCACGTTAGGCGTGGGAGCATCGATCGGCATCACGACATTGATCAACTCTTTTTCCTCTGGCACCGAATGGCCCATTATCGTTTCGATCCCAGCGGGAATCACCGCGTTCTTGTTTGCTGCCGCCGTTGGCGTATTCTTTGGGTTCTATCCCGCGCGACAGGCGAGCAAACTGGACCCGATCGACGCGCTACGGTACGAGTGATTTCAATCGCACTTGCTTTACCCCGAAGGGGTTCAAGACATTAGCCGGTGGTTGAACGCAGCGACACCGGTGCGGCAGTTTGATAAACGGCCGGACCTTTCTTTGGCCCTTCTGGTTTCGTAAACTCATTCCCAGCCCTTCAGGCTGGGCTAGGTGAACTACTAGGCCTTTGGCCCGCTGAGTAAAATGGCGCTGTCGAACTTGCCAGGTCGTGATCTATCGCAACCAGTTGAAAATTCGATTCTTTCTCGCGACACGATTGGACGAATTCGGAGTCGCCTCGAGTGCCCCAAGCTCTGCCGAAGCATCATTGATCGGCTTTCCGTTGGACCCGGGCAAATCTGTGCCGGTGTCCGGACGAGGCGTTTCGATTCTCGTTGGCGGTCGAAGGCTTGGTAGATCCTCCGTTTCCAGCCTCGGTTTCAGATCTTCCGTTTTTGGTTTCGCATCGACGGGTCGTTTGTCCTGGCGTTGTTTTTTGGACTCGCGCTTGAAATCAAGATCTTTCAAATTGAACGCATCGTCCGACGTGTCGGCTGCTTCTTCATAACGATCTGTTCCGCCATCGGGCCGTGTGCTGGCCGGATATGAGCAATTCGACTTGCGAATGCCGAGCAATCCTCGTGGGCCAAGCGACCCGTATTGCTCTTCGACGAACCGGATGCCATGCGTTTCAAGAATCGTTCCCGTTTGCCGTTCAACATTGGCCAGCTCGGTGTTGTACTGCGAGATCGATCGGGCTTCCTGAGAAATTGCGTTGCCCCAGTCCGTGATCGCCTGAAGCACGTTGATAAACTCACGGCTACCCGTTTGTGCAGCAGTGTTCTGAACTTCGAAGCTTAGCAAAGCTGCTTCACTGGCTTCCTTGTTCGCCAAATACTGTTCAAAAAATTGATCAAGATTGCGATAGTTGATCGTCAGCTGGTGAACCATTTGGTGAACTTGTTGGTCAAGGTTGGCTTGATCTTGAGCAAGCAACAACTCGCGACGACGCAACGATGCTCTACCCTGCCGGAGTCCCAGCGGAACAGAAAAGTTCACGCCAAGATTGAAGCCCGCGAAACGCCCACCTTCGCTTCGCAGCAGCAAACCGTTTGGCATTTCGCCGCTCAATCCATCCCACCGATAGTTGGCGATTCCGTCAAATTGAGGAAGCGCCTGATTGTTGGCTTGCATTAATGAGAATCGGTCGGACTCCAAAACCAATTTAAGCTCAATGATATCTGGTCGATATTGTTCGGCGAGCGAAACGATCTCGTTCCAGTCAAAGTCAACTTTTTCCAACACGGGCGCGGAGGTCGGTACCAGACGCGAAGTATCCGATGGTGAAAGTCCAAGGATGTTACGCAGCGCCGTTTCGCTTAACAGTTCTGAGGAACGAGCTGAGATCAGACCCGCCTTGAAGTTAGCCAACGCCGAACTGGCTTGGGCAACATCGGCTGCTGCTGAAAGCCCGGTCCGTTTGCGACTCTTGGCTCGATTGAAAGCAAACTCAGCCTGTTCAACCTGCTGTTGTCTCGCCCAAACATCGATCCTCGCCGCAACGAGATTCCAGTAGGCGTTGATGACACCGCGAACCAGTTCTTGAACAGAGTCTTTGAATTGAAAATAGGATCGCTCCGTATCAATACGTGCAATCACAACCGGAGCCAGATTGACGCTGCGGCCATAACCTCGCATCAACGGCTGTCGCAAAGACATTTCAACGCCCGATCGATATTGAGGTTCCAATGGAAAGATGCCGGGTTCGAAATACGAACCCACCCAATTCGCGTTGATGCCTGCGGTCGCACCGTTGAACGTCTGTTTTGTGAGATTGACGGTCGTGTTGATCGAGTCGGTACTTGATCCAGTAATGATTGACTCGCCCGGATTGGCCGGATCAAAAGTCGCTCCAGGTTGATCCGTCTTGTTCATCGTCGAGGTAACGTTGAGTTGCGGATCGAATACGGCTGTTTGGAGATCCACGCCTGTGTTAGCGAGGGCGACGTTATAGATCGTGCGGCCACTTGAAACGGCCGTTACTCCGCCGAGAACTCGAATGACTTCCGCGTTTTGAATCGCAATTTGAATCGCTTCATCGAGCGAGATCTTTTGCTGACCACGATTGTCTTCGGTTGAAGAAACGGTAAACGGGAGCGGCGCATCGGGGAGGCTGGCCCGCGTTAGTTCTTCAGGACTGCGGACTTGAATCACTCGCTGCTCAGGGAGTGTGCGAAACAGTCCTTGAGTTTGTGCGGCAGAGGTAGACTTTAACGACAGCGCAAACATTGCCGATGCCAAAAGCGTAATTGCGACAACGGTTGCCCAGCTCGCGCTGTTGGCGATACACAGCAAACGCGGTAAAGCTCGAATTGTTTTGAAACACGGCATAACGGAAAGATCGGTTGTGCCGGTTGCAATCATCTATCGGAATATAGTGCTGATTCCGATTTTACGTCTCGTCATCGGCGATAGAGTAAGAATGTAACGATTCTAACGCCTCGTCAAAGTTTTTCGTGTCGCAGATAACGATCCCATCTCGCAATACGATCGTCCGGTGAGCGAATCGAGCGACTTCCTGATCGTGCGTCACCAGGATCACGGTCAGCTTTCGTTCCTGATTCAATTTCTCAAACAGCTCAATGACTTCGCGGCTGGTTTTTGTGTCCAGGTTTCCCGTGGGTTCATCGCCCATCAAGATTGGGGGTTCATTGACCAGTGCCCGCGCGATCGCCACCCTTTGTTGCTGTCCGCCAGAAAGTTGAGCCGGATGGTGGTCAAACCGATCACCCAATCCAACGAGCTCCAGAAGTTCTCGTGACCGCTCCCGGCGCTTTTTTGGCGAAATCCCTTTGGAGTACATCAAGGGAAGTTCAACGTTTTCTTCGGCTGAGGTTCGGGAAAGCAAGTTGAAGTTTTGAAAAACGAAACCAATCTTTTTGTTGCGAATGTTGGCTCTTGCATCGCGAGACATCGAAACGATTTCTTCGCCATCAAGTGAGTAGCTGCCTTCGGTCGGTCGGTCGAGACACCCTAGCGTATTCATCAAAGTCGATTTTCCGGAGCCCGAAGGCCCGATCAAGGCCACGTATTCGCCACGTTCGATGTTGAGCGTCGTGCTGCGAAGCGCATGGACTTTCACCTCTCCCAGATCGTACGTCTTACTAACATCGCTAAGTTCAATTAAAGCCAATGTGGTTTCCTTGGGTGTTTAATTCGCAGATTTTTGGTGGCGTCATTTGAACCACGATCAAGGTAGTCTAGAACCACAGTGTGAGCTGGCGAGATCGGAATCGCAACCGGAATTAGATGCCTTTACTCAGAATCATACTTCGTTTTTCGGCAACAGGATGCAGCGGCTGTTGACGTATCGACGACAGTCGATCCTATTTCCGCGCAAGTGCCGTTGCCAGGTTGACCGCCGCGATCAAGCTTGAAACATCAGCTTTGCCTTGCCAGGCGATATCGAGCGCGGTTCCGTGGTCGACGCTGGTGCGAATGATAGGCAAGCCTAGCGTAATATTGACGCCGGTATCAAAGTTCAGCGCTTTGAACGGAATTAAACCTTGATCGTGGTACATACAGATAAAACAGTCGGTTGACTCCCGTCGCCAGGGAAGAAACGCGGTGTCCGGTGGAAGCGGACCTTCAATATCGATGCCCATCTTTTTGGCGGCATCGATCGCCGGCTGGATGATGGTTTCTTCTTCCTGGTTGCCGAACAAACCCCCTTCGCCGGCGTGCGGATTGAGCCCCAACACAATCAACTTGGAATCGCGGTTGTGAATACGATGCATGGCTTCATGGGAAAGCTGGATGACTTCCAGGATTCGAGAAGTTGAAAGTTCGGCAGGAACTTCGTGATAGCCGATGTGAGTCGTGACCAATGAGCAACTGAAAGCTGGTGCGGCCATCATCATGCAAAACCGCTCGCTGTCGGCCCGGTCGGCGAACAGCTCTGTGTGGCCTGGGTAAGAAATGTCAGCAGCGTTCCAGGCTTCTTTATTGATCGGGCAAGTCACCACGGCATCGACCTGGTCAGCTAGTGCCGCGTCGATCGCTTTTTGAATGTAGTCGAAAGAAGCCTGTCCTGTGGATGCACTGACGGTGCCCGGTTGAATTTGATCGGCAGCGAGTAAGTTCAGATCAACGACCACAGGCTCGTTCAGCTTGTTTGCTGATGCTGAGAGGCTGGACGGATTCTCAACGCGCTCAACGCGCTGTGGCAGTGGCAGAGAGCCATGTAGAGCAACTCGTTCAAGCAATGCGGCGTCGCCGAAAACTACGGGAATGCAGGATTCGGCGACTTGTTTGTTGGCCAGCAACCGCAGACAAAGCTCCGGTCCAACTCCCGCTGGGTCGCCCATCGTGATTGCAATGCGAGGAAGACTCATGAGTTGTGCTTATGACGAATGCTGGAATCGCTCGGATGAACGCGACCAGGAACACGGTGGTTCAAACACCGTTTCCAAGTCTAACGTGGTTTCTTTTTGGCCAACTTTTTGTTGGGTGACTTTTTAGGTTTGGACTTTTTGGAACTCTTAGCCGACTTTTTGGATGCGGCTTTGGCAGGTTTCTTGGTGACTTTCTTCGTTGCAGTTTTGGAAGCTTTGGTTGCCTTAGCTGGCTTTGCTTTTTTGGTTGCCTTGGTTTTTTTGGCTGGAGCAGCTTTGGCTGCCGTCTTCTTGGTCGCAGGTTTCTTGTCTGGTGTGGCTGCCTTTTTTCCGCCCCGTTTTGGAAACCGTTCTTTCGCATCGGGTGCAATTTTTGAAATCAACGCACGAATGGCTGGACTAAAGGGTGATCCCATGAAGGCAACGGCCAGCTGATGAGTCAAGATCGAGAACTCGGTCCCTTTGGCTTTGGGGATGGTCCGTTCCAAACCTGTGATCTTGAGATCGACCAATTCGTTTTCTGAAACGGCTCCGATTACGTACATCAAATACATCAACGATTTATCGACGGGAATCGAGTGGCCGCCCAATCCATTTTGCGCGGTGTAGGCGACAACATATGGGGACATGCCTGGGAATTTTGACATCTCGGCAACGGCGCGGCCAAGGTTATCCTTGCGGAGAAACTCCAGATCGAACTGGTAGTACTTCTCGAAGACGCCATGCAACGCTTTCTTGACGCGGACAGCCGCTTCTTTTGGTCGGTTGACGCACTTAACCACTTCAGCAATTTCAGTGGTCGTCGTGACACGAACTTCATTCCAGTCGTAAAAGTTTTCCTGAAGCTTGGCAAACGCTTCGTCGGCTCCTTCAAAGGTCGCGTCTTCCAGACAACAACCGTACATCATGTGCTCAAGCACCGTCCGGTTCGAAGGCGGAGAAATGACGTCGTATTCTTTTTTGACGACCTTGTAAAGTTTGGTGATCAGGTCGGCTCGTTTTTTTGCGGACATAAAATTCTTTAATCAATATTCGTTTGAGTTGTCGGTCGATGTTGTTCGTCAAATTTTGGGAAGCAAAAACAATCCGTTGCCGGCTGCGTCAGCAGCCGATTCGATTCGCTACAACGTCGAATCGTGAGGGGGTTCCGGGTCGGTTGGCGTAGCCAATTCACCAGACATGGATTCTGTCGCACTTAGTGAAGACATGTTGGTATCAGGTTCTTCATCAACGTCGTCGATGACCGGTTCTTTGGGGAGTACTTCTTCGAGGATTCGTGTGACGACCATTGAATGCTCAACGCCTTTATCCAGTTCAAACTGGATTTTCGGTGTGTATCGTGTGTCGATTCGCTTGCCGACTTTTGATTGCAAGTATCCGGCAGAGCTTTGTAGTCCCCGCAGACAAAGGTCCTTTTTTCCATCGTCACCCATGACCGAAACATGGACTTTGGCGAATCGCATGTCACCGCTGACTTCGACAAACGTCACGGTCACGTCGCGAACGCGCGGATCTTTAAGATCAGTCAAGATTGCCATGCTGACAACTTCGCGGATCGCTTGGGCGGCTTTTAAGACTCGACGGGAACTCATATTATCTGGCAATCAAAAGGTCATGTCGCGAACTTTCAACGGGCTGGTCGCGAAAGTCATTACATTCAGGACAATTAAAGGGTGCGGGCAATCTCTTCAATTCGATAAGCCTCCAACGTGTCGCCTTCTTTGACGTCGTTGAAGCCAGCGAGTTTGATACCGCATTCCATGCCGCGTTGCACTTCCTTGGAATCGTCTTTTTCACGTTTAAGCGATTCAATCGCGTAGTCACCAATCACAGTACTGTCGCGAATGACCCGCATCCGGCACTCGCGTTGGATCGAGCCACGCATCACACGGCAACCGGCAATGGTTCCCGTTTTGCTGACCGTGAACGTTCGCAAGATCATCGCCATTCCTTGCTCGACAACTTTTTCTTCCGGTTTCAAACGACCTTCGAGCGTTGCCTTGAGGTCATCCGTGATTTTGTAGATGACTTCGTAGCGACGAATCTCTGCGCCTACCTCATCCGCCAATGATCGCGCGTCTTCGTTTGGCACAACATTGAAAGCACAGATGACGGCTTCGGAGGCTTGTGCCAATCGCACGTCGGCAACGGTCACACCACCCACAAGTGCCTGGACAAGTTTGATGCGAACTTCCGGGTGTTCGATTTTGCCAAGCTCTTTCTTGATCGCTTCGATCGAGCCTTTTGTGTCAGCGCGAAGAATCAAGTTCAGCGTGACGACTTCGTGATCGCTGGCCTTCAAGTTGCCAGACTCAAGCCGCCGCATCATCTCTTCGAGGGAGACTTTGACGGTACCAGCCACATTGGACGAATGGGCTACGTGCAGTCTCGACTCAGCAATTTCGCGAGCCTTGGCAATGTCGTCAACCACGTAAAGTTTGTCACCTGCACCTGGCGCGGTGTTAAATCCAGTCACGTTGACCGGCGTTGACGGACCCGCTGTTTTTAAACGCTTTTTCGACTTGAGCGTGTCGTGCATGGCTTTGACTCGACCATAAGCTGGACCACAGACAACGACGTCGCCGACTTTTAACGTGCCGCCCTGGACGATGACCTTACAGACAACACCTCGATCCGATTGTTGCTCGGATTCCAGACATGTTCCATTGGCCGGACGATCGAAGTTGGCTTTGTATTCGTGAAGCTCAGCGGTGACGAGAATCGTTTCGAGCAATTCATCGAGACCGGTACCGGCGATGGCACTGGTTTTGATGACTTCTGTATCGCCACCCCATTCACTTGGCAACAACTCAGCAGTCGCCAGATCCTGCATCGCTTTGTCGGCCGTGATGCCGGGCAAGTCGATTTTGTTGAGCGCGACAATGATTGGAACGCCAGCCGCTTTGGCGTGTGTGATCGCTTCTGCTGTTTGCGGCATCACGCCGTCGTCAGCGGCAACGACAAGCACTGCGATGTCGGTGACGTTGGCACCACGAGCTCGCATTTCGGTGAACGCTTCGTGGCCCGGGGTATCGACGAAAGCGATTTTGTTGTCGCCTTTCTTGATTTCATAGGCACGAATGTGCTGAGTAATACCACCCGCTTCGCCAGAGACGACATCAATTCCAATCAATGCATCCAACAAGGAAGTCTTGCCGTGATCAACGTGGCCAAGGAAAGTAACGATCGGAGCACGTGGAGCGAGTAGCGTTTCGTCTTCGTCAATCGATTCGAATTTATCAAGCAATTGATCTTCGAGAGTGACTTGTTCACGGATCTCGACTTGAACCTGAAAGTGCTCGACCAACAGCTCAACCGTGTCATCATCCAAAACGGAATTGATCGTCAAGTTGGCTTCTTCGCCGAGTTTCTTGATCGTGAGCAAAGCTTCGATCGCCGTAACACCAGCGGCTTCAGAAAATTCACGGACCGTACATGGCAGCTGCAAAACGACGCTGTCCTTCCGCGGAGCAGCCGTGTTGACGGCCGGTCCACGACGGTGTGTTCGACGCGATCGATAGTTGGACCGATGGGGACGACGGTTTCGGTTCTGCCTCAGTCCACCGAGAGGCGAATCAGCAGTGCTTCCCGATGGTCGACCTTTACGACGTGTCTTGGAGGCATCTTCTTCGGTTCCCGCCGTCTCGCCGCGCCCCAGTTTCTTTTTGTCTTTCTTTTTCGCGTTGGTAAACTGTTCCAACGGTGCTGTTCCACCAGCAGCGATTTGTTTTCTCGCATCTTGCGGGAGCGCAATATCCGGCTTTTGAACTTTTTCTTTTGGCGCTTTATGGAGGGCCGATTGGTCCACCTCAGGAAGCGGCGCGATGTTGATATTCACGCCCCGCTTTTTAGCAGGCTTTTTGGGTTCGTCACCATCTTTACGTGCCGGACGTTGATCGAGGTTTCGCATGCCCGACCCACGGTTGGAAGTATCACGGCGAGGGGCCAGTGGTGTCTTGGGGATCGGCGCGTTAGCAGATCGTTTTTTGGACTCTGCTTCTTCGATCGCTTTGTCGGAAGCTTTCTTCGTGCCGCCACGCAAACGGTCAAGCAATCCACCAACAGCAGTCGTGACTCGGTTGCCTTTGGCTGGCTGCTCTGGTTCAGATTCCGTTGCCTTGGCTGCCTCGGTTGCCTCGGTTGCCTCGGTTGGCGCAGACTCTTCTGCCACCGGTTCTGACGGGGCTTCTTCGACCGGGGTCGGTTCCTCAACCGGCGGTGGAACGACCGGTTTCGGTGTTTTGATGACCGGAACTTTGGTGTCGAGACTACGTCGCTCTGGTGGTCGCATCGGCGCCGGTTTTTCGTCAGCCGGCGGAGCGGTGGCAACGTTGCCTGCTCCGGACATAAACTCTTTGATGCTCGAGACCTCATCGTCGTCGAGACTTGCTAGCGCAGAACCCTTGCCTTTGATGCCTGCCTTCTCGCAGATATCAAGTAATTGCTTGTTATCAAGCTCTAGTTCTTTTGCAAACGCGTAAATGCGTATGGGCACGTTGCGTGACCTTCCTTTTTTAAGTCCTGTTGTCGTCATCATCCGATGAAGTCGACAACAAGTATTGGCAAAATTGTTTTACATAACCGCCCTCTCGGCTCGAAACGTTTCCGGGATGTCATCGGTTGGTGACCGATCAGCTCCTGGAATTGACTTCAAACACAGACGAAATTTCCATTGTCGGGTTCGTTTAAACTTTTCAGTTGTTGATCTATTTGAACGAATCCGAGTCTTATCTATTGCTTCAGCTGCCGATCAACCTTCTCCTTTGGAATCGTCAGCTGGTTTATTCTCTTCAGGCTTCGGCGTATTTTCCGGCGAAGCTGGAGTCTCTATGGTGGCAGTCGCTGCGGTGGGAGCCGGAGTGGCCGGAGCCGATGCGGCTAATTGAGCGGCTGCTTTTTGTTGCATCGCCTTTTCTTCGCGTTGCAACCTTTTGGCTTCGGCAGCTCGTTTTTCAGCTTCTTCCGCCAACGCTTCTGCTTGTTCAACAATCGCGTCTACTTTTTCCGCAGTCAAAGACCCCATTTCCATCAGGTCATCAGGCTCGATTACGGACAAATCATCGTAAGACAAATAGCCTTCCCCGACCAGACGATTCGCGAGTTCTTCGTCAACACCGTCAAGCACACAATAGCCTTTTACGGCTCGATCGATTTGCGATTCGAGCTCTGCCTGGGTCATGATTTCGATATCCCAGCAGCACAATTTGCTGGCCAAACGCACGTTTTGACCTCGTTTTCCGATCGCCAGCGAAAGCTGATCTTCCCGCACCAAAACGATCGCGCGGCCCATCATCTGACAAAGAATGACTTCGTCGACTTCCGCAGGTTGCAATGAGTTCGGGATCAGAACTTGAGGGTCTTCGTCGAAGCGAACGATATCAATCCGCTCGCCAGCCAGCTCGTCGATAACGACTTTGATTCGGTTGCCGCGAACGCCAACGCATGCTCCCACGCAATCGACACGGGAGTCGATACTGCTCACGGCGACTTTGGATCGGTAGCCGGGCTCGCGGGAAATGGCATTAATGGAAATGACGCCGTCGGCGATCTCCGGAATCTCGCTTTCGAATAGTCGTTTAACGAAATTCGGACGTGTGCGACTGAGCACAACCTTGATGCGACTTCCTTGAGCTTTGACTTCGGTCACCAAAGCGCGGATACGTTCGTTCGCCTGATGGCTTTCGCCTGGAATTTGTTCGCTGCGAGGAAGGATGGCTTCGATCGATCCCAGCGTTACGGTCGTCACGCGACCTTCATTGCGATGAACGGTTCCCGATACGATGTCGTTGACAATTTCATTGAACTCAATGATCTGTGAATCGCGTTCGGCTTCCCGCACTTTTTGAATGATGACTTGTTTCGCAGTCTGAGCACCGATTCGACCGATGACTTCTTCGTAGTCCAGTTCGTCCTGGCCACATCGACCAGCGATGTTTCCGGTGTCGCGTTCAATAATGAATTCGATGTCGGCTTCTTCACCGTAGTATTTTCGCGCAGCGGTAACCAACGCGGATTCAATCGCGGTGAAGACGATCTCTTTGTCAATATTCTTTTCACGATGAAGAGAATCGACAATTCGCAGTACTTCGCTGGCATTCATATTTATTCTCTCAGCAATTTCGCCGCACGTTATTTGTAATTTTTGAATTGGGCTACGAATCCATCCCCGCGAACTTCGCGAGTCATCCCATCGTAGATCGATTCAACGCAGATCTATTCGATCTTCAGTTTCTTGATCGAACCAAACCAGCTTTGCCGGATCGACGACCACATCCACCGAATCTCCAATTTTCCAATCCACATCGGCGGCAGCTTTCACTGCCAACCCGTTTGAACTGGATTGATCACCACTGATTGATACGTACACCAGCGATAAATCGCCAAGCCGTTCAATTTCGGAAATGGTTAAGCCGGGCAGCACTACCTTTTGTGAGGCAATGTCACTTGACGAACTTTCCGAATCTCCGGCAAGCCGGATCAATCCGTGTTCGGCACGAAAACCCAACCAAACCTCACCACTTAGTTGATCGACAGGAACTTCGTTGGACGAAATCCCAATCGTCATCGCCGTGGAGGCAAATTCGATTTCCGCACCACTCCGCTGCACTGTTCCCGGAATCAAATTCATTGGCGTATTGCCGATGAATTGAGCCACGAACAGGTTGGCAGGTCGCTGATAGACTTCCAGCGGACTGCCAACTTGCAGGATCTTTCCACCGTTCATTACTGCAACCCGGTCTCCCAATGTCATCGCTTCGACTTGATCGTGCGTGACGTACAGGATGGTTGCACCAAATTCATGGTGAAGTCGTTTTAGTTCGATTCGTAATTCACGTCGAAGTACAGCATCGAGGCTCGAAAGGGGTTCGTCTAACAAAAATGCCGCCGGTTCCCGAACCAGTGCACGCCCTAAAGCGACACGATGTCGTTCACCGCCGGACAATTGATGCGGACGCTGATTCAACAATCCAGTGATTGCTAACCGATCGGCCGCTTGCCGAACCTTTTCATCAATCCCGCGCCGCAGGGAGCTAAGCTCTCTATACCGGGCAGGTTGGAAAATCCTTCTTAAACCACTTGCGATTACTCCGCCGCCATAGCGTAATTTCAAACCAAACGACAAATTGCCATACACCGACATGTGTGGGTACAGCGCGTCATCCTGAAACACCATGGCAATGTCTCGATCGCGAACCGGCAACTGACTGACGTCACGATCACCAATTCGAACCTCACCACTGCTCAATGTTTCCAGTCCGGCGATCAGTCGGAGCGTGGTACTTTTGCCACAACCGCTGGGCCCAACCAGGACAACAAACTCACGATCTTTGATTTCAAGACTCAAGTCTTTGACGGCGTCGGTTCCATCTGGAAATCGTTTTGAAACTGAATCCAGAAAAATCGAAGCCATCAAGTGGTCGCCTTCGAGGAAGTCGAGTCGACAAAAAAGTCCACGCTGAAAAAACAATCACCAACCGTTTTTAGCCCTCAGCGGTTCCAGTTGGTGGAGCTCCGCCGGAAGACGATCGGTTGGTGAAGACAAAATCAGCCCAAAATCATCAATCGCAATGAAAAAGAATACCCGCACCCCCTTGACGGGTCAACCGTAGAATCCCCCGTTTTTCCACGAAAGCGACGTGAAAATGAATGATCATCGTTAACTATCGGCCCATGCGCAGCGATTGGCGAAAGAGCATTGACCAAATTCGTCATGCCTGCCTCGTTCTCTCGTTGTCATGCCTGCCTCGTTCTCTCGTTGAGTACCCATTGAACTCTGCCTTGGTGCTCACCGTTGACAATTCCGGGCGGATTGACGGCACTTCATTTCGCGCAACAACGACTGTTCGATCTCGCTGGCGCCGTCTCGACATCGGCTCCCTACCAGCGGGGTTAAAATTTGACGAACTCGAAGCTCATTGACCAAAATTTAACAACTCATTTAAAGAGCCTAACTTCTATTGTGACAGTTAAGGCGACCTATTTGATTTCCAATTCCTGTTTGAGTATCTCTAAGAGAGCGGTGCGTTTAGCCTGATTAACTGGAAACGCACTAAACGATTGAAAAACAGGGACTGTCTTAATTGTCTCAATTCGATTTGATGTCCAGTCAGATGACAAGAACATACGTCTTTGCAGAACGGGCGTCTTCTCCGGCATTATGCCTGAGAGAGTTTCACCAATCCATCTATTCGCTTGCTCAAGCGTCAAGTCATTTTTCTTTATGATCATGTGGGTGTAGAGGTTTGCTGTGAAATGAAAATCCTGAGGGCCGTCACTTTTGAATTGATATCCTCTGCCTTGCAACTCCCCTTGGTGCCAACTGTTCCAATCGTCAATACTCTTGATTACCAACTCCGGCGCGCAGAATTCACTGCAAAGGAAGAGGCTTGCATCCATCGCATATTTATATCTCGCCGGTATGGCCGTGTTGCCCTCCCATTGATTTCGATAAATCGCAAATTCCCGCTCGACCATCGCTGCAGAAATTGCGGCTGCTTCATTGGGATCCACGAGTTGCAGTGTTTCGTAGATTTTAGCAACACGCCTGTCAACAAGGACGCTGTTAAACTCGACGAGATCGACTCCGGCAGTCAATTGGCTCGGAAAGACGACACTTGAAAACGCTTCTGAATGTTCATTTAAGGAACGCAAGAGTTCATCGAAAGTTCTACTTTGTGTTTCTTTAAAAAAGCTGAAATGCCTATTTTGAAACGTGCTCATTTTATTGGGAAATTTCGTTGCACGTTGATCGTAGTCAGAATATCTTTCAGGCATCCGGTTCTTTGCCCGCAAAGATATTTTTTGGATTTCAACTGGAGCATTGGCCAAGAATTCAATTACCAGGTCATCATCGGTGGCGCACGGTTCCGGGGTTGGGGGAATCTGATAGATGCCTTTCTCTGTTGTGTACGTCTTCAGTTTTAATGGATACGTTTCTTCCTTTAGTTTAAACGACAATTTTTCAATTAGATCAGGCGTTGAACTTTCAACAATCACAGTGTCAAAGAATCCGAAAACCCGATGAGTGCCTTCGGGTAAATTTAATTGCGAGTCTTCTTCCAACAATTGTTCATTGTCGTAGATCACCACTTTTTCTAATTCATTTTTGAACTTGTCGGAATAGGTGCAATCTTTTCCATTCAGATACTCAGAAATAAGGTATTTGTGCGCATCCTTTCGCAATTGTTGAATTGACCTGTTCGAATCTAGCTCCTGCCCAAGAATTGTCGTGCATAGCCCGATCGATACAGCCCAAGTTAGCAACATACTCCAATGATTCATCACACTTCTTTCTATTTCCGTCTGAATTAATTTCCTCCGCAGCAACCGCCCGAAGGTCCACTGTTTTCGCTACCCTTCGGCTTGTACAGAAAGTGATTTTTAAAGTCTCCAAACATTGAAAGTTTGCCACCGACGCGATCATGGGCAAGATTGATGTTCAAAAAATCGGGGCATTGTTCAACTCTTTTGTATGTGCCACTTTCTCTGAATTGTTCTGCCGAAAAGACAATTCCCTGTACAAGGCATGGCTCATTTCCACCCAGCCCGATCACTTGTGCACAAGGTCCATCTTCGTCGTCTTCACACTCGACGCCAAATACTTGAATCGAATGACTGGATATGTTTGTGGCAACTGTGGCATGCTTTGCTTCGCATTCTTCGTAGCATGCATCGTCAGGATCTCCACCAAAAAAGTCCTGTCTATTCATAATACCTGCAACGGCTAATGGCCAGTCTCCAACCGAAAACGCGAATCCATGGCAGTTTTGCGAGTAGAGGACATTTCAAAACCTAAAATCGTGCGATCATCGTAGTGGGATTCGCC
>CAZPBE010000055.1:0-37958 GCA_964584615.1 uncultured Pirellulaceae bacterium | reverse complement strand
CAACGCATTGTTATGCCGCCGGTGATGGCCCTAGTTCTTCTCTTTGGCCTTGCGTTCAATGGCCTGTACAATCGAATTCATTAGTTCATCGAATCTCTGTTCGTCTGCAGGGTGGGCAAGATAAAATCCTGACACTGGCTGTAAGAGTTTTTTGGCAGTTTCGTGCTTGCCGAGCGCGTGATGGCACTGAGCTTTTTGGAACTGAGCTTTGGGACGAAGCGTGTCCTTGGCAATGTATGGAATTCTATCAAGCAATTGCAATGCGGCTGCATATTGGTTTGACCGCATGTGAATTACAGCCAGCAACTGAATCGCCTGAAGGTCGTCAGGGGCGGTCGCAAGATGATCTGTCAGTAGTTTCTTCGCGTCGTCAAATCTGTCTGGCCCAAAGTTGCAATACGCCGTAGCCTTTTCAATGATCGACATTTTTTCGTCAATTCGTGGGGCAACCAACGGTTCAAAATGCGTTATGGAATCCAAAAACTTTTTGAACTTGGGAAGGTTTGTTTCAAATGTTCCCGGAGTGGCAGTGAACGAAAATACGTAACCCACCCCGTTGTGATAACGATAACACGATTGGGTGACGTAGGTAACGCCGTTAGTCTTGGTGGTCGAACGAAGGATTGTTTGTTTGTCGTCAGATGAAACATCTTCAACTGATTCTAGGATGTCCGCGATGCGTTTTTTGTCGTAGGCAACCAAATCGTCAATGGATGTGATGTCCGCTTTTTGGTAAGCAGAGATCGAAACAGCGTTGCTGATTGAAGCCTTTTCTAATTCGCTCCAAAGTTTAGGCATTCCCCACGATTGCACGAATCGGGTCTCTGAAGCACGAAACCCGTACGATTTCCACGCAGGTGGAATTGTCGCTCGCACACCGAACCGGTCAATAGATACATCATCGGCGAAAACGCTAGTCGCGGTCAGCAGAATCAAGCAAACACTAAGCAGTCGTTTTGCATTCATGGTTATTAGTTGATAGTTGAGGCGGCATAACGCCAACGTTAACCGAGACGCGACGAAATGTGTAATTCTGAGTGGAGTGGATGATAAATTGCGAAGCAATCATCCGCGTAACGATTCTCCGATCCGCTCGGCTACGCGGCGTCGGTTCAACGTGTTGTTATCCTGCGCTTTTACTCTGATCAGAAGGGGGTCGTCGGGAAATCCATAGTGCCAAAAGGCCACCAACGATCCCGAACAACGTAGAAAAAACTGTTGGAACGAATTGAATCAGCAGATTGAGTCGATCATTGTAGTTTATTGATGGTGAACGGAGTGAGACGAGTTGAAATTCTGGTCCTGGCATGTATTGCGGTGGTATGTTTGCGGTCGATGGATCAACGTCGACATAATCGATCGGGCCACACACTGCCTCCGCGATACTGCTGCTGGCAGAAGCGAAGATGTCGCCGTAGCTTGACAGAAATAAGCTTGAAGCCCCGAGAATAAAAAAGCCAATCCAGAATGGACGGCGGTTATGTTGTGAATCACAAAGTGCAAATACTAGCGCCGTCGGAATCGAAAACATGACTGTTGCAGTGGCAACCTCAATAAGTATCGGAGATTTGGATATCAGCGCCGCCAGTAGGATCGCAATTGCCGTGATTGCCAGAATAGCGTTCTTGAGCGTGTAATTCATGCGGCCTAACCTGAAAGCAAAGCGGGATAAAGTCAACGTTAACCGAGACGCGACGGAAAGTGTAAATTTGAGTGGAGCGGATGATAAAATTGCGAAACAATCATCCGCGACGCAACCTCACAATTTCGTGCCGTTCGCGGATTCGGTTCAACGTATTGTTATCCTACGGCTAGGATCGCACGGTTCGATTCGGATTGAAAGCAAAAAGGCCGACTAAAATTCCTACGAAGGAACCCATAAACATTGCAACAATTATGTCGGGCGTTGGCCTTGGCACAAGCCACCAATATATCCCGAATCCGATCGCGCCTCCTATAACGCCAAGCAAATTCACTTTCAAGAGCGGGAGCAGGTGTTGTTTTTCGAATAACAATGAAACTCCAGCAATTCCAAGTCCCATGATCAAAGCTGGGATCAAGCCTGCAAGTCCCGTGCGATTTAACATTGCAAGTGGTACCGAGAAACCAACAACAGCAATCAGCATTTTGAAGAAGCTAAAACGCATGAGAACAATGATCGGTAAGCAAGGATAACGACCACGTTAACCGAGACGCGACGGAAAGTTCAAATTTGAGTGGAGCGGATGATAAAATTGCGAAGCAATCATCCGCGTAGCGATGTGCCAAAACCGCCCGGTTCGCGGCTTCGGTTCAACGTATTGTTATCCACCGATATGGTTTTCGATGGTGGAGCGAACTGCATGATAGTATTTTGGTGTGTTGTCGCCCAGTTCGCCAATGACCGTATCAATGATTTTGATTGCATCTCGAGCGGACTCGTCGTCTAATTTAGCACATTGCGATGAGAAGTACGAATCCTGTGCTCTAAAAACACAGTCGAGGTAATGGCAAACATTCTCTTCTCCGCCGCGACTAAGCAGTTCCTGAGCAAGCATCAAAACAAAGTCGTGCCGAACTGAAAATGCCGATTTC
Organism: uncultured Pirellulaceae bacterium; assembly: GCA_964584615.1. GTDB lineage: Bacteria > Planctomycetota > Planctomycetia > Pirellulales > Pirellulaceae > Mariniblastus. The sequence goes on along the minus strand of CAZPBE010000055.1, from coordinate 35,384 downwards.
GAATGCAATGTCTCCGCATCGTACAGGTCTCGAACGAGTTTATCCGGCGCAAGGTTCAAGTCGCCCGTCAAAAATCTGAGCACTTCGGTTCGGTATTCCAAGTTTGTATCGCGCAGTTTCGATCCAACGTGGCCATTGCCTGCAAAGGCGATCAAGTTGCAGTCGGCGTCTGAGTACGACGCAACAAACGATTCGATTTCAATCATGAAAGCCAGATAACTTAGTAATTAACGCTTCAATTGACAGTGACAAATCCTCTTTGGCGTTTTATTGCCGCTACTTTCTGATTTTATCAGCCTTTTATAGCCGCCGGAAGAACAATTCATCAACATATTGCCTCTGCAAGATGTCGGGGAAATTGATTTTTCATCGGCGCAGAATGGACGTGAAGATGTATCTTGCCTTGCTGGCAAAAACTGGAGCCTTTCTCAGTCGTTCGATATTTCTGCATATGTGATACTGCTTTCACGGAAACGCTTTCGCGGCATGAATTCGAGCTAGAATTTTGCCAAGATTTTGGTCCCGGCAGCGAATTACGGTTAGTTTCACTTCCTCTCTTTTGATAGGTGGACCATGCCGAAATCAAAGACGCTTAGATGCCAGGACTGTGATAGACCGATCGTCAATCGACTCATTGATAACTGCTTGTACTGCGGAGAGATATTGACGATCGAATTGACGTTTAACGATGAACAGAAAGATCGCTTGCGCAAAAAGGAAATGCGAGAATTGGAAGCGAGCCGCAAAGCTCGTTTGGAACGGGAAGATGCTCAAGCCAACACGCTGGTTTCTGGCGGTACCGTCGACAATTGGGGCCTGTTCTTTCCCGATGGGATTTAACGGGCGCTTTGAAATCGGACGCTTAGAAACCGGAAGTTAAAAATGCGGATCATTAAAAAGAGTCGGGTTACCGATTGAACTGAGATTTGCCGCGAAGAATATGGTGATAGTGCTGGGCAAACCGATGAGCTTCATCGCGAACGTATTGCAGCAACCGCAACGAGAAAGCGTGACGGCTCAATCGAATCGGTTCCGACTCGCCGGGCCGATAAATCTCTTCGTTCTTTTTCGCCAGCGAAAGTAAAATCGGCGGATCGATTCCGAGTGACTCGAACGCCGCGACGGCGCTGCTTAACTGGCCTTTTCCGCCGTCGATCAAAAGGATGTCGGGAAACGCATCCTGTTCGTCGTGAAGTCTTTGGAACCGGCGCGAGACGACTTCGTGAATGCTGCGAAAGTCGTCGACTCCTTTGACTTCTTTAATTTTGAATCGCCGGTAGCCCGGTTTGAATGGCAAGCCGTCGATGAATTTAACAAGACTCGCGACGGTTTCTCCTCCGCCAAGATGGGCAATGTCTACACCTTCGATCGAGCGCGGCGTTTCCTGTAGTTTGAGAACTTGCTTGAGTCCGGCGAGCCCTTTCTTTGGGTCGATGTGAAAAACTTCTGGCTGGACGTGTGTGTCAAGTTCACCGCGCCGGTCAAGCGACTCCAACATGGCAATCTCATCGCGCAAGCGCGCCGCTTTTTCAAATTTGAGTTCCGTCGACGCTTCCTGCATCTCGGCTTTCATCTCTTTGATCAGTTTCGTTTTGTTGCCAGCCATAAATTGGTGAAGTCGACGAATGTCTTTGCGGTAGTCTTCTTTGGAAATTCGCACGTTGCACGGAGCGGTACACTGTTTGATACTGGCCAACAAACAGGGGCGAAACCACTTCCACTTTTCGTCGTTGGCTTCGATGTCCAACGAGCAAGTTCGAAATTTAAAGATTCTTTGTAAAACCTGAATGGCTCCGCGTAGCGAACCGACATCCGCGAACGGTCCGTAAAGTTTGACGCCGGACGACATTGGCTCCCGCGTAATTTCAACTCGCGGAAAGTCTTCGTGAGTCGTAATTTGCAGGTAAGGAAACGTTTTGTCGTCCTTGAGGATCTTGTTGTGTTTGGGTTGGATGTCTTTAATCAAACGAGACTCAACCAACAGCGCATCGACTTCGCTTTCGCAATCCATGAAATCGACGTCGGCGATCAAGCCAACCCAATCGGCGGTTCGCGGTTCAACAGTGGCGGCTTTGAGAAAGTAACTTCCGGCGCGCGAGCGCAGATTTGTCGCTTTGCCAACATAGATCACAACACCCGCCTCGTCTTTCATGAGATAGACGCCGGGCGATTGCGGAAACGTCCGAACCTTGGCAGCGGCTTGCTCGAATGGAGACAGGTTCTCGTCGACTAACGATTCAACAAGATCTTCTTGCGCTTCTTTGGAAGGTTCGTCTTGGTCGTCGCTGGGTTTTGACTTTGACTTGGCCATCAATCATCAAGCTCTGGACAAAGAAGTACTTTTAAGTAAGGCTCGTCGCCGGCCTTCAGTTTTGCGAACCAGTCTGAACCCTGGTCCAGCCCTGCCCTTGCCGAAATTAACGGCTCGACCTTGATCTCTCCTGATGCGATCGCCTTCAAAGCCGCCGGGTATTCACCGTTGATCGCACAAGAACCGAGAAGGTTAAGCTCTCGCGTAACGGCCTTTTGTAGCGGAAACTGAACGGCCGGTGCCAAGTTACCGACCAGAACAATGTTGCCACCTTTGCGTACGCAGTCAACGGCCAAGTTTACGGTTGGAGTTGCGCCGACGACTTCAAAGCTGTGATGTGTTCCATGATGGTTGGACAGTTTTTTGATTTCTTCAACCAAGCCAGTTGCGTTCGCGTTGAAACCATGCGTCGCTCCAAGTTCGAGCGCGAGTTGAATTCGTTCGTCCGATAGATCAATCGCCACAATCGTTTCGCAGCCCGCTGATTTTAAAACTTGGATGATCAGCAGTCCAATCAATCCTGATCCAACCACGACCGCGGAATCACCTTGGGTTATTTTTATGCGACTCACCGCGTGAAGTGCCACGCCGACAGGTTCTGCAAAAGCCGCGTGGTCAAACGAAATGGAATCGGGCAACCGATGAACAATGCGAGCCGGCACGGCGACAAATTCTGCATAAGCGCCATGTCGTCGAAACTCAGAACAAGAAACCCCCATGACTTCTCGGCGGTCGCATAAATTGAATCGTGCCGATTTGCAAAACTCGCAATCGCCACAATAAACGGTCGAGTCGAACGTGACTCGGTCGCCCCGATTGAGATCCGTGACTTCCGAACCGACTTCGATGACTTCCCCGCTCGCTTCGTGTCCCATGACAATGGGCGGAATCCGCCGACCGCTTGAGCCATCCATTCCATGAATGTCGCTTCCACAGATGCCGCACGCCTTGACGCGAATCAGGACTCCGTCGCGCTTGCATTCAGGCACCGGCATGTCAGAGATTTGAAAAACAGAAGCGTCGACTAGTTCGAGAGCTTTCATGCAACGTCATGGTCCGAACAAACAGGGAAACGAAGAACGATAAAAAGCATCGCTGTACAAATAAGATTTGTCTGACGGATGAATGGCGGAAGTGCATGGGAATCGAACCCACCGATCACATGATTTCCATGCGACCCAACGGTTTTGAAGACCGCGACCTGCACCAGCAGAGCAAGCACTTCCGTTTCATTCCTGTCGCCCTGACCAATGCTGGCAGTTCAGGTGTCCGAGAGTAATTTTTATTCTATCAGAAAATTTTTTACTAACTACGTGTCGTTTCCGGGTCAGCGGGGAAAAACAAGTCGTGTGATTAAGCATACAATCGATACCGACGGCAACTTGGTCAGAACCTGCGACACGCGTTTGCCTGATCGCCGATAATCAATTGGATTGAGTTTTCGAACTGAAAGACAGAACATTGTATCGCCATACATCACTTTGCTCTAATCAAATGCGCCTCATGTTGATCGCGTTGGTCGTTTCTTTGATCAATTGGATGCCGACGAGTCTAAGCGCGCAAATCTTTAATCCTCGCATCGATGCGATTCCCGCCGGACAGCTTCCGCCGGAATTTAGCCAAGCCGTTGAAACGCAAGCCGTCGATGCGTCCCAGTTTCGGATGCCGCAAACCAAAAGATATACGCTTGACGCGGGTGATGTGTTGGGTGTGTTCGTTGAAGGTGTTCTGGGTGAATTGAACAGCTCACCACCGGTTCACTATCCTGACCCATCGCAAGACTTGCCGCCAAGCATGGGGTTCCCGTCACCAGTACGCGAAGACGGAACGCTTTCGCTTCCGTTGATCGATCCGATTTACGTGACTGGGTTGACGGTGATTCAAGTCGAAGAATTGATTAAGCAAAAATATCGTGATCCGGAGAACCCGGTCATCAATGAACGAAGTCGCGTGCTCGTGTCGCTAATGAGTAAACGAACGATTGGCGTCTTTGTGGTTCGTGGTGACAATTCCCAGGCAAGTAGTCCCAATGGATTTCGTAGGAATACAGGTGTCGTTGCAGATCGTTCTGATCGAAGCGGTCGGCTAAGCAAGATCCAACTCCCAGCTGGCGACAATGATTTGCTTAACGCATTGGCGCTGACTGGTGGGCTGCCGGGCGTCAACGCGAAATCGGATATCAAGATTTATCGATCAAGCCAGTCGAACGCTCAGCAGTATTCGCAATCTGTGAGCTCTCATTCTAGCTCCCCTTCTCAGTCCTTCAGCAGATCTCGAAGCGCTTCGAATTCGCCATTTCCCCGCTCGACCGCTTCTAATTCATCACTCGGCGGATACTCGTCGAATGGAATCTATCAGTCAAATGTAACAACGGTTCCGACTCGAACAACGACTTACTACCGGCCGCAAATTTCACCGACTGACGCGCAGTTAAATAAAGGCGACATTGTGGTGATCGAACCGCGTGACACCGAATTCTATTACACATCGGGGTTGCTTGGCGGCGGTCAGTTTTTGTTGCCGCGTGATCATGGGCTGGATGTAATGGAAGCCGTTGCGCTTGCGGGCGGCACCGTTGGAGCAACCGGGAATTCGTTAGGCGCAATACCGCAGCGCCAACCGACCGAGTTGATTGTGTTGCGTAAACGACCTGATGGCTCCCAGTTGCCGATCCGAGTCGATATGAATGCAGCGATTAGTGATCCACGGCAACGAATTCAAGTTCAGCCAGGCGACGTGTTGATCCTTCGTCATTCACGAAGAGAGCAATTGCAAAACATTGGCATCGGAACGTTCAACACGTTCGGCGTTCGAGCGCTGTTGGGCCGATAGTTGAATTTTTAATCGCTGCGGGTGATCCAGGCTTATAACGAATTCGTATGCGGAAGCGTTGCGGATAACACTTTCACCTTCGAATTGTCTTAGAAGGTGCAATACCAACCTGTAATCGACCGATTTCTCGCGATTCGTTCGCGAAAACCGTATTGTAGTTTTCGATTTCTCGCGAAATGACTAGAATAAGGGGACGAATCTGTGCGCCTTTTTGCCCCGGTTGAATCCAGGTTCGGTGGCCTATTCTGTAACATCCCTCCTCGACCACACAGCGAGTTGAATTGTGAATTCACCAAACTCCTTCCGTCGCTCCAAAGCTTTGAACCCAGTCAAGATTTTTACTCGCTCTCGAGCGCGAAAGAAAAGCCGTTCGGCGAGCGGTTCGCTGAGTTACGAAAAGCTTGAACCGAAGAACTTGCTCGCTGGCGTTGTCATTTCAGAAATCGTGGCGTCGAACATTGCGTCATTTGAAGACGGGTTCGGAAGCTCTCCCGACTGGATTGAGTTGCACAATCAAGGAACAACTGCGGTCGACTTGCAAGGTTACCATTTAACTGACAATGCAAACGATCCAATTGGATGGACGTTTGAGACGTCGGAGATTATCGGAGCCGGTGAGTATTTGATCGTGTTTGCGTCAGCCGAAAATACGGTTGATCCGCTTGGTTTTCATCATACTGACTTCAAGCTTTCGGCGTCGGGTGAGTACATTGGTCTGTACGATGCCTCGGGAGTCTTGCTTTCAGAATTTGGTGCCGGCGGAGTTGATTATCCACAACAGATTCCTGACGTTTCTTATGGGAGCTCGGCGGGCGGATTGGTTTCTGCCCAGACGGTGGGTGAGTACTTGATCCCGCAAAACGGAAGTCTGGGGACGTCTTGGACGGCGAACGGATTTAATGGTGCTGCGAATGGGTTCACCGCTTCGCGCGCATCGCTTGGATATGAAAATAGCCCTGGCTCGAATACAAGTTATGCGGATGAGTATGCAACGGCGGTTCCGTCGGGAACAACCAGCTTGTATTTGAGGACTGAATTCGTGGTCACCGACGCGTCAGCGATCACTGATTTGACATTGGGTATGAGATTTGACGATGGGTTCGGCGTTTATCTCAACGGTACTCATTTGTTTGGCGTCAACGATGGTAACGGCTACGCGTGGAATACTTCCGCGTCCGCCAACCACGATGACAATGCGGCGCTGAACTATATCGACTATGCACTGGATGGGTCTGCTGGTTCGGTTGGAAATTTCCTGAACCTTCTGGTCGACGGGACAAACACGTTAGCGATTCATGCGCTCAATATGCCGAGCAGCAGCGACTTCTTGATTGAACCAAGACTAGTAACCAGTTCAGTGACTGGAGTTCCCGGTTACTTGGAAACACCTACGCCCGGTTCCGCGAATCTGGGGTCCATTACGATTGGTCCTGCGATCACCGACGTGACACCCAACGGCACGATAATCAATCAAGGTCAATCACTGGTCATTACGGCGAACGTTTCTCAGTTTAATTTGCCAGTCGATGATTCGTCGGTGCGACTTCTCTATCAAGTCATGTATGGCAATCAGTTTAATGTACAGATGAATGATAGCGGGATTGGGGCTGACGTTATTGCCGGAGATGGGATCTTTTCGGCAACTCTAAACAGCAGCAACGCCAATCCAGGCGACTTGGTTCGCTGGTACGTTACAGCTGCTGATGTTGATGGTAATACGTCACGTGCTCCGCTGTTTTTTGACCCTTTGAATTCAGCCGAGTATTTCGGAACGGTTGTTACGGATCCGTCGATTGATACCGACCTGCCCGTGTTCCATTGGTTCTTGCAAAATACATCTGCAGCACAAACCGATGCCGGTACGCGGGGCTCCTTGTTCTTCAACGGTGAGTTCTACGACAACATTCAAACTGATATCCACGGACAGTCCACACGTGGAAATGAGTTCCCGAAAAAGTCCTTTGATTTTGACGCAAACTCGGGCGACAAGTTTTGGGTCAGTGACGAAATCGGACGCGCGAGCGACTTTAACTTGCTGACCAATTATGCGGATCAAACGAAGCTTCGACATCCGCTTGGCTATCAGATCTATGAAGAAACGGGTCACCCAGGTTTGAAAGGCTTGCCGGTGACCGTTTACCGCAACGGAAGTTACTACGGCTTGTTCGACATTATCGAGGAAGGTCAAACCGAGTTTCTTGATCGAGTTGGTTTGGATACCAACGGCGCGCTCTACAAAGTTAACAACAACTTGACGCATGCTTACAACGAAGTTCAAAAGAAAACACGGTTGTACGAGAACAACAGCGATTTCCAGGCGGTAGTCAATGCGAATGCGTTGTCCGGAGCGTCCGCACGGATTTGGGATTTCGACAACATGGACACCGCGACGTTGATCAATTATCTCGCGGTCAATGCAATCATCGCCAATAACGACTTTGGCAACAAAAACATGTACTGGTATCGTGACACCGAAGGGACCGGGCAATGGTTGACGCTGCCGTGGGATCAGGATTTGTCTTTTGGTCACAATTGGAACGCGTTGGTTTCTCCACCGTATTTTGACAATACTTTGTACACCAATGGCACCATCACCGCGGGCTGGACTAATTTGTTTCAGCGAACAATGTCCAACTCGCGCACCGCCGAAATGTACTTTCGCCGCCTGAAGACTTTGTCCGATCAGTTTTATGGCGAGACTGGAACCGCCATCTCGGATAGCTGGATGTACCAGCGGATGGAAGAGATCAGGAATTTGATCAGCGATGAATCGGGCGATGATATGGCTTTCTGGGGCTTGCAAGCCAACTATGCCGCTTCCTATCCGTTCAATCCTTCGCAAGCGATTGACCAGCTTCAAAACGTTTTTCTCAACGCGCGGCGCAATACGATTAACAATGACGGTCGCACTCCATCAGCTCAGGTCGGCAATCCAGGGATTGTGTTTGATCAGGTAGATTTCGATTCGAATCCAGCGTCCGGATTGCAAGCCGAAGAGTATGTACGGCTGAACAACCCGACCTCGTCCGCAGTGGATATTTCAGGTTGGACTCTGACGGGTGGCATTCAACATACCTTCAAGCCAGGAACTGTCATTCCTGCCGGTGACACGTTGTATGTTTTGAAAGACGTGGTCGCGTTCAAGGCTCGAGCGACGGGCCCAACAGGTGGTCAGCAGCTTTTCATCCAAGGTAACTACGATGGGCAGCTGGCCAATCTTGGTGACACCGTCAATTTGGTTGCCGCCGATGGAGCGGTTATGGATGTCCTGGTGACGCCTGATACGGGTGCTTCAACGAATCAGGAATTCTTACGCGTCAGCGAATTCAATTACAACCCGGCGGTCAGCGTCGACAACGCGGAATACATTGAGTTCCTAAATACAAGTTCGACAGACACGCTGAATCTGGCGGGCGTCACCATTTCAGAAGGTCCAAGTGATCCGTTTGTTTTTGCTGCAGGTACCACACTAGCTCCTGGCGATCGCCTGTTGGTCGTCGGCGACTTGGGAGCTTTCACTGCGGCTTATCCGTCGGTCAGCAGCTCGTTGATCGCCGGAACTTATTCTGGAAAGCTTTCCAATGGTGGCGAGAATTTGCGCGTCGACGATGTTGGTGGCGAGAAAATTCTTGAAGTCTCCTACGGTGACACCGATCCTTGGTATTTCGGTACCGATGGTGACGGTCAAACGTTGCAGTTGGTCGACGAATTCAACACGTCATTGTTGTTGATGGACAAATTCTACAGTTGGCGTCCGAGTCTCGCGTTCAACGGAACGCCTGGCGCTGCTCCGATCGTCGCTCCAAGTGTTGTGATCAACGAAGTCCTTGCACATACCGACACGCCGCAGTTAGACAGCGTTGAACTGTTTAATCCAACAGGTTCGGATATTATTATTGGCGGCATGTATTTGAGCGACTCAGCCAACAACTTTCTCAAGTATCAAATTCCGGCCGGAACCTTGTTGCCTGCCGGAGGTTACGTCGTCTTCGATGAATCGCATTTTAATCCGACTCCGGGCTCCCCAGGTCCGGATGACTTCTCGTTTAGTTCGAGCAACGGGGATCAGGTTTGGCTGACGACTGCCGTCGGCGGAGTACCATCGGTGATGGTTGCTCAAGTTGATTTTGGTGCGACGTTCAACGGTGAAGCTTTGGCTCGCGTGCCCAACGGAACGGGACGTTTATTGCCCGCACTGACGACGACGCTGGGAGCAGAAAACGGAGTTGAGAAAGTCGGCCCGCTTGTGATCAGCGAAGTCAATTATCATCCGGCTGACCCGTCAGCAGCTGCGTTGGCGATTTATCCAGCGCTAACGGATGGCGATTTGGAATTCATTGAAGTCCACAACCCGACATTGCAGACCGTTGGATTGACGGATTGGCGTTTGCGTGGCGAATCAGATTTCGATTTCCCTGCCGGAACAAACCTGGGACCTGGAGGGACGATCGTCGTTGTCAATTTTGATCCGGCCTTGGCCGCCAACTCAGCGTTGCTGAACGCGTTTCGAGCCGAATACGGAATTGGAAATTCGGTCAATGTTTTCGGACCGTTAAATTTCAATCTAAGTAACAGCTATGGTCGGGTTAGTTTGCAACAGCCCGATACACCGCCGCTCGATGATCCAACCTTGATTCCGTATGTGCTTGTTGATGAAGTTGTCTATGACGACTTGGCACCCTGGAATGTCTCGGCCGACGGAACGGGGCCTTCCCTGACGCGGGACCAAATTGGTGTTCGTGGTACGTTGGCGTCGAACTGGAATGCGGCAACGCCAACTCCGGGATCGGCTGACATGGGATCGACCGTTTTCGGGCGTCAGCTTGTCTATAACGGCAGTTCGTTTAACGCCGGTGAAGATATCGCGATCGACAAGTCTCCGTTGTTTGACGGCCAAACGGCTACGTTCGAAAACTATACGAGTTATGTCCATGGTATCAACGGAATCGTGTTGGATGTAGTTGGACTTTCGGCCACTCCGACGGTAAATGACTTCGAGTTCCGGATTGGAAACAACAACTCGATCAGCACTTGGAGCACTGCTCCAGCTCCGAGTTCCCTGACGGTGCTTCCTGGACAGGGTGTCGGTGGCTCCGATCGTATCACTTTGAATTGGGCCAATGGCGCGATCACCAATACATGGTTGCAGGTTGAATTGCTTGCCAACGCGAATACCGGCTTGGACCAGAGTGATATTTTCTACTTTGGAAATGCAATTGCAGAAACGGGTGACAATCCGCTGACCACCCGTGTGAACCTGATTGATGTTGGCTTGACGCGTGCCAATCAGACCGGGTTCGTATTGGCGACGATTGACAATGTTTACGATTTCAATCGAGATCGACGGGTGAACTTGATTGATGTTGGACTTGCTCGTGTGAATCAGACCGGATTTACCAGTTTGTCGCTGATCGTCCCGAATTCATCTGCCCGCGGTTCTGATTCTTCAGATGACGGCAAAGGGAAAGACGGAAGTGTCGTCTATGAAAAGCCATTCGTTGGTCCGGTTGTTCCAACAAGTTTGTCGGCCGCGGTCTTTAGCGCGGAACTGGCTCCGGGAGTCGAGACAACGTCGAGGTCGGCAACCGAAAGTAAGTCATCAGGTGCATTGGCTTGTTCACGTTTTGATGCACACTTTGCTGAACTTGCCGGGCTGTCCGGTGCGGTTGAACACGTTGCACTACCGATCGCTGCTTTTGATCAACACGATGAAGATGAAGATCAACGAGATTCGTTTTCGAATGATTTTCTTCCAGTGATTGATGAGACGTTTGAGACTTTGGCTTAGTCTAAACTCCGGTCTAGCAATGACGCACGGATTTGCGGGGAAAACTCGCGATGATGGCTTAGGGCAAATTCATCGAGAGAGCATGATCTCACAAATTAGGCTTAAGTCTAATGACTGTCGATCTTTACGCTGATATAATACGTAACGGGTTTTCGCTCCCCAGATTAGTCCCACCTCGAGTAATACCCACGGCATCAATGACGGTAATGATCACGTCGTAGAGTTTCGGGGCGATTTCGGTGACGCGAACAACTCAAGACTAACCGCCGCTGGACTTCCGCGTCGGCAAACGCGAGGGCGGTGCCGATCTTGATGCGATCGTGTTTCATCTCGACGCCAATTTGACTGACGCCGAACTGGATTCGCTGTTTGCTTAACCGACGGCCAGCCACTTAGTTGAAAAATGAATCCCACGGGTTGTGGCCGAAAATTTGGCCTTATCCATTTTTGCTTGTTGATTTCGGCTTTCTTCCCGCCCGAAGCCCAACCTGACGTTAAGGAATCTTCCAAACTGGCTATAATTTCACTTGGTTCTTTTCGTCGCGAAATTGATGCCGCGACTGACGGAACCATGCAATGGACTGCTTATTCCCTTCCCAAGAATTGCTATATCTGATTGGCAAATTATGAAATCTCGCAAGCCGCGCAAACTAAGTACCGCACTGCAGAAACTAAGCTACGAAGCGTTGGAACCTCGACAGCTGTTGGCGGCGTTGCCGATCATCACTGAATTTGTGGCATCCAACTCATCCTCGTTTGTCGATGACAATGGCAACAGCAGCGACTGGATAGAGATTTACAACGCCGGTGACCAACCAGTCAATCTTGCAGGATACTCGTTGACCGATGATGTTGACGATACCAATAAGTGGACGTTTCCATCAGTGACGCTTAACGCCGGTGCATACTTGATTGTGTTTGCTGCCGACGACACAAACATTGGTGGAGGAAGCGACCTCTACACCGGATTTAATTTGAGCGCCGGTGGAGAGTACCTTGGGTTGTACGATTCCAGCGGCGCTATTTTGTCTGAATATGGATCGGCATTTGCTGATTATCCGCCGCAGTATCCGAACGTTTCTTATGGTGTCAAGTTTGTCAACAACTTTGATGAGATCAGTTATTTTTCAACTCCGACTCCTAACGGCGTAAACAATGGCGCCGTCACGGGAGTGGTTGAGCAAGTGGATGTGAGTGTGCCGGCTGGATTTTACGAAAACACATTTCAGGTAGCGCTTTCGACCATCACGCCAAACGCAACGATTTACTACACGCTTGACGGAAGTACTCCTTCGGCAAGCAATGGTTCGGTTTATTCTGCGCCGCTGACGATTAGTGGGACTTCGAATTTGCGAACGATCGCAGAAAGCGCAGGCTATCTAACGGTTCCCGACCGGACGACGTCCTACATTTTCATTGACGATGTGTTAACACAATCGCTAGACGGTACGGCCCCTCCGGGATGGCCGACGTCGTGGGGGAACAACCTTGTCGACTACGGCATGGATCCAGATGTCATCAACTCCGAAGGTGCACAAGTCATTAAGGACGCGTTGCTTTCGATTCCAACTTGGTCAGTCACAACGGATTTGGACAACTTGTTTGATCCGACGATTGGAATCTACTCCAATGCCAGCCAGCGCGGGATCGCTTGGGAACGACCGGCTTCGGTTGAGTTGTTAAACCCTGATGGTACTGAAGGATTTCAGGTCAACACAGGTTTGCGAATCAAAGGTGCGTACAGTCGGCGCGATGATAACCCGAAACACTCGTTCAAGATCTATATGCGTAGCGAGTATGGGGATTCTGAGCTGAATTATGCCGTCCATGGAAACGAAGGCGTGGACACATTCAAGAAACTTGATCTGCGAACCGCTCAAAATTGGTCTTGGAATTTTTTCGGATCAACCAGAACAACTTTTGTTGAGGACGAACTTGCGCGTGAAAACTTGAAAGATCTTGGTCAGCCCTACACGCGAAGCACCTGGCTCCATTTGTACTTGAACGGCCAGTATTGGGGGATTTACCAAACGCAAGAACGTCATGATGATAACTTTGCGGCCAGCTACTTTGGTGGTTCACCGGACGATTATGACGTTATCAAAGCCGCGCCTGGAATCAACGAAGTCGTCGACGGCAACATGGATGCGTATCTGCGTTTGTTTGATCAAGCAGCCGCATTGGATTTGGACGGCTCCACTCCGAATTTCGTCAACAATGATGCTTACATGAAAGCACAAGGGCTCAATCCGGATGGGACTCGCAATTTGAACTATGAGGTTTTGTTGGATGTCGACAATGTGATCGACTACATGACTCTCCAATTGGTCCACGGAAACCGCGATGGTCCCATTACGATGTATTCGACGCCCGCGAATGCCGGCTTGAACAATTACTTTACGATGCGTAATCGAACGGGCGAGCAGGGCTTTCAGTTCTTCGCTCACGATTCGGAGCACATGTATCGTGATGTGAACGAAAGTCGAATGGGGCCCTACAACCATTCCAATTTTGATAACGGCCTGTACTTTAATCCACAAACGCTGCACCAGAAGTTAATGGCCAATGCGGACTATCGAATGGCTTTTGCGGACAACATTCAAGAGCATTTTTTCAATGGCGGAACGCTGTCCGAGCAAGCTCAGATTGACAAGCTGTACGAGTTGGCTGCTGAAATTGACATGGCGGTCTATGCCGAGTCTGCTCGTTGGGGTGATGCAAAAGTTGCCAATCCTCGCACGCACGATACGTGGCAAGCTGCATTGGCGAATTTACGGGACAACTATTTTCCGTATCGCAATACGGTAATGATCGACCAGTTCCGTAATGCGATCATTGAGAACCGCGATTCCAACGGTAACTACACGATTACGCAACCCGCTCCTCTGTTCCCTTCAATTGATGCGCCACGGTATTTGGTCGATGGCGTATTGCAAAGCGGCGGTTTGATCGACGGGGGTGACTTGTTGACGATGACAACGAGTGGCGGACCGATTTACTATACGCTTGACGGAACCGACCCTCGCTTGCCTGGCGGCGGAATTAGTGCAAGCGCAATCATGTATGACGGGTCGACCGTCGAGACCACGGCTGTCTCTCCTGGCTCTTCGTGGAAATATCATGACCAGGGAGTTAATCTTGGGACCGCTTGGCGGGGCTCCTCCTTCAATGATGCTTCCTGGAACTCTGGGGCTGCGCAACTCGGCTATGGTGACGGTGATGAAACAACGATCGTTTCCTTTGGCCCCAACGCCAACAACAAACATGTGACGACTTATTTTCGCAAGACGTTTAATGTTGCGTCAGGAAATTATACGTCGGCGCTGTTGAAATTGCGTCGGGACGATGGTGCCGCCGTGTACCTCAATGGCGTGGAGATCGCGCGTGACAATCTCATTCCCAACGCGGCTTTTAATACGTTCGCGAATCCATACGCCAGCGATGATGGAAATACTTGGCACGAATTTTCGGTTGACCCAGCCTTACTTGTGGCTGGCAACAACACACTTGCTGTTGAGATTCACCAAGTTGGTTTGACCAGCAGTGACATTTCTTTTGACGCCGAATTCATTGTTTCGGCTTCAGCCAATGCAACGCCGATCGTGCTCAATGGTCCAACACGAATATTGGCGCGAACGTTGACAGCCAGTGGAACTTGGTCAGCGGTTCATGATGCGACTTACTTCCTTGATTCGGCAACTCAGAATAGCGTTCGAATTACCGAAATCAGTTACAACCCGTACGATCCAACGGCTGCGGAAATCTCAGCGGGATACGACGACGCCGACGATTTCGAATTTGTTGAAATAACCAATATGCATCCCACGGGCACGGTGAATTTGTTGAACATGCAGTTGTTCAACGGTGTCTCGTTTATATTGCCTGATATCGATCTTAATCCGGGCGAAAGCGTCGTCGTCGTTGAAGACATTGATGCCTTTGAGGCGCGGTATGGATCTTCGGTCACGGTCGCCGGCCAATGGACCGGTGGGCTCAGCAACAACGGCGAAACGCTGGCATTGATCGATGCCAATGCGGTTGAAGTCATGTCGGTTGCTTACAACGATAGCGATCCTTGGTACACGTCGACCGATGGTGTCGGGGCGACGTTGGAATTGATCGCGCCCTTTGGAACTCCTCAAGAACAACTGGGCAAGTTCTATCATTGGCGTGGAAGTTTCGATGTGGGTGGCACGCCGGGCCAATCGGCAAGTATTGTATCTGGAATTGTGATTAATGAAGTGCTTGCCAACTCCGGCGCAGCTCAATCGGATTCGATCGAACTTTATAACCCTACGCAAACAGCATTCGATATTGGCGGTTGGTTCTTGAGTGATTCGGGCGACAATCCGTTGAAGTTCATGATTCCTACTGGAACCATTCTTGGTGCAGGCCAGTATGTTGTCTTTGACGAATCTGATTTTAACCCGAATCCTTCAAATCCTGGCCCAGATGATTTTGCGCTCAGTGGATCAGAAGGCGATCAGGTTTACTTGTCCCAGGCTTCAGGTGGAACATTCCTTGGCTATGAATCGTTCGTGGATTTTGGCAGCACGTTTGAGGGCGTGTCTTTGGCTCGCGTTCCCGATGGCTCAGGCCGGTTGCTGCCTTCGATGAGCACAACTTTGGGAACGAGCAATGGGGCTGCCAGAGTTGGTCCGTTGGTGATCAGTGAAGTCAACTATCATCCTGGCGATCCTTCAGCCGCAGCGTTAACAGCTTTCCCGAGCGTAACCGCGACTGATTTGGAATTCATCGAAGTCAACAATCCGACTTTGCAAACGGTTGGTCTGACCGACTGGCGGTTGCGTGGCGAGTCTGACTTTGATTTTCCAGCCGGGACGAGCTTGGGTCCCGGTGGCACTGTCGTGATTGTCAGCTTTGACGCGACGCTGCCGGGTAACGCCGCTTTGTTGGCTGCCTTCCGGGCCGAGTACGGCATCGGCGCTTCGGTTCCGCTGTTCGGTCCATTTTTGGGATCATTGAACAACAGCTTTGGACGTGTCAGCTTGCAAATGCCTGACGCCCCGCCCGCCAGTAACCCGTCCTTCACGCCTCATGTTGTTGTAGACGAATTGGTTTACGACGATCTTGCGCCTTGGGAAGTCTCCGCTGATGGAACTGGCGTTTCGCTAACAAGAATCGCCGCAGGTGTCAGAGGTACACTGGCTACCAACTGGGGAGCTGTAACGCCGACACCGGGAACGGCCTCGATGGCGTCAACGGTCGGTGGTCGAACGTTGGTCTACAACAACAGCGGTTTCGCCGTGGGCGCAGACTATGCGACCGACAAGACGGCATTGCTCACGGGCCAAACAGCAACGTTTGCGAATTACACAAGTTACATTCACGGTATCAACAACATCGTGTTGGATGTGATTGGACTGTCAGTGGCTCCAACGGTCAATGATTTCGAGTTCCGAGTCGGTAACAACGACAATCCCAATTCATGGGCAGCCGCCCCTGCCCCTTCAGGCATAACTGTAATTCCTGGTGGTGGTGTTGGCGGAATAGATCGAATTTCGTTGACTTGGGCTGATGGATCGATCACGAATGAATGGCTCCAAGTCCAGTTGTTGGCCAATGGCAATACTGGGTTGGCTGCCGACGATATTTTCTACTTTGGCAATGCGATCGGTGAGACTGGCGATAACCCAAGCAACACTCGCGTCAACTTGATTGATGTCGGTGCAACTCGCGCGAATCAGACTGGATTTGCATTGGCTACGATTGAAAACAATTATGACTTCAATCGCGATCGACGTGTCAATTTGATTGACGTGGGACTTGCTCGTGTGAATCAAACTGGATTCACTTCGTTGGCGTTGATTACGCCGGGTCCGTCGTCACGGTCGGCCGGTAGTGGTTTGGTTGGCGATGATAAAACGTCGACGGATTCAGTTCAATTGAATTCGCGGCTGATTGATTTCCCAGTTTCTCAACCTGTCGCCGTACAGAAACCATCCGTTGGGGTAGGTGACGTTGAGAGATCTCCAGTTGCTGAAAACTCTTTGCTGAACCATTTGGTGATCGGCAAGCAGTTGGCTCGACAATATGAATTGGCGACTGTTGAGGAAGACAAGAGTCGAGTCGATGATTCGAAGTTGGGTCTCAATTCGCGACTTGATGTTCAAGCCTCATTGCTTGATGGGTTGGCAGGAGCCAGCGAGTTAAGCGGTGTTGTTGGAGATGTCGAATCAGAACAGCGAACTGAACCAAGGTCGTCGTCGAGCCTCGGCGAAAAGCAATTCGTTGATCACAAAAAAGTAGATCTCGTTTTTGAGTCGAGTGACGTTTAGTGGAATAGAATATTCTGAACGCGAATGGCTCCCATTGGCAGCGAAATGAGCCACTCGCGCCCGACAAGAATCTCATGCGCTTTTCTTTTTGGCGGGCAAGTTAACGTCATCATGGTTGCGGACGAGATGGAGTTGGAGTTTTTGTCCAGCGCCAATATGCTTCACGAACTTGATGGCAGTGATTGATCAATCACCGCTGGCTCAAAAAATATTGCGTCAACTGCTTTGGCGGCGAAGAGGCCGGAATCGGATTCAAGGTATTCGAATTGCAGTTCGTTACAGGAGGAGGAAGAACGCTTTTGCTGCGTTTAATCTTCTTCCATCTCGGCCATCTCTTCTTCGTCTCGAGCCTTTTTCTCGGCAGCTCGTGCTTCTTTTAGCGCTTGGTACTCTGCTTCGGACTTGCCGCCGACAATTTTGTCAACGCCGACCTTCTGTTCGACCATTGCCATGATTTGATCGGCTGCATTGCGATCAAATTTCAAATCGTCGATCACAAAATGCTTCGTCGCTTCACCATCTTTGTATTCCAGTCTGGTGATGCCTTTCTTTTCCCACTTGGTTTTGTCGATCTTGGTGATTTGGTCCAAGTCAACGGTCTGGCCTTTGCGATTGGTAAGCTGTCCGTCTTTCCATTCAAACCAGGCGCCATAGTTCAGCAGAGCAAAGACGAAACAGGGAATGCCGATCAAGGCGGTAAAAATGATTCCAATCAAGTAGTTGTAATTGATGAAATATTTTAGTTCTTCAACTTTCTTCGGCTCGTCTTCGGGCCAGCCTCTTTCCTGAGTAAACGCTTTCCAATTCCGTTGCAAGTCGCCGTCAGAAATCTCTCCGTCGTCGAGTGCTTCGTAAGCTTCTGCGACCGGAATAGCGGCGGGGTATTTGAATACAGCGTCGTAAAGGTGGTACAGGCCAAAAGCCGTTGCGAAGAGCCCAATCAAAAGGAATTTTCCCAAGTACATGGGGTTCGTGTTGGCGCGAATGTTCATGGCTTTGATTGGTTGAATGATGGATGGTTGTAAGAAAATTGACTTGAGTGAATCGTTGGCTTTGATTCAATGTAGCAAGATCTTTGGGATCGTTAACCATTAGTATCATCGGAAAAACGGGTCGTGTGTTCGACAATTTGTTTCACATGTGGAATTCTGGATCATGTCGAGGGATGTCAAAGTCCGGTCGAATTGGTTCTTCCTGAAATTCAACGCCACAATCGAGTCGCTGAGCACAGCAATAGATCGGCGTGTTGAAGCAGATTGCGGATTACAAGGTGTTTTTCACTTTTTTTCTCCTAGTTCTGAGTCAAAAAAACGGGATCGATAGGTATCTTGGGGTAAAAGTATCGGTCGATTCAAGGTAGAATAGAGCTGTGCTGGTAATAAGAGTAACGTCTTTGAGAGTCTCGGCTTTTTGAAACAACGAGAGCTGATTTCTTTTGGCAATCCTGCCATGTCAATCGCAACGAATAGCCGTTGCAGCAATTTGATGCTTCCACGTTTCTCCAGGCACACAAATTTTATTGTTATACCGTGTTCATTAATGAACCGGATTCTGATTGCAAATTGCAAAAGCGAGCTGAAAGGGTAAAAATGGCTACCGAAATCACACGTGAACAATGGGTTCAAGAAACGGAGCGACTCTGCCCAAGCGACAGGGCTTTTGAGGCGTATGTGGAATTGGAGCAAACAATCGTCAACGAGACTGACCTCGAATGCAAATACGAGTGTGTTTCACGCGGAAATTCAGACTACGCGACTTTCTACGCCGGCATTGGCAAATGCGATGTGGCTCAGATGTACAAAGGTCAGTGTCAACTCAATTGGCGATGGAAAGGCAAATACACTGGAATGTCGCCTGAAGGTGTTGAGATGCTTCAGAAAACGTTCGAAGAATTTCGTATCACGCTAGATGGAAAAGAAGGTAAAGGCTGGGAAGCCGTTAAAGTGCTGCGGTTGGGTGAAGAAAACGTACAAACCGCAGTCAAGAAACTCGCCGGTGAACTTTGTACGATCATTTCTGATCAAATCGAAGTTAAAGGCTAACGGGGTCTTTGGCTAGCGGGCCAATCAATCCGATGTGAAAGTCCAATTCTTTCGCAACAAGAATTCATGAGGCGGGTAAGTCAATCTTACCCGCCTTTTTTTGGTTAACGATTGCGGTAAGATCGTGTCGACTGAAGAAAGGCGGATGTGAGTCCAGCCAACGAAAGCGGTACGACGACATTAACCCCGAGTAGACAAACGATGCGAATCGATGCAATTGCAATTGGAGACGATCCTCCTAACGACATCAACGTGATTATCGAAATTCCCGTCGGTGGTCAGCCAATCAAATACGAGTTGGATAAAGCATCTGGCACGTTGTTTGTTGATCGCTTTCTCTACACACCGATGGTTTATCCTGGCAACTATGGATTTGTTCCTCACACGTTGTCGCTCGACGGCGATCCGATCGATGTGCTGGTCTGCAATACTCGAGGGATCATCCCTGGAGCGGTCATGAACTGTCGTCCAATTGGCGTGTTAATCATGGAGGACGATAGCGGCCATGATGAAAAAATCATTGCGGTGCCGACTTCAAAATTAACGCGGCGATATGAGAATGTGCACAGCTATTCAGATCTGCCCGAGATTACTGTTCAACAGATCGAGCACTTTTTCGCGCATTACAAAGATCTCGAACCTGGTAAGTGGGTCAAGCTTGCCAAGGTTGCCGAAGCCGATGTGGCGCGAAAGATGATCCAGGATTCTATTGAGCGGGCAAAGTAGTTCGAGTCGAAAGTCAGCGGCTGCTGCGCAAAACGACTGTTCTTCTAAGCGATGTTTTCTGCTAATGACGAACAGCAAGCGAAATTATTCGTTACTTGAATCAGATTCCGTAAGCGGCCGTCCAGACGTTGTCATTTCGTCCTTTCGCGACTTGCCTGATTTGATCTGCCCTGAAAGCAATGCATCGTATTCGGCTGATGAGACTTCTCGTGGCTCTTTGAAAGCGACCAGTCGCCGTCCGTCCACGCCGTCGGCTTCAAAGATAATGGCTGCGTCTTCGATTCCTTCATGAGCCCAGCGTACATTGAACTTTTTGTTGTCCCTTTCGCTGGTAAACATTTTTTCAACCTCATCAGCGGTAATTCCCATTCGCTTAAGACGAGTTTGAATTCCTTCGTCGAACAACAAATACTCTTTTAGTTCCGCTTCGTTTTTTGGGCCCGTAAAGTTGTGCGCCTCGGAGTAGATGAAGTAGCAGTTTAGCAGTCGGGAGATTCTCTCTGTATTTGCTTCTGCGATTTCAGCAATCTCGCCTTCATTGGTTTTGTTAAACGCATCCTGTGAATACGCGAACGCAGCAAGCGCAATGAGTCCAACCAATCCAACAGCCAGGATTTTGGCGTGAAAAACAGAAATCGTAAACGTTATTTGTCCGGGAACGGGCTCGGCTGTTTCAGCAACTGGCGTTTTGATTCCCCGACGTTTGTCGCGTGCTTTTTTCAGACGCTCAACTCGTTCACGATCTTTCCTGAGTTTCTCCTGCCGCTCGTACTCAAGTCGTTCTCGTCTACGTTTGTTTATCATGTTTCAATTTACCTGTCGTCTTGCTTGGATCGGTAGCTTCCAGCGGCAGCAGTGTGAACTGGCAATCGTTGGCTTGCTCGATGATTGGGCATGGTTGGAATGAAACGTTAAAGTCAGCCAGCGAACTTAATATGCAAACGAACTCAATATAGATCGCCGTGGTCTATGTAGGTTCCGTCATTGCGAATGCAAACGTCCCAAAGTACATTCCAGTTGATGGACATATCAATCGCGTGGACTGAACCGTCTGCAAACGCTGAAGTGGCAACTCCGGGATGAGCGGATCCGAAACCTCGTTCGTTGATCGCTTGTCCAGGTGTCGGGATTCGCTCGGCACTGTCAGGAACCAACGGGTAGATGAATCTTCCATTTGTGAAAAATGAAGGCGAATAGTATCCGTCTGCCTCACCAACAATGTCCGACGCAATCGCGTCAGTGCCGGAGTAGTTTTTGATGTCTGCTGATTTTTCCATGTACATCACCGTATTCGACGATCCATCTGAAATTGCAGCAAAGCCGATTCTTTGACCACGGGTTGCGGTTCCCGTTGCCGGGTCAAATTGACCGGCTTTGACAATCACGCCGCACCAGAAATTGTTCGATCCCGCATACTCTGGCCCAAAGTCGTCATTGGTGTTCCACGGAAGTTTTGGTTCGCGGCCTGCTGGATGGTAGGTCGGATCGTAACTGGCCACCGACGCGTAATCCCCACACGCCCAAACGCGGCCGGTCGATGTCCCCCAGGTACGTTGACCGCGAGTTGGGCAAAAGTAGATGGGAACCACTAACTCTTCAACGTACTTTCCAGCGTTATTAGTCGATTGGAAAAATCCGTTTGATCGACGAAGTGACTCAAGGTTGTTCTGTTCAACGTAAGGCAAAAGTTGAAACATCCAGCCGGCAGACTCAAAGCCGTAGTTTTGGTCCCCATACGTGTCGTGAACGTACGCGACCGACGCGGCTCCCGCTGTTGGGAATCGCATCTTTGATGACTCGTAGTTCAGGGACGCAAGTGCTGCCTGACGAATATTGTTCATGCAAGAGATGCGTCGCGCTGCTTCGCGTACTTGCTGAACCGCCGGCAAAAGCATGCCGATCAAAATGCCGATGATTGCGATCACAACGAGAAGTTCGACCAAGGTAAAAGCGGACGAACGAAAAGAAAATCGCTTCATGGAATGCTCGCTGAAGAATCTTTGGGGACTGTCGGAACAATAGATGGCCGTCGCGGAAGCGGTATCTCCATTATAAACGATAATCGAACGTTTGACACGACAGAATTCTGCGTTCGCCAACTGAGGCTGTCTGGTTCCCACGCATTATGTAGAACGGAAAGGAGAAGAACTTTTCTACACGCCATCCTTAAGCCGGACAGTTCGTGTTTTCTTCGTAGGTATCAGCCAAGGCAAATCAAATTCGAATCAAGCAAATTCGAACCAAGTTAGCCATCGTTTAGAGTTTTACCGGACCTTCCTTGCACAAGTCAGCCAGTCCAAATGAATCGACTTGATGCCCCATCGCGTGCGCCAAAGCCAGCCATAACCGCGTCGTCGAAAGGTCGTCGACTTTTGTGTAACGGCCCATCTCAAAACCAAACCCGCCGCCAACCATCACCATCGGCAAATTGTTAAGCGTGTGTGAGTTGCCGTGACCGAGCTCGTTTGTCCAAACGACCAACGTGTTTTCGAGCATCGATTGATCTGTTCCGGGCTCTTTGGTCTCGTCAAGTCTCTTGCAAAGGTAAGCGACTTGTTCTGCGTACCAGGTGTTGATGCGGCGAAGTTTCTCTTGCGTGTCTTTGTCTTCGTCCGGATTGTGTGAAAGCCCGTGATGACCCTCATCAACATCAAGCCAACGCATGCGAGCGTTGCCGACTGAGTTCGTATACTGCAGCGTCGCGATTCGGTTCAAATCGTTTTCAAAACCGTTGACCAGCAAATCAATTTGCATCTTCGAAAGATCCGGCATGTTGTCGTCCATTTCAACAACATTCTTGGGAAGCTCAATTGGCGTGACCGCGAATTTGGATTGCTTCGTGTTTTTCAAATCGTTGCCCATTCGTTGAACCATTTCTTGATGCGAATTCAACAACTTTAAATCACGAGGGTCAACGATCGATTTTGACGCTTCAATATCGTTTTTGACGAATTCCAACACACTGAGTAAGTTTTCCCGATCCCGCATCTTGCCGTACATTTTGTCGAACATGCGATACGGATCGCTGATTGGTGAAATCGGCTGATTCGGTCCTGCATAAACCATTCGCGTCCACGGATTAGCTTTGTTGGGAACGTTGACGCCAAACTCAAGCGTTCCAAAACGTGTTTTTGTTTCCTCGTTTGTTTGCAGGAAATTCTTGATCTCTTGATCAATCGAAATTCCACTGGCCCAACCAGCCGGAGTATCCGAGCCTCCTTGGATATTTCCTGGCAATAGTTCGTTGCCGGTCAACAGACAACTCATGCCGCGCATATGATTGTCGCCGTCTCCTTTGACTTGGTTGCAAATGCCATGAACGACCAAAGTCTTCTCACGAAACGGTTCAAGCGGTTTCAAGACTTGATCCATTTCGAATTCCGGACCCTCTGTCTTGGGCCAGAAACCGTCACGAACCATCCCATTGGGCGAGAACATAAAGATCAATCGCTTCTTAGTCTGCTCCGGTTGAGTGGGCATCATCCAAGTCAAACCTGACCAGCTTGACAGTCCAGGAAACGCCAACGCAAATGCGCCAGCGCCTTTAAGAAATTCACGACGAGGGAGATTGTTCTTCATGTTCAATTCTTTGTTGACGATTCAAAACCTTCGTTGACGATAACCGTAGCGATTTCGACCAGTAAATGTCGGACGTTAAAATCGGATTGGACAAATCGTTTGTGCAATCGGTCGAGTCGATCGGATCCATAAGCGTCGATCGATTGCTTTGAGTAGTGGTGGAAAAGTTGACGAATAAAACTTCGCTGCGCCATTTCATTGTTCGCTAGAAACTCAGCCAGATCGCGGGCACCATTGAGTTTAACTTTTTCTCCATTAGGCGTTTGGTAAACCGTTGAGACTTCGATCGGTTTCTGTTTTTCTTCCGAGCGAAACCGACCGACCGCATCGTAGTTCTCAAGACTGAATCCCAGCGGGTTGATAACCGTGTGACAGCTCATACACGCTGTCTCTTTGGTTTGGTGTTCTACTCGCTGCCGCGTCGTCATCTTGGGATCAAACTCTTCGGTTAACGGTTTGACGTCATTCGGTGGTTGGCGAAGCCGACGCCCCAACAGTTGTTTGGCAACGAACACGCCTCGATGAATTGGCGAACTGTCTTTGTGGTAAGCGAGACCTGTCATCAGGTAAGGATGCGTCAAAATTCCAGCACGCTTACTGGAATCAACGGAGACCTTTTGGAAACCCTCGCCAGTTGGCTCAAGGCCATAGAATTTGGCCAGTCGCGGATTGAGATAAAGGTAGTCAGCCAGAAACAGCTCACGGAAATCAGATTTTTCATTCCAAATGACTTCGTCAAGATAGAGGTCGAGACTTGTTTTCAAGTCAGTGACAATTTGATCATCGAAGTCAGGAAATGCTTCCTTGTCTTTGACGACGTTAGCGCCATGATCAGCTTTCAACCAATAGTGGAAAAACGTATGGAGTTTCTGGCGTGATCGATGGTCGGCAACCATTCGCCACAGCTCACCATTGGCAATGTCGGGTTTGGCAAGTTCGCCTTTCTTTGCCAAGTCGATGAGCTTTTTGTTTGGGGACGAATCCCACAAGCTGAATGCCATGCGACGGGCAAACTCGTGGTGTTGATCGCGCTGTTGAACGCGAGGATACAAAAATCGTGGCGACTTGAGTGTCATGATGACAACTCGCTTGACCCGATCTTCAGTCGAGATCTCCTGTTCAAAGTGTTGATTGACAAAAAACTGTCGATCTTCATCCGTGAGCGTTTTGACAAACGCTCGACTGACAAGGTCATAGCAAAAAGTTTTGACTTTTTTCTGTGCATCGTCTTTGGTTATTTTTGTGCCGGCTAGATCCCAGATCCGCTCCGAAACCCAGTTCGCGGTTTGAATGGCGGCTTCAGTTGTCGCGGCTTCCCACTGTTGCGAAACGGAAGCACCGCGTTCGTACCCGTAACTCGCATCGTCCGCCGGAAAAGCAGTCGAGACGACGGCGACTTCAGGGGAGTAGTGTTGAATAAAAGCCGATTTGGGAATCACACCTCGACGACCACCGGGCGGGTGCCACAGCAACCGAATCTTCGCTGGAGGTTTCGGGTAGGAAAACATCTCCAGTTTCAACGAGTAGGGGCGACCGCCCAATAAGTACAGCGACTCTTTATGCTCGACGATGTCGTCGGATCGAACGTCACGATCGATCAGCGGTTTTTTAAGATCGTTTACGTAAAGTTGAAATCCGTTTTTGGATTCAACAATGAACTGGTAGTTTCCAGTTTCTGGTGGAATGACACTCCCTTCCCAGTAAACGGAAAAGCCTTGGTTCATTAAGTTGGCATCTTTGTTCGGATCTTCATCCTTTTTGATGTCGGGGTAGTCGCCCGTGGGATCAAAATAGGGTACGCCGTCTCCATAATCGATCGAGCCATCGACTTGCTCCGAAAGTAATTTCTCTTCTGTTGGATTTCGCGACGCGAAATATTTGGCGCGGATCCCGCGTTCTTCCGGGATCCAGGCACTTCCCTTGAACGTCCCCAGCAAGTCTGCGACGGATTCACGGTATTGCCTGACGGTCAACCGCGACAATTCAATCCGGGCTGCGTTGATCCGGCTCTGCGCTTCGGCGGAATAGAAACTTTCATATATGTACTTTGCGACCGCATCAGCTTCTTCAGCGACGCACGTGTCTGGGTCTTCCTCTGGCATCGAATCGGAGATGTATTCGGCCAATTGTTCCACGGCAAGATCGCCGATCAACGGATCATCGAAGAACTCTTCGTTTCCTTCGCCCTTGTCGCCGTGGCATGAAGCGCATTTCTCAGCGTAGGCAATTTTTCCAACTGCACTTTTATCGTCCTTGGTCTCGTCAATGAACAATTCATCGGTCCCCGGAAACGACGACGCAAGACAAGCCAAAGAGAACGTCAGCGAATATAAAATCGCAATAACGAAAGTTCGAATTTTTGATTCGACGTTCATGATGGTCTGACAGGAAGTTGAAGTTGGTTCGATGGACTGACGAAGATGGCTAATGGTTGATTGCCGTTGGTCTAACAATATTGTCGCCAAGAGAGCGCGTTTCCAATAAAAATTATACACCCGATTTTGGCATTTAGGAGCTGTTTTGACTGATCCACGGTTTTCCACACGCGACGGCGATGTTCATAACCATTAAATAGAGTTTCAATTGTGGAATTGAACTTCGGTAGCGGTTTCAGAATTCACCCCAGCCGATTTGAAATTCACCTCAGCCATCAAAGGCAGCTTTCCTTCCGCGTTCGCAGCGAACAATACGCAGACCGGCGAGTTGTTTGTTGCCGCCCACCAATCTTGTTCGTAGCTCGTGTTGGCTGGCTGGGTAACACGCATGTTGGTTACCACGTTTACTGGCGCCCATGTCCAATGCGTGAAGTGTTCTCGGGGCTTGCTTCAGTGCCGAGAACGCCGCTGGCAAGTTCGCCTAGCTTAAGAGTGCCGCGCTTAGTCTCATCTGTTTATTTGGGGCTGTGAAGTGACCGTAAACTCGTCCTAGCCTGAATAAACGGAATTTATTGCGAACCATAGCCCCGATAGCGGTTGTCATTCCGATGCTCATTCGGTACTTTCTCTTGTCTCGAATTCATCAAATCCTGGTTTGAGAAAAATCGAATTCGAGTCGCGTCTGGCGGTGTAGCTCAGTTGGTTAGAGCAGCGGAATCATAATCCGCGTGTCGGGGGTTCGAATCCCTTCACCGCTACTTTTACAAAAGCCTTTTGATGATGGTTTATACCACGTCAAGGGGCTTTCTTTATACGCGGCCAAACTTCTGCCGTGAGACCTCAAACCAGTAAGGCACTTGGTTCTCTTAACCAATGGACTGATTTGGATATTCATTCGGAGTGACAAAGTACGGAAGCGAATCCCCCTCGACGCAAATCATGACGCAGCGTTCAAAAGGTTCGCTTGAATACCATCTTTCAAGCTTGATGTTCGTCAATCGTTCAGTGGGCACAGGCCAAAAGTATTTAGGAATCAGATTGAATTGGCTGTTAGCTGGGAAATGATCAGGCACCTCTCCATGTCGAAGCCACTTTCCTCTGCGACAGGTTGGGCTGCAGAACGGAGGACTGCCTCGCTTGGTCTGACCGATGTGATCGAATAAACAGCCATAGATTAACTGTTTCACATCGATGGTTTCGTCCCGATAAGCAGCAGGTAGATCAGACTTGTAGCGCTCGATGAGAGTAAGTTGATGGGACAGTAAACGTTCGATCTTATTTTGGTAGTTGTCGCGAGCGTCAGGACCGGGATATGCGAATCCATCTTCGGTTTCGATGGCGAGATAGAACTTCGTCGCCAGCTCAACATGCGTGAGTGTGCCGCCAGATCGTCGAATCAAAAAGTCTAGCTCGCCGACTGTGGTGTGAATGTCAGTTCGAATCTGCAAATTTCGCTCGACGAGTTCAATGTCTGACGAGGATGTTAACAGGCTTGCTAACGCATCTTCATAAATGTGTCCAAGCTTCTGGTCGAAATTTAGTTCAATAATATCAGCCGAAGCTGATAGGCCCCGACGATCAAATTGAGCGGCCATGGGTAAGTCACCGACAAGAAGCGGGCTGTCAAGCAAGCTCCTGATGAGCATTTGCGAGCAGGTTGAGCAGGAATTAGTCGGCGAAGTCATATGCAGTTTGAGCAACGAAATCTGTGAAGTAAGCTCTAGCTTCAGTCAGACCCTGATAGCCCGTTGGAGGTTGGCCCGACTCAATTTGGTTCCGGATGATTTTCAACAATCGAGTTTAATTGGCTTGCAAGTCCTGAACGAACACCACGCACAGACCGTCTTGTTCGGCAGCGAGGTAAAGATTTCTGTGCTCAACAACGTCTTCCAGTCCCATCGCCTGTTGGTCCAAAACTTTGACGACGGAATAGCCGTTGTCTGTGATGGTGTCACTGACGATGCCAAGTGCTCGTTCCAGTCTTTGGCCCGACCAAAAGTCTTTCTCAAACGGATCGTACTCGTTGCAGACTGTTTCGTTGACAATCCAAGCGAGTGCTTCGTTTGCATCTTTGGACTCATTCGTATCGTCGAGTTTGTTTGCATTGTCGGAGTTGCTTACGTCGCTGGGTGTTTTAGCGTCGTGATTGTCGGCTGAATTTGAACTGGCAACTTGAATCTTGAAAAAATAAGCCGGGTAGCGAGGGCTTTTGTAGTAAACAAAAATCGGTTCGCCGGTTTTGGCTTTCTCATAGAACTCCCGATACTCGTCGTCTTGATCGTAAGTTTCATCATTGCAGCTGGTTGGGCCTTCGATTTCGATCAATTCCCAATCGCTTTCAGTGATGTCGCTGCGAGTGAGCTGCGTTGCGATATCTTTGGTTTCGGCTTCGACCCATGCTTCGACAAGCGACTGGCCAACGATCCCATGTTCAGGGTTTTCTGGCTTGGTGCGGATCGAAACGGACAAGTGATACATCATTCCGCCAGCTTCATTTCGAACTTGTGTTTGAATTCAGGCTTGTGAGCGAAACGATGAGCTCATTTGTTTCTTCTCGTTTCTTCAGCCGTGCCGTTTTGCGAACTTCCTTGTCCCCAAAGAGGAGATTTTCCTCAACTGAGGATGGGATCGGAATTGGAACTTCGGTTGGGCTGCCATCTTTGCCCAGGGCAACAAACGTCAAATAGGAAATCGCGGCGACTTCTGTGTTGCCCTGATTGTTTTCGGTGGAAATTTTGACAAAGACCTCCATCGATGTTCGTCCGACGGAGCAGACAAACGATTCAAGTTTCACAACGTGATCGTATTTGATGGGACGATGAAAGTGCACACCATCGTTGGAGGCCGTCACCACTGCGCATCGACTATGACGACGGGCGGAAATTGCAGCGGCTTCGTCGATGTATTTCATCAACAATCCACCGAACATGGTATTGTGCATATTCGTGTCACCCGGCAAAACAATTTTCTCTTGCACGGCGTAAGACTGGCTCATCGGGATTTCAGGGCGCGACAAGGGATTCTCCTGTGAACGTTTTTGTAGTGGCCTTTATCAGCGTTACTCATTGCGGGGATTCTGGCAAATCTTCTAACCCTTTAGAAAATCTTCTAAACCCATGTCGAGCGCAAGCTGAAGAAACGGCATCACGGCATTAGTTTTTTGATCCAACGTTGGCTTGTGGAGGATATTGGACAGAGACTTCAATCGCTTCGCCGGTCGAAGATTCCAATTGAGCGCGGTACAAAACTGCATCTTTGATCGCTTGCTGCTGGTCATCGCCGACAACCGTGACGTGCCCCATCTTTCGACCAGGACGAGCGACCGGTTTTCCGTAAAGTCGGACATGGACGCTGGACGTTGAGCGTTTGATGGCTTGTTCGGCGAGTTCAAAATTTGGATCGCGATTGGCCCAAAGATCGCCGAGTAGGTTTACCATCGCAGCGGGGCGAATCTCGGTTGTTGGATCAACCTCCAAGCCGGCAACCGCTTGAGCTTGTAAATCAAATTGGGATTTGCTGAACGCGTCGATCGTCAGGTGGCCCGAGTTGTGCGGTCGAGGAGCAATTTCGTTGACCAGCACGTCGCCTGTTTTGCTGACAAAAAATTCAATGCAGATGGTTCCAACCAAGCCAAAATGATCGGCGACTTGTTTCGAGATCACAGTGGCCGTTTCTACAGCAATTGGGTCGATGTCGTGGTCGACATACGACAGATCAAGAATATGGTTGCGGTGGAAATTTTGAATAGGGCCGATGACCGTTCGGTTCCCAGCAATGTCGCCGGCAACAATCATGGAACACTCAAAAGCGAGATCGATTCGAGATTCTAGCGTGCAGGATCGTCCTTTGGTCGCTTCCCAGATTGCTGCGAGATCGCTTTCCGAAGTTAACGACCACTGGCCTTTGCCGTCGTATCCACCACTAGCGGTTTTCAGGACCGAATCTCCAGCCAATTCGGCGACTGCGGATTGCAGATCGGCAAGCGAGTTGACGATCGCGAAGTTGGCGGTCGGGATTTGATTGGAACGCAAGAACGTTTTTTCTTTGGCGCGATTCTGTGTCGTATGAATAATTTCTAACGAGGGTCGAAGCAAGCAAGAATTCGAGATTGCTTCAAGTGTGCCTGGTGGAATCGATTCGAATTCGTACGTGACAACATCGCAAAGGTTAACGAATTTTTGAATCGCATCGACGTCGTCAAAAGGAGCGATCACCGATTCGTCAGCAAACCTGACCGCTGGCTCTTGAGGTGACTGGCAGTAGCAGCAGACGCGATAGCCAAGCTTTTGCGCCGATTGCGTAAAGTACATGCCGAGCTGACCACCGCCAAGCAATCCGATCAAGTCGCCTTTTTCGAGTGGCCGCGAACTTGAATCATTCGACATAAGATTTTCGTCGGACATTAGAGTTGACGGTTTTCCAACACAGTTTCAGTTTGAGACTTCATTTGAGATTCGACTTTTTCGCGAACGCCAGAATCGTTGATGCCCAAAATTCGCGCCGCAAGTAGGCCGGCATTTTTGGCGCCGGCAGCTCCAATGGCCAACGTTCCTACGGGAACGCCTCCCGGCATTTGCACAATCGATAATAGTGAATCCAGGCCATTGAGTGTACGGCTTTGTACAGGCACTCCCAAGACAGGAAGCGGCGTCATCGAGGCAATCATCCCCGGCAAGTGTGCCGCTCCTCCGGCGCCCGCGATGATCACGCGATAGCCTTCTGCTACGGCAGTTTTGGCAAATTCAACCATCCATTCTGGCGTCCGATGCGCAGAAACGACAAGGCAATTGGTTTCGACGCCAAGTTCTTTCAGCGCGTCTCGCGCTGGCAACATGGTTTCCCAGTCCGATTGGCTGCCCATGACGATGGCAACAGGAGCTTTATTGGCGTTGGGGTTTGTTACCATTTGTGTTTTTAGTCCGGGCAGTTGAGTCGATCCAACGGCCATTCTAAAGAATTGACCCGGATTATCAATGAGCCGGAAGGCGTTGATCGATCGCCGCTTGAAAGATCGGCTCCCTTGATAGTTAGCTCGCTGTTCTGGTCGTCGAGCTTCAAATCACATCTACTCGGATTGGGCCTTTTCGGTCGCTTTGACTGTCGCGTCTTGTTTGGCTTTTTGTTGCATCTTGAAAAGATGGCTAACTGATTGGCCTTTACTGACGCTGCGAACACTGCGCTCCAAATCTTTGTGAAACTTTTTTCCTTCTTCCGACTTGGATTTCAACAACCTTCTTTCTCGAAGCTTGATCTCAAGTTCTTTCTGATTCCGTTTCGATTCGGCTTTTTTGAGTTCGTTCAACGCAAGATGAGTTTCGCGCTGGGAGACGGGTCGTCTGGAACTCTTGCCTCGCCAGTTTTTCTGTTCGGGTGGGTCAATTAAACCCGCATGAACGAAGATCTGAAAAAATCCATCTTTGAGATGCACAGCTACATCGGAAACTGCGAACACCGGGGCACAAGCTAATCGCCAAAGGGTTTTCTTAATTCGCTTTCCGGTCTTCTTGCGGCGTGGCATGGGATGCTCCGGCGGATGTATCGAAATCCAATGTGAGAAGGAGTCAAACGGGGGCAACTCGTTGGAGGCATATTTTCGTCGAGAACGCCCCGGTTTTCTAGTGTCTTATATGGATTTATGGGCTAAACCTCTCGCTAGCTCGGCAATTACGGCTTTCCATTTGGGAACAGCGATAGACAGTTTCACCGGTTTTTAATACTTTCCCCGTGTTCCAACATCGCGAAAACGTTTTCGCCAAAGTTCGCGCCAACAACGACAACAAATTTATATTGAGAGAAGGGGCAAACCAAGGCATGGTATTTCCGTTCAGGAAAATTTGGGACCCCGAAGTATTGGAAGATGCCGGTGGGCGAATTGACCGTGCGCTAACAAGCCGAACGAAACGCTTGATGATTGGGCTCAACGTCAATGGCGATTTTGATTCGGTGGACGGAGCTCTGGTAGTCAGCGAAGGCCATGGAAAATTCATGCGGATCGAGTTCGCCGTTTGCGTTTCAGAATCCATCTCGGAATCAATACGGAAAACTCTGCGATCGCTTGTGTCAGAACCGAAGCCGTTGCAAATTGAGCTGAAGCAACTTTCTGCGGACCTTGCGGAAATCCAAGCCGCGACGGTCGATCGTCTGTTGCAGAAAGCTGGAAAATATGTCAATCGCGTTTTGGGTGTTGCCGTTTCCGATCCGGGGCTTTGGTTGAAAGACTTTGACGGTTCGGCAACGTACACCAGTTTATGTGATCCAAACCGACTCGCCGAGCTTAGCGGCGTGACGATCATCGATGGCTTCCCGGCTCAAGATGTGATCGTCGGCGGGCAAGGAAAGCCCTTGAGTGGTTTGCCAGCTTGGTTGCTCATGAGCGATCGCGATCGTCGCGTTGCCACTGATGTGAACGCCGCTTTTTTAATTGGCGATCAATTTGAAGGGTATTTGCTGCCACCTTCCGATGGACTCGACGTTTCCATTCCCTCGATCGAGCCAGTTCACAGTCTGGGCATGAAGTTTTTTGACTTGCTGATTCGTCGGCTCACGACGCATCCGCCTACCCTTCGAGAGATTGATGCGTTGTTGGTTGCCGGAGCTCACCACCCAGGCTTACTCGGACGATGGGAAAACCGAATCGAATCTGCCCAACTCGATCAAGCAAATTCAAATGGTGCCTCCTACGTCGATTTTACCCAAGCGGATTTGTTGAACGAAATGGCCGCGCAGGCTGTTGAGTGCTCTCAACAGGGAATCTCGATCGGAGACATTTTTTGTACCACGCTCGAGTTGATTGTTAATTCATGCAAAGCTCAAACTTCTGCCGGGTTGATGGAATTACAACAACAATACGAAATCGAACAGGAACGAATTGCGAAGAAGCTGTTGACGCTCAATGCCAAGCGGCGATCCAATGCGGCCGTCCACCGAAAGCCTGACTTCTCTAAGTTGAGCAAGTTAGTGGTTGCAGCCAAGCCGGAATTCGAAAGAGCTTTCTTGACCCGGTTTCAAAATGCGTTTCCGGACGCTGAAATTGGTTTGCCGGATCAATTTGTATCGACGGAATCAGAAAGTGCGACTGATCTGAAGCTTGACGCAGTATTGACGGCCATTCTGGGCCTGATGCACGTCGATCAGATGCCAGGAAATTTGCCCGAACTTACTGGTTGTGAACAACAGAGAATTCTTGGTCGGCTGACACCTGGCAGACCGCACCAATGGCGGCAGTTGCTCCGCGAAATGGCGGACTTTCAGCCCCCGGTGATGAAGCTAAAAGATGCTGTTTAGAGTCGGTGGACGTGCCAAACGCTATGATGACGTTTGCATTCAGCCATTCTGTTTCCGCGTGAAACTTGTCGATTTCGAAACTGGAGCCAAACTTGATTCTGCGAGAACCAGGGCATACGGACTACGACTTGAAATTCAATTTTTTTGGATTTCCTTGTCGTGTCCATCCAGCATTCTTTATCCTCAGCATCTTCTTTGGACAGCACACGATCTCGTACGCATCGGAGATTGGGCTGAACGCGGGAGTGGCTCTGTTGGTTGTCATTCTTGTTTTGTTCCTCTCCATATTTGTCCATGAACTTGGTCATGCGTTGGCATTCCGCAGATTCGGACAACCTTCGAGGATCGTTTTGTACTGGATGGGTGGACTTGCCATTCCCGAAGGCCGATCGAACCGGAGGATGACCCCCAACGAGCGAATGTTTGTTTCGTTTGCCGGCCCAGCACTCGGGATGTTGTTCGGTGCGCTGCTTTGCGGAATCGTCTATTTGTTGGGAGGCACGATTGGATTTTCCTGGCCGAGTTTCACGGGTGATTACAAAAACGCGTTTCCTTCGGTATACCCAAAATTCGACCACGACTACGTCACTGCCAATCCCGCCATCCATACGTTCTTTAGTTCGTCTCTATTCATCAACCTCTTTTGGAATCTCATCAATCTACTTCCTGTCTATCCGCTGGACGGCGGTCAAATTGCTCGCGAGATGTTGGAGAAGAAGGACTATCAAGGCACCGGCACGTTAACCAGCCAAAAGCTGTCTTGCGTGACGGGCGGAGTTCTGGCGTTTTTGGGGCTTATCACATCCGACTTTTTCATCGCCGCGCTGTTCGGGTATTTGGCGTATCAAAGTTACCAAGATATTCAGGGCAGGTACGGAAAATCAGCGTGGTGAATGAGTCGCGGCAGAATACATAGGATGCCAGAGCTTGTCTGGTTAATTCCAAAGCTCTTCTGCTTTGTAGGGGCTTCCCGGTAGTTCAAAAAACTTGCCATGGACGAATCGATGGTCCGTTCCGTTGTTGTCGATCGCGGCAATTTCTTCGCTCGTAAGTTCAATCTCACCGGCGGCCAAATTTTCTCGCAGTCGCCCTTCGTTCGTCGACTTTGGAATCGCGACAACGTTTCGGTTTGCCGACCAGGCCAATAAAAGTTGCCCAAGCGAGATACCTTTTGCAGCCGCCAATTCATTTAAAGCCGCTGACTCAAACAGGCTAGGATCGGTCTCGGCTTTCATTCGATCTGGCCTGTCACCCGAGCCAAGCGGAGAGTAGGCCACCGTTTGAATGGAATTCGATTGGCAATAACTCAGCAGATCGTCTTGAGGTAAAAAAGGATGGCATTCGACCTGGTTAGTTGCAGGCTTGATCGAGCCGTTGTCGAGAATGTCTTGTAATCGACGTTGATTGAAATTTGAAACGCCAATGTGCTTTACCAAGCCGGCTTCAACGCATCTCTCCAGTGCCTGCCAGGTTTCCATGATGGGAACTTCTGCTAGTGGGACAAAGTCACTTCCCGAATCGGGCAACATCTTTCCGTGCTTGATCACGACGGGCCAATGGATCAAATACAAATCCAAACATTCGAGCTGCAAGTCGCTTAACGTTTTCTCAAGAGCTGGCCGAACATGTTCGGCTTTATGACTGTCGTTCCAAAGCTTTGATGTGACCCAAACATCGTCGCGATTAATTCCATTGGAAAAGCTCTCTTTAAAAGCACGTCCAACTTCAGCTTCGTTACTATAGATTGCGGCGCAGTCGATATGTCGGTAGCCAATTTCAAGTGCGAGTTTGACGGCTTCGTAAGCCGTGTTGCCCTCCATCTTCCATGTACCAAGTCCGATGGCTGGAATTGATTGGCCAGATTGAAGTTGAAAAGATTTCACAGCAGCTATTCCTGAGAGTTGACGTTAAAACTGATGCAGACTTGGAACTGATCAGTCATTGAACTGTTCAGGCGTTGCAGACAATCCTAAAATTTATCACTCACGCATCAACTGAACAGCACTCCTATGTAAAAATTTGAAGCGTCCCAGCAATTTTCTTGCGAAGCTAGAGGGTATTTCAAAACCAGTAGTGGACTTCGCCAGAAGTCCTAGCTCGCTTTCAAAACAAAGGGAATTCTGGCGAATCCCACTACGATGATCGCAC
>CAZPBE010000054.1:0-38031 GCA_964584615.1 uncultured Pirellulaceae bacterium | reverse complement strand
CCCTGCGGAAAATCAAAGTCTACCCGAAAACCAAGCTGCGGCGGAATACTAGAGGACATTTCAAAACCTAAAATCGTGCGATCATCGTAGTGGGATTCGCCAGAATTCCCTTTGTTTTGAAAGCGAGCTGGGACTTCTGGCGAAGTCCACTACAGGTTTTGAAATACCCTCTACTAGCACTCAAAAGCTGCCCATCCTGTGTGCTTCCACACGACAAACAATTTTCTTCGTTTGGCATAAAGCCGTACTCGGTCACGAATTGCGCCGATTTGCTGACATCAACACCCAAACAAATATAGATTTTGTTTGCAGCGGCAAACTTGATGCCGGATACTGTGGGCCGGTTTATAAATTGTCACTTTAAAGAGGTGTCCGATGAAGAAGATTTTCCTTACCGCAACCATTGCGATCCTTTTCTTGGCCCAACCCTGTTTGGGACAAGTCACTACTGATACTCCAGCTGCAACTCAAGAAACAACTCCTGCGACAGAGCTAAAAACAGCGGAAGACGAAATTGAGAAAACAGAAACGTCTGCCAAGGCACCTGTGCCGGTTCCTGTTCCCTTTGAAGCCAATATCGCCAAACTACTTCCGGCAAACTCCAGCATCAATTTCATTGGTCGTCACGTCACCAAAGACGGTGCACCCGACCCTAACCAGCGGTTGGGCGGATTCTCAGACTTCAAAGGCGAAGTCCATTTGAACGATGACGGAAGTTCTTTGAAAGCGATCGTATTGGACTTCAATACGAAGTCAATTTCGACACCGATCCCAGACCTGACAAAACACTTGTTGTCACCTGACTTTTTGAACGTTGAAGAATTCCCAACAGCGAACTTCACATCGACGGAAATTGTAGCCGGTGCAGAAGAAGGCCAGTATGAAATCACTGGCGACTTCACTTTGATGGGTAAGACGCAACCGATTACGATGCCTTGCAATGTCGCGATGACAGAAGAAGGAATCGTCATTGACTCCGAGTTCAATCTGGACCGAACCCAATTCGGCATGGATTCGAACACAGAGAAAGTTTCAAACATGGTCTCGATCAAAATGAATGTCGGCATGGCGACGGCGACGAACGATGCCGAAGAAACTCAACGAAGAAACCCAGCCGATCGCTTTAAGGAAATGGACGCCGATGGCGATGGCAAATTGGTTGGCGATGAGATTCCAGAGCGAATGCAACCATGGATCGACAATATTGACACCGATGGCGACGGCGCAGTGACGATGGAAGAAATGGAAACCGCCATGAAAAAGTTCCGTCAAAACCGCGGTGGCGGTGGCAACGGTGGTGGCGACAACAACTAACATGTCGCATTTTGGTGCAACCAATAAGCGCTGTGATCTTTGGGTCACAGCGTTTTTTGTTTGGGCATCGATTGACAGCGAGTCAACTTAAATCACCAAGCCCGCGAATTCTCATACGCGGTGATTTTTTCCTCGTGCTTTAATGACAGAGCGATATCGTCGAGGCCTTCCAAAAAACACTGACGGCGGAAGTCATCGATTTCAAAACTGGCGCTAAATCCATCTTCATCGGAAACGGTCTGACTATTCAAATCGACGGTCAGCTGATAACCGGCTTCTGCAGCCGTCGCTTTCTGATGGATCGTTTCGACTTCTTCGGTCGACAGCACAACTGGCAAGACACCATTTTTTGAACAGTTGTTGTAAAAGATATCTGCAAACGATTCTGCAATCACGCAACGGAACCCAAAGTCATCCAACGCCCAAACCGCATGTTCACGGCTTGACCCATTACCGAAATTTTGACGGCCTACCAAAATCGAAGCTCCGCGGTAGCGCGGCTGATTCAATTCAAACGTTTCAATCTTGTTCCCATCTGGATCGAATCGCCAATCGTAAAACAAGAACTCTCCAAATCCTGTGCGCTCAATTCGCTTCAGAAACTGTTTCGGAATAATCTGATCGGTATCAACGTTGGAACGGTCCATCGGAACGACCATTCCAGTATGTTTGACAAAGGCTTGCATGATTGGCTCTCTTGGCTCTTGTTCGAGTGTTGGTTCAGATATCGGTGCCGTTGTATCTAACGGGCATTAACCTCAGTCTTCATCGCCTTGCGGCTGTTCTGCATAATCCCACTGTCGTATATCGACGAAGTGCCCGCTAACAGCCGCCGCAGCGGCCATTGATGGTGAGACCAGATGCGTGCGGCCACCACGTCCCTGGCGACCTTCGAAGTTTCGGTTGCTGGTTGAAGCACATCGTTGTCCCGGTTCGAGTTTGTCCGGATTCATCGCCAGACACATACTGCAACCCGCTTCCCGCCATTCGAAACCAGCTTCGATAAAAATCTTATCCAGCCCTTCTGCTTCGGCTTGCTGTTTAATCACACCACTTCCGGGAACGACCATTGCATCAACTGACGCTGCAACTTTCTTCGATTTGACGACAGCCGCAGCACTTCGTAAATCCTGAATCCTTGAATTCGTACACGAGCCGATAAAGACCCGGTCGATCTTGATGTCTTCGACTGACTGACCGGCTTTCAAGTCCATGTATTCCAATGCAAGTTCCGCCGATTGACGAACAACCGGGTCTTCAAAGTCGCTCGGCTTGGGAACGTTCGCATCAACTCGTGCGACCTGGCCCGGGTTGGTCCCCCAAGTCACCTGCGGCGCGATGTCAGCCGCATCAAAGATATCAACTCGATCGTATTTCGCACCTTCATCCGATGGAATGTTCTTCCAACGTTCAACAGCCGCTGCGAAATCGGTTGGCGCGAATTCTTTTCCGCGAACATACTCGATCGTCTTTTCATCTGGCGCAATCATCCCGGCTCGCGCTCCGCCTTCGATTGACATGTTACAGATCGTCATGCGTTGTTCCATGGTCAATTCGCGAATGGCTTCTCCAGTATATTCAACAACGTAGCCCGTACCGCCAGCGGTCGAGATCTCTCCGATCAAATAGAGGATCAAATCTTTACTCGTAACTCCGCGAGCCAGTCGATTGTTAAACCGGGCTTCAAATGTTTTTGGTTTGGACTGCAACAAAGTTTGTGTGGCCATCACATGCTCGACTTCGCTGGTCCCAATCCCAAACGCCAATGCTCCAAACGCTCCATGAGTCGAGGTATGCGAGTCACCGCAAACGATCGTCATTCCGGGTTGGGTAAGCCCAAGCTCAGGACCGATCACATGCACGATGCCCTGATTGACGCTGTCGAGATCGTAAAGTCGAACGCCAAAGTCCGCGCAATTTTTTCGCAGTGTTTCGATCTGTTGACGAGAGACCAAGTCGACAATCGGCAATTGGCGATCGGTAGTCGGTACATTGTGATCTTGCGTCGCCACGGTGCGGTCCGGTCTTCGCAGTTTTCGGTTCGCGACACGCAACCCTTCGAAAGCTTGTGGACTGGTGACTTCGTGAACCAGGTGCAGATCGATGTAAAGCATCGTTTGCTTGCCGGATTCTTCATGGACAACATGTTCGTCCCAGATTTTTTCAAACATGGTGCGCGGTGTCGTTGCAATCATCGTATCGCCAGTTGATATTGGGAATGTTTGGTTGGTCGCATCTTGATTCGTTTATTTTAGGACTCGGTCCTCCAATCGCAAACCCGCTACCTTAGAACTTCGCATTTCCAATTGTTAACCGATCCGCTAGAACACTATTTTTCGCGGACAGGGTCCAAACGCGCCGACAGGGTCTAATCATGATTTCAATGATCGTCTTTCCAGAGTGGCTACAGGTATCAATCCTGGCTGTCGTGCAGGGCATCGCGGAGTTTTTGCCCGTCAGCTCGTCAGGTCACCTCAACGTTTTCCAGACGTTGATGGGAAAGGTACCTGAGACTGCCGAGTTGAATGTCGTTTTGCACTTTGGCACGCTTCTGGCAATCGTGACATTTTATTGGAAGCGGATCCTGGCGTTGCTAACCAGTGACCGTCGAGTGATCCCAATGTTGATCGTCGGCACGATTCCGGCCGCAGTAATTGGTATTGTTGTGAAAAAGAACTTTGAGCATTTCCTTTCCAGCCCAATGCTGGCCGGGCTGATGTTTCCGATCACGGGCGCTATGCTCATCTGGCTTTCGAGAATGCCAAAAGGCGAAACCGAGTACGTTCAACTGACGTACAAGCAAGTCATCATTATCGGATTTGCTCAGGCGTTTGCATTGTTGCCGGGAATTTCGCGCAGTGGTACGACGATCGTGATGGGATCTCTGCTGGGGCTAAAGCGTCAAGCCGCCGCGACGTATTCTTTCCTATTGGCGATCCCGGCCATCTTGGGAGCATCACTCCTTGAAGCGAAAGACATCTACGACGCAGGAACGACTGAAACTTCACCAGAGTGGTTGATTGTCGGTGCGGTGATTGCGTTTGTCGTTGGACTGGTTTCGCTTCGTTGGTTGGTCAGTTGGCTAGAAGAAGGCAAGCTTCACTTGTTTGCCTACTACCTGATCCCATTGGGCATCATTGTTGTGGCGTGGCTAATGCTATCACCTGCGGCCGCTACACCAGAAGTCATTACGCCTTAAACAACGCAGCGTGATGCCGGCGTCCCCTCAGTCGATGGG
The DNA here is from genome assembly GCA_964584615.1 of uncultured Pirellulaceae bacterium. Classification (GTDB taxonomy): domain Bacteria; phylum Planctomycetota; class Planctomycetia; order Pirellulales; family Pirellulaceae; genus Mariniblastus. The sequence goes on along the minus strand of CAZPBE010000054.1, from coordinate 33,479 downwards.
TATTCAGCGATTTAAACCATCGCAACCAATCTCGCATTGACGCATTTTTTCCATTTCTATAACGTCCGCGAACGATGAGAAAGGTATTGGGGATATTTTGCGCGTTGACGTCATGCAATCGGTCAAACCGGTGGGCCATGAATGCAATTTCGTGCACCCTTCTACTGACTTTCACGTTGTTAGTTTCTCAAAATTTGCAGGCTCAGATTGACAATGAGGCGGCATCCGATTCAGTTACAAAATCACAGCTGTTAATTCTCACTAACGGTGAGACGATGCGTGGAGCAATTACGCCTCGCGATGATGACCGCGTCGAAGTTCAAATGGCAAGCGGAAGCAAAATCATACTTCCCAAATCGAGTATCGACTTTGTTGCCGATTCTCTCGATGAAGCCTACTGGCAACGCGTCGCTCGGACCAAAGCCAGCGATCTAGTCGGGCAGGTCGAGCTATTTCGCTGGTGCATTATTCATGGTTTGCATGATCAAGCACGAAATCAATTTATCATTGCCCAGGAACTTGAAATCGGTGGTGCTGATCTTGCCAGAATGGCGACCGAATTGGAGATTGCCCAACGCCGTGCTGACCAACTTGATTCGCGAAAATCAAAAAGTTCAACTCCCTCTGGCCCTTCTCAAGAATTCGTCGCCAGCCTGCTTGGCACAAAAAATGAAAGCAACTTAGAGAAGATTGAAATTCGTCCGCTTCCTGAACTGATACCTGAACCTGACGAAAAAACACAAACGGCGAATGTTGCTGCAACAGATTGGAACTCAAGCCCGCCGTCGATTCCGACAGCACCAGGCCAAATCGGAACGGTTCCTGCCAGCGCGTTGCAGCCTATTGAGTCGTCAGGCAACTTTGCCAAACGTATCCCCAACTCAGCGAACCGCGGAATGCAACTGAACGCCGATGGAAACTGGAGCTCAGTTGTAGAAGCCAAAGACGTGGTCGAGTCCAATTCATCTGAGCAAGAAGTTGTTCAAGTAACGTATGAACAAGAGATTACAGAAAAAAAGTCTGGCAGTTATCCGGTCATGATCCCCGCGCATCAGCTTGATCGCGAAACAAGGGCGATGCCCGAGGGAACGATTGGTGTGTTCAAGCGGACGATCGAGCCGATCATGATGCGAAACTGTTACCAGTGCCATCGAGGCAATGACGAAGTCCTACCGCTTATTCGAATGGCTGCAGGACATACCGTGCCCCGCCGCATGAGCCAAAGAAACCTTCATCACTTGATGCGGCATGTCGATCGCGAAGACCCGCTTAACAGCCCAGCACTAATTATGGCGATGACGCCTCACGGCAATCAAGACAAACCCAGCTTGCGCCCCGATAGTTCGTTGGCAACGAAATTTCGCGCATGGCTGATTGAAGTGAGCAACGATCCTGTCCGATGGCGGCCTCTCGTGTATCAAACCATTGCAGTCGAGACCGCTGAGACAAACGGCCTAGACGACTCTGTCAGCGCTAACGATTCTGTGCCAACTGAAGCTCCATCCAGCACCAATCAATTGCCCTCTGGCAAAGTCGATTTTTCAAATAGACTCCCGATGGAAACGAATTCTTCTGCCGATCCATTCGATCCCGCCGTTTTTAACTCCCGGCCCTCAACTCGAACTTCAAATTTGCAATCTCCGATTTCGCCGTCGCTGCAAACTCCTGCCGTTCCCCACGCTCAAGAGTCCCCCAGCTCTACTGACAACAAATAGCTGATTTATTTAGAGGACATTTCAAAACCTAAAATCGTGCGATCATCGTAGTGGGATTCGCCAGAATTCCCTTTGTTTTGAAAGCGAGCTGGGACTTCTGGCGAAGTCCACTACAGGTTTTGAAATACCCTCTAGGCTTTGTCGTGAGCTAATACTGATATCGCTTCCCTTTATCGCGGTACAGTGGTTCCGATTAGTTGGGTAATAGCGTCAGTTTATGGGACAAAGTCTCGAATTGCCGGGGTTCACTTTCAAAATCCACCAGTTTGACTAAGATCGGAAAGTGGACTTGAGGACCTTTCCAATTGGCAAACCGTCGGCCACCTCCAATTATCGTTGTTTCTAATTTCGGCGCGCTTAATTTCGGCGACCACACTTCGTAAAACACCAACGACATGGCTGACATAACTGTATTAATGACCGTTTATAACGGCATGCCTTATCTCAAACAGGCTGTCGATTCGGTTCTAAATCAAACGTACAGTGATTTCTCATTTGTTATCGTTGACGATGGATCAAACGATGAAACGGCCAGCTATCTCAAGTCGTTAGACGATCCTAGAATTGTCAAACTTCACCAAGAGAACCAAGGGACCGCCGTTGCTGCGAATCTAGGGCTCAAGAGTGTGGTGACTCCTTTCGTCGCTCGTATGGACGCCGACGATATCGCGATGCCCAATCGGCTTGAACGCCAATTGTCGTTCATGCAAAAAAACCCCGAAGTTGGAATCGTGGGCGCTCAAGTAGCTCCAGTCGGCGAAAACGGGCACGGAAAATCATTGGCGTTGCCAACCGATCACGATAGTATTTTCACGAGCATGATGGCCGGCCGTCACGGGTTGGCTCATAGTTCGGTCATGATTCGAACCGAGATTTTGAATGGTATCGGCGGCTATTGGGCTTTGCCACTTATTGATGACTGGGACATGATGCTTCGTGTGGGGGAAGTCTCCAAACTGGCGAACATCAACGAAATCCTGCTGCACTATCGTGTTCATTCGGGATCGCTCAACGGAAGTAGCATGTGGCGGATGCACCGACATATCTCGTTTGCGATCGAACGCGCGAAACGACGGCAAAGCAACGAGACACCGATCTCGTTTGAAGAATTCGAAGCCGCTATTGATGCCCGACCATTCTATAGCCGCTACTCCGAATGCGTTCATGTTCACGCGATGACTCATTATCGCCTGGCGGTAGCGGAACTTCATGGTGGGAAAAAGTTGAAAGGCATGGCGCGGCTTGGTTATTCCGCGCTTTGTTCGCCGTCAAGAACGTTTCATCGCATTGGACGGTTGCTGAAGCGTTCAGATGCTAACGACGGCTCCGAAGCAAAATCGAAAGCCGACCCGAGCATCGCGTAGACCGAATGCTCACACAGTTGACGCTCACGTAGATCGATCGCACCAGCAGCGAATTGAATTGTCTCTTTGAATCTTCGAAAATTCTTGGCAACCTTGTGCGTCGATCGAACTGTCACGTCAATTGCGGTTAAGATCTAATGAGCCTGTGAGATTTCTCGCTGGCCTGCTCAACAAGAGCATTAACCCATTCTCTTGAACATCCGTTTCAATGAATTCCAGAACTTGCCAATCATGTGGGACGGAGTATTCGCTTGAAACGCCTTGTCCCGTTTGCGCTAACGACGCGACGATAGCGCCGAGTTCCAATCCAGATTCGCAGGGGACCGAACGAGAAAACGAAGATGCGACACTGGCTCCGTCGGGCGATCCGGTTACGGGATCAAACGGAGCGAAGGCAACGAGGGCAAAAGCGATTTTAGATTCGCAAGCCAAAGACTTCGGCAATTACGTTTTATTGGAAGAACTGGCACGCGGAGGAATGGGGATCGTCTACAAGGCTCGCCACAAAGAGCTGAATCGAATCGTCGCCATCAAGATGATCATCTCCGGTCAATACTCCTCTGAACTCGACATTCAACGGTTTCAACTTGAAGCCAAGGCAGCCGCTCAGCTTGATCATCCCGGCATCGTGCCAATTTATGAAATCAGCTCTCATCAAGGACAACCATTCTTTGCGATGAAACTGGTTGAAGGTGGCTCGCTTTTAGAAAAACGTAGCCGATTCGAAAACCAGCCGCGCAAGATCGCGAAGTTCGTTGCCAGGGCTGCACGAGCTGTTCATCATGCCCACCAGCGCGGAATTCTTCATCGTGACATCAAACCCGCAAACATCCTGCTGGACGAAGACGAAAAACCACTGCTAACCGATTTGGGTTTGGCGAAATTGTCTTCCGGTGAAAGCAACTTGACCCAGACAGGCGCTGTTCTGGGAACCCCCAGTTATATGCCGCCCGAACAAGCCAAATCGAGCAGTTCGCTGACGATGGCCGTCGACACTTATGCGTTGGGAGCAATTCTATACGAGCTATTAACCGGTCGGCCTCCGCATCGCGGCGAATCGGCGATGGAAACGGTACTTCAAGTTCTCAGTGATCCCATTGTTCCCATTCGAGAAGTCGATTCAAAGATTGATCGCGACCTCGCTTTGATTTGCATGAACTGCCTTCACAAAGATCCGGAAGCTCGCTACGCATCGGCCAGTGATTTGGCAGACGATCTCGAAAGTTGGATCGACGGTTCGCCAATCAGTGTCAAACCGGACAGCCTCATCACGCGGACAACACAATGGCTCAAACACAACCAGGGTATCGCCTATATCGTCGCGCTGCTGATGGGCGCGATGATCTTCACGGTGCCGTTAATCTTTTCGATTCTTGGTTTTCTTGACAATGCTGTCGGCCTCTACGCCAACACAGAAGACGATCCGCTTCCTCTGATTTATTCATTTACAAAACTACCGACATGGATGTCCATCGTTGGCGTCGTCGGTGTGTTTCTGCTTTGGCCTACCATCGGAATCTTGGTCGCAAAGATCACTCGACCGAAAAACTGGTGGAGAGCCACAATCAACGGCGGCGTGGTCGCAGGAGTTGCAGCTTTACTCATGATCCTGTTGATGGGCTGGGTACCGTTCGCCATTGCCTCACAAGCGAGTTCCAACCAAACAGTGCACGACATTGCCGATAGCGTTTGGGCGGAGAACGTAGAAGATGCAAGAATTGAAACCCAAAAAATATTGGCAGAAAGGTATCCTACGCTGAAAGAAGTTTCCGACAACCAGAAAGGAAACTTCATTGGCAACCGCACGCTTGCTGACGGAGTCGCCACTGGTCCGTATGTTTTGATTGGCATCCTGATGGCAGCGACCATGTTGTCGTTGCCCATCGTTATTGGCACTGTCATATCTCAACAACTGTTGTCGCGCGGGCATCGCTGGTGGATATTCATTCCTCGGTATTGCGCCGCTTGCCTGGCAGCATTCATGATAATCGGTGCTCCGTTTGCATTGTTCACCGGCAGCGGGGAAGTGAACGGCCAACCGATTAATGACACGTCAATCGGATTTCAAATCTTTTGGTTATGTTGGGCGCCTCTGCTTACTTACCTGTTGCTGCGTCGATGGAGAAAACCTGTCTCCGTTGCAAGCAAAGCCGATTCGTCCAAGTGAAATCTGGAAAGCCCGGACAACCGCCCACCAACCAAACTGTCCAATCGCTCGCCAACCAATACGACCAATCAAACCAACTCGCCGGAAGGGCGAAGCTTTCGCTGAGCCGGCGGATGCGTATTCGGCACCAATGCCTACCGTCGTTGCGCGTTCTCAAGTCGCAAAAACGTTGCCAATGTTTGCCGACTTTTGTTCGGCGACTTTCCGCGATTGCCGAATCACTTAGACGAGGCGATAATAAAAGCACAAAGAAGCGGGAATTGGTTGCCGTTGTTCGCGTTGGACAAGGTAAACACACAGCACTTTTTGAGCTGCCAATTCAAGAGTAAAAAAGTCAGGCCTGAATTTCTTCGGACATCCAACTACATCGACAGTCACCAACACACGGATCAATTTAGATGGAGACATTGCTTTGGTTGGACGATGAACGCGATCCTTCTGACGTCCGGTGGCATCCATATTTCCCCATCCGGTCACCAGAAATAATCTGGGTGAAGTCATGTTCAGAATTCACCGACTGGATTGCAGAGAATTCGTTGCCGACCGCGATCTGCTTTGATCACGATCTTGGAGATGGCCCATCCGGAATGGATGCTGCAAAATGGTTAACCGAATACTGTCTCGATTCAGAACTGAAGCTTCCCAAATGGAACATTCAGAGTGCGAATCCAATCGGAAAACGGAATATTGAAGCACTTCTAAATTCATTTGCCCGTGTGATGGATAGTTCTTAGAATCAATCCAGTAAGACAAGCACTGAATGACGCCCCAATCCGCATTCAACATTGAAAAATGAAACAGCTTAAGCCCAAAACAATTCTTGCCATTGGACTACCAGGGTCTCTATTGGCAAACGTCTTTATTACGGGCTTAATTTTCTGGTCTTTCAACTTTGAGATTCTTGATTGGAGAATTGCAACTGCAATCCTGGCAGGATCAGGATGGCTTCTATTGAGTGTGCCGATATTTGTAGGGATGGCGTTTATTCGCCACCGAATTGGCCAGTCCAACAATAAGCAACAGAAAATTGTGGCTGCGTTCAAATACTGTTGCTTGTGCTTCGTGGTTGCCGCACTTGGGATTGGCGGAGGTTTTTATTTTCGAGATCAACTGACTTACCAATTGCCAATTGCCGGCGCCGTTTCGTTTTTGGTTGGAACGATCTGCGTTGCACTGGCTGTGTTCGTGTGCGTTAATATATTGATCCGATGCTTCAGCAGAATTCAACCCATTGAATCTCAAACCGGATGTTAACTGCCAATACGCATTCATTGGCGCGCAGTTCGGTACGCCAAAAATTGATAGGTATCAATTTCGATCACTCAGAATCAAGTGTACGCGCCTACCAGATCGAGTCGCCCGCAAATGGTTGAACTTGATTCGGACCCAATCACCTTGCGATCTTCAACGCTATCCGGCTTAACTTGCCTGGGGGGCAACTTGCGTTTCACTTTATCATCACTCTTGGCACTTGTCGTTCTTTCGTCAGTGGGGATCGCGATTTGGCATCATCAAACCCGTCTTGCCAAAGTCGAAGAGGAAGAACATATTTTCAACCACATCATTTCTGGGCATCAAGGGATGTTTGCTCTCGCGATACCCAAGGGAGGAGCGTGGCCAATTTTCTTAAAATTCACAGACAAGAATGTTGTCGTCTATTCCAACAGACATACGGGCTGGTGTTATGAGGTTCCTGGTTATCCTATCGAGACACTTAAGTTCATTACCGTTGGCAGCCTAAATTCTGAACAGGTCGAATTAAAGTTCCAAGGCCAAACCAAAACCATAAAACTTGATTCGGGTGCGGCTGGCCATTATTACGGTCGATAGCACTTGACCATGCTCGTTCCGCTGGCCTAACCGCTTCATTTCACGAAACGCGATCGCTAAGATTAAGCCACACGCCAAAGCCTGCTTGAACCCTGGCGGCTTCTCAGCGTTGCTTGAGCGATTCAAAACCCGCCGCTAAAGCCTCAACCATTTGGTCGATTTCGGTTTCCGTCAACACCGTCGAAAGCGCTGCAGAGCAAGTGTTGATCATCATGAAACCGTGATCGTACATGTAGTTGACCAGGAACGCGATTTGCTCGGCTTCGGCTTTGTCCTGATAGGCCGACCGATATTCGATGGGCGCCTCCGGTTTTAAATGGACGCGGAACATCGAACCTGCGCCCGTAACGCATGCCTTCGCGTTGGTTGCCTTGATCGCGTCGGCGATTTTTTGACGAGCGTACTCGCCCAGGTCATTCAATTTTTTGACAGCCGATTTTTCAAACAACTCCATCGCAACTCGACCCGCCGTCATCGTGATCGGGTTGGCAGAAAAAGTTCCAGAAAATGGAAACGGCAAACGGTCTTTGGTTGGGTCAAGCACCGACATGTACTCGTCTTTGCCAGCCAACCCACCGACCGGAAATCCACCACCAATGATCTTTCCCAATGCGGTAAGATCCGGCTGCACGTCAAACCATTCCTGGGCGCCGCTGTATCCCATTCGAAACGTAATGACTTCGTCAAGCAAAAACAACGCGTCATTGTCGGTCGTCCACTTTCGAATCGCCGCCATGAATTCGTTGGTCGCGGGAATCAAGCCAACCCGGTGAGGCAATGGATCGATCAACACACAAGCCAGTTGATTCTTGTGCTGGTCAAGAATTTCAAGCGTCCGCTCGATATCGTTGAACGGAATAATCACAACATCATCAAGGGCGGCTTGGGGCGTGCCTTCTACGACGGGGACGCTTTGCGGTTGGGTTTCGCTGCCCCAATTTTCGGGCTTGGATTTTTGGCTGACCTCGGCGTAATCGTAAGTGCCGTGGTAAGCGCCTTCGGATTTTGCAATTTTCGGCCGGCCTGTGATTGCGCGAGCAGCTTTGATTCCCGCCATGACCGCTTCGGTGCCAGAATTCATAAAACGTATCTTGTCAAAGCCATCGTTGCGGCTGCAAATGTGCTGAGCAAAACGCAGTTCGGCTTCGGTCGCCATCGTGAACGCGGTGCCATTGGCAAGCTGTTTTGAAACGGCTTCGACTACCGTCGGAAACGCATGTCCATGAATCAACGAAGCCATGTTGTTGGCAAAGTCCACTCGCGTTTTGCCGTCGATGTCCGTGACACGGCAGCCTTCACCTCGGATCGCGTAATCCGGATGCGGTTTTCGATAAATTGTGTTGCGGCTGATCCCACCGGGCAGAACTTTGACGGCTTCTTCATAGAGCGCAAGGCTTTTTGATTTCGTATCGGACGAACTCATTAGTAGTTGGCTTTCGTGAACAATCCCGCTTCGTCGAAAATGATCCGGTCTTCGTAATCGTTAAACCAAATCGCTTTCTCGTTTCGGCCAACGATCGCAATCTTGCCTTTATCTTTGGCGTCGGCCGCATTTCGGTAAAGCTTAAAAACAAGCACGCCATTTTCTCCGTTCGGCACGTTCATCGGTTCGTTGGTCACCGCAACGACTTCCGTTTTACCTTTGTAGTGCGTAATTGAAAGCCTTGCATGCGCTTCGATTCCCGAAAGACCTTTTTGAGATTCATTGAGAAGCTGCCAGGCTTCTTCGATCGTGACATTAAACGCCCGGTGCCCAACGATATCACGTCCGCAATAGTATCTGGAATTTTCAATGCCGTTACGTTTAAGCTCACGCTGCTGAATTCGAAGCGCGTCCGCATCGTCGTTGATGCCCCGAATAATTGGCGACTGGTTGTCGAGATTGACCCAGTGACGGCTCTTGAGTTTTTGAACCGCAGCAAGCGTGTTATCAAGCCATTGAAAACCACCAGCGTGAGTAACGTAATTGCCGTCAGAATCCTTTTTCAAATATTCGTCGGGGTGGTTGAAGTGAACCACAAACCGAATATTGGTGTTGGGATAGTTCTCGTGAAAACGATCAAGCATATCAAAGAACGCATCATCAAATCGATCGGGGAAGAACGCGAGTTCTTTTGTTCCAAGCCGAATATTTTCGATGCCCGCTTCTGACAAAGATGACCACCAGTTTCCAATGATCTTATTACTCAAAACCATTGGGTCTCCGCCAGACATCAGGATCTCACGAAGCTTTGGACGTCCCGTTTCTGGATGAACACCGCCATTGGACGCGACCAACTTGTTGTGCTCAACGACGTAGCTGCAAACCTCTTCGACCTTCGCCAGCCCCTTGGGTGCCATCGCGCCGTCTGGCCGCGCGACGTCTTTGCGTGCGATTAATTCTTCGCGGTAGCAAAATCGGCAATGCGCTGAACAGGTCGAAGCCACATAGATCAGCCCGATTTCATACTTGTGCAAAAGGCCTTCGACGGGACTGTAGTCCATTTGCTTACCAGGATCCTGTGAACCGGTTAAGTCAAATGTTTCGTCCGGGCTGGCCTTGATCAGCTGTTGCATCGCCGCACTGTTTTTGGCTTGCTCAAAATAATGACGCGTGATCTTTACCGGCATCCGTTTTTCAATGTCGCGGTCCGATCCTTTGATGTCGACCAACGCTGAAAGCTCAGACTCGGAATAGAATCCTTGCATGTCTTCGGCAACTTTATTGCCGACAAACTTGTCGATACCCGCGGTGATCTGGCGGTCATACTTGCCCTTTTCAATCGACTTGACAAACAACTGGGCTTTTTCGGACGCAACAAAACTGGATACAGTGGACATGGACAGACCTATATATCTTGGGATTTCCAACCACCAAAGTCGTGGACGCTTTGACGAATTCAGGAACGAATTTATCTGGTTCCGTTTACTCCGCCTAGAGTGTTAAGAATACCTTGAGTTGGAAGCAAAGTCGATCCCTTTATGTAAAGACATCTCTTTCTCGAGCCTACAACAGAAAGATACTCGATTGCCATGTATCCGCCCTTAACGCCAACCAGTAGCTGGCGTCACGATTATTGCATCTGCACGACGGCAAGACCGATTGCCCACGTTGAGAATCTTCTTACCTCACGCTAATCTGTTGCGTGAACTTGATCACCATTCATCAACCCTTTTTTGGTCAATCCATGTTTGAAACTGCGCCCCTCAATCCGCCCGACGCGATCTTTGGCCTCAATGAACAATTCAAAAAAGACACGCGTGCGGACAAAATCAATTTGACGGTCGGTGTTTACAAGAATGAAGAAGGGGAAACTCCGGTTCTCAAATGCGTTCAAGCTGCCGAAAAAGTTTTGCTCGACTTACGTGGCACAAAAAGTTACTTGCCAATCGACGGCATGGGGAAGTACAACAACGCGATTGGTCAACTTGTTCTTGGCGACGAGTTGTCCGAGTCAGCCAATTGGGCAACTGCCCAAACTCCGGGCGGTACCGTTTCGCTTCGCGTTGCCGGCGAGCTTGTTCGTGTTGCCCTCAACGCCGATACGATTTGGATGAGCGATCCGACTTGGGCTAACCATCCCAAGATTTTCGCCGCGGCGAATCTTAACGTGCAAAAGTATGAGTACCTAAACGACGCAGGAGTCGCTCTCGATTTCGAACGCATGAAAAACTCCTTGTCCACCGCCAAAGCCGGGCAAGCAATCTTGCTGCACACCGTTTGCCACAATCCGACAGGCGTAGACCCAACGGTCGAACAATGGAAAGAGCTGTTGGACATCGTCAAAGAAAAGCAACTGATACCCATTTTTGATTTTGCCTATCAAGGATTTGGCGAAGAGATTCAGCCCGACGCGTTTCCGATTCGCCACTTCGTCGCCAGTGGCGGTGAAGCTTTGATCTGCAATTCTTTTTCGAAGAACTTTGGACTTTACGGCGAACGAGTCGGTGGAATCACCGCCGTTGCCAATTCTGCATCCAGTCGCGATGCGATGCTGAGTCAGATCAAGTCAACGATTCGAACGATGTATTCCAATCCTCCGTTGCACGGAGCGGCAATTGTTTCAACCGTGCTCAACGACGACGAATTGCGCAAAACATGGACCGCGGAACTGGCAGAGATGCGTGAGCGAATCCATCAACTGCGTGGAGACTTCGTTGAGAAAATGCAAAAACTCGCGCCGGACAATGACTTCGGTTACGTCAATGATCAGCGTGGCATGTTCAGCTATTCAGGACTCAATGCAGAGCAAGCCAAAACGTTACGGGAGGAACACTCGATATACATTCTCGGTAGCGGTCGCATCAACATCGCCGGTATCAATTCGAAAAACAGCGACCGTTTGTGCAAAGCGATTGTCAGCGTGCTGTAGATAATCGGAACTATCGATGTGGAAAGGCCGTGATCACCCGGTTTCCATCAAGCACCAACTTGACCTTGCCTAGTTTTTTGTGACCGTTGCGTTTGCCTTTCGCGCCGCCGTCATAACCAACATTGCGATTCATATCGACAACGTGCGTTTTCTTACCGCTTGAATTCTCAGAGACGACTCGATTCGAGCCGGCTTTGACCAACTCGTACGCCTCATCGATCAACTGCAAGACGTCCAACCGGCTTCCTTCAAACACACCGTGAGCCGGCTTGCTGGTATTGTCTTTTCGATGGTTCATCACATGTTCGACTCGATGCTCGCGACGCGGGCCCATCGTGTACACCAAGCCAGCCGGTGATGTTTTGCGGTCGCCGCTGATGGAAGCGAAAAACTCGTCTTCCGATTTGCTGCTCGCATTGGATCCGGAATTTTGATTCGGCAGCTGTGCGTTGTATTGGTCATCGTTGTTGCCACGATCATCACGGTGCCCGTCGTCTTGGTTGGTCAACGAAGGAAGGTCCATATTGAGCCACTTCTCAAGCTTTGGGCGAGCGGCTCCGTACCCAACAACCAGCAACACGACGGCGATCAAGCCGATCTTCTTCCAGTTAACATTTTTCTGTTTGGCACTAACGTTCATGAATCAACTTTGTTGTTGTCGGGCGGTGGAGAAAAAAGGCGGACAAAAGAAAAGATGCAACGTCGAAGTTCCATTCTTGGCCAAAAGTCTAGTTCTGGCAACGTGACAAGCAGGATATTCGGCGACCGACAATTAAAAATGCCGCCTCGAATCGAATCAAGGCGGCAATCACGGTTCCGAATATCTTTCCGCTTGGCCAAGCAAACGAAACGGACATTGTCGTTATCGACGCTGTTGTCCGCCACTGGGGGCAGCACCCGATTCCTGTTGTGCCGCTCTTGCTTGCTCAATAAAAGCGCGACCCGGTTGCGACGTTCCCGTCAGAAAGTTGTCGATTTGAGAGTCTTCGCGAAGACGCTGAAAGAACTCATCCATTTCTAACTGCATCTTCTTGTGCAGGATGTTCTGATACAGCTCTTCCTTTACCGTTTCGATTTCGGTCACCGTCGGTGACGTTCGTCCCAGGCAATACATAATCACCCAGTACTCGCCAACTTGAACAACTTTTGAAATGTCGCCCGGTTCAAGACTGAACGCTTCGGCTTCCAATTCCGGTCTTCCACCAAATTTTGCAATCGGAGGAACTTGTCCGAAATTGGATTTCGAAGCAGGCTCGACAGAATATTGATTCGCCAATTGGCCAAAGTACTCTTTGCTCGGGTTGGCCGAAGCCATGTTCCAAACTTTCAAGGCTTGGCGATTGTCGGTCGAGACGATGACCAACGCTTCGACGCGAGGCCCATAGTTTGCCTGGAAGCCTTTTTGCATGTCTTCCTGAGTCACGTTCACGCGATCTTCGACCAACTTTTGCAACGCCACTGTCGGCCAGACTTCGTCTTCAATGTAAAAGTCAATTTTGGTGGGATCGTTGGCAGTCACGAATGAAAGCCACTCATCGATGTTCACGGTTCCATCAGGATTCAAATGGCCCAACGATTCGGCAGCCCGTTGGATCTCGCCGTTGATGTCTTCTGGCGAAACCTCCAAACCGGCTTGAGTCAGTGACTGATTCAATAGCTGGTTGTTAACCAACGTTTCCAGCACCATGCTTCCAAACCGAACGATACACTCTTCACCAACCTGGTTCTTGAGAATTTTGACGCCGTTGACGACCGCAGCAACACCTGGCATTTCCTGGCTGAGCTTTTTATCGTTCATCACGTTGACGATCTGAGCGTTGGATTGCATCTTGATAAACAGATCTGCAGCAGCATCGCGAAGTTTATCGTTGGTAATTTCGTCGATCAAACGCTCATGAGCCAGCGACATCTGCTCGTTGCTAAGTTCGACTTCCGGATTGACTCGAACGCATTTGATGATCAGGAACTTGTCTTCAATTTGAAAGACGTTAGAAATCTGTCCTGGCTGAAGCCCGAACGCGATGCTTTCAAATTCAGGCAATCCCGAGTTGCGCCGGATTGGCGGTAACAAGCCACCCATCGCAGCACTGTTTGGATTGACAGAGTGTTGTTTTGCAAGTCGCTCAAACGAAGCAGGATCGTTCTGAACTGCTTGAAGAATCTGCTCAGCCTTCTCTTGTGAACCTACTGAGATCTCACGAACTTGAACTTTCGGTCCGAACTCAAACTCCATCCGCTCGTTAAGTTCTTCGGGGGAAACCTTAATCTGGGACTCGGCCAGACGACGAAGCGCCAATTCATTCCAGACAATTTCATTCTTGAGCCGATCCTCAGTGATGTTTCTACGGCTGCAAATCAGTTTTACATAACGTTCGCCTGACATCCCGAATGCCTTGGCACTTTTAACAATATCGTCGTTGACGTCTTGCTCAGTGATGACAATTCCCTGTCGCTTACATTCGTTGAAAACCATCATCTTATTGACAATACTCTCCAACACTTCTTTCCCAAACCGTCGCATACATTGCTGGGAAACTTCTTGCCGAGTGATCGCTTCACCGTTGACCGTGGCCAACGTTTGAATTTGACGATTCTGGTTTTGATTTGGAATCGGGGATTGTTGCTGCGGAGCTTGCTGAGTCTGGGCCACCAGTGGTGATGCAAACAGCAAAACGGCTAAACCCACGATGATCTTATTGGCTTGATGAGCCATGACGGTTTCTCCATAAACCTGTGATTGCGATTCGACATTTTTTCTGTCGATCCCGCGGCCAACACCTTCGGCCGCACGAGTGATTTTCTTGAGCCGGAGTATGAAAAAGCATTGATTTTCGGTCAAGACAAATCAAAGGCGGAGAATTGCGAAGCAACAGGACGCTAGCAAGCACGCACCGCTTTCGTGTACGCACCGCTTGCCGAACGGGACCGCCAGTGCTTTCTTGATCTTTGCCAAGAGAGGGAAACGCAACAAATGGTTGATATCATGCTCGGGTTCCATCCGGCAGAAGAACCTACTGGCTCTTCTTTCTCTCTGCCCAAACCCGCACCTTTTCGTAAGGAACAAGTTTTTTTGGCAGCGGTGCATACTTTGGAATATTGACTGACAGGCAATGCAGCGCGCCTTGGAGTTTTGCCATCGAGGTCAAATCAACTGTCGCGACGCGATGATCAGGAAGTGCCTGCCGGTAAACTTCGACTGCCTGGCGAAGCACTTTACGATCATCGGTTTTCATGACGGGCAACATCACCAACTTGTTTGCAATGATCACGTTGGTATACGGACTCCATGAAGTTCCGACTCGCGGAGGGATTGGAACTCGCACGACTTCCAGCGCTTTTCCATCGATCTTAATTTTGCTCAACCGATTCGCATTGTAGTCAAGCACTCGGGCGTTCATGGGATCGCGTCGTGGGTCGGCCAGTTTTGCAACCAAAACTTTTTCAGGGCTGACAAACGAAGCGAACATGTCAACATGCTTGGTCGCTTCGTTGCGCAACGGTTCCAAGACTTCGATATGTTTCAGGTTGGTGTAATTTTTGAATTCATTGATGATGAACTTTTGCTTTTCCGCAGGAACATTTGACTTCGCATCGGGAAACCGAATCTCGTTGTCTTCAAATATCCGCGTCGTCGTCAGCGCCAGCCCTTTCCCGTTGCACAACAGATTACCGCCTTGAATCGTCCACGGAATCGAATTGTGCGTCGTCGTGATCAAATCCGCCCAACGTTTGGGAAACGTGTCATCCGTTGGACGCTGGCCGCTATAGAAAAAATCGATCGTCATCGAACCATCTTCGTCTTCAGCAAGGATCGGACCAAAGTCCCGCAGCCAAACCGTATCCATCTTCAAGTTCATGAAGTAGACGTGGCTTAAATCCGATTTGGATTTCGAAAAAACTTTCATCGCTGCTTTGACTTGTTCAGTGTCATTGAACAAGACCACTAGTCGAACGTGACCGCCAGTTAGTTCGGCGATCCGTTTCAAGACACTTCCATGCTGTGGAAGCATTTCGCTCAACGAGAGCACAATCGCATTTTGTGGTTCGAATTCGCCGCCGATTCGCGGGTACAGGCTGCCAGGTTTGAATTTCGGTGGTGGATTGGTTTTCGGCCGGTTGTATAGCTTCATCGCTTCTTCCGGAGTCACGGCCGCATGATTGTCTCGGTCGTCGGCGTTCGGCTTAAAGCTAACGGTTGGATTAGCTACAAAAGTCTGGCCATTGGCGAAACCGTTGCGGTAGTAGCGGCCCGAATAAGGCTGGTTGTTACCGTAGACGCCGGAGTTGGTGTTGTAGCGATTGACGTTGCCGTTGTAGCGCCAATACTGCGCAGTCACGTCGCCCGGTATCGAAGCAAGGATTGCGAAAATAGCAAACAGGCAGACGGAAAATTTAAGCATAGCCAGAATCAGGACCGAAGAATTGGGTCCACATTATGGTTTGCAAACTACAGAAAATTCAATACGGGGAAGCCAAGAAAAAAATTATGACTTTCGCGAGCCCGCTTTTTTCTTGCGCTTCTTTTTTGGCTTAGCTGGCATGTCCTTTCCCTGCTCGCCATCTTTTGATTTGGCTTTCTCAACCTTCTTTTCAGGTGGTGGCACTTCAAGCCCCAACCATTTCGCACGGCGAACCGTCTGTCCGCGTTTCAGATTTTTTTCCCAGCCAATACTCCAGCTCTCTCTAACACTTTCGCCCAACTCAATATCCAGTGTGCTGAGAATGTCGTTGCGTGAAATCAGCAGCTCAACTTTATCCCCAACGTTAAATTGGCTTAGCCTCTCGCTTAAAGAATCGATCCGCATTCCGTTGACGGCCAAGATCTCATCTCCTCGACCAATCCCCATCTCAAACGCCGGAGAACCTGGCTCGACCGATGTCACACGTCCTGCTGATGTTCTTGCGCCGACCCACGGCACCCGCTTTTTGGGCTTATCTTCGTCAAGGTTGGCGCTCGGACGAATATCGGGCTTGGGTGTCGGAGTGAGAGCTTCCTTTGCCCCGTCGATTGCCTGCTCGACAAACTTCTTGACACCATCGGATTTCTTTTTCTTTGCTTTCTTGTCAGTGTCATTGCCGTCCGCTTTTTTCTTCTTGCCGTTATTTTTTTTGTCGCCATCTTCGTCTGGCTCAGCCGTCTTCGATTCCTTTTTCGATTCGTCTTCTTTCGGTTTCACTGCGGAAGGAATCGTCACACCAAGAAAAGTCAAAGACTCGTCATACTCCAACTCTTCGGTTGAATCGATTGCGCGTTCGAACCATGGATTGAGGTCAGCGTCGGCGATCTTTCCAGCAGCAGCACGAAAATCGCCTCGAGTGAATCCCGTTTTCGAATGCTGCTTGTACATGTGACGCATCAAGTCATCCAAACTTTTGCGATTCTTGGTCAGCTTTCGAATCTTTGCATCCAGCAAGAAAGCCACCACTGCGCCTTTGGAATAGTAACTAACCGAAGTGTTCGACGAATTTTCGTCCGGGCGATAAAACTTGATCCAGGAATCGAACGACGAATCACGCAACGATTGAACTTTGCGGCCCTCTGATCGATAGACCGATGCAATGTTCCGGTTCATCGCGCTCATGAATTCTTGTTTGTCCATCAAACCCGCACGCACCAACGCGAGGTCTTCGTAGTAACTGGTAATTCCTTCGGCGATCCACAGTCCATCGGTGTAGACTTCGTTTTCATAGTCGTATTTCACCAACGGTTCGGGTCGAAGCCGACGAACGTTCCAAGTATGAAAGAACTCGTGGCTGCACAAACTCAACCAGCGTAGATATCGACTCTCATCGCGAAACGACCAACGACTGGTCATCACCAACGTGCAGTTGTCGTGCTCCAATCCTCCTCCACCCGCTCCAATCACGTTGAGAAACAAATAGCGATCGTAGGGCACCTCTTTCCACATCTTTTGGTGAGCGATCACAACTTTCTTCAAATCGGCAGCTGCTTTTGCGCCATCCCAATAGCCCGCTTCTCCGATGTTAACTAACTGATGCGGCACACCTTTGACATCAAACGGATAGACTTGCACGTTGCCAGCTACGATTGGACTGTCGACAAGTTCGTCAAACGTAGCGGCGAGATATTGATGAGCACGATCGCCTGCCGGGAGAAGCGATGTGGCAGAACGGCTCCAGACTTTCGGAAGTTTCAAAGTCACTTCATGCGGATGATCCAATTGGTCAACGACTGTCAAAAACGTCGGTGCTCCATTGAGCACGGCATATTCGTTGCCGGCGAAGTTTGTGCGAACGCTTAGCTGATTACAGTAGAGTCGATAGCTCACAACAACGGTTTTAGATTCTGCGTTGTCAATCAACCAACGGTTCTTGCGGACCTTGCGAGACTTTAACGGCTCTCCCGTTTCCGAGGTCGCCTTGAATTGGTCGAGATGTTTCGAATACTCGCGAACCAAATAGGAACCGGGCGTCCAGACCGCCATCATCAATTCGGTAGTGTCGCCTGTTGCGTCGACTTCGACCGTTACGTTGATATAGTGATTTTTGGATTGCGTAAGATCGACGAAGTATCGATACGGCGATGACGGTTCTGCTTTGTCTTTTTCTTGTGTCGCAGCAACGGTCGTCCCAATTGCGAAGAACGAACAAACCAATATCAGCGTCGTGAACAAGCAGCGACTTCTCGACGAGCTTACGGCTTGGTAAGACAAACTGGTTAGATGAATAGACGAAACTGGTTGAAAGCCCATGCGTCGAATTGGTTGAAAGTCCATGCGTCGAATTGGTTGAAAGTCCATGCGTCGCTTTATCCGATTTGGTTCAAGAAAAGTTGAGAATCGAGGTGCAAGCCGCCAAGCGTGCAGCCGGTAGAACAAATTCCCATTTTACCACGGACACCAATAACCCGTCATCCAAACAAGGTTGGAAACGGGAATCGTGGAAAATATGTATCACGTTGGACAGGTTTTCCCGCGCAGGTTATTGCTGCCCCGCCTTGTTTCAACCAGAATCGTTTTATTGAGACATCACCGGCAACCCAACGGTTCCGGATTTATTAGTTGTTGGGGTTTTCACGATGAGCGACCAATCTCGTTTTCGATCCATTTTGTTGTTCGGACCTCCTGGAGTGGGCAAAGGTACACAAGGTGGAATTCTAGGTTCGGTCCCCGGCTTCTTTCACCTTTCGGTCGGTGACGTCTTTCGGTCGATCGACATTGGCAGCGAAGACGGTCAACAGATTTACGAATATAGCTCGCAAGGAAAATTGGTCCCCGACGAGTTAACCGTCAAGATCTGGCAGAAAGCGCTCAACGCTTACGTGGCGTTGTCAACGTTCAAACCTCGTGAAGACTTGTTAGTCCTCGACGGCATTCCGCGAAACGTCAATCAAGTCGAATTGATCAAAGACAATGTTGATATCTTGCGCGTAATCAATTTGCAGTGTTCGGATGAAGAAGAGATGATTCACCGAATGCGGAGAAGAGCGATTCGTGAAAATCGTGCCGACGATGCCAACGAAGATGTCATCCGCCGTCGGTTTGAAATTTATCGAGAACAGTCTGCTCCCGTGTTGGAGTGTTTTCCGCGTGATCATATCGCGACGGTTGATGCAAACGGGTCGCCCGCCGAAGTGCTCCGGCGCATCCTGGAAAGTGTCATCCCGGCTCAGAATCGACACTTCCAACAAAACGTCTAAAACTGGTTCCGATGTCTTGCCACGTGATACTCAAACTAAATTCGCGCCGTTGCCCAAATACGCAACTGCTCGCGGAAGATTTTTGAATTGTGCCGAATATCAACTGGTAACGATTGATGCAACAACACATTGGCGATCGTACTCGTTTGCCAATGTTGCGCCGCCAACTCTTTGAGCTCGCCAAGCAACTTCTCTTTCTCGCTCGCGCTTTCTGGCCACTGACTCGCCCATGGTTCGGCAATCAAAACGGGAGTTTGATTCCCCGGATCGCCGACTCCCACCAATGCGGATCGATAAATTTTCTGATGCGTGTTGAAGATTCCCTCGCAAGGAATCGTGAACATGTCTCCCCACGCCGTTTGGACTCGATGCGTCTTACGACCGCAAAACCAAAAACGATCTCGCTCATCAAAGTATCCAATGTCTCCCATTCGGTGCCAAAAGGAATCACCGTCGACAATTTTGTGCTCTGCATTGGCATCGGTTCGAGTCACATACTGCTGGCTTACAACCGGGCCGCGGACAATCAGTTCGCCAACTCGCCCCGGTTCAACTTCGTTCGTTTGCTCGATCGACTCAAGCGGCTCGTCTGAAATTTCGATCAATCTCCAATCAATATCTGGAAAACGATTTCCAACACAGGTGCCTCCGCCGCTATCGGTTGTCGCTGCAGTTTCATTCAATATGACAGTCGCGCTATTGCAAGCGATCGGCAACGACTCGGTCGCTCCGTAAGGCGTGAAGGCATCGCCATCGGGAGAGATGACTTGCTTGATTCGCTGCAGCACATGAGCCGGAACGGGAGCTCCCGCCGAAAGCACTCGCTTGACCGTCGGCATCGTCACTGAGTTTTGCTCGCACCATTTCGAAACCGTATTCCACAAAGCTGGCGAGCCAAAACTTTGATCGGCTTTGAATCGCTCAACAGCGTCGATCAAGAATGGCGGATGAATCTCGGCAGGTCGCGTCGCATCCATCATCGGAAAGACAGTCGTTGCTCCCATCGCCGAATTGAACAATGCAAACAGCGGAAACCCGGATACGTCGACCGTGCCTGGTGGAATCTGAAAATAGTCGCGAATCTGTCGGGCTTGTTCAATAAAAATTTGATGTCGATAGAGAACACCTTTGGGCGGACCTGTGCTTCCGGTTGTGAAAATGATCGCAGCAGGATCGCCAATCGCAATCGAAACTGGCTGGAACTCACTCGCATTGAGTGATTCAAATTTCTTGACCGAATAACAGCTTGGAAAGTATCCGCCAACCACAAAGTTCTTTTTGGCGTTTTTGAACTTTCGGCGATAAACCGTACGAGCCAAGTGGGCTCGCCGAATCCCCACGATGCCAACCGGATTTGCATCCGACAGACAAGTCACCATGTTCTTCTTGCCCATTCCGGGATCGATCAAGATGATCGTCGCACCGGCTTTGAACAACGCGAATACCAGCGCGACGAATTCCAATCCCGGCGGAACCATCAACGCGATTCGGTCTCCAGTTTCCACACCCTGGTTTCGCAATCCAATCGCCATCCGGTTGCTTAGCGATTCCAACTCGCCAAACGTGATCGTGTTATATTCGACTTTCTCGGCTGGCTGATATTTTCGCTTTGGCGCAGCAACTGCGATCGCGTCGTGCATTCGGGTCGCGGCTTCGGTCAGCGTATGCCCGACGTTGGTGACATGGCTAAAATCCCACGCAGGCACACTTTGGTTCACAACTTTGTGCGTTTCGCTCGCCCGTGCGTCGTTTGAATTGTTCATGTCATGCATTCTCCACGGATTTTCTGAAGCTGTAATCGTGGATCTATTGGTGGAGTTGGAAATGAAGAGCTGCCGCGTCTGATCGAAATATGCCGAAAGCGCGCGTTTTCGTGTTCTATGGCTTTCTTGCTGGACTTGATTCCCTTAAATTTGGTGCAAATGAATTTTCATCCGTCGTCGCTGGCCACACCATTGTCCGTCACAATTTTTTCCAGTACGCACCGCATCACGAATGAGGCATGATTCCCCAACGTGCCGCTTCAAATCATAGGTCTGAGATCATTATATGGACATCGATATTTATCAGCAGTGCCCATGTCATCCTGATAAGAAAATAAAATTCTGTTGTGGCAAAAACATTGTCAGCGATCTGAATCAGGTAATGTCAAAAAACCGTTCTGGCCAGTCCCATGCGGCTCTTGAACAGCTTGATCGACTGATCTCGAAAGAGGGCGAAAAAGATTGCCTGCTGACAATCAAAACGCACATTCATCTTTCGTTGGGTGAAATCGAGAAAGCGAAAGCCGCCAATACAACGTTTGTTGCCAATAACCCGAAACATACTACGGGCCTGCAACACAAGTCGATGATTGCGATGGCAGAACAGCGCGTCGACGAATCCGTCAACTACCTTCAGGACGCAATGGATTCGATCACTGGCTCGGAGCTGCCGATTTCACTGGCTCAAGCCTTCCGGCTGGCCGGACTTGGATTGCTGCAGTCCGGTCGCGTGTTGGCCGCGCGAGCTCACTTACAGTTCGCACAATTCCTTAAAGGCGATCAGGATCAAGAGCTGTTGCAACTGGAGATGGAAACGTATCGCATGCCCGGAATTTCGGCTTTCTTGAAAAGCGACTTTCGGTTGTCCGAAGCTCCCGACGATGTTCCGTGGAAGAAAACACATTCGAACGTTCTTCGCGCCATGTTGCGCGGCCAATTTCGCAAAGCGTTAAAACTTTTGCAGAAAATTGACCAGGAGTATCCAAACGAAACGCTAGTCAAACGTGGACTTGCCGTCGCCCAATCATTTGTTGGTGACGAAAAATCACAAACGGAAGCTTGGCTGGAGTACGCCAAATGCGACGGCCATTCTAATTGGCAAGCCATCGAAGCCTTCGGTGTTGCCCAATTGCTTAACCGTGAACCCGACACCGAAGTCATCGACATCGCCCGCGTCACTTTTGAGATCAACGATATCGAAAAAGCTTCCGAGCTGGCAATCTCGAGCAAACGATTGACCAACAGTGAACCGTTGTCGGATGATCCATTCGGCGAAGGACCAGCTCCAAAGCATTCATTCCTGTTGTTGAGTAACGACCAAGTCGAATCCGCAGCCGACATGGACTTTGACAAAGTTCCTTTGGCGATCGGCGAAGTGATGATGTACGGCCGGCAAACCGATCGCGCTGCCCGAATTGAATTGATCACCGTGAAGGACGACAACTTTGACAACGTCCTGTCGAGTATGACGGCAGCGTTTTCTGATGTCACCGACGGCTCGCCAAACACGCAGAAGATTAACCAAATCGACTGCGGGTCCCATTCGCTGAATTGGAATTGGATGTTGCCTCAGGACATCAATCGTGAACAACATGAAGAATTATTGACGAAGACTTCATGGAATGCGGTTTCGAAATGGGCAGATTTGAAATTCGCCGACCTCGATGGAAAGTCCCTACGTGAAGCCGCCAAGGATGCGAAATCTCAAAATCAAGTTCAAGCCAAACTCTTGATCTTGAATGAGTTTTTCCGCTCGGCGAAATTGAAAAAGAATGTCGGTTTGCTACGTGAAGATCTGGGCCTGCCGGAACTGGAAACTGTCGACCCAACACAAGTCGAGACTTTCTCGGTCATCCAACAGGAATACATCGACGTTGAGAAACTGGATGATGAAGCCTTGTTGAGCCTGCAAACGCAATCGATGACGATCGGCAACGTCGGTGTGATGAAGCGGACTATTCCAGAATTACTTAAACGTCCGCATTTGGATTCCGTGCCGCGCGATGTTTGCTACACGATTCTCGCCAGAAATTCGGAGGCTCCCGAGGAAGCACTCGAACACTTCGCCAGTGCTCGGGCCGAAGCCACCAAGGCGGGACGGCCGATTGGAATTTATCTGGTTCATGAATTTGAATATCGACTGGCCAACGGTTTGACAGAAAAACTTGACTCGTTGATCGAAGTCATCCAGTCCCGACACATGAAGGAACCGGAAGTCGCTTACGAGTTGACTCGGGTCTTGCAACAATTCGGAGTCATCGGCACGGGACAAGAAGCACCCGCCGGTGGCCCTCCGCCTGCCGCAACTCCACCGGCTGAGAGTGCTGGTGGAATTTGGACACCCGAAGGCGGTGGCAGCGAACCGGCTCCAGCTGCCGAAAGCGACGCGCCTTCGAAACTTTGGATTCCCGATTGAGTTACCTTCATTGACCGCCATCGTTCCTTTTTCGTGAGACTCAGATGCCAAAGTGGTGCCCCTCAAAAGTTATCGAGAAGAAAGTTTGGACAGAAGGACTGTTCACAATTACGATCGATGGTTCGCAAACTGAGCCGTTTTCACCCGGACAGTTTTTGCATTTGGCCGTTTTCCCAGACGGCCATGATGGCGAGGAAAGCAAACGGATCAATCGACCTTACTCGGTCGCGTCACCGCACAGCGACAAACTGGAATTCTTTATCGTATTGGTTGAAGACGGCGAACTTACTCCTCGACTATGGAAACTGGAACCTGGCGACGATATTCAAGTCAGTCAAAAAGCGGCGGGCCGGTTTACGCTGGAGAAAACTCCTGACGCTGAAAACTTATGGCTGTTTGCAACCGGAACCGGCCTTGCTCCCTACGTAGCGATGATGCGAACCGAAAAGCCATGGGAACGGTTCAAAAAGATTGTCGTGGTTCATGGCGTTCGCCATGCCGCAGACCTTGCTTACACAGAAGAGTTTCAGGCAATCGAAAAACAGCGACCGGGACAGTTTAAGCTGATTCAGTCTCTGACTCGTGAAGAAACGGACGACACATTGCACGGCCGAATCCCTGGCCTCGTTGAAGACGGCCAACTTGAAACGGCTGCCGATTGCAGCTGTCAGAAAGAAGATTCGTCAGTACTGCTTTGCGGCAATCCGGCAATGCTTGATTCAATGGAAGAAATTCTAGGCAAACGCGGCATGGTGAAACATCGCAGCAAGTCGCCCGGACAGATCGTGCTAGAGCGCTATTGGTAAGCATGCGGATTGTTTATTTTGCACTGGCGGGATTCTTTTTCGTTCTGGGAGTCATTGGCATTTTCCTGCCAGGAATTCCCACGACGCCTTTCCTGTTATTGATGAGTTTTTTCCTGCTCAAAGTCTCACCTGAGCTTCATCAACGGGTACTCCAATGGCCTTTGGTCGGGAAACCAATTCGCGACTGGCACGAGAAGGGAGGCATTCGACCACAAGTTAAATGGACCGCATTCGTCATGGTTGCCTTGCTCGTCTCGTTGTCTTTGTACTTTGGGGCGCTCGGCTGGATCGCAAACACAATCATTGTTTTCGCCGCAGCCATTGGCCTGTTCGTTGTTGTTCGACTGCCGACGATCAAAGAGGAACAGGATTGAGACAAGGGCGGCATAGAGTCGAACTTCATCGCACTGGAATTGTGCCGTAAGCTACCTCCAAAAATCTAAACTAAGTGCCATTGGGCTGACGCTATGCCGCTCAAAATTTAGTGACAACTTTGTATCTAAGATGATCTGTAGAACGCGGCCTAGCCACGGACGCTGCAGGGTCGGTGGCTAGTGCCAAAACCGTCGGATATTCATTGCGAAAACACTTCACGGCGTTGCCAACCAATTCTCCAAAAATTCGAATCAGTATGGAAGTCATTGGAAACTTTTATGTCCAATCGGTTAGGAGAGGGATGTTCTCTTAGTCGGCCGGAAGGTACGACACTTCCGAACTCGACCGTAAAAAGGTATTCTTATAGTTCGATTAGTACTTTGCTTTGCACGATTTCCATGAGGACTCCGGTGTCTTTAACTTCTGGATTTGAACACATCATTCGCGAAAACGAACCGTTGGCGCCGTTTACTCGGCTCAATCTTGGTGGCGTCGCGGAATACTTTGCTGAACCGACTTCGGTTGAAGAACTCGCTGGACTGGCCAAACGTTTTACTGACAACGGATTGCCTATTCGTCTGGTTGGTGCCGGAAGCAATTTGTTAGTGCGCAGCGATGCGGTTGCTGGCTTGGTCATCCATTTATCGGCACCCGACTTTTGTCAAATCGTCGTCGATGGTGACACGCTTAAAGTCGGTGGCGGAACTAGACTTTCCCACTTTGTTGCGACAGCGGTTCGCGAAGGACTAAGCGGTCCGCATCATTTGGTGGGCTTCCCCGGAACTGTCGGTGGAGCGCTGCACAGTAACATCAGCGTCCCTTTGGTTGAGATGGGAAACTGGATCCAGTCGGTTACGGTTATGAAACGAACGGGTGAGCAGGTGACTCACGAAAGCGAATCAATCAACCTTTCTTACTCTCACAGCAGTCTCAGCGAAATGGCGATCCTGTCTGCGACATTCAAGTTTGAACGAGAGACTTCTGAGCTGTTGACCAAACAGATGCAAAAAATGTGGATTGTCCGCCGCGCCGCTCAGCCTGCAACAGACGAGAACTCAGCCAACATCTTTAAGGACATTGGCGGCGACACCGCCAGTACGCTCATCGAGTCGGCGGGCTTGAAAGGAATGAAAGTCGGCAACGTTGAAGTTTCCGATCGAGACCCAAACTACTTCGTCGCTCACCCCGGGGCAACAACCGATGAAGTCATTCAGCTGATCGAACTTGTGAAAACGCAAGTTTCAGAGAAGCTTGATCTTGAATTGGAAACGCTGATCCAGATTTGGTAGGCGCTGGGTCTCTCGTGATGGTATCGCTTCACAAGAACCGTTGTCTCAACTGTTATCATTCAATTCACCGCGAGTTGGGCAGCGCCACTCTCAGCGCCACTGCCGCAAATTTCAGGGCTGACGGCCCGTCAATTTATCTAGCCCGGGGTGAAGCCCTGGTTGATTGTGGCTCGATAGCCGAAAGGGTTGTCGCTCGAATGCCGAAAGGGCCAACGGCCCGGCAGTTTTCAGTCTCCCGAACGGATCTTCACTTCGTGCCGGTCTTTCCGCACGCACCGTTTTTGCGATCTCGGCAAGCAATCGACAAGTCTCCCGCTTTATTTCTCGATAAAGACAACATGCGACTACGCGCGGCGGTTAAGGCTGCGCACTCAGAGAGACTAACAGCGAGGAACCAGTGGCACGTCGAAAACATAACGAAGATCTATTAGATCGCCTGTTGGCCAATTTCTCCTTGTACAACATCCGTCGCTTGCTTTTTCATCCCGCCACATTGTTCGTTGGCGTCACACTGTTGATGATTGGCGGGGCCATTCACGCGTGGGAAAAGTACCAACACAAGATTGTCGATTCCGTCGCCACACAGTTGACGCCAGAAAAAATCAACGTTAACCAACCACCCGCTTGGGCCAAGACCGATTTGCGTCGGGCCATCATTGGTTCTACCGACCAACAACTCTCCATTCTTGATCCGAAACTGATCCCGCACACCGTCGAGACATTTCGTTCCGTCGGTTGGATCGAAGACATTGAGCAAATCAAAAAGTCGTCCGACGGGCTGGATATCCAGTTGAACTATCGCGAACCTGTCGCCGCCGTTGAGATGAACGACAACACAGTCAGGGGTTGGGCGAAAAACGATCAGCTGTTGCTTGTTGATCGCAACGGTGTATTGATGCCACCTGAGACCGCTCAAGGTTCGGTTGCGATTCCAAAAATTTGTATTTCTCATGCCGTCGGCCAGGATCTCTCGGTTCAACAATACCTGACGCAGCTTCACACTTGGTCTGCTTGGCCCGACGTGCGCGTGCACGATGCTGCATTGCTTGGATCAATCCTTCAAAACGATTGGCAATCGCTGGGGCTGCACCGGATCGTGACCATGCGGTTTTCCAATTCGGCGGACGACCCAACGATCCCGTATCAACTATGGACTCAGTTTGGTGAACGAGATGGAGTACGCGTCATCTGGGGCAACGCGCCAGGTAAAGAGCAGCCCAACGAAGCGACTTGGGAAACGAAACTTGCAGCACTAAAGGACTACGTTCAAAAAAATGGACCGCTGAACCAGATCAGCGACCGCACCATCAATGTCTACAACGGGGCAGTGGTAATCGTGGAAACAGCAAACGTTTCGCAATCTGAACTTTTTTCAAACATGAAATAGCTTCTCCAGCCGGCGACAACCAGGTCTGTCGCGGTCGCCTTTAAGCCTTCAGAAATTCTTTGAAACCAGGAATTCTCCACAAACCGAAGGTCTCTTTCTGCAACATCGGGACGTTGCCTCTCCCTATCGGCGGTTGACTGGTTTAAAATTCGTGAACCTAACCACACAAGTTCACGTGAGCCAGCTATGAAATCCAGATTGATTTGTTTGTTTGTTGCCATCCTGTTTGGTTCCACGATTGGCGCCAACTCCACCGTCAACGCTGACGAAGGCATGTATCCGATCAGCATGATTGCTGACCTTAACCTCAACGAACACGGATTGGAAATCGCACCGGATGATGTCTACAACCCGGACAAGATTTCGCTGATCGATGGAATCTGCCGCGTCAACGGTTGCACAGGTTCGTTCGTATCACCCAAAGGATTGATCATCACCAACCATCATTGTGCCTATCGAGCCATTCAATCGGCCAGCACCACCGACAATGATTATTTGAAAGATGGTTTTTTCTCTCAGTCGATGGATCAGGAAATTCAAGCCAAAGGATACGTCGTTCGCATCACCGAATCGTATTCCGACGTTTCGGACAAAGTCCTGGACGCGGCGACGGAAGGCATGTCCTTCCTCGAACGATCCAAGGCGATTGAAAAGCGTCGTAAGGAAATTGAGAAACAAGCCGAAATCGACAACCCAGGCACACGTGCCGAAGTCGCCGAAATGTTCACTGGCAAGACTTACGTGTTGTTTTTGTACACATTCATCAAGGATGTTCGTCTCGTGTTTGCACCCCCGTCGTCAGTCGGAGCCTTCGGTGGCGACGTCGACAACTGGGAGTGGCCGCGACACACTGGCGACTTTTCTTTCATGCGAGCTTATGTTGGACCGGATGGAAAATCGGCTGACTATAGCCCCGACAACATCCCGTACACACCCAAAAAGTTCATTCCCGTTTCGCCCGCCGGCGCCAACGAAGGCGACTTCGTTTTTCTGCTTGGCTATCCGGGCCGGACCGCTCGCCACAAGACAGCTTCATTTCTAAAGTTTGAACAAAACGTTCGCCTGCCGTTTGTGGTTGACCTTTATCAATGGCAAATTAGCACGATGCAGGCTGCCGGAAAAGGCAACCGGGATGTCGCACTGAAACATTCGTCGCGTGAAAAATCGTTGGCCAATGTCGAGAAGCGGTCGCGCGGGCAGCTGAAAGGGCTCATCCGCAAAAGCATTGTCGAAACGCGGTCCGAACAGGAACGTAAGCTCCAATCGTTCATCGATTCCGACCCGACACGCAAAGAAAAGTTTGGCTCTCTGCTGACGGACATCGAATCGGTTTACGCTGAGATGACAGAAAAAGCCCCGTACGAAATGACGATGGCGAATTTGCCTAACGCATGTCGGGCCATGAATTTTGCGTTTACGATTTACGATGCGGCCAAAGAGCGCGAAAAGGAAGATCTCGATCGCGAGTCTGCTTTCATGGATCGCAACTTTGACCGAACGAAATCGCGTCTCTTGCTCAGCGTCAACGACTGGCACGCCGGTACTGACAAGATCATGCTCAAAGGAATCATCGAACGACTCAACGCGGTTAACGCTTCGATTGCGATCCCGCCAGCAAAAGATCTTGACGAAGCGTTCAGTGAAACCAAACTCGGCGATGCGGATGCTGTCGCCAAATACCTCGAAATGTCGCCTGCCGAATTGGCAAAACTGGATGACTACTTCATGAAAGTCGTTGTCGAACTTTATCCGGAATTCATGAGGTTCCGCGAACAGAACAAAGCACGCGACGGCAAACTTGGTCAGCTTTATGGTGATCTCATCGACGTCAAGCAACAATTGTTGGAAACCAATTTCGTTCCCGATGCTAACGCGACGTTACGCATGACATTCGGCCACGTCAAAGGTTATTCTCCTGAAGATGCCGTTTACAAATCGCCAGCCACAACATTGCGTGGCGTCATCGAAAAGACAACCGGTGTGGAGCCCTTTGTGACACCCGATAAAGTCAGCGAGCTGTACAAACAAGGTGAGTTCGGAAACTACGTGCACCCGAAACTGGATCAAGTTCCCGTCGCGCTTCTTTACGACACCGACACGACCGGAGGAAACTCCGGCAGCCCTATCATTGATGCCAAAGGTCAACTCGTTGGTGTCAATTTCGATCGAGCCTTCGAAGCGACGATCAACGATTTCGCCTGGAACAAAAGTTACAGCCGTTCAATCGGCGTCGATGTCCGCTACGTATTGTGGATTACCGACAACGTTTACGGTGCCAAACACTTGATTGAAGAAATGGGCATTCAAAAGTAAATTGGCGGTCCAGCCAAGGGCGCTAAAAAAACTGCGGCGCAGTCCATCTAACGATCACTCAAACACATCACGCAATTTTCAGGACCAACCATGAATATAACAAACTCAAAATTTTGCTCGTACAGCTACTGGCTGCTTACCCTCTTGACTCTTGCGTGCGTTACTTCAATGGCTAGTACCACACAAACTGCAACGGCGCAGGAAACGAACCCATTCCTCAATCCCTATACAGCCCAGTTTGGATTGCCACCGTTCGACCAAATCAAAAACGAACATTACGCGCCGGCTTTCGAAAAAGGAATGGCCGAACAACTAAAAGAAATTGACGCAATTGCGAACAATTCAGAAGGGGCTACCTTTGACAACACCATCGTCGCTCTCGATCGCACTGGCAAACTGCTCGACAAAGTATCCAGCGTGTTTTTCAATCTGAGCAGTTCGGACACCAACGAAACGATTCAAGCACTACAGCTTGAGATTTCGCCGAAGCTGTCCGCTCATCAAGACAAAATCCTTCTCAACGACCAACTGTTTCAGCGCGTCAACAAAATCTGGGACGACCGTACGAAAACCAAATACCAACAGGAACAATTTCGCTTGCTCGAAGAAACGTTCAAGCAATTCAAGCGCGGCGGGGCTTTACTTTCTCCAGAAGATAAACTCAAAGTTACCGAGATCAATGGAAAGATCGCAACGTTCACCGTTGAGTTCGGACAAAACTTGCTGGACGAAACCAACGCTTACAAAATGTTTATCACCGATGAAAAAGAGATGGAAGGATTGCCGGCCTCCGTGGTCAACGCTGCCGCCGAGGCTGCTGAAGAAGCCAAAAAACCTGGGCAGTGGTTGATCACTCCCCACCGAAGCAGCATGTATCCGTTTTTGACTTATTCGCCCAACCGAAAACGTCGCGAAGAAATTTACAACGCGTACATTATGCGTGGTGACAATGGAAACGATAACGACAACAAAAAAATCGTTGCCGAACTTGCTTCACTTCGCTTTCAACGAGCCCAACTGCTTGGCTATGAAACGCATGCTCATTACGTTTTGGAAGAGCATATGGCGAAGGAGCCTGCCAAAGTTTACGAGCTGTTGATGAAACTTTGGAAACCAGCTTTGGCTCGAGCTGAACGAGAAGTCGCCGACATGCAAGAAATTGTCAATTCGGAAGGCGGCGATTTCGAGATCGCGGGTTGGGATTGGTGGTATTACGCCGAGAAAGTTCGTGCCAACAAATACGCGTTGGACGAAGAAGCGTTGAAGCCATACTTCAGTCTCGCCGCTGCACAACAAGGCGCATTCAACGTAGCCAACCGCTTGTTCGGCGTCACGTTTACAGAAATCAAAGACGCCAAACTTTATCACCCTGATGCACAGATGTTTGAAGTTAAAAACGAAGACGGAAGTCATGTTGGAATCTTCATCGCTGATTATTACACGCGATCCAGTAAGCGAGGTGGAGCGTGGATGAGCAACTTCCGTGAGCAATCAAACATCGATGAGCAGATTCGCCCAATCGTCATCAACGTTTGCAACTTTGCCCCTCCGGTTGACGGTGAACCATCGCTGCTGACTTACGAACAAGTCACGACGTTGTTTCACGAGTTTGGACACGCGCTGCATGGTTTGTTAACCAACACGAAGTACCAAATGCTTTCTGGCACCGCCGTGCCTCGTGACTTTGTTGAATTCCCGGCCCAGATTCTGGAACACTGGGCCAGTGAGCCGGAAGTCCTCAAAGAATACGCTCTGCACTACAAAACCGGCGAAACCATTCCTGACGAGTTGATTGAGAAGATCCAAAACGCTTCAAAATTTAATCAAGGATTTGCCAACACGGAATACCTGGCAGCTTCGTTGTTGGATATGGATTGGCACACCGTCAATACTGCCGAAGTTCAAGACACAGCTGCGTTTGAAAAAGCGTCGTTGGCAAAGATTGGCTTGATCGATGAAATTGAGTCTCGCTACCGGAGCACCTATTTCTCTCACATCTTCGCTGGCGGATATTCATCTGGATATTACAGCTACATCTGGTCAGCGGTTCTCGACTCAGATGGTTTTTCGGCGTTCAAAGAATCAGGCAATTTGTTCAATCCTGATTTGGCATCGAAGTATCGCAAGTTTGTTCTTGAAGGCGGCGGAACCCGCGAAGCGATGGAAGCTTACAAAGCGTTTCGTGGTAGCGAACCGAAGATCGAAGCGCTGTTGAAGAAAAGAGGCTTGGACGGAAACTAATTGACTAGAGGGTATTTCAAAACCTGTAGTGGACTTCGCCAGAAGTCCCAGCTCGCTTTCAAAACAAAGGGAATTCTGGCGAATCCCACTACGATGATCGCACGATTTTAGGTTTTGAAATGTCCTCTAACTTTTGAGTCGCAGTTCTATAGCCATGAACAACGCGGATTTTCACGAATGTTGCTGCTTAGCTTCGTTCGTGTCTATTCGTGAATAGTCGTGGCTTTTTTATGCGCTCATCCCAAACGTCGTTTAGCGATTTCAATGTAATCCGAATTGCAATCAATCCCAATAAACTTCCGCTTCAACGCTTTCGCCGCAATCGCAGTCGTCCCGGCGCCGCTAAACGGATCGAGCACGACGCCTTTTTCCGGACACGATGCTTTGATGCAATTCTCAACCAACGTCTGTGGATAGACCGCGAAGTGGGCTTCCCGGAATTTGGAAAGCGGAATCGACCAGACGGTACGTTTGTTCCGGCCCTTGGGATGAAAAGCTTGATCCCACCGTCCATCATGTAAATTATTGTCGCCGCTATTCTTGCCTTTCTCTGGCGTGCCACCACGTTTGCCAAAGTGATTTCGACCACCTTTCATTTTTGACTTTTCCGAAAACGTCACGTGCGGTTCGCGAATCGCGTCGGCATCGTAAAAGTAGTCCTTTTCATTGGAAAAGAAAAAGATGTATTCGTGATCCGTCGTCGGACGGGTTTTCACACTTGATGGCATCGCGTTTGGCTTGTGCCAGATACAATCGCTGCGCAAATGCCAGCCGATATCTTTGAGTGCAAGCGACAACCGCCAAGGCATTCCCAGCAACTCGCCTTTGACGTATTTGTCGCCGATTACAATCCACGCCGATCCAGTCGGCTTGACGACGCGTTTCAGTTCTTCAAACAGTTCGACCAATCGCTCGACGTAGGCCGATGGTGAAATTTCCTGCCCGATCTGAACGTCGCTATCGTAGTCCCGTTGCTGGTAATACGGCGGACTGGTAACGATCGTGTCAACACAATTGGCGGGGAGGGACTTGGCGACTTCGACCGCGTCACCGCAAAGGAACTGGTCGATACATTCAGTTTTTTTGTAACGCGTGCGAGCTTCTTGCTTCATAAGATTCCTCTCAGCTGAGTTGCAACTATTGGAATCGTTTTTTTTAGTTAACGCAAACCGGTGTGTGAGAGGATTGGTAGTGGGCGGGATCGAACGTAGTTGGAGCATGAAGACTGACATAATTCATCTGACTCCATTGGCTGGCACCCTTTCAGGGTGCACGTAATGTTGAATCCTATTCCGGTGGTGTCGCTGCGCTCAACCACCGGCTATAAGCTTCAACCCCTTCGGGGTTGCTGGGCCCGCCAATGGAATCCGTTAGGGTGAGGAGTCGCCAGTAAGTAACATGCTCCACGAAACCGTTCACCGGGTCCAAAATTTCACCCGGTGCAAACACAACACCAATCCCGGCTGGTTGCACGGAGAACTCGTTACCCTACACCACTGAAATTACACCACTCAGACGAGCTATGGCGTAGATCGCCGGAGCGGTATTGATCTCCGACATCAAAGCCCATCCTGACTTCAAGGGCTGTCCTAATCCACTCCGAAGGAGTTAAAGTCGTGCCTGAGATCGAACCATTCGCCCCTGCTGTGTATGTTAAATCATAGGTGACGACATCGACAGTAATGTTGAGCGGGGCAGTATCGCTGCCTCCAGTGGCATCCACATAAAGCCTGTAGCCGTGCCGACCGCCTGCTGAAGTGGGCGCCGGGACCAACCGGGCGGTTTAGTCAAAACATCACCC
>CAZPBE010000053.1:1471-39095 GCA_964584615.1 uncultured Pirellulaceae bacterium | reverse complement strand
CGAGCTGGGACTTCTGGCGAAGTCCACTACAGGTTTTGAAATACCCTCTAGTGATGATCGGCCTCTTCACGGTGTTCACGCTGGTTTCGCTGGCGATGCTACAGTTTACCGAGCACGCGATTACGATTTCAGATGTGCTCCATGGGTTGACGTTTCAGTTGCCTGCGACAGCCGTGATGGTTGCCATCGGCGCTTTTGGGATTACCGGCGTCGGTGGCGATGAGATCATGGCGTACAACTATTGGCTGATCGAGAAAGGGTACGCGCGGCATACTGGTCCGTGTGAAGATTCTCAAGAATGGGTCGATCGCGCCAAAGGTTGGATCCGCGTCATGTACATCGACGCGTTATTGGCGATGTTGGTTTACACCGTCGTCACCGCAGCGTTCTACTTGCTCGGGGCTGCGATCTTGAATTCGCAAGAACTCGTGCCCGAGAAAGAAGAAATCATTGGCACGCTTTCCTTGATCTATACCGAGACGATTGGGCAAGGCGCGAATTCGGTATTCCTGATCGGAGCTTTCGTCGTATTGTTTTCAACCCTGTTCGCAGCATTGGCCGCCTGGACACGATTGTTTGGCGACGCACTGGGACAGGTGGGGCTTTACGATTTTCAGAATCCGCAGTCGAGAAAGAAAGCCATTGCCTTTTTCGCATGGTTCTTTCCCGCTTCTTGGGCGATCGTCTATCTCACTTTTCGTTCACCGGCATACATGGTGATTGTTGGAGGCGTGATCACCATGGTGATTTTGTTTGTCGTTGTGTTCGCTGCGATCGACTTCCGATATCGCCGGTTGGACAAAAGGCTCAGGCCATCCATTTGGTTTGATCTTTGGTTGTGGTTGAGTATCACGTCGATCGGGGCTGTCGGCATTTATGGTGTTGTGAAGTTGTTGTTTTGAGCTCAGTGTACGGCTGCATAAAAAAGCACTTGCTTTTTCCGAGCGAGTGGCGCGTTGAAATCTTCGAATTTCAAAGCCGCTAAGACGCACGAGAAAGACGGTGGTACCCGCAAAATCAATTCAAATCGGTCGAGAGCTCGCTCTGAAATGGCTTTTTTTGTATGAGATGAACCCAAGCTCAACAGAACAAGAGCTACGGTTTCTTCCTAAATGATTTTGAGCCAATGTAAAAGGGAGAGCTTTACTATGATTCGTCAAATTCAACTCGCGTGTTTGTTCGCACTACTTGTAGTCTTCACTGGCTGTGAGCCACCACCACCAGTTAACACTGGATCTTTATACCTAGATAACATTTCCGATCAGCCCATGGTGGTATCCATCGACGGGAACGAAATGGCGACTGTCGCTGCAGGCGAAACCGATAACTTTACGGTGCCACTTGGCGAGCATGTTGTGAGTGTCGCTCAAGCGGGTGAAACCACTTTCGAGCAAATGCACAACTTTGAGTACGCAGTTCCGCGAACACAGCCCTGCTTCATCCTCAACACCGACGACGACCTTCGCTATTGTCGAACCGTCATCGTCTATGGCAATGACGATCTATCCCAAAGTATGGCAAGTGGATTGACTTCGATGATCGCTAAGGCTGCCAGTCGTAAAGCGGTTGGCGACGATCCGGAAGCCCAGAAGAAATGGATTGAAGAGCAGACTCGCAAACAGGAATTCAAACAAGTCATGAATCAAATGTCGGTTTTTGGCGAAGAGTCGATTTCCCGATTCGGTCGTTGTACTTACTTTTTGACTCCATTGCCAAGCGTCGTTGTTGGCAGCAAGTACAGTCGTTCGGAACGACGGTCGGTCGTCGTGCGAATTCCAGCCGGGATGTATAACGAAATCGACGCGCTATCCAAGTTGGAGATGCCGACCGAGGACGACCTTGACCGAGCCTACGCGTTGAAGCAACAGGTCGTTCGAATCGTCGACAATCTGGATAACTTGGAAAACTCCGCTGTAATGGCTCATTGAACCAAGGGCCGGTAAAAAAATCGGCCGCAGGAGAGTTTTAATCTCCTGCGGCCGGAACCAATCGCCCTCATTCATCAGTGGTGTATCAAGGCAGTAATTCAAACGCTGTAAGTAAATTGCGTCCAAGACTACTTCATCGTCAATCGAAATCGATGTATTAAGGAATGAAAGCCGCACCTGCGATAAACAATGCTTGTCGCTTTAAGCCTTTTTCAGTAATCGAGAACGGGTCAACAAGCCATGGAGCACAGTTGCCAGGCCGGTAAAATCCCAAAGCGTATTGGCATTCGTTGGCTGGGTTGACCGAAGTTTGATACGGAAGCGTTACAAGGCTGCGGAAAAAGTGCACCGTCGAGTGAATCGGCTGCATAACAGGTCCGCGGCTGTGACCGTATCGCTCAAGTTGAATGTTTTCAAAGTACAATGGTTTGTGGCAAAGTCCTGATGCTTTCCAGGCGACCGCTTGCGGTGCCCAGCTTCGATATGCTGAACCGCGGTTGCCGATTCCGCATACCGTTGGCAACAACCAGTAATCTGAAACGGCAGCCAAATCAGGTTCGCTTAACTTTCCGTAAGGAATTTTTTGTCCCGATGCAAGAATGACGTAGCCACGCCGCAAATCAACCATCGTTCCTGTCGCCAATACGTTGCCGTTTCTGTCGGTCCAGTTGCGAGAGATCCCAGCTTTTTCAAAACGTCTTCCACTTGCTGGTGGGCTGATGTCCAACGAAATATCACGAATCGATTTTGCAAGCAGTAGCTCCCGAAACTCTTCGCATGAACGCTGGGTTTCTTTGAAATCGTCGTCCTCATCATCATTCAAGTCATCTTCCAGATCGTCCAAGTCATCCAGGTCGTCCAGATCATCAAGGTCGTCATCGCGATCGGCCTTGATCTTCTTTTCAAGCTCTTCCAATTCATCGAGCTCTGTTTCAGATTCAGCGTCTTGGCGTGCCCGTCGAGCTGAGTCTTCAAGCTCTTTGTCCTGTGGAGTAAACAACGTTCGATCAGGAAGCTCGTCGTTTGGCAGCTCATTTTCGATTTCGTCACCGAGGCTGAACGGGGAAGCCGGATCATCGATCTGCGAACGATTGATTCCGCCAGCCGCATTGCTTCCGCCAGCCGCATTGCTTCCGCCAGTCGCATTGCTGCCGGTGGAATCAGTAGCACTGTTTTGAGGAGAATCTTCATCTTGCCATTCGCCGAACACAGAGACTTGCCGAGATGGCACCTGGCCACGTTGACGGTAAGCTGAATATGTTTTGGCTCTTGGGCTGTTGGAGATTTTCGGTTGGCGGCTACTCTTCGTTCGCGACATCGGCGAATAGCTGTCAGCAGCCTCTTGGGCGGTCAAACGAATCTTGTTTTGATCTTCCTCGACGAAACTTCCGATGAAATTGCCCCGGGATGACTCCAAAGATCCAGATCGAGAATCAACTTCTGTAGCCGCGACGGCTTGACGAATTCCATTCCCAACCGTGCGATTGGATGATGATCGAGCGAGTTTCTGTTGGCTCGGGATTCGTTCAGTGATCTTGCGCTGAGCTGGTCTCCGCTGCTGTCCAGAATTTCTAACGATTGCATTCAATGAACTCTTCGGTGCCGGGGTCGGCTGGCTCACTCTCGTGGACCGCGATTGCATTGTCGGTACACGAGACGGTTCCGAACCGCGGCTTCGATTCAGGAAACCGGCAATCTTTCCTTGAAGTCCATAGGAACGATCGATCTCTCCATTTTGAGAAACTGGCGAACGCGTGTTGCCCATGTTTGGGGCAGGCCCAACGGGATTTCGCATCGCAGGTTGATTGTAAGCCGGCTGTTGAAAGTTGCCTGGGTTGTACTGATGTTGCGGCACTTGCCCATACTGAATCATTGATCCCGGCTGTTGAGGTTGTGGCGCGATGGCACGTTGAGTTGGAGGGACCATGCCCGCAGGCTGTCGCCAATTTGCCGCTGGGTAGGGATACACGCCTGAGGCTTGTTGTACCGCGTTGATCTGAGCTTCTTTCTGCGCCAACGCCGTTTGGTTTTGCATTCTCATTTGAGCTGCCAATTGAGCGACATGCATAGCTCTGGCTGCATCGATTTGCGCTTCGGTCATCGGGGTTGCGTCGTTTAACTGACGGTAGGCGCCAGCAAGTTGTAAACCGTTGGGTGGCTGTTGTTGGTTGCCAGGAGGAGTATAAACCTGTTGTTGCTGGCCATAAGACTGATAGTCCGCATGAGCAACGCCGTTATGTGTTTTTTCGTCATCCAATCGTTCCATGACCGACATTGGAGGCGCGACGTGGACCGGAGGCGTGTACGTCGAAGGATTCTGAGCAGCCGAAGAATGAACCGGCATCAAGAACGTTGGTATCGTGAAGACGACAACCGCAACGGCGGTCGTGGCAACGGGTTTGAGCACCCGGAAAAGCGAATCCAAATTGTCCGCAAAGTCCGTAAAGGGATTTTGCTTAAGTCGTTTCTCCCGCACCTGAGTCGGTGCTGTAGTTGGGAGCTTCTTGAGTAATGGCAATGTCATGAGGGTGACTTTCTCTAACACTTGCTGCTGATACCTGAATG
This sequence comes from uncultured Pirellulaceae bacterium, assembly GCA_964584615.1. Lineage (GTDB taxonomy): Bacteria > Planctomycetota > Planctomycetia > Pirellulales > Pirellulaceae > Mariniblastus. The sequence goes on along the minus strand of CAZPBE010000053.1, from coordinate 34,602 downwards.
AACTGAACATCGGTACGCAGCTCTTCGATGGTCTGCGTCCCGCAATAACCCATGCCGGCGCGCAGTCCACCAATTAGTTGGTAAACGAAATCGCTAAGTGCCCCCTTAAATGGAACGCGACCTTCAACCCCTTCTGGAACGAGTTTCCCCGGACCGGATTCAGATTGTCGGTAACGCTCACTGGAACCTTTGGCCATCGCGCCAATGGATCCCATACCACGGTACACCTTGAAGGTGCGCCCCTGGTACAAAATCGTGCGGCCAGGACTTTCAGCCAATCCAGCAAACAATCCACCAATCATCACGCAACTGGCTCCAGCTGCGATCGCTTTGGTGATGTCGCCTGAGTATCTAATTCCTCCGTCTGCAATAACTGGGATGCCGTGTTTGTCAGCCACTTTGACTGTTTCATAAATCGCAGAGATCTGCGGCACGCCAATGCCACTGACCACACGAGTTGTACAAATGGAGCCAGGTCCGATGCCAACTTTCACAGCGTCTGCACCAGCATCGATCAACGCTTGAGCGCCAGATGCCGTTGCGACGTTGCCAGCGACAACATCAATGTCCCACTTGTCCTTGATCGCTCGAATTGTCTCGATGACGTTCTTCGAATGACCGTGGGCACTATCAACAATCAAAACATCAACGTCCTTCGCGATTAGCTTTTCAGCACGTTCCAAATCGTGCACGCCAATCGCAGCTCCGACGCGAAGTCTTCCCTGCTTGTCTTTGCAAGCGTTGGGAAACCGACGCATCATGTCGATGTCCTTAATCGTGATAAGGCCCTTCAGTTTTCTTTCTTCGTCAATCAGTAAAAGTTTCTCCACCTTTTTAGCCGTTAAAATTTTCTCAGCTTCCTCAAGCGTTACATTCCCCGTAGCCGTTACCAAAGAGTCGGCTGTCATCACCTCAGATACGGCAATTTCCACGGTCTCCAGGAACCGCAAATCGCGGCGAGTAAGAATGCCAGCAAGCGTTCCGTCTGCTAGCGTGATCGGCACGCCGGAGACATTGTTCTGCTGCATGATGTCTTTGGCTTGTCCGACCGTCGCCTCAGGCGGTAGCGTGACCGGGTCCATGATGATTCCATTGGCCGACCGTTTTACTTTGTAGACCTCTTCGGCCTGCAGTTCGGCGGACATGTTTTTGTGGATCACGCCGATGCCGCCGACTTTGGCCAGAGCAATGGCCATCGAATGCTCGGTAACCGTATCCATCGGGCTACTGATAAGCGGCGTGTTAAGCGTAATTCGCTTGGTCAGCCGAGAAGCGACGCAGACTTCTGAGGGGACGACCTCGCTATACCGAGGCTCGATCAAGACATCGTCAAACGTGATTGCGGTGTGTCGGATTTTGTCTTGCATCGCGTGCCTCAATTCCGCAGATATTGCGCTGGTTCAGGTGATTGAAGCGCTTCATTATGGAAAACAAACTCCAGATTGACAATCGGGTGAGTCAATCGACTATTCAGCAATCAAAGCAGACGGTAAGCCATGCCAAATCGCTGGCGAAACCAAGTCTCAGTTTCAGCATGTACACCAAAAAGCCCCGCGGCGCATGGAAGATCTGATTCAACCGCAATGTACAAGTAGAGATTCCAGCCCATGAAAGTGGAAGTTGTTTCGATAGCGGGGCGATTCAGCTAATTTCAAATCAGGAAACTTGCAAATCAGCAACGGGATCGCGATCTGGATTTCCAAACGAGCCAGAGGTGCGCCCAAGCAATAATGAATCCCGCCTCCAAGACTGACGTGGGGATTGTGTGATCGAAGCAAGTTCAGTTGGTGAGGGTTTTCAAACTCGTCGACGTCTCGATTCGCCGCGCCCAACAGTAAAGCAATTTCCTGACCAACGCTAAAAGACTGGCCATGCAACTCCAGCGGTTCCAGCACCCAACGATTGAATTGGTGCAGCGGCGTGTCAAACCGAATGAGTTCTTCGACAGCTGACTTGGTTATCGAATCATCTTGTCGCCATGCTTCCATCTGCTCAACGTTGCTCATCAACGCGAACATGCCGTTTCCAATGACGTTGACGGTGGCTTCATGGCCAGCATTGAGCAGCAGAATGCAATTAGCAACCAACTCGTCTTCGGTAAGTTTTTCACCTTCTGATGTAACCGCGATCAACTGGCTGATCAAATCTTTGGCGGGACGCTTTTTTCTTGCTGCGACAAGGCTGCGCAGATAAGCGACAAATTCTTGTGATGCGTTAACGGCGGCCAACTCCATCTCGGTAGTTCTTTTCATTTCATACATTTGGACCATCGCATGAGACCAGCGCAATAATTCGGGTGCCATTTCAGTTGGCACGCCCAGCATCTCAGCAATGACCAATACTGGGATCGGCGTTGCGTATTCTTTCAACAGATCAAATGATCCATCAAGCGATTCCATCTTCTCCAGAAGTTCATTGCACAATGCTTCGATGTTGGGCCGCAGGAGTTCAATCTGTCGCGTCATAAATGCCTTCTGCACGAGCCCGCGCAGACGCGTGTGTTCCGGTGGTTCAAGCCCAAGCATCGACAGTTGGTCGATATCGAAAAATGGCTTGAGTTCTTTCGGAGTTGGAGGCAGGCCTAATTCTTCTTTGCTTTTCAAATGGCTGATTTGTCTGCCGAAGCGACGGTCGCGCAAGATCGCGGAAACGTCATCGTGTTTGGTAAACGTCCACAATTCATGTTCCTGCCAGAAAAACATCGGACATTCAGACTGCAACGTTTCGTAGGTCGGATAAGGGTCGTTGTAAAAATCTGGATCGCGGATATCCAGCGATACTTTTTTGGTCGTCGGTTCGATTTTCAAGTTTGAGCTCATGCCGAAAAGCAATCCAATCGGATTAGTTGATTGCGACAACGATTGCAGCAACGATGGAAGTCTCTTTACAATGGTTGTTTTAACTTCTCGAACAAAGAAAAGCGACTTGACGCAAAAATCATCCAATCAGATTGTCGCTGTTTCGGTTTTGACCGATGCGATTCGTTATCAGCTTTCCCAGAAGTTCTCCAAGGTGTTTGTCGAAGGCGAAATCTCGGGCATATCCAGTCCGTCTTCCGGCCATCATTATTTGACTTTGAAAGACGAGTTTGCGCAAATTAGCGCCGTCATCTGGCGGACCGACGCCGAGAACATCAAGTTCAAACTGGAGAATGGCCAGAAAGTTATCTGCGGTGGATATATCGATGTTTATCCTGCGCGAGGTTCGTATCAACTTATCATTCGACAAATCAAACCGGTTGGTATTGGTGAATTTGAGTTGGCCTTTCGGCAGCTTCACGCAAAATTAAAATCGGAAGGCTTGTTTGATCCGGACACCAAAAAGCCACTTCCCAAATATCCTCGCCGCGTTGCGGTTGTCACAAGTCCGACTGGCGCAGCGGTAAGAGATTTTTTGCAGGTGCTTTCGCGGCGTTGGAATGATATCGAAGTCGTGATCGTGCCAACGAAAGTCCAGGGTCCTGGCTCGGCCGACGAGATTGCAAATGCGATTCGCTCGATCAGCAAATTGGCCGTTGCTCCGGATGTCGTTGTGGTAACAAGGGGCGGCGGAAGCAAAGAAGATCTGTGGAGTTTTAGCGAAGAGGTTGTTTGCCGTGCGATTTTCGATTGCCAGATCCCGGTGATTGCTGGCGTCGGTCATGAAGTCGATGTCTCGCTCAGCGATCTCGTTGCCGATGTTCGAGCGTTGACACCCAGCGAAGCGGCTGAACGATTGGTTCCCGACAAAACTGAGTTGGCGGTCCAGCTTGGCAACGTAGGCAAACGAATGGCGACGGCATTGATTGGGAAACTGAATCAAGCTCAGTCCGAAGTGAATTTTTTGTCGCAACGATCGGCTTTCTCGAAACCGTTTGAATTGGTTGAACGTCGACAGGAGATGCTTGATCAGCTTCAGGCTCGCATGCATCGTTCGATGAATGTTCAAGTCGAATCGGCTGATGCGCAGATTCGAAATTTTGCATCACGATTGGAGTCGATCAACCCGTTGGCAGTGTTGGCCAGGGGGTACAGTTTGACGTCGGCTGTTGACAGTGAAAAGAAAACGACTACCGGCAATCTATTGACCGATGTTAGCGACGTTGGCGTCGGAGATTTGGTAAAAACAAAGCTTTCAACGGGAAGTATGATTTGCCGTGTCGAAGAAACATTGAAAAATGATTAAGCTGTTAAACGGATCGATTGAGTCGTCGGCTCAAAAATGAAAAACGAAACCACTCCCCTGCTCCGCCAAAGAATTTGACATACCGATGGCCAAGAAAAAACAAACCGCAAAAAAAGACGAGTTGTCGTTCGAGCAATCGATTGAGTCGCTGCGCGTGATTTTGACAGACTTGGAGAGCGGGAATTTGTCATTGAGCGAGTCGTTGGAAAAGTATGAACAGGGTGTTGGGCATCTTAAGCGGTGTCACAGTACGCTGGACAATGCCAAGCAAAAAATCGAATTGCTGGTTGGTGTGGACAAGAATGGCAAACCGAAAAAGAAGCCGTTCGATGATTCGGCAACGTATGAACCGGGCGCTGGATCAGCGACGGATGAAGCCGGCGGCCTTGATGACGAAGAGCGCGAAGAGATTGAGTCGGAACTGGAAGACAACGACGGTCTGTTTTGAAGCCGGGGATGCCGAAGTCGTCTGAGTTTATACGTAACGAATTTTGACAACTCGTTCATTGACTTAACCGGGAGGCGGTTTTGGATTCCTTTGACCCGTTAGTCGACCCGGTCAGTGTTCCTGCACCGAGTCGTTTTCGAATTCGATTTAGTTTGCGGTCCATTCTTGGGTTGATTGTTCTTGCGAGCGCGGTCTTATTTCTTTGGATCGGTCCGGCACTGCAGCAACGCAGGATTGTGGACTTGTTTCATCAAAACGAAATGCAGGTCGAGTATTCACCTAAACCCGCGTTAGTTCCACAGTGGTTGTACGATTGGGCCGGCCAGGATTTCTTTTCTTCGATCAGCCGAGTCGATCAACATGTCGTTGAAAATCAAAATCGATTTCCCTTCGTTACCAAGCTGGAAATTCCTAACGGGTTTCAAGGCGAGTCGTTAAAGAATGCGTTTCCGAATGTGAACACCGTTACGCTTCATAATCCGGATAACGTTCAGTTTCTGGTGCACTTGAAAAAGCTGGAATCGATTTGGGATCGAGGATTTCGCGAGGAACCTTATCCTCGTTTGCCAAATGTAAAAACGCTGATGGCTGGATATCACACCGAGTTGTTCGATTGTAATCATGTCAATAGTTTTCCAAATCTTCGTTCGCTGATCGTCTCGTCTAAATTCAAAAACAGTGAGACGCTCACCAACAACAAAAGACTCGAGTCTTTGAAGTTCGGAAACTATCGATTGGAATTTGAACCCGTGGATCTTGAGCCGATCTCTGAGTTGTCAGAACTTAAACTGTTGATGTTGATCGGGGTTTCGATTGACGATTTGTCGCCACTTCAAAAGTTGTCAAACCTTGAGCAACTAGAGATTGGTGGTACTTCACGGGCTAATTTGAATGAACTGTATGCGATGGCTCAGCTCAAGCATGTTATCTTGGGAAAAACGTTTTCTAAACAGGAGGTGGAATCCTTGTCGGAGGCGCTTCCAAATTGCAAAATAAGATGGCCATGAGTTATTGGGTGAGACACAGCGGCTTGTTGAGAACTAAGGACGAAATAAGAACTAAGAACGAAATTGGGCCGCAAGATTGTCCGGCGATTTTTCGATTGAAAACTTGTGTTATTCCTTCGTTTAAACAGGGCTAATCGCGCTCATGGACGATAACGGTTAAATCAACTAAAATTGAGCTTCGCCAAGGAGCTAGATTGTCGGTCCAGACGGGTTGTCAACTGTTATCCGTTATCTTCAAGTTCTGAAATACGGTTACTCAAGTGGCAAGATGATACGTTCCACCGTTCTTCTATTCGATGCCGATGTCAACTTCGACGCTTTTTCCCGCTGAAATTGAAAGCCACCGTCAATCCATTGATCGTGCGCTTGCTTCTTATTGTCAATTCGACGATGACTGCCCACAACGATTGGGCGATGCGATTCGATATTGTTTGCTGGCTCGCGGAAAGCGCATTCGTCCGCTGCTGGTTTTGACGGCTGCCGAGATATGTGGCGGTTCAATTGACGAAGCGATGCCGGCGGCTTGTGCCGTTGAGATGATCCACAACTATTCACTGATCCATGATGACCTGCCGGCGATGGATGACGACTCGTTGCGTCGTGGGCGAGCGACCTGTCATATTGAATTCGACGAAGCGACGGCCATCCTTGCCGGTGACGCGTTGATTCCGTTAGCTTTCGAAACGATCACGAAACATATTGCCGATCCCAAGATCGCCGTAGAGTGCGTTGGCGTGCTTTCCCGAGCAGCAGGACCTTCCCAATTGGTTGGCGGTCAATCCGATGATTTGGCCGAACAATTTGGCGAAAAGAATCTGGAGATGTTGGAGAAGATTCATCGCCGCAAAACAGGCGCTTTGTTGTCCGTGTCGCTGGAAATGGGAGCCATTACGGCACGAGCTGACCGTCAAGCTCGGGATAATCTGGTTTCTTATGGAAAACATCTTGGTTTGGCGTTTCAAATCGTTGATGATCTGTTGGATTTTCGAGGCTCTCAAGACACAATGGGGAAGAAGACGGGCAAAGACGCGGACCGTGGAAAGCTGACGTTTCCAACCGTGTTGGGTGAAGCCGAAAGTGAACGGCGAGTTCAACAGGTTCTTGAGGCTGCATTGGTGGCCATCGAGCCATTTGGTGACGCCGCGAAACCACTCCGACTCCTTGCAAGTTTTGTCGTTAACCGGACGCAGTGAAGTTGTTTTCAGTTAACAACAACGAGGAAAAAAACCATGAGTAAACATTTATCATCGATCCAAAGCGCACTTGATCTACACCCGATGTCGCTCAAAGAGCTCGAGGAAGTCGCCGCTGAAATTCGAGAAACGCTTTGTAACTTGCTCAGCCTTCGCGCTGCCCATTTTGCGTCCAATCTCGGCGTCGTCGAATTGACGTTGGCGCTGCACAGCAGTTACGACTTTTTGAAGGACCGTTTGATCTGGGATACCGGCCATCAAATTTATCCGCAAAAACTAGTCACCGGTCGATATGACGAATTTTCGACCATCCGCACGCGTGGTGGTCTAATGGGATATCCCAATCCAGCCGAGAGTGATTACGACTTATTTGTGACAGGTCATGCTGGAGCGAGCGTTTCGACCGCGGTTGGTTTGCGCAGCGGCGATGACTTGATGAATCGTGACAACTACACCGTGGCCGTGATTGGCGATGGAGCTTTTCCTTCGGGGATGGTTTATGAGGCGATCAACAATGCTGGCGAACTGAAAAGCAAGATGTTGGTTGTGCTTAACGACAACGAGATGTCCATCTGTCCGCGCGTCGGCGGAGTGGCTTCTTATCTTGACCGGCTTCGCAGCAACCGGATCTACTCAGGAGTGAAAACCGAAGTCGTTAACATGCTCAACAAAGTTCCGGTCCTGGGAGATCCGACCGAGCGGATGTTGTTTCAAATCAAAGAAGGTGTCAAAGCCGGCTTGCATGGCGGCATGATGTTTGAGGAGTTGGGGTTCAAATACTTTGGCCCCATCGACGGTCACGATATTGGTGTGATGAAAAAGTACCTCAAGATGGTCCGCGAAATCGATGGACCTGTCTTGTTGCATGTGATCACTAAAAAGGGACACGGTTTTCAGCCCGCTGCCGAAGATCCGGTTTACTTCCACACACCACCCGCTTTCGAAACCGCCGATGACGGCAAGCCCGTTCCGATTTCGAGTGCGTCCGCCACGTCGTACACAAACCACGCACGTGATGCGATCGCAGACCAAATGCGGCATAACGAAAAAGTGACGGTGATTACCGCGGCGATGTGCCAAGGCAACAAGCTTGAACCGGTTCGCGAAGAGTTTCCAGATCGATTCTTTGACGTTGGGATTTGCGAGTCGCACGCTGTTGCGTTTGCGGCTGGCCAAGCCAAAGTCGGTATGCGACCGATTGTCGATATATACAGCACTTTTCTGCAACGAAGTTACGACCAGATCTTCCAGGAAGTCTGCCTGCAGAATTTGCCGGTCACGTTCATGCTTGATCGCGGAGGGCTGACGGCCAACGACGGCCCGACGCACCACGGAACATTTGACTACGGTTACATGCGAATCTTCCCGAACATGGTCGTCATGGCTCCCGGCGATGCCAACGATATCGGTGCGATGCTTGATTTTTCACTGAATCATGACACTGCGTGTGCGATTCGCTATCCGAAATTAACGGCTACTGATATTGATCGAGAGCTTTGTCCAATCGAGTTAGGCAAATCGGAAACGATAAGTACTGGAACTGATGGCGTCATCGTCTGTGCTGGAATTCAACTGGCGACTTGCATCGAAGCCGCTCAACTTTTGAAAGAAGAAGGACTCGACGTCGGCGTGATCAACGCCCGGTTTGTGAAACCAGTTGACAAGGAGATGGTTAAGCGCTGTTTAACCGATATGCCTTTTGTCGTGACGGTGGAAGAAGCCATGTTGCATGGTGGATTCGGTAGCGCGTTTCTCGAAGCCGCTAATGAGTTGCGACTTGATGCGTCGAACGTTCATCGAATCGGAATTCCTGATGTTTTTGTCGAGCATGGTGATCGTCCAGGATTGTTGGCCGATCTCAAACTAGACGTACCAGGTATCGCTTCGGTCTGTCGTGAAGCGGCTCAAGAATCAGCGAGAGTTAAGGCGGCGAACTCGATTTAAGTTGTCGCTGTTGCCCGTGAAATCGGCTTGGTGTCATCAGCTGTTGATGAGCGCCAACATGGTGTAGGTTTAGCCATTTAATGACAAAGTCAAAGTTCCCCTCCTCACGCCGCTTAAAGACGGTTCTCATGGCCTCCGGTGATCGGCGTCCTCAGTCTGTCGAGCAGGCCCGAGAACTCAAGCCGCTCATCGAAAAAATTGTCGATGTCGTAGGCGAGGATTTCGACTATTCAAAGAATCCGGCTGAGCTTGGCGCTGACTTTGTCATTGTGCTTGGTGGTGACGGTTCGATCCTGCGTGCCTCGCGCCAGATGGGATCGCAACAGCTTCCAGTGCTTGGTGTGAACCTTGGGAAGCTTGGCTTTCTGGCTGACGTAAAACCGGATGAGATTTCCGCCTCGCTGCAATGCGTGATGAACAATGAGCACCGGCTGACCAATCACTTGATGATTCGTGCCGAAATTTTCCGAGACGGCAAAAAAATTAACGATTCGTTGGGGCTGAACGAGTTGGCGATTTTGGGCGGCCCTCCTTTTGATATCCAGCAGATTGACGTCTATGTCGACGGACAGTCGGCGACCAGTTACAGCTGCGACGGCTTGATTGTCAGCACTCCGATTGGGTCGACCGCCCACAATCTTTCTGCTGGCGGCCCGATTTTACGCAACGATTTGCAAGCATTTGTGATTCAGCCGATCAGCCCGCACACGCTAACCGTGCGTCCCGTCGTCGACTCGGCAGACCGCGTTTATGAGCTTGTGGCGTCAAAAGCCAACGGATCATCCTGTGCTGTTTTGGATGGTCAAGTGATTTCTCCGCTGCAAGCGACCGATCGAGTCCGGGTTTCCCGTGCTGAATCGGTCTTTCAATTAATCGAAGTTAGCGGCAATAATTACTATCGAACGCTGCGTGAAAAGCTTGGCTGGGGCGGCCAGTTCGAAAAAGCCAAAAATTAGTGGCTCAAGCTTGATGAAGTATCGTTGTCGATTGAGGGTAGTCGGCGACTAGCGTACGCGTGTTGTGGCGGGATGCCACGAGTAGATTTTTCGTATGGAGACGAAGCAATGTTCGGAAGCTATTTTAAAAATCGATTTCTCGAATCGAAAACGGCGTTAGCCATCACCGTCGCAGCCACTTTTCTTTTCGGAGGACTTTTTGCTGGAGACTTGGCGGCTCAGGAAGCAAAGCCAACGACATCTACTTCAGATTCGGCTGTTGTTGAATCGGCTTCAGGAACAAAGCTTCAGGCGGAAGAGAAAAAGCCCGCCGCGAAAAGTACCAAGTCAGCGGCCGATCTCATCAAGGCGGCTACCGAAAAGATCGGCAAAAAGAAAACTTACGTGCTGAAGTATAAAATGAAAGCCGGTGAAAAAATTCACTGGTACCACGACCATCGAATTACGTCCAAGAATCGTATGGCTGGCGTGACCAATGATACGATGTCGCGTATGCAGACTGACTTTGTATGGACAGTCAACAGTGTCGACGTCCTTAACCGTATGAACTTCGACGTGACGCTTGAGTCGATCAATGCGTTTTCGAAAACGACCGACGACGATGCCAATGATGATAAACCAGCATCCAATGTCAGCGATTCATACAACAGCCGTGTCGACGAGAAGGCTCCCGACCTTTACGTCTCGATTGCGGAGCGAGTTGGCAAGCCGTTGTCGCAGTATACGGTCACGCACAACGGATTGATTGCCGATTCAAAGTCGAACTACCGCAAATCGGATATCGGTGGTGTCGGCGACACGCCAACGTTCGCATTCCCGGACAAACCGATTTCTGTTGGGCACAAATGGCAAGTCCCCGACACGTTGCGTGCAAAGAACGAACATGGTGTCTATCAAAATTTGAAAGTTCAGGTTGAGTATCAGTTGAAGAAAGTCGTCAACGGAAATGCCTACATTTCTTTTTACACGCAAGTGCTGACTCCGCTGGAGAGCAACAAAGTCAAATCGCAAATCCTGACCCACCTTGCCAGTGGCTATATCGTTTTCAACATCGAGCGTGGTTTACCGATTCGCCGCGAAGTCGAATGGGATGAAAAAGTTCAGGGTTACAAAGGGCCTGATAGTTATCTGAAGTACACGGCCAAGCGAAGCGAACGACTGCTTGAGCCCAAAGAAGTTTCTGAGCGAAATCTCGACAGGACGCTGGCTTCGACCAAGACGGCGACAGTGAATAAGGTGGATGGCGTAACCGAAAAAGCGTCAACCCGACCCGATGATTCAACTGAATCCAAAAATCAAGCGCAACCTTTGAGCCCGCTTAAGCCGCTGCCGGCGAAGGCAGATACAACACAAACCGATTGGGCGACAATCCCCGAAACGGCGAGCGCCGATTCGGGCTCAAAGAAGTAAGCAACGATCAATCGGTGTCTGCGACCGGGCCGTCATCGAGATCTTTCCATTTCATCGCGCGTTGCATTGGCTCAATGCGAAGAACGACTTCTCCGTTCTGGAAAATCCGGACCGTGCCACTGGACTGACTGACAACGACCGCGATTGCTTTGGTGTTTTTGCTGATCGCTGCGCCAGCGAAGTGGCGAGAACCCAAACCCTTCGTCATCGTGATCTCAACGGGCGAAGTGTCGATGATGCGTCCAGCTCCTTCAATCGTTCCATCAGCTGCAACGATAAACATGCCGTCGAGCTGAGCAATTTCTTTCAGGCCTTCGCGCGTTCTGGCATCGAATAGATTTCGTTCTTTTCTGGAATAACCCTTCACAAAATCAAAACCGCCTGGGCGACTTTCTTCCAGTACACGGCGGTGGTCTCCAACGACAAACATGGTGCCAATTGGCTTTCCTTCACGGCCATCGCGTCCAATCGAAACCGACAGATCAACCACGAGTTTCAATGTGTCCAGCGGAACCTTGGTTTTCAACTTTCTCAAGTCCCGAGCCGTCAAGCGTCCCAGGCGCTCTGTAAGGCTCAAAACGCTGACAGTATCGAACGATTCGTTATCGAAATTGCTGTACACAGCGACGACTTTGGAGCCGCTCAGGATGTAATCTGCAGCGACGCTGGCCAGAACCGCCTGAGTGAGCTGATCCTGCATGGTGCTTTCAGGCGTTTCCAGCAAAATGGCTTGAACTGATGCCGCTTTGGCGGTTTCAAAGACCTCAGGATTGTGCGTGGCAATGACCATCGAAGTGACCACGGACGCTTTCTTGATCAACCGCTTCCAGTTCATGGGCTTTTCCAGAATTGCCAACGCAGCATCTGCTTCCGTTGCTTTGGCAAGCTTCATCGCTGAATCGATGAAAGTGAAAAAGTTTTTCTGATCCCGAGGAGGTGTCATTAAGCCATGAGCCTTCCGATCAAGCCATTTGATTGGTTCGATTGGGCTTAAAGGTGTTTAGGGGTTTGTGTGGATGGTCATCAATCGCGAATGTAACCAGCCCTTCGATGTAATTTAATTTAGAACTTTTTCCGCACAGAGGCAACCGGTCCGGCCAAATGATTGAGCCGACCAACGTTCCGGAGGTTGATGCTGTCTTTGAACTTGGCTTTGGATCATTGGGTCGCGATTGGATTCGGTGATGCGGATTCGGTGATGCGGATTCGATGGTGCGGATTCGATGGTGATTAAGCACGTACATGTCGAGATCGTGTTGTCTGCAATGCTCGAGCCGTGCACGACCAGGAACTGGAAACTTTGGAGCACTAGAATTTCTGAAAAACGGGCTGGCAGAATTATCAGCGAAACAGACTCGGACTCTCTGCGTATCTTTCGGGCAAGTCCGCATCCGTGGAGAAAGGCTGGCTGTTTGGAGCCGATTGGTCTGGCATTGATTGCGGAAGGACTTGGGCGACGTATTTCTGCCACGCACCCACGTCGCGGCCTAGATCTTGACCTGTTGATCGAGCTAAGGACTCGGTAGCTCGGATTTGAAGGGCTGGGTTGCGATCATCCAATGCCAGCGACAACGCACCGACTGCCGATTGCCCCTGAAAATTTCCCAAGGCTCGCGTTGCCGCGAGGCGAACGTCAACATCGCTGTCACTGCCAATGACTTCCTGAAGACGTGGAATGGCAATCTCCGGGCTCATTGTTTGTAGCGAGTTGATGGCGGCGATCCGAACATCTGAATTTGGGTCGGTCGAAGCCTCGTCCAGAGTTTGAACCGCTTTAGGGCAATTTAATTGTGCGAGGAGCTTAACTGCATGCAGGCGGATCAACAAAATCGGGTCTCGGTGGACGACTTCAGCCAGTTTTTCGGCGACAGGTTGTTGTTGTTCGATCGGAGCGTTGGCAACGGAAGCTACCGACTCGTTCATTCTTCTTTTACGTGTGAACAGCGTGTCAGCAATCTGCTCCTCGGCAGCCCATTTGTCGCGCACCCATGGCGCGTACTTGCCGCTTTTCCATAGCACGCCTTCAGCACATCCCGTTGCGAAAAGGCAACCAATGCAAACGGCCAAACAGCCAAGCAATGAGCAGACGTCTTTTACTGAACGTTGATTTTTCACGTCCCTGTCCCTTCGAATTTTCAAAAAATCTCGGCGGACGATAGCAGAATGATTGGGACGAAGAAATATCGATCGAGGCCGCATGCCAGCATCAGTTAAACGGACAAACCGGTGGCGGACCCTGCCAGTACCCGCAATCCTGTTTTGCAAATACAAAAAAAGGCAGCGCAAGCCTTCGTTCATTGCAATTCAATTCGCCAAGAATTCAACTCGTTACGATTTGCAACGTTGCTTCGGGTTCGGGGCGATTGGTATAGCTGGCGTTAACTTCCTTGGCTTTCAATGCGTGATCGGAGTTGACGACAAAGCGCGATGGTATGGGTAGTTCCCAAATCTCGGTGCCGTTTGAACTGCCCACATCAATACTGAAAGTGCCCTGATAAATGTCTTTCAACGCTTGAGGAAAGCCATGAACCATGTCCAGCTGCTTCGCAAATGCATTGTCTTTGTCGTGAAGGATTTCAAAATTCAGACCATGTTTTTCAATAGTGGCTCGACTGTTTTCCGGGATCTGCGGAGAGACCGCGTACAAGCAGGCATTAGCGGCAGCGTACTTCTCCAGGTATTCGTTAAGAGCTGACAGCTCTAGTACGCAGTACGGTCACCAACTTCCACGAAAGAATGTCAGGATAAGTTGCTTGGCATCAACTAAATCCTTCGATTTATGAATTCTTCCCGTGCTGTCAGGCAGGCTGAACTCAGGGAACGCGTCACCGACCGCAGGAATCTTTCGACTGCCAATTGAGTCGGCAACAGCTTGCGTCGCCTTCATCACAACGGACTTCGCCTCGTCTGACAGTTTGGCGGCAGACGCAGCCATGGTTTTTTGTAATTTTTCTTTTAACATTCCAGTACTCGACGATTGGCTTTACATGAATTCTATAGTGTCAAGTTTACGCTCGCGTAAGCATACTCACATCGGTGGGACTTGTAAGCGATGTGCATAAAAAAGGCGTCTTCGAAATTCGAAGACGCCATGAAAGTTCAGCTGGTGGAATGACCAAAGAGCGAACTGGTCATCAGATCAGTTATTGCTCTAAAGGCTCCGCCTCGGCACCGATTCGAGGAGTACTCGGGGCGACTTTGCGACCCTTTTTATCTTCCTCGTAATACTTGCCGCCGGTTCCGTAGCCGTAGCCGTAACCATACCCGTATCCATATCCGTTATACGAATATCCTGCACGGTAGGCACCATAAGTGTATTGGCTTCCGTAGCCCGACTGAGCACCAACGCCGTTAACAACCAGTCCAAGACAATTGGCTCCAAGATTGCGAAGCATTTCGGTCGATCGCTCGGCACTTACACGAACGTTTTTCTTGATCCGCAAACAAAGAACCACGCCGTCAACGCGAGCCGCAATTGGGCAAGCATCGGTTACCGCCAATAGCGGAGGAGTATCGATAATCACAAAGTCAAACTCTTCTCGCATTTCTGCAATCAAGTCTTTGACTTGTGGAGATGAACACAGTTCCGCCGGATTTTGTGGCTTGGCACCACAAGGCATCAAAGACAAGCCTTCGATCTCTTCAACTTCAAAGACACACTCTCTCCAGTGTGAATCGCCACTGAGCACAGTTGCAAAACCTTGTTTCGAAGTGACATTAAACGTTGAGTGTTGTCGAGGACGACGCATATCAGCATCGACAAGCAAGACGCGTTTGCCCGATTGGGCAATCGAAACAGCCAAGTTCGAAGCCAAAGTTGACTTACCATCACCAGGCGTCGGACTGGTAACTTGAATGACCGAATGTTGTTTCCCCTGCGTGTTAAAGTACAACGCAGTTCGAACCGCACGGAAAGCTTCCGAGACTTGGGACTTGGGTCGGTGATACGTACACACGATTGGCTCGATCAGAGAACCTTCGACCAAGTACCGTTTGCCCTGTCCAATGACCGGAACGTGTCCAATCAGTGGAACATGAAGCTGACGAATGATTTCGTCTGGATTGTGGAACGTCTTGTCAGCCAATTCAACAAGGCAGCCCAAGCCAAATCCAGCCAATGAGCCGAGCAGACCGCCAATGCCCAACAGCAATGGCAACACAGGCCAGACATGCTCGCCTTCTTCTGCGATCGATAGACGTTGGAACCGGAATCCCTCAAGTTGGTTGTGCCGAGCAAGATCCATGTTCGGGTCGAGCTCAAGCATCTTCTTTTCAGAGATTCTCAACATGTCGCGAATTTCGTCGCACTGATCCTGCTGAATCTCGATCTGGCGGTTGATCGTACTAAGCTGCAAAGCACGTGCAGCATGTAAGTCATGACTTGCGCTTGCTTCTTCAACCCGCTGGCGAAGGTCGACGATTTGTTCTTGGGTGTGCTCCTGGAAACGACGCAACATAATATCATCGGTAACAACGTCGTCTTCAACTTCCTCGCCTGCGTCAATCGCAGCCAACATTTGTTTTTGTTCATTCTGCAGGTATTTAACACGCAACCGAAGTTGCTCCACGTTGGGATGGCCTGATCCCAACTGTTGCGTCATTGCAAAAAGCTCTCCTTTGAGTGTGCGAATTTCGGCCTCCATTGATTCCAACGGATTGTTTCGGTTTTCGCCGTTCAAGAAATGCTCACGCAATGAGATAAGTCCATCCTGTCGAAGATTCCAAACGCGATCTGCAATTCCGCCAGGCCCCTCTTCAAATGCTTTCAGGTTGCGTTCGTTGATGATCAAAAGCTGAGAGAGTTCACCTTGCATTTGCTGCACTTGTGCAGCCAAGTCAATCATCAGTCGATCGTGAATTGTGTTTCCGTCTTTATAGACGAAGGAGTCGTGCTGCAGGATCAGCTCGTTTAGCTTTGCCTGAGCGTTTTCATACTTGGTCGTGAAAGTATCCTCAAACTTCTTCAAGACGTTGATGAATTCCAGGTTTTCATTTTCGTACTGAAGTTTCAGATCTTCTTCATAAGTCTGAATGAGTTGATTCAGAATGACGGCAGAGTCTTTTGCATTGGTTGAGCGATATCTCAATTCGTAAATGTAGGGAGCATCGCGGTCTGCCGAAATGACGAGATTGTCGATAACCTCTTTAGCGATGTCATCTTTGGGAATGCCATCGAAGGACGGCAGGTTCATCATGTTGTTTTTCGCCAAGCATTGTTTGACGACGACTTCCTGACCAATCAGTTTCTCATGGTGCACCATGTTGACTTCAGTACGGAAAACATCCGTACCGGTCAGTTTCATGTGCGGGGGTTCTTTAGGTTCGATCTTTACACCGACCGTGCTCTCATAGATCGTGTCGCTCTTGGCGAAAACCAATCCACCAATTGCCATTCCGGTGATCAAGCCAAGAAAGACCAGCCATTTACGCCTGTTGAGCACACCCCAAAAGTCGAAGGAAGTCTCTTCGGCCTCGGGTTGCGAAAACATGAATGGTTGTTGGGGTGGTCCACCCTGAACAGGGCCAACTTGATTAGGGAAATTGTCCACGATTAAAATCCTCCTGGAACAGCGGTGTGCAATCGATGTGAAGAGAGTAAGGATTGAACGAATTGAAGCTACGACTCAATTCATGCAACAAACGTTCTTACCGCGTGGTAAGTATTCCTGAGGTCCCCGCGACACCGCTAATATACCAAGGGATATCGAACACTCAAGATTCATGGCTCAAAAGTTTTTACGATTTCATTGCCACGATAGTTAAATAAGTGCCAGTAATGCATGCTCCGCCCGGAAGGCAATTGGGTTCTGCAGGCGGTAATAATCAGTGAGCATTTGCCGGCCAGTTAAACTTTTCGGCCTGGTAAAGGGTTGCGGGGGCGAGAAATATTTGGGGACAGATTGCGGGATAATCAGACCAAAGAATTGCACAGCAAAAAAAGTCGATCGCTAGACACTTTGCTGCTCGAACAAATGGGCTCAGGTTGTTAAATTCTCTGCATGACAACTCCCATGATGCGACAATACGACCAAGCCAAAAATGCTTGCGGTGACGCCCTCCTGTTCTTTCGCATGGGCGACTTTTATGAGCTGTTTCATGATGACGCAAAAGTCGCCGCGAAACTGCTTGGTTTGACCCTCACCAGCCGGGACAAATCCCCTAACGCGATCCCAATGGCGGGCTTTCCCCATCACCAGCTTGATAGTTATCTCGCCAAGCTAATCAATCAAGGACATCGCGTCGCGGTCTGTGACCAAGTCGAAGATCCTAAAGAATCAAAAGGACTTGTTAAGCGAGAGATTTCTCAGATCGTTACGCCCGGCACCATTGTCGATCCAAGTTTGCTTGATCCAACCAAAAGCAACTTTCTCGCTGCGGCTTGCCCAGTTGAAGTCGTTACGAAAAAGAAGAAATCTTCACCTGCTGAAAAGTTCACAACATTCGGTTTGGCTTGGGCTGATATTTCAACGGGTCAATTTTTTGCGACTTTGGTTTCGCGCAAAGGGCTTATCGACTTAGTCGAACGCCTCAACATTACTGAAGTACTATTGCCCGAAACTCCAGTTGTCTCTGAAGAGTTTACGGAGCTCAAGTCGGAAATGGCTGATCGAGCGATGGTTACCGTAAGGCCAAGATGGGCGTTCGGGCTGGATGCCTCAGAGACTCTGCTGCACAAGCAATTCAATGTGGCGACGTTGGATGGGTTTGGTTTGACCGAATTTGGGCCAGCCACAATCGCTGCAGCCGGAGCTGTCGTTGAGTACTTAAACGAAACGCAAAAGGCAGTTCTGGAACATATCGATTCCATCCGTCCGTTTCGACAAAGCGAGTGCGTTGAGATCGACTCTGCGACATGGCGAAGCTTGGAGATTACGCAAACGATCCGCGGTTGTGTTCGCGATGGTTCGTTGCTGGGCGTGATCGATCGCTGCAAGACGCCGATGGGAAGTCGTTTGCTTGGACAATGGTTCACAACGCCGTTGATTGAGCTGGATCAAATTCGGTCACGGCACGAAGCGGTCGGCGAATTGGCTGGGAATCAAAAACTTCGAACCGATATCCGTGAATATCTTAAAGGTGTTTATGACCTTCAACGATTGCTCGCGCGAGTGGCAACAGGAAGGACTTCTCCTCGCGATTTGAGCTACATCGGACAGACGTTGGGGAAAATTCCAGCGCTCAGGGAAACGCTATCCGATTGTCAAAGCAGTTTACTGACCAAGTTGAAGTCAGAACTCGATCCTTGCACTGACTTGCGCAAAGAACTTGAGCTTGCGCTGGTTGATGATTGTCCCGCGCAAGCCAAAGACGGAAACTTTATCCGGGATGGCTACGACACGAAACTCGATGAGGTGCGAAAACTGGCGGCTGGTGGCAAACAGTGGATCGCAGAATACCAACAGACGATTTGTGATCAAACGGGCATCCCATCTCTCAAGGTTGGGTACAACAAAGTCTTCGGTTATTACCTGGAAGTCACGCACACGCATCGTGACAAAATTCCCGCCGAATTCATCCGCAAGCAAACGCTCAAAAACGCTGAGCGATTTATCACACCGGAATTGAAAGAATACGAAGAGAAAGTTCTCTCTGCTGATTCCCAAGCTGATGAGCGCGAACAAAAAATCTTTGCCGAGTTGCGTGAACTTGTTCGTGTACAGATTTCGCGACTCAAAACCAACGCTCACATCATTGCGCAGCTCGATACGTTGGCGGGACTTGCGCAGTTGGCGGCCGATCAGAATTATTGCCGACCGCAAATGGTTACCGACTCGACGCTCATGATTGAAGAGGGTCGGCATCCCGTTCTGGATGTCATGCAGCCGTTGGGCGTGTTCGTTCCCAACGGAACGTCGGTTGATGAAGAAGCAGGTTTCTTGCATTTGATTACCGGCCCCAACATGGCGGGTAAGAGTACTTACATTCGTCAGGTCGCGTTGATCACGTTGCTCGCACAAATCGGAAGCTTCGTTCCAGCGACGTCGGCGACGATCGGTGTGGTCGACAAAATATTCGCTCGCGTTGGCGCAAGCGATGAGCTTTCACGCGGCCAAAGTACGTTTATGGTTGAGATGACCGAAACCGCCAGAATCCTCAATACGGCAACATCACGTTCGTTGGTGATCCTGGATGAGATCGGTCGCGGCACAAGTACTTACGATGGCGTTTCATTGGCTTGGGCGATTGTTGAGTACTTGCACGATCAAATAGGCTGTCGGACTCTGTTCGCCACTCACTACCATGAACTTACCGCGTTGGAAAATGACTTCAAAGGCGTTCGCAACTACAACGTGGCGGTCCGGGAGTGGGAAGAGAAAATCGTCTTTCTGCATAAAATTGTTTCTGGCAGTGCGGATAAGAGTTACGGAATTCACGTCGCACGATTGGCGGGTGTGCCCAAATGGGTTAACCGTCGTGCCGAGCAAATTCTTGAGCGGCTTGAATCGACCAGTGAAGTCGAACACAACAAAGAAGCGATCAAGTCATCTGTTTCGGCGCAGCGAAATGGTTTGAATGGTCCCAATGGTTCCGGCGAGTTTCAACTGACGCTCTTTGACGCCACGCATCCACTGATCGAAAAAATTCGCGGCTTGGATCCGAACAACCTTACCCCAATCAAAGCACTGGAAATGCTTTCCGAGTGGAAACAGGAAGTCGAATCGTAATTTCGAACAAACTCAGGCTCCATTCTGTTTTGGGCAGCTGTTTCTTCAAAACGGTCGAATACTCCCGTGATTTGAATCGTTTAGAGCCGATTTACTGGCAAGGAATGCAATCTTTTGGCGAATAGCCATTAATTCGATCGCCGCAAGTTAATTCGATATCAGCAAGTCTGTCGATATAATTAACAATCGATCTATGATGAGACAAAGACCGTCTTGTGCCCTAGCAGATATTATGAGGACGCTATGCTTCGCGATTCAGCCCATTCAACTCATTCAACCGGATCAGGTTTTCGAATCCATTGGACGACAATGCTGACCGTTTTTGTGCTTTGTTGCTTGCCCGCTTTTGTGGCGCAGGCGCAAACCGAAGAAGTGTTTGAACAAGAGCGCGCTGATACCAGTCGCTTTTTTGAAGAAGCGCATTCGGCACTCGATAATGCGCTGGAAATGTTTGATGACAGATCAGACCTTAAGTCAAAGGATGAATTGCCTTTCTATGACGTTTACAGTCGATCTCAAGAAACACAAGACAAGAAGATCGAATCTTATCTCGATGCGGCTGCCAGTGCCCTCGGGATTTCCAGCATCAGCGATCAACGAATTCGAATTGCTGAGATGCGGTCAGAAATCGAGGAGTGCCGCCAGGATTTGACGTTGTTCGAGCGCAAGAAAATTTCTGCGCCCGAGAAAAGTTACAACCCGCTCGTCGTGTCTCGAAAAGGCTACGAAGAAAAAATTGAATCGACCAAGCAAAAAACGCTTGAGCTGGAAGCCGCTATCGAAAACGAAAAAGCTGATTTGGTAAAGCAGCTTCAAAAAGTCGGCATGGATCTTGAGCCAGAACAGATTGACATTTTGTTGGAGTCGATTACTGGTGACGAGTTTGTGCGCGTCTCGATCATTTTTGATAACGCAAAAAACTTTGCGATGGAACTGGAAGCGCTGACCGAGAAAACGGGTGAAGACCTTGACGCGGCAAAGAAATATTACGGTATCTATTTAATGTTGTTAAGAACAGTCGACCGATTGCAGAAACAGTTCGTCGAAAATGTTGACAATGTCTACTATCCGAAACTTGATGAGTTCGCGGCCAAAGCTCAGGCCAATATCGTCGAAGCCAAGAAAGCGATTCAGGCCGGCGCCGATGAAGAAACGTTGCGACGAAATATCGAGAACAACGAACTGACTTACGAAGCAACGATGTTGTACAAGCAAGGACTGGCGCAACAAAAACATCAAATGATGATGGCCAATATCGAATGTCGTAAGAATGTGTTGACCGCGCTCAATACGTACAAGACGGTTTCGCTCAGCAAAGACGTTGCCGAGTTGTTGCACACCAGTCGGCGAGCGTTCGAGTCGATCACGAGTCTGTCGGTTCCCGATTTGCGACCGTTTGAGAACGTGAAGATGAAAGAAGCGTTCGGTGAAATTACGCGTGAGCTGCGAAAATAGATCTACTTTCCTGTCTTGAAACTGACTTCCTTGATTGATTCCTTTGGTTGATCGTCGCTCGTTTTCGGTTTGGCTGATCGGTACGTTGGTGCTGGTTTTGGCGTTGTGGCTTGTATTCGACCAGCAAGACCGCGGGATTGCCATTCGGACGATGTTGTTGGGATTGGGCGCGGGACTGATTGCTATTCCAACGGGCGCGTGCTTGGCGAAGGCGATTGCGAATGGAGGCTTTCTCGGTCGATGCACCTTTCTTGTTTGCGTGGCCGGGCTGTTGGTCCCCGTCTTCATGTACCTTAGTGCTTGGGATGCCGCGTTCGGCCGAC
Organism: uncultured Pirellulaceae bacterium; assembly: GCA_964584615.1. GTDB lineage: Bacteria > Planctomycetota > Planctomycetia > Pirellulales > Pirellulaceae > Mariniblastus. The sequence goes on along the minus strand of CAZPBE010000053.1, from coordinate 13,036 downwards.
TCGGTTGGCTGACAAGCACCGGAGGCGATGTGCTCAAGCCGTTTGTGCCGCCGTGGTTGGCTGCGATTTGGATCCACGCGATGGCCGCAACACCTCAAGTCACGTTGTTGTTGGTGCTGGCCAATAGAATCGGCACTCGGGCTTTCGAAGAACAAGCCTTGCTCGACGCGGGGCCGGTCGCTGTTTTTTTTCAGGTGCAGTTGTGGCGTTACCTGCCTGTGATTGGCTTAAGTCTGTTCTGGGTGGTGTTGAGCTGTTCGCGCGAGATCGCGGTTACGGATCTGTACCAGATTGGCACGCTGGCCGAGCAGATGTATCTGGGTTACTCGTTGGGTCAGCTCAATTCGATCCAAGGGAACTGGACGGCTGAAGACTTGTTGGCAGCCGAAGGGTTGGGAGTTGGCATCTCGGTTGTTGTCATCGCTTGGGCCACACTCACGGCGGCAATTTTCTTTTGGAACGTTTCCGGTTTTGATCAACCTGTTCGAACGGATCGCGCGCTCTCGCCAAACACGAACTTTTGGTGGGCGCTGTTGTCAGTCGTCACGTTGATTGTTTTCGCCGGAGTGCCGATATTCAACTTGATTTATCGCGGTGGTTTCTTTGTTGAATCGATCGAAGGAACGCCGGTTCCGACCTGGTCGATGGAGCAACTGGTACGTTCAGTCACGCGTGCGCTGACGCAATATGGAAAAGAGTTTTCCTGGTCGACTGTCATCGCAGGTGTTGCGGCGACCTTGCTGCTAATTTTTTCGCTTCCCGTTGCCTGGATGTTCAGGCGGACTCGCGGCAAAAAAGCATCGGTCATCCGTTTGGTTGGAAAGTGTGCTGTTGCGATGTTGGTTGCGGTTTTGGCTGCCCTGCCCGGCCCGTTGATTGGGACGTTCGTCAGCGATCTGTTTTCAGTCTCGTCTTCTTCAGTTGTCGTTTACCTTTACGATCGTACGATCACCGCGCCCGTGTTGGCTAATGTTTTGTTTTGCTTTCCGGTTGCTTTTTTGATCGGCTTGTTCGTCGTGCGATCCATTTCTGTCAGTTCATTGGAATCTTCGAGTGTTGAAGGAGCCTCAACGGTCAGTCAATTTTTTCGCTTTGTCGCGATTGATCAAAAGTGGTCTATGGCTGGGGCGTGGTTGTTGATGTTCGCATTTTGCTTTGGTGAGCTTTCGGCATCGCAACTGGTTTTGCCGCCGGGAATGGATTCCGTTCCGAGATTGATGCTTGGATTGCTGCATGCTGGCGTCGATGAAGCCACTGCAGGACTCACAATTGTCATTATTTTTGGAATTTCGTTAACAACCATCGTTGGAACAATGTTGCTACGCTTGAGTCTTCGTCGAGCTAAGTAACAATGGAATGGTTGACTCATCGCTGGCAGTTCTGCGAGGGTCACGGGTTGCAATGGGGTTGCAATGGGGCTTGGCTAATCTGGACAGAAAATGGAATTCAAAATTATCCCTCCGAATGTGCGCAGGCCAACAAGGCGCAGCCCAGCAATCAAGGTTTTCGTTTTCTTGATGCTGACGTTGGGAGCATTGTGCGCCGCCTGGGACCCTGCCGATGTTTCTGCCGACACGATCCGTATTCAGCGCAATGGGAAAACCGTTGATGTCGAAGGTGAAGTTCTAATCGAAGCTCAGGACGAGAGCTTACTGTTCCAAACCCGAAACGGCCAACTGTTGATTGTTAAAGCAGAAGAGATCCAGGAGAAAACACTTGTTGATGAGCCAACGCAGCCCTATACAGCAGACGAAATTGGTGAGCAGTTGTTGGAGGAGCTCCCTGACGGGTTTCGAATTTACAAAACCGATCAATACGTAATTGCTTACCAAACCGAGTTGCAATACGCGAAGTGGATTGGCGGGCTCTATGAAAAGCGGCTTTACAAAGCGTTTCGGACGTTTTGGAAAAAGAAGAAATTTGATTTGGAGAAGCCTGCGTTTCCGTTTGTGGCGATTGTTTTTAAATCGAAGGAAGAATACACGCGATACGTTCAACGAGAATTGGGCGAGCCGCCTGGCTCAATGGTTGCTTATTACAATTTGATGACCAACCGGGTGGCAATGTATGACTTAACGGGTGACTTTGACACACGGCGGCGTCCGATCGACGAAGTTCTTCGTAACCCACGGGCGATTCCGATGGTGGCGACGATCATTCACGAGGGCACTCATCAACTCATCTTCAATACGGGAATGCAAACGCGGTTGGCCGAGTCGCCCCTTTGGATGAACGAAGGGCTGGCCATCTATTTTGAAACTCCCAATTTGGATAACGCAAGAGGTTGGCGGTTGCCTGGATTGGTCAATTACGACCGCCTGCTTCGGTTTCGTGAGTCTTTGTCGGTGCGTCAGAAGAACTCGTTGGAAACGTTGATCGCCAGCAACGATCGATTTAACAACGATCCGGAAACATCTCTCGACGCCTATGCCGAATCGTGGGCGCTGAACTACTTTTTGCTTAAGCGAAAAACGTCGCAGTATGTGGACTATATCAAATTTATGTCACAAAAAAAACGACTGGAAACCGACTCGCCAGAAACACGTTTGAAAGAGTTCAAGCAATTTTTTGGTGAAGACTTGGCGACGCTGGACGAAGAGTTTCTCAACTACGTGTTGCGGCTTTAGGCGGCTTTAGGCAGCGCCGCGAAAAGTTTCGTGCCGAATGTCCAGCGGTTGGGCGCTTGCCGCTGACGGACTTCTACGACGTCAGTGGCTTGCGTTAAAGCGGCTGGAACAACGTAGAGAACGTGTACGAACTCTCGCGGCGTTTGGCTTTAGAGGTCAGCCGTAGCTGCATCACGCGGACGAAAAAGATTGAAGCGCGGTGGGATTTCTGCTTGCTCGAATATTATTTTTTCATCGGCGTAAATCCGCAAACCGGTTTCTGTCATTGGATGCAGAAACGGTAGATGGTACTCGACCAACATTTTGACCGACTCGTCGAGGTTGGCTTGATTGACGACATAAAATTCGAAGCGTTCGAATGTTCCCATACTGAATTGTCTGACTTTTAACTTGCCAATTTTTAGCTGGCCCAGTCCAACATGCATGTCCAGGGAAAACATGCCGCTGAATTTGATTTCGGTTCTACTGGAGAGGACTCGGTAGAGAAACGATGTTTCTGCCGATGAGTTAAAAGCAATCAAAGCCTTTGAGCGATCTATGTTTACCGCAACCGTTCGAGCCCGACCAATGGGCTGCGACGGAGGCTGGTAACATTGTTCGAGGCTGGTTTCGTTCATTTGATTTGCCGTTTTGGAAGCCGACAGTAGGATGCCAGTCAACTGGCGAAAACGCATGACGCTTATCACAAACAGGGTTCCGCTTTTTGGTTATAATCGGACATTGCGTTGGAAAGTCAATCGAGCTGGCGGTTCAAATTAGGTTTGACCTGTTTGAGGCTATTGAGTTTCTTTGCTGACGGTTCGAATTCGACCAAAATTTTAAATGATCTCAAAAAGGACATACGGATGACCATCAATGAGTCTACCTCGCGTCGCGATTTTCTGGCTTCGTCTGCAAAAGTTGGCGCCGCAGGAACGTTAGCCGCAACAGTTTTAACCGCCAAGCCGGCGGTGGGTTTTGGAGGATTCCATCGTGGGTCGGACGAAACCATTCGAATTGGCGTCGTTGGCTGTGGTGGTCGAGGAACTGGAGCCGCGATCGATGCGGTGACTGCCGATTCGCAGACCAAGATTATTGCGATGGCCGATATGTTCGAAGATCGGGTTGAAATGTCGCTCGAAGGATTGCAGACTGAGATTCCCAACAACGTCGATGTACCCGAAGAGCGACGATTCTCTGGATTCGATTGTTACAAGAAACTTCTTGAAACTGAAATCGATATGGTGATCCTGGCCACGCCGCCGCATTTTCGACCGGCTCAGCTGGCAGCGGCTGTCGAAGCTAACAAACATGTCTTCTGCGAAAAACCGGTGGGCGTTGATGCGCCGGGTGTACGCTCGGTGTTGAAGAGCTGTGAGTTGGCTGCGGAGAAAGGCTTGAGCGTTGTCTCGGGACTTTGTTGGCGATACGACGTGGGTGTCAATGAAGTGATGAAGCGAATCAAAGACGGAGCGATCGGAGATATTACTTCCGTTCAAGTCAATTATCTGACGGGCGAGCTATGGCATCGAGGCGACGATCCGAACTGGAGCCGCATGGAATATCAATTGCGGAATTGGTTGTACTTCAACTGGCTCTCCGGTGATCATGCCGCCGAGCAACACATTCACTCGATCGACAAAGCATTGTGGCTGATGGACGACGTGCCGCCGGTAGCCTGTTACGGATCGGGTGGTCGCCAAGTTCGAACGGATCCGAAATGGGGAAATATTTACGATCACTTCGCGACCGTTTTCGAATGGGAAGATGGTCGCCGAGCGTTTTCACAGTGCCGCCAAATCGATGGATGCTTCACCGACACCAATGATTATGTGTTTGGAACCACCGGTACGGCTGAAATTCTTGGCAAAAAGAAAATTAACAACGCAGAGGGCGAGTGGCGTTTCAAAGGCAAGTCGCCCAGCATGTATGAGATGGAGCATCGCGAGTTAATGAAAAGCATTCGCACCAGTATTCCTATCAACAACGGCAAGTACATGAGTTATAGCACGTTAATGGCGTTGATGGCGCGGGAAGCGTCCTACACGGGACAACGTATCAAGTGGGAAGAATACATGAATTCCGAAACAAAACTTGGGCCAGACCGCTACGAAATGTTTGATTACGAACCTGATCCAGTGGCGATGCCGGGTCGATCGCACAAAACGAAAAAGCAATAGTCTCTCGAACCCGTGCTTGTTTTGTAAAACGCCGAAGTATTCTTTCCCGCCTGGAAAGCGGGACTTCGTTTGTCGGGTTGGTCTCTTTTAGCAAGTGGGCCGGATGTGGGCGTCGCTTATTTTGTTGTCCGATGTTAGATTTTTTGGTGGCAGTGCATTGGCGAGACTCATCTCGCCCATCCTTCGCTTGACCGAAAACTTCAAACCTAAATTTTTCAACCATGACTGAAGAATATCAAGGTGTTTACTACACCGACTATTTGCAACTGAACAAAATTCTTGACGCTCAGGAATTGGAAAGCGCAAAACTTGGCACTCCGGCTCACGATGAAATGCTGTTCATCATCACACATCAATCTTATGAGTTGTGGTTTAAGCAAATCGTTTATGAACTGTCGGCCGTTGTCGATGTCTTCGACGACCCGATTGTCGAAGACAAAGACATGGGGCGTGTGTTGCACTTGTTGTCGCGTGTGAAGACGATTCAACGCGTGTTGATTCAACAGATCGATGTCATTGAAACGATTACGCCTTTGGACTTTCTTGAGTTTCGAGACTTGTTAGTACCGGCCTCTGGATTTCAAAGCACGTTGTTCAAGCGCATTGAAATTATGCTGGGGTTAAAACGGCACCATCGTATTGCAGCCGATTGCGAATTCTTCAAGACAAGACTCAAGCCCGCCGACCTGAAGATGCTGGATGAGTTGGAAGAAACCGAAAGCCTGCTGGAACTGACTGACCGTTGGTTGTGCCGGATTCCGTTTCTTGAGTTTGAAGGTTTTAACTTTTGGGAACAATATTCGAATTCAGTCGACAAGATGCTGGAATCGGATTTGGCAATCATTGAAAGCAACCCAACTTTGAATGACCGGGAAAAGAAATTTCAAACCAACGACTTGGAGATGACGCGCGTCAAGTTTGCTTCATTGTTCGATGAGGAGAAATACAATGAACTGCGCGAGAAAGGCGACTTCCGGTTTTCTCATTCGGCGTTTCTGGCCGCTCTGTTTATCAACCTCTATCGCGACGAACCAATGCTCTACTCGGGATTTCGGTATTTGACTTTACTTGTCGATATCGACAGCCTGTTTACCAATTGGCGTCAGCGACACGCCGTGATGGTGCAAAAAATGCTTGGAACCAAGATCGGTACCGGAGGGTCGTCGGGCCACGATTACTTGTCTGCGACAACCAGACAGAATCGTGTCTTCCGCGACCTATTCAACATTTCAACCTTCTTGATCCCGCGCGAAGACCTTCCAGAATTGCCTGAAGATTTGCACCAGGCTCTTGGCTTCTTTTTCCGCGGGAAGAAAGCTTAGGTAGGCCGTTTGTGACAAGAGTCGGCTAAGTCGCTCGGCGGGCGAACAATCGAAAGCGCAAAGGGCGATACACGGCTCGTCCTCAGCGCGCAAAATCGCAACTACCAATACAAACGGCGGTGAACGTTTTAACGCTCACCGCCGATGCTAATTGAAATTGTCCAAGCCAAACCTAAAAGACTTCGATGTAAATGTCGAATGGGTCGTTTTCAGGTGTGACGGTGTCCGACGCATCAAAGAAAACGAGATCGCCTCCAAATCCACCATCGACTAAATCAATGCCGCTGGCTCCCGGTCCATCTATTGCACCGAAAACTCGATCATTGCCGGCATTTCCAAAGATCGAGTCGTTGCCAAGATCACCAGAAAGGTCATCGTCTCCTGCGTTGCCCTGCAAATTGTCGTCATCGTTTCCACCGCGGATAAAATCATCGCCAGTCTGGCCAAAGATCTCGTCCATTCCGTTATGACCAAATAGTCGGTCGTTGCCAGAGCCGCCCAGAATAGTGTCGTTTCCTAAAGCGCCGTAGGCAAGGTCGTCGCCTGAACCGCCGTCAATGGTATCGTTTCCATTGCCACCGTGAAGGATGTCGTCTCCGTCGTCGAGGCTTTGATCCAGATCGTCTGAGATGCCGCCGGAAATGTCATCGTCGCCGTCCCCAGCGAAAATCTCGTCGGAACCCAATCCGCCCAGAATCGTATCGTCTCCGCCACCACCTAAAATGACGTCGGCGCCGCGTTCAAAGAAACCAGTGTCGGGAAAAAATTCTCGCATTGAAATAGGCACGTCATCCAGATTCGCAAATCCGATGGTGTCGTTACCATCGTTTCCTACAATTCTGTCGATGCCATCGCCGCCAACGAGTTGATCGCGTCCATCGCCACCACGAATGATATCGTCGCCGCCATCGAATTCGCCATGTTCGACGATCCGATCATTGCCTGAGTTTCCGACCAGAATGTCGTCCCCTCTCCAGCCACTGATGAAGTCCGAACCAGCTCCTCCGTAAATGGAGTCGGTGTTGTTTCCTCCCGTCAGGAAGTCGTCTCCACCATAGCCCAGGATGAGCGACCGGATGCCAGTTCGATTTGAGAACCAGTCATCTTGTGCCGAGCCACCGTAGCGAATCTGTGTTACATCAGCCACCGGAAAACGAAACTCTCTTGAGCCTGATGGCAAGAAGTCTTCTACGACGACTTCATCAGTAGCATCATCAATCGTAACTTCGACATGCGAGTCGAAGTTGCTGATCAAATCAAGTGGCTTCCCTCGAATGTATAGGAACCCGTTTGAAGCTCCCAGGTTTACGCCTGCTAGAAGGTTCTTGTTCTCAAGAGTGTCGTAACTTAATTTTTTTCTTCTTCTGTCTTTGCGTCTCATTATTGCTCCCCTCTTTCTGCTTCTGAAAGCGCTCTTCGTTCCAACTCTATTTTACTACACATTTGAAAAAGGGTAGGGAGAAATATTTTTGCGTGTGATATATCGCGCTCCGAAAATGCGGAATGTTAGGGATACACAAAGAAAAGTCAGATAAATGTAGACGAACGCCCAGATCGTCCGTATTTGCAATTTCGATGGAAACCCCAGAAATCCACGACAGTTAGAGCTGCACATAGATGTCATCGACATCATTGATTGGAGTGACCGTATCCAGCGCATCGAACTGAACAAAGTCGCCGCCTAGACCCGCATCGACGATATCGATTCCACTCGCGCCGTCTCGTCCTCGCGACGCACCGTAAACTCGATCGTTTCCTGTGTGACCAAAGATCACGTCGTTGCCCAGGTCGCCCCAAACGTTGTCGTTTCCTTCGTTACCTTCCAGTTCGTCATCGCCATCGCCGCCGCGGATGAAGTCGTCACCAAGCCCGCCAAAGATCTGGTCCATCCCCTCCTGGCCCAGCAGACGATCGAAACCCGTCCCACCGGTTAGGATGTCGTTTCCGAAACCACCAATCACGATATCGTTGTTGGTACCTCCGTTGAGCGTATCGTTTCCGTCTCCACCCATAATCAGATCATTGCCGTCGTCAACAGGATCATCATCAGGCGAGCTCATGCCCGCTAACTCAGGCGGCAGGCCTCCCGTAACGTCGTCATCGCCGCCACCAGCAAAGATCTGATCAGATCCCAAACCAGTTAGAACTGTGTCGTCGCCTTCACCACCAAAAACGACGTCGTTGCCTGCTTCGAAAAACAACGTATCAATTTCGAAAATTGGCTTCATGGAATTGGGCACGTCGATCGTCGCAAATCCGATCGTGTCATCGCCGTCGTCACCCAGGATTCGATCGTTGCCGTTGCCTCCAATAATTTGGTCGTTTCCATTACTTCCTCGAATGTAGTCATTGCCGGCATTGAAGAAGCCATGTTCGATGATCGTGTCATCGCCAGCATTTCCAATCAGGATGTCATCGCCGCGCCAGCCGCTAATGAAGTCGGCTCCTTCTCCTCCGTAGATTACGTCAGCATTGTTGCCGCCGGTGAGAAAATCATTTCCATTGATACCCAGAATTTGGGCTCTGAAACCTGTGCGGTTGGAAAACCAATCGTTAAACGACGTCCCCACGTATCGAATTTCAGTGACGTTCTCAAACGGGAATCGGAACTCGTTTGGCCCGGTTGGATTGGCAGTAAATTCCTGAACAACAACTTCCTCGGCAGTCCGATCGACGACGACTTCGACGTGAGATTGGAAGTTGCCCGGTTGCGGAGTTGTGGTTGGGCGGATGAAAAGAAACCCGGTTTCGGCGTCGAGAAAAGCCGTCGTCAGAAGGTTTCGGTTTTCGAGTAAGTCGTAACTAAGCCGTTTTTTTCTACGTTTCATCGATTCTGTTCTCTGTTCATCTGAATTTGCCCTGAACCCAACCCATTTTAATCGACTCTTGAAAGTTGGCAGGAAAAAGCGCATGCCGCGCGGGCGAATCACCTGATTTGTTGACGCCTAATTGTCCACCATGGCTGGTGTCACCTGTGATCTTTCTCTCATTCGGACATCAAGTCTTGGATTAGTCTCTGAGCTAAGTCGAAATCAATCTCACTGATTTCTTCCGCGTTGGCTGTTAGCGTGCTGAGAATGTCTTGTTCGACCAAACCAAGTTTGAATGCATCGGCGTAAGGCTTGTTGTGAAACATGACACGGGAGTAGCGAGGAATAAACTGTTTGGGAAAACGTTTTTCCAATTCGAATCCCAGCTCTTTCTTTAGATGGTATTTGGGATCGTTAACACCTTTTTGCATTGTTTGATGATTCTCGATTGCCATTTCGGCGATCGCATCGGTGTTGGGTTTGCGAAGTTCAGAAAACGCCGGCATGACTTGCGACCAGTCTTCGTCGTGTTGGTCGAGCAATTGAATCAACTCGGAACAGTCTTCGAAACCTGAATTCATTCCTTGGCCATGAAAAGGAACGATCGCATGGGACGCATCGCCAACAATTAATCCGCAATCGGCGTAATGCCAAGGCCAACATTTCAGCGTTCCGAGTTTTCCGGTTGGGTTAGAAAAATAATCGGATTCCAATTCTGGAATCAGAGCCAGCGCGTCAGGAAACTGTTCCTGGAAGAAAGAGATGACGGAGTCGCGGTCCGTCAACGATTCAAAACTTGGCGTTCCCTTTCTTTGCAAAAACAAAGTGACGGTAAAGCTGCCGTCGAGATTTGGAAGCGCGATCAACATGAATCCACCACGCGGCCAAATATGTAACGCCTCGCGCATGATTTTGTGTGAGCCATCCTGGGCTGCGGGTATCTCCAGTTCTTTGTAGTCATGCTCCAGAAATTCGGAGCTGCTTTCTCCACTGACTTTGTCCATCAATTCACGGCGGATTTTTGAGCCCGCACCATCAGCCCCAATGATGATATCGAAACCTTTGGAAATGACTTCGCCAGTCTTGGTGTTTTCGAATTTTGCATTGCGGTTTTCAAAGTCAACATCGATGCATTTTTGATCGAATACTACATTGACCGGTTCAGCCACGACGGCTTCGTTGACCAATAAGTTATTCAATCCACCGCGCGGAACAGAAAAGATAACTTCATGTTCACGATGCCCATAAGGCGAAAACGTCTCACTGCCGTCTTGATCATGAAGCATCCTGCCGCGCATTGGAATCAACAGCTTTTCAACTTGATCCATCAAACCGGCTGCAGATAATGCCGCGATTCCACGTGAGGAAAGCGCAAGATTGATCGATCGCCCCGAGTCTTCGGTCGCCCCACGTGTGTCGCTGCGGCGCTCATAGAGATCGATCTTGTATCCTCGTTGCCCCAGCATCACCCCCAGCAGCGAACCAACTAACCCGGCTCCTACGATGACGACTTCTTTTTCTTGTTTCACTTTTGTCCGTTTGGTGAGCGCATAAAAAACCCCACCGATTGCAAGCAACGCGGCGGGGCCGGAACAGAAAAGAGGCCGAACAGGTTATCTTTGTTCCGAAATGATGAATATATGTTAACAAGTTATTTGTTATAGTCAAAATAACTTATGCTTATCTTCAAGATTTGTACCTCAGTACAGGTTGACGTAACGTCAAGCAAGACACTTGATGCGAACTCGTTGAGGGATCGAGAAGTTTCCCTCGAATTTCAATTTTGCTGTCAGGATTCTAAATCCAATCATTTGAAACGAGCATTATGTCGTTTACCGAACAAGAACTTAGTGAATTTCAACAGGCTAGTCAGGCTGCAGCAAGGCTCGGTGGAGAATGCTTGATGCGCTGGCTTGGAAAAGTTGACGTGAAGGAGAAGAACCCTCGGGACTTGGTGACGCAAGCCGACCTTGAATCGCAAAAAGCGATTGAGTCCCATTTGCTATCGAAATTTCCAAACCATTCGTTTGTGGGCGAAGAAAGCGAAAACCACAATGGTTTTCCGCCCCCGCCGGACAAGTTTTGCTGGATCGTCGATCCCCTCGACGGTACTACGAATTATGTACATCAGCTTCGCTCGTTCTCGGTTTCGATCGCACTTCGCTATGGAGACAAGACGATTGTTGGAACGGTTTACGACCCGGCCACTGATGAATGTTACTCGGCATCGATCGGCAACGGTGCGACATTGAACGACGTGCCAATTGGCAACAGCGGGTGCACTGAGCTGAAAAAAGCACTGGTGATCTGCAGTTTTCGAAGCAGTGTCACGCGAGACGATCCCGAAGTCGAACGATTTCTACGAATCTTGGGTAAAGCTGGCTGTCTGCGACGACTTGGGTCAGCGGCGTTGAATCTTTGCTACGTCGGATGCGGTCGAGCCGACGCCTATTGGGCGACTAGCTTGAACTGCTGGGATATCGCGGCTGGCTGGTTGATTCTTCAAGAGTGCGGTGGCGTGATGCTGACGATTGAAGGCAACGAAGTCGATTTAGGCGAACCGAAATTTTGTGCTGCCAGCACGACTGAGTTGTATGAGCAGATGAAGCCGTTGCTTAACCTGTAATTTTTCTCCGTTCGACGTGTT
>CAZPBE010000053.1:0-1371 GCA_964584615.1 uncultured Pirellulaceae bacterium | reverse complement strand
ATTACGCGGTGACACCCCGATTAGTGTCGTGCTGTTTCAGTAAGTTGAATCGAAAACCTACCGGAGATGTCTCATCGCCAGCGCAGCCAGCGGAACAAAGATAATCAAAGGCAAAGCGGCTGCCAGACTCGCAGGTTCGATCAAATTGTAAGTTCCCATGGTTCGGCACGCGATCGTGACCAGGGAGATAGCGCCGATGACCAGAAAGCTTAGTCCCGCTGACGCGAAAATGTTTCTCTCTGAATTCGACATCACGATTGGCAATCCGAGCAACAACAAAGTCAGATCCAACAAAGGTTGGAAAATGCGCGAATGCAATCCAACTCGTTGGTCGTCACCGAACCAACTGCGCGGTTGACGAACGGCTTCCATCAATTCCGGCGTCGTTCGATATTGGGCAAGCTGGTTGCCGTAAGCCATTTGTTGAATGGTCAAATCAGTTTTTACGAAACATTGGTTGGGGCCAATGCCCGGCTTGTCTTTGGGAAAGTACACGATCGTTTCGCCATTATGGTCGATGGAATTCATGTCCGATAAATTCTTCGGCTTAGTGACTTGATGAAGCATTAGACCTGCCGGACGATGGCGATTTGCCGGAACCAAATTGGCCCATTGAGCATGAATTCGTGAGTTGCCCGGATTCCAGTCTAAGGGAAGTTGCACGTCGGCTTCGTTGATTTTCTTCTCAGCCACGACCAAATCGTTGCCCCGAATTTTGACCCCTGTCTCGACGTCATGTTGAACGGCCATCTCGACGGTTCCCTGGTCCAGCCAGTTTTGAGGAGTGCGAACGAGTCGGTCTTTGAGAGTTGGGACGACCAGTTCGCGATTCGCAACGGTGACTCCAATTAAAACCAGGCTGGCCAGCAGGATCGGGCGAATCGCTCGAAGCTTCGTGATGCCGGCCGCTTCCATCGCGGTCAACTCGCTCCGCTTCTGCATCATGTTGATGGTAAAGATTGCCGAAATCAAAATCAAAATCGGAGCCAGTTTGTCGAACAACTCGACGACACGCGGCGTGTAAAAAGCCATGATGAGCTGAATCCAACCACCGGTATGCTTCGTTAGCGCTGCCAATTCATCGAGGTTGCTGAACAAGTGAATCACAACAAACAATCCGGTGAAGCTAAGAAAGCAAACCGCGAAGATCTTGAGAAACATGAACAGGATGTAACGATCGAAGATGGTCATAATTGAATGCGTTGCGGAATCCTGCTGAGCGAGAGGTCTTAGCCGAGTTGTCGGAAATAGGTTTGGAACTTAAAGGTTTGAAACAAAAATCTGACGCAGATTCCAGCTTGGGTGATTCGATCGAGTCTTCGCGCTCATTTTTTGAACCGCTGATGAACGCTGATGTTGCTCTGTCATTAG
>CAZPBE010000052.1:0-39704 GCA_964584615.1 uncultured Pirellulaceae bacterium | reverse complement strand
GGATAACGCAAGTTCCAACGGACTTCGTTGAGGCCGGTTTCCAGTTCCAGCGGGTTGGATTCGGGTTCATCATTGGATGAACCCCGTTCATCGGATTTCTTTTTTGGTTCGTCGTCACGCCACAAGACGAAGACACGGGGCTCTGTTTTGAAAGGATTTACATGATGGGCATGATTTGTGCGCGGTATCAAGACCCTATTCATCCTGTCCAGAAAATTTCTTCAAAGGAATGTCGGAATTCAGACGCGTCTTAAACCCAGCTGTCGAATTCGACTACCAGCTCGTCCGACAAGACTGCATCTTTTTTGACACCCAACTCTCGTACGACCGTTTCCGTTTGGGGTACTTCCGAAACATCAAGCGATCCGGCCAGCGATTCCGAAACTGCCAATTGGTCTTTCCCGATCATCAATGCAAACGCGTTATCCAAGCGTGACGTTGAGGCTGGGTCGACAGAGGACAATGTCGAGAAGTCCTGGATGTCAGTTGCCTTCGTGTTCCCGTCGATACCCGATGTCACTCCGCGACTTCCGCTGGTTGATGGTGTAATCAGTTGCAATGGCGTGAAGCCCGACTGATTTGATCGGGCGATGGCGACATCAATCAAGTTGACTCGACCGTCACGATCGAAGTCATACGCATTGTCGATGGCCGCTCCTGTGAAGCCAGTTTGATTCCCCCGAGTCAATCCAACATCAACCAAGTTGACTTGGGCGCTGCCGGCGTCATTTCCAGTCTCACCGATCGCGTTTCCAAAGTAGAACGTGGACGGCGTTGCCAGCCCGGTCGTCGCGTTGGCAAGCGAGGTTACTTCCAGCCATGTGTTTTGGATCGCATTGTCAGCCCAGGTGACGAAGACTTGATCGGTTCCGTTGCCGTCAACATTGACTGCTACCGTAACGTCGATTGGTGCCGCCGCGCTGGCCCATCCGCTGACGTCGTTGTCATTACCTACTCGAAATTCAAAGAAGTCGCCGATGTTGTCCACTGTTGGGACAGTCGCCAAGTCGGTGGCTTCTACCATCAACCCGTTGATGCCTTTTGTGTAACTTGAGTAGTTGGCAAATGTCGCGGTTTGGCCCGGCATTAAAGCGGTTTTCCCAGAAGCGGCGTCAACGTTGCTGGAAGCGTCAAAGCTTGATCCGTTGTAGAAGATTTGCTGGCCGACGATTTCGGCCGTCTCTGCCGTCGACAATTCAACGATCAACTCGTAAGAGCCGATGGCAAATCCGCTCACGTCGCCAGTCCCGGTAAGCGGGTCATAAGCCACGTTATTGTAGCTGGAAACTCCGAAGTAATACGTTCCGTCAGCAGGGGCGACAAACGAAATGAAGGACTCACGAATGTGCGGTTCAGCACCCGGACCGACGTCATCGTCGCTGACAGCAAGCTCAGTTCCGGAACTGTCAAACAGGCGGAGCATGCTATCGAGGTCCTGGCCAGCGATATCGAGATCAATGTCGACTTGCTGACCGGCAGTGAGACTGATTTGCCACATGTCAACATCGACGCCGCTGACGATGGCTGCCATGGTCGATCCAAGCGGCGCGGTAATCGCTTCGCTGATTTGATCGTCGAAGTCAGCCACTTCTACAATCACTTCGTAATTTCCAAGGGTCGAAGTAACTTGGTCGCCGCCACCGGTGACCGCGTCGTAGACGTCGTTACCGAAGGAAGACACGCCGAAATAGTAGTCGCCGCTATCGGCGAACACATACGATAGATAGGACTCGCGATTATGTGGCTCGGCACCCGGGCCGGCATCGTCATCGCTCGCGGCGAGTTCGACACCGTTGGCGTCAAACAATCGAAGATAACTGTCGAGATCTTCATTGGCGACATCGATGTCAATCGTGATGGTATCACCAGCAATGGCCGTGATTTGCCAAAGATCGACATCGGTATCAGTATCAATGGTTCCAAAACTTGATCCATTTGGAGCAAAAGTAGCTTCGCTGATTTGGTCATCAATGTCTTGATCGACAGGTTCTCCATCAGTAAAGACTCCACCCACCGCTTCGATTTCTGCCTGGTAAGGTTGAACTCCGGTCCACCATGAGATGTCACCGTAAAGGCTGTTGCCGTTGGTGCCTCCAGAGAGCACTCCGGCGACCACCCATTCACCTTCGACTTGAATCAAAATCGGACCGCCGCTGTCGCCTGGTGCAGTCGTCGCTTCGAATTCGATTGGATTGGCGTCGCTACCTGTAATGGTGTTTGCACCTGCTGTTCCATCATCAAAGTCGGTGGAAATGATATTCGCGCCGGTCGCTGCCGCTGGGACTCCGTAAACGTCGATAATGTTCTCACCGCCCCAGCGCAATCCATCGGAAGAGCCGTTGTGGCCTTCGCTGCCAATGCCGTTAGCGCCATAGCCAACTGTCGCGGCGAGTTGGCCTTCGAGTTGATCGGTCCAGGTAATCAAGCGATACGGAGTCGCAATGTCCTCAGGAATGTCGTTGTCCAGGATCAGGATATTAAAGTCGCCACCGTCCAACAGTGAACCCGCGCCCGCAGGAACTGTGACCGAAGCAACCGTTTCCGAGTGAATCGGGTTACTACTGTCGGGACCGAATTGAACTGTTTGTCCAGCCGCTGAGCCACAATGACGCGCTGAAATGACTACGTTGGGAGCGATTAGACTTCCGGTGCAGCCTGGAAGATCGACAACGGCTGCAAATTCATCTTGGGCGGCGTAAGCTTGTGAGCCACTGGCCCCGATCGTGTCGTTGATGACAATTCGCTCAAAGATCCCTGTTTTGGTCGTCGGATCGTAAAGTAGCTGATGGTTTGCAGTCGGCGTCTCACTAACAATAAGGCTTCCAAGACGTGCGTCGACCAATGTCGAAAGGTTGGGCGTTGTGAATCCATTGTTTCGCTCAAGGTAAGTATCGACTTGCCATGCCAACTCACCCGAGTTGTGCCAAACCAGTTGAGTGGAAACCCTTTCGATGTTGCCATCAATCTCGCCAATTGCAATTTGTTCGGCTGCATCGCTGGCGAAAGTTGGAGTGCTCGACTCACCAAAGACAAACGAATTCAGATTGCCTTTGATTTCCTCAACAGATCCTGACGCGTTTTGTGTCACGGTCACGTACTCACCGAAAACAGGAATGCCAAGATTTGTTTTTTGCAGCAGCGTCGTTGTCAAGCCATCCGATTCTCGGGTGTCGACAAATTGAACGCCCTGCTCTTCCTGGAATAAAGCCTCCGTTTGCCCCGTATGAGCAAGATAGTTGTTGATCGCGTCAACAGGAACGCTGGCTCCAACCAAATCGGCAGCCAGCAAGTTGCGGACTTCGAGGTTTTGATAATTCAGGCGGTTGGCGTGACGACGGTTATTGTTCGACTTGGTGTGTTGTTTCATTTGTATACCCGTATCTTGCTACTGTTTCAAATCGGCTCGACTTTTTTCAAGGAGTCTTCCGTTCGCAAAGGATCTTCAGTTGCGATGGAAGTGTTGAACGCCGGAGCGGATTTACCGATTGTAGATGTAAATGGGGCGAGATTCTGCGCTAGACCAGATAAATTCTCATCGTTGTTTCCCTCAGGGCTCGTATATTAGTTGTTTCTAATCGAATCAATCGAGCCAGCCAGAGCCGCAACCCCCGAGTTTGTCGAGCGATTTCCAAGCCAATTCATGATGGCAAACGCTTCGTCCAGACGTGATTTTTTCGCGTCATCATCCAGTGCGCCTATTGAAAAATCCTGAATCTCACGCCCCGGAATTTCACTTCCTGTGGTGCTTACAAATGCGCTTTCTTTTGTGCTTCCGTTCACATTGAACGAAACACCGCGGTTGCTACTGGAAGGAGGAGAAATCAACTGCAAGGGAGTTAGTCCTGATTGATTGACTCGTGCAATCCCGACATCAATTAGGTTAACTCTGCCGTCGCGATCGAAATCAAAGAGGTTGTCGATTGCCGCTGCCGTCAGTCCAGTCTGATTTGCTCGGGTCAACCCGACATCGATCAAGTTGACTTGCGCATTGCTGGAGTCATTTCCGGTCTCACCAATCGCGTTGCCAAAGTAGAACGTAAATGGTGTCGCCAACCCGGTCGTCGCATTGGCGAGCGAAGTAACTTCCAGCCAAGTGTTTTGAATCGCGTTGTCGGCCCATGTGATGAAAATTTGATCCGTTCCATTGCCGTCAACGTTCGCTGCGAATGAAACATTCGTTGGTGCAGGTGCAATGGCAAATTGGTCGACGTCGTTATCGTTGCCAATTCGGAATTCGAAGAAGTCGCCGATGTTACTCAAAGTTGGGACGGTCGCCAGATTGCTGGCATCAAGAATCATCCCGTTGATCCCTTTTGAATAACTCGAGTAGTTGGCGAAAGTCGCGGTTTGCCCTGGCAGCAACGCGGTCTTGCCAGACGCTGCATCGGCATCACTTGTTCCATCGAAGCTTGATCCGTTGTAGAAAATTTGTTGGCCAACGATCAAAGCGTTCGTCGCTGCTACATTCCCAAGGATCAACTCATAAGTTCCCGTTGTAGAACCAGGGTTATCACCTTCTCCGGTGACCGGATCATAAGCCACGTTGTTGAAGCTGGAAACGCCGATGAAATAGACACCATCAGCAGGGGCAGTAAACGAAATAAAGGATTCGCGAATGTGCGGCTCGGCACCCGGTCCCGCATCATCATCGCTCACAGCCAGCTCGTTTCCGGCACTGTCAAAAACACGAAGCAGGCTGTCGAGATCCTGCCCGGCGATATCGATGTCGATGTCGATTTGTTGACCAGTGGTTGCATTAAATCGCCACATATCCACATCGGCACCCGAGGCGATTTCTGCAATGGTTGAACCGAAAGGGGCGGGAATCGCCTCGCTGATTTGATCGTCAGCATCAGCAACGTCAACGATCAATTGGTAGTTGCCAAGAGTCAATCCATCAACATCATCGAGTCCTGTTGTTGGGTCGTAATTAATGTTATTGAATGCAGAAACACCAAAGTAATAGTTGCCACTTGTCGGAGCAACGAACGAGATGAACGACTCTCGATTGTGCGGCTCGTTGCCGGGTCCTTCATCGTCATCGCTAATTGCCAATTGGTTTCCGTCTTCGTCAAACAGCCGAAGCAATGAATCCAGGTCTTCACTAGGAATGTCGATGTCGATCTCAATCAGGTCACCTGCTTGAGCTTCAACTTGCCAAAGGTCGACGTCGAAAGGCTCGTCAATGACACCGTTGTTAACGCCCAGTCCATCAAGCGCTTCAATAATCTGGTCATCTATGTCGAGGTCAATGGGTCGCAATCCGATTGCGTCTACCAACTGTTGAATATGCTCTCGTGGCGCGTCCCCACTTTGACCGTCAACACCCGAAAGAGAAAATTCACGATCAGTGATTCTTAACTGATTGGGCAAGTCAATCGCGCCAGTTCCCATGATGGGGGCCGCGCCGGCGGTCGGTTGAACCGAACCCGCGTTACTAATATGGGATAGCGATAGCGCATGACCAATCTCGTGCGATAACGTTCCGCCAATTCCATTGGTCGTTAGTTCGAGGTTTCCAGAAGTTAACGCGTCCGAAGGATTCAGTCCGCCAATGGTGACGATTGCATCGGTGAATACCGATCCGACAACATCGCCGATTGAGACTCCATTGGGTCCGCTTCCAGCTGCATTGCGAATGACGCCTCCGCCGGCAACTCCCAAAGGAGTCCCACCACCACCGTCGCCAATTTGAATGAAGTAGTATTCGGAAACACCTTCGGGTGCGGTGCCAATATCACCAATGAGAAAGTTGATCTCCAATTCCATGTTCTCAGGCCCAGCCACGGTCCCGATCAATTCGGAGAAGTAATCTTCGTTGACTTCCGCCAACAGCGCTTCGGCGACTAAATCGAAATCAGTTGCCGCAAATCCATACGCCGTTACATCAAACTCTTCCGTCTCGAATCCAAAAATGTCTGATGTCGTGCCTTGACCAGGTTCTTTGAAATCGAGGACGACGGTCAAGATGTCTTCGTTATTGCGGTCTTTACGAAACTCTGCACCAGAATCTTTCGCCGGAGGTGTTTTGCTACTCCAAGCAGAATCGAATGGCAAGTTGTGGAAAGCTTCAATTTCTTCGGGTGTATAGACGCCGGAAGGAACATCGACTTGGGCCTGGACCGTAAATTCTCCAAGAATCCCGGTGCACGAGGTGATATCACCTGCAAGCAACTGACGTAACTCAAGATTTTGATAGTTGAGTTTATTTGACCGTTGATGTTTGAAGGAACTTCTGTAATGCGATTTCATCGATCTTGGCTTCCAATAAAGTGTTAGCAAAAAGCTGGGGTCGTCACCCGTGCCGTCGAAGAAGATTATAGATAGAAATGATAGGTGATTTCCACTTGTTGCAAAAATCAAGTTCTTGAGCACGCTTGGTCGATAACAATCAGACGTTGAAATGCGGTTAATTCGGTGTGTTGTTTCACTGATGAAGCTCTTTCCCCGGCATTCGTTGTTCTGATCATGACGATTTAAATAAAGACAATTCAACATGGCGACATGGCCATTGACGCAATGTTAGACACCCTAAAACGACCGTCGCTTCAGATTCTCGCACTAAGCACAGCAGTAACCTGGATCGTGGGTATCATGGCGCCGGAGACCTGGGCGCTCATTGCGATCGGCAGCTGTTGGATTGCGTTTGGAAGTTACGTCTGGTATCGATTGATTCGCGAAGGCCATTTCGTTTTGGCTGCGATTCCGGTCTTCTTTGTCGTGGTGATTGGCGTCGGTGTTTCGATTCCATTTGAAACACTCAAAGCACTGCTTCAACCCGCCGACGAAGTTTTGGATTCCATCAACTCACCTCTTCGGGCAGGGAAGATCGGGCACATTGTTTGCTTTGCGATGTTGACGTTGTTCGCGCTGTTTGTCAGGCGCCGACTGGGAGCACGCGCGATTGAGTTGGTGCTGTTTATCGTCTTGTTAGCATTGGCGACCGAAGGCATTCAACTGTTCGTTGCAGGTCGCACCACAAACATGCTTGATTTGGGGTTCGATCTATTCGGCGCGTTTATTGGATTCGCAGGTTTTTGGGTCTACAAAAAGTTTGGCCCAAGCAAACTTCAAAGCGCAATGCAGAACTCAAATAGCTGACGCGCAACAGAAGTGCGTCTTGATAAATCCATAAATCCAAAGAGTATCATTCAAGTGTACTTCCGCAGGATTGCAAGACACGATTCCAGATAGCTTCCTCCAAACAGGTTTAAGTGATTCAGTAAATGGTACAACCGATAGAGTTCGATTCGCTGATCAGATCCGTCGGCCATCGGCCACGCTTCGTGGTACGCGTCAAAAAAGTTCTGCTCAAACCCACCGAAGAGAGTGATCATCCCGAATTCAGCTTCGCGGCTACCAAAATAACAAGCTGGATCAACCAACACAGGTTGGCCAGATTCGTCCGCGATGAGATTTCCACTCCATAAGTCGCCATGGAGTAGCGAAGGTGGTTCGTTGGGTCCGGCTAGCAGAGAATCGAGCCGGTCAACCAGTTTTTCACCGAGACGGATCAAGTCGGAATCGTGCCAACCTGAATTCGCGGCGAGCTTCAGTTGATGGCCAATTCGATGTTGAGCCCAAAATTCTGACCAGGAGGTAGACGTTGGATTGGGCTGCGTCGAATTGCCAATAAAATTGTCATGATCAAATCCATAGTCGCGGAGGCCTATGTTCCATTGATGCAAATCGGCAAGTTGACGTCCAAGCGATTCAAAGAAATCTGTCGCGCGTTTGGCAGAGTCAATCCATTCAAGCAACAAAAATGTCGTCTCCGGCGCATTGCCTGCTCCAAGTGCGTTTCCTGTTCCATGTGACATCGGTACCCGAACCGTTTTCGTCGACCGCATCACGTCCAACGAATGAGCTTCACATTCAAACATTCCTGGGATAGAAAACGGATTTCTTTTTACGAAAAATTGGCTGCCAGATTGCAATGTTATCTTTGTTGCTTGATTGATCGTTCCGCCAGGGACTGGCTCCACACCAATAATTTTGCTGTCGGAAAGCCCCATCGGCTCAATGAATCTCTCCAAGCAAGAAATGAATTGACGATTCATTGGAAGTTGCCTCCGGCTGAGGCGAAAAAGAACGTTAGACTTGATTCTGTGATTTCCATGTGCGACGAACAGGGTAACGGTCAGAATAATTTCTCACAACTAACGGCGCGTTTTCAAAAGCCGGCTTGAGAGACTTTATTTTTGCAAAATGTTATTCCCAATCGCGAACTTTTCGAATCCCACCGTTTGAGCATTGAATGATTGTCTTCGTGAGAGCCTGCGCAATTTGTCTTGTTGTTTGCGCGCTGCAAGGATTGGTCGATCCAACCTTTGGTGAAGAAACAAAAGATAAAAAGCCGAACATCGTCCTCATCCTTTGTGACGACCTCGGGATCGGCGACGTTCAATGCTTCAATCCTGAAAATGGCAAGATCAAGACGCCTTGCATTGATCAGTTGGCGATGGAAGGAATGTCATTCACCGACGCTCATTCCGACTCCTCGGTGTGCACGCCAACGCGATATGGCTTGCTTACAGGCAGGTACGCCTGGAGAACGAAATTGCAAAAAGGAGTTGGGAATGGATTCGAATCATGCTTGGTCGCGCCGGATCGTCCAACACTCGGGAACTTTCTTCAAGGACAAGGTTACAAAACTGCCCTACTGGGAAAGTGGCACCTGAATATGAAGTTCATGGATCCGGATGATCCTTCAAAGGAGCTTGACGGCAAACTGTTGAAGTTTATACCACCGGTCAATGCAACTTCTCCTGATGGTCCGATAAATCGTGGCTTCGATGTTTTCTTCGGCATTCATCACGCGCGGAGTATGGAAGCGATTATCGAACAGGACATGGTTGTACGGCATGATGATGTGATCAACTTCCTGCCGTATTTGGAAACGAAAGCGATTGAATTCATTGATCAACAAGCCAATTCCGATCAACCGTTTTTCCTTTACCTTCCATTGGGATCACCCCACACGCCGATCGTGCCAACCAAACAATGGCAGGGAGCCAGTGGCCTTGGCGCGTACGCCGACTTTGTGATGCAAACCGACGATGTGGTTGGCTCTGTGTTAAAGAGGCTTGACGAACAAGGCAAGAAGCACAATACGCTTGTCATTTTTAGCAGTGACAACGGATGTTCGCGCCAAGCAAAAATTGGCGATCTCGCCGAACAAGGCCATCTCGTTAGTGCTGGATATCGAGGCTCGAAAGCCGACATTTGGGATGGAGGACATCGTGTTCCGCTGGTAGTCCGCTGGCCCGGAGTCGTGGAGGCCGATACCAAAAATAATCAACTCGTTGGACTGACAGATCTCTTTGCGACCATCGCAGAAAGTCTCGGTGCAAAGCCTCCGATGAAGAGTTGTGAAGACAGTTTCAGCTTCTTGCCGGCGCTTAAGGGAAAGACGTCGAAGACGACCCGAGATGGAATTGTTCATCACTCGGTCAGCGGTCATTTCGCCTACCGGACTCCCAATTGGAAGCTCGCTCTTGCCAGAGGTTCTGGCGGTTGGAGTGCCCCCAACGAAGACGGGTCAAAAGATCAACCGGAAGCCCAGTTGTACGACATGCGATCGACAGCCGATGAACGAGTGAATCTGTACCAATCCAATCCGGAGATTGCCGCAAAACTTCTGGCGTTACTCCGGCGAGACGTTTCTCGAGGCCGAACAACGTCTGGGCCTGATTCCGACAACGATATAGATCGCATCAATCTTTGGAAGTCGGGTCGGGACAACAAAGAAAAATAAGCCTTGCATGTCGCGACCAGAATCCTGTTGAATTTTATCAACTCAATCACGCAGACATCTGATTCCGATCAAGATGAAAGGCTATCTCTTCCTTCGTTTTTAGTATTCTTGAAAGCCTTAAATGTCTCGATCTCGCCAACCGAGAAACCACGTGAACAGAAATCGTAAATGCGACTACGCCAATTTGGAGCCGAGGCAGCTTCTTGCGATGTTGACGGTCACGACTAGCGTTGACTCAGTAAGCGGAACGGTCGTTGGCGAAGTCAGTTTGCGGGAAGCGCTCATAGCAGCCAGCACCAATGCGGCATTTGGTGATGCCGCGGCAGGTGATTTGGTTGGTGACAGAATCGAGTTCGATTCTGCACTGTTTGGCCAGACAACTACGCTTTCTGGTACCGAGCTTTCAATCACCGAAAATGTAACGATTCGCGCCAATGGCGCCGGCATCACGATCAATGCGAATCAACAAAGTCGCGTATTCGCTATCGCAACCGACCAGAGTGTTGTTCTAAATAACGTCGCAATCACCGGAGGATTGAATCAAACAGGTGCTGGAATTTATATGTCAGGTGGTGGAACACTTCGACTGATCAACTCGAACATTTCACTCAACGGCGAAGCCAACTGGGCACCACCTGAATCGGATGGCATCGGTGGCGGAGTCTTCATCGACGGAAGTACTCTTGTTTCAAGCGGCTCTACTTTTTCGGATAACCTGGCGGGGGCAGGAGGCGCGATCTATGTCGAAGGCGGTTCGATTCGAGTCTTCAACAGCGTTTTCGACGGTAATGGAGCTTCAATTCATGGCGGGGACATTGGCGTAGACTCAAGTGACGTGTTTGCTTCCAACGCAACTTTTGAGAACAACTTTTCTCGTGACTTTCTCCTCAACGATACGGTTATCTCCGACAACGTAGCCGCAGAATTTCCTGACTTCTTTGACGAAACGGTATAAAAACGCTGGCAGCGTCCTCTACGGTGTCTCGGCAACAAAAAAAGCCACGACCGAAGTCGTGGCTTGGAGTTTGAGTTTTCTGGCGAACTAGTTTTCTGACTCGATGTAGTCACCGAACTGAGCTTGATCTTGCTTGGCGGCAAGTCGAAGCTTATTCAAAGCACGAGCTTCGATCTGTCGGATCCGTTCTTTCGTCACGCCCAGTTCTTCGCCGACTTCTTTCAGCGTCTGCGGTTCCTGCTCGTAGTTCAAACCAAAACGACTAATGATGATTTTCTGTTCGCGATCATCAAGCGTTTCCAGGATCGTACTGACCTGCTCTTCTCGCAACTGCTGCTCTGTTTCGAGCAAAATACGATCGGTTCGTTCGTCCGCATGAGCGAGGAAGACTTCCTCTGATGTCGGACGGAATCGGTCGCGTTGCTTGAATTCCCCAGGAATGGTACGAGCAAAGTTCTTCATGATCGCCCAGCTGGCGTACGTGCTGAACTTGTTGCCACGTGTGTAATCGAATTTTTCAACCGCGCGAATCAGCGACATGTTTCCGTCACTAACCAACTGGAAGAAATCTTCGTTCGCCTGCACATGGCGTTTGGCGATCGAAACGACCAGACGGAGGTTCGACTGCACAATGCGGTTTTTCACTTTGACCGCTTCGTCGTACAGTTTCTCGATTTGATCCATCTCGGAGCTGCGCGCTCTTGAGACTTCCAATTTGTCACGAAGCTTTGACGCCTGAAATTTCAGGAAGTTGTATTTTCGGAACAAGTATTGTTCTTGTTCGCGAGTCAACAACGCGACTTCGTACAAAGACGCCAAGTATCTTGGCAAGCCAGCTGGTGGCTTGGTTCGACGAGTTGCCTTTTCCGGAACCGGCATCGGCGTGTCGAGAATTTTTTTGTCTGCAGCTTTGCGATGGAACTCTGGGCTGTCCATAAAGTCCAACGGAAGTTCCTTGATCATCGTCGCACGCATTTCATTAATGACGCGGTAGACGGTCGTCTTGGTGCGGCAGTAACGAGTTGCAATCAGCTCCGCAGATTTTCCAGCTTGGAAGTCTGCGTAGATTCGCTCTTTCATTTCCAGATTGAGCACACCTGTCTGATTCGGAAATACCGAGATCTCAGGATTGACCTGATCGAATTGCTTGATCGTATATCGAATCGTTTCGATGCTCCGCTCCATGTGCTTAGCAATGCGGCGCGTCACTTCAGCAGGACAGCCACCTGCTCGTGCCAAACGGCGAGCGCGGTCGATGATTTCGATTTTGTCTGTTTCTGTCAGTTGGCTAAATCGCTGACCACGCGAAACTTTTTCGCGATTGTTTTTGACAAAGGTATCGACGCTAGTGTGGAGGAAACCAACACGCTTGCGACCACCATCGAAAATGAACTTGCGACTAACCAGTCCTTGCTGACGCCAACGCGAAATGGTCTTTGTCGAAACATTGAATTTCTTGCTGAGATCTTCGACAGTGAGCACGGGTTGACCAAACTCACTGGCTGCAAGATCGGCAGACTCAGAAAGGTCTTCGATGAAATTATGGAGATCGGAACGCAAGTTCTTACCGCTGATTTTCACAATCGGACCTGGGTCCATGCGATAACCAGTGATACGGAAACAAACGAACTCGAAGTTGTAGTCTTGTTTTATTTGAAGCTCTTGAAGCAATTTTTCAGCTGCATCAATCTGCTCCAATTTTTTATCTCGCGGCGCAAATCGAACCTGCTGATCTCGCAGCTCTCGAATCGAATCGCATTTGTAATTTGAATTCATAACTTTACTCTCTTTCCCCGACGTCCAAGGGTCAGACGTGTTTTGGCCGGGATTAGTTCCTAGATCGATCTTCCTGATCCAGCCAGGCCCGCTTCTTTGCTGCCTGAGTTTACTACGGCTAAGAGACGTATTCGTTCAGTTAAGTTCTTAACCGCCAAACACTCAAAACTGAAACAACCAACTTTGAGCTTTGTCTCTTTGCGATGCAAAAATTTTGTTAGCCAAGTGTTGCCAAACAAATTCAAACTTGAAGGTGGGGCGCGTGTTCCCAGACCTATCAATTGGATGGTTGTTGGCAATCTCTCTTACAAAAAATCGCTAGCGAACAGTCAACTGCCAAATTAGGCAATTGGGGGTGTTTTGCTACTAGGTGTCTCGCAAAATGCGTTCCAAAGCGAGCTAGATTGCATCGGATTCTTCTGTTTTGCCGCATTTTGCGGCATTTTCGCGCCAAGCCGCCGTTTTTGGGTTTGGCCACAGAATTGGCAAACCGTACGGCTTCGAGACACACAATTGCGTTTTGAGACACTTTTCTGACGATGACATGGATCAAAGCCGTCCCTAGTTTCGACACCGTTTTTCATCGTTTCCATTGGTTGACGAAAAAATGCAGTTCGTGCGATTCGAATTGCTTGTGAAAACTTTCACGAACGACCCGGATCACGAAAGCTCTATCCAATAGAGCGCTAGTCGAACCGATAAGTTCGCAATCGTTTTCTTGTGATTGGCGATTTTTCAACTCAAACATCTTTAAGCTTGCCGACCCATGCAAAAGTATTTGACCGCAACACGATTCTTCCTTGGCCTGATCGCCTTACAAATTTCTCTGGCCAGCGCCCAAGCTGCTCAGGACAAGACATACGACTTGGAAGTTGAGTTCTCGAAAGATGCTCAGCATCGAGTTGATATGCAGTTTGAGCACAAAGGCAAAGTCGTCATGGACGGCACCGACGAAGAAAACTACTCAACGCTTCCAATGAACACGGTTGCCAAACTCGGCTATTACCAAAGGTATACAGGCAGAGCCAAAGACAATCAGGCCGTTCGTTTTTACGACAAATCAAAAGGTCAGTTCCGCATCAGTAAAGGAAACGTAAGCGCAGAATTGGGAGACGCCAATCGCTTGATCGTTTCGCGTGTGAAGTCTCAGCCGGGAAAACGGATCCAAATGGCTTCGGCGCTTTCGACATTGAATCAGGCAGAACTTGAACTACTGAAGAATCCGGTTGATCCGCTGAGTCTTCCTTCGTTGGTCAACAAAAAGGGGATTCAAGTTAATGAAAAATGGAAGCCTGATGATGACGGGTTGGCAAACTTTCTATCGCTGGACCGTATCTTGCAAAACGATGTGAAACTGTTCATCAAAGACGTCAAGAGCGGTATCGCTCGAGTGTATATGTCTGGCAAGTTGAAAGCTGCCGTCGATGATGTGATGACCGAGATGGAAGTTACTTCCATCCTGAGGATCGATCTCACATCAAAAATGGTGAGCTCAGTTCGTCTGGGGATTCGGGAAATCCGTCAGCCCGGTCAGCTGGCTCCTGGATTCGATGGTCAAACGACGATTGATTTGACGCTCAAATCGGATAGCAGCTGTAAGCACTTGACCAACGAGTCGTTATCCAAGTACACCAAGTCCCGCGTGATTGAGCAACGTCTCAAGTGGGAGTCGGCTCTCGGCCGTTTTCAATTGAAATACGATCCGCGCTGGCGCATGATCACTGCCGAGCAAGAAGGAGCCATTCTTCGATTCTTGAGCAACGGCATGCTGTTGGCGCAATGCAATGTTGTTCAGTTGCCTTCTCGTCCGGCCAACAAGCCACTGACGATGAAAGAGTACAAGCACGAGATTGCCAAAGTCGTTACTGCTGATCCCAAGGCTCGGATCGTTGACACCGATGAATTCAAAACTTCCCAAGGCGGCACCGCGATGAAGATTGAAGTCCTCGGTGAAGAAGAGGGTGTGCCTGTGACATGGCTTTACTACCAGGTCAGCAACAAGGATGGTCGTCGATTGACTTTCGTATTCACGATGGAAGAAGAAGTCAGTGGCTTGTTCAAGCCGGCTGACAAAGCGATGGTAAACGCTTTGCAGTTCTTTCCGAAAGCGAAACGCAAAAGCACAGCGAGTACGAGCGACGAGAAGAACTCGACACGCCGTTAAACGATTCGACAACGCAGCTCATTAAAGATGTTAAGATAAGGCGAGACGCAACTTTTGTGTCTTCGCTTTATTTTTTTCTTTGATGTTGATGTCTGAATCAGAATCACCTTGTGTCTACACCTTTTTGGATCGTGTCCGTAAACGACCGACGATGTATTTGCGCAGACGAAATCGAGGAGACGGATTGCTGGAATTGGAGCTCATCGTTCAGGGCTATTACTCTGGCTTAAGAAACCATGGAATCATCGAGGACTGTCCTCAATTAACGCAAAGCCATTTTCTCAGTTGGTTGCGTCTCAAGCGTTGGTCGGAACCGACCGGTTGGGGCCGCGCAATCAATCAGCATTGTCCCGCCGATCGAGATCCATTGGACGTCTTTTTTGAGCTGGTCGACGAATATCGTTCCCTGGCATTTGATCGTCGTATGGAAGTTCAGCTTGGAGAACATCACAATCCAACTCGCGCCCGGTGTAAGATTGGGATCGACAAAAAGATGGAGAAACCTCTCCATGTGACGCTTTGCAGTTACGATCCGGCTGAGATGTATTTCTTCCTGTTCAAGTACCCCAAACGAACTTCCGTAGGACATATATTGTTTGACAATGGAAATGTTCAATCGTCGTTAGGCTATGCAAAAAAGTGGGCCTTGGATGAATTGCAGATTCAAGAGCACGAGTGGAATGAGCGATGAATCCCATCTACCCTCTTGAGTAGTCGTTGCCGTTTCGGTTAACTTTTTTCCATCGAGGAAATTTTACAGGGAATAAGCATGCTGGATTTGTACGACAAAATAGAAGAAGCCGTCGCCTTCATCAAACAACAATGGGATGTTAAGCCGCATGCCGGAATCATTCTTGGTACAGGGCTTGGGCCGCTTGCCGAAAAGATTGATGTCGGGGCCTCGATTGAGTACGGCGACATTCCGAACTTCCCAAAATCGACTGCCCTTTCGCACAAAGGCCGGCTCGTTTGTGGAACACTTGGTGGACTGCCTGTGATTGCGATGGAAGGCCGCGTGCACATGTACGAAGGCTATCCGCTTAAAGAAATTACTTTACCGATCCGAGTGATCAAAGCACTGGGCGCTGATTTGCTGGTTTGTTCAAACGCAGTGGGCGGTTTGAATCCCTACTACCGCAAAGGAGATGTGATGGTCATCGAAGACCAGATCAATCTCATGGGCGACAATCCGTTAATTGGAATCAACGATGATCGGTTGGGCCCTCGCTTTCCAGACATGTGCGAACCGTACACCAATGAGTTGATCGAGCGAGCTTTGCGGATCGCCAGGTCGGAGGACGTTGTAGCGCACAAAGGCGTGTTGGTTGCCGTCGCTGGTCCGAATCTGGAGACTCGTGCCGAGTATCGGTTCTTGAGAACAATCGGTGCCGACGTGGTTGGCATGTCCACGATCCCGGAAGTCATTGTTGCGGTTCACGCAGGCATGCGCGTGGTTGGATTCTCGGTCGTGACCGATTTATGTTTCCCCGATTCGCTTGAACCGGCTGACGCTCATGAAATTGTCGCTGTTGCCAATGCGGCTGAGCCAAAACTAACTAAACTGGTGATTGGCGTCTTGGCCGAAGAGTCGGCGTGACGGTTCGCTAGAGCCCAGAAAATCGCTGGCGGCAATCCAGCCAAAGAACGTCGGGAAAATATGAGCGAATTCGAAAAGCAAATTGAAGAGGCGCACCAGTTCGTAGCTTCCGCTTGGCCGACTCGCCCCAAGTTTGGGATCATTCTCGGAACGGGAGCCGGAATTCTCGGCAACGAAATTTCAGCGGACGTCGCTATTCCCTACGGTGAAATTCCGCATTTTCCGCACAGCACTTCGATTGGCCACAAGGGCCAGTTGGTTTGTGGTTCGCTCAACGGAATCCCTGTGGCCGCCATGCAAGGTCGTTTTCATCTTTATGAGGGCTACGATGTCGACCAGGCGACTTTGCCGATTCACATGATGCATGCGATGGGCGTTGAAGTTCTATTTGTCAGCAATGCGTCGGGAGGTATCAATCCCAGATTCAAGAGTGGTGAAATGATGCTAATCGAAAGCCACGTCGACTTCATGTATCAAACTTCCCGAAGAATGACGGGAGACGTCGTTGCTGATCGTCCCCTATTGCGAAGCGATAGTTTTTATGATCGTGAATTGATGGAGCAAGCCGCACAATACGCCCGCAAAGAGAACTTCATGTTACAACGCGGCGTGTACGGCGCTATGTTGGGGCCAAATTATGAAACGCGAGCCGAGTACCGGTTCCTGAGAAAAATTGGTGCCGATGTTGCCGGTATGTCTACGGTCCCAGAAGTCGCTGTGGCGTCGCGTTGCGGGATTCGCATTCTCGCTCTGTCGATTGTCAGCAATGTTGCCAATCCAGATGTGCTTGAGTCAACGTCAGGACAAGAAGTGATTGATGCCGCTGTGGTCGCCGCTCCGCGACTCAAGGGAATCGTGCTCAATGCGATGGAAACGGTCTTGGCGAATTTCAAATGAGGTTGGTGCTGTTCAATCGGTGCTGTTCAAATTATCGAGCCAGTTTCCGCAACGTCCATTCCAACGGACCGTGTCGAAACCTGCCGCGGTATAAAAACGAGGATACGCACATTGCCACAAAGAAGGTTGCCGAAACAACGTAGGCCTTAAGCAAAGAAGTGTCCCCGCGAAAATCTGTTGCCACACCTGCGGCAATCACGACAAAAATATGCAGTATATACCAGGTGAATGCCAATTGACCTGCGTTGGCAATGGTGTCCCAAAGGCGACCAGGTTTTAGTTCACACAAATGAACACAAGACATGATCACCGCGATCGCAAATCCGCCGCTGGAGAGCAGGAACAGGGGCATCGGAGGCAACGAATCGGTTCCCAGTATCGCGATTAAGTCTTCCAGTTCAGATTCAGAAACCACGGAAGCAGCAAGTCGGATGAGGCCGAACGATATCAATTCTGCGACGGCCCAGGCAAGCAATCCGCAAACGATAAACGTCTTGCGGACTTTGCTGCTGCGTAAGTCAAATCTTCCAACCCACATTCCGAAAAACATCACACCTAGCCAAGGTAGAACCGCTCGGAAGCCGTTGTAGAACAAATTCATCAAACCACCGTGCAGCGTCCACAGGTTGGCATATTCCAATGTTTCGAAATTCCAGTCCGTTCCGAAGTCGACAACGAAAACTGTTCCCACGAAAACCAAAACAACGCCCACCGCGTAAGTCAACAATTTCCACTGACTGGAAAACGCCAACAAGGCAGCGCACAGATACGCGATACCATACACTCGCAAGATGTCACCTGGCCACAAAACCAGATTGACAAAGCCAACGATCAGAAAAATCCACCCGCGACTTGTCAGGCTTTTCCGCAAGCGTGTGATCGATGCTGCGTCCGTTTTGCCAACGAACCGAAGTGAAACACCAATCCCCGCCAGAATCATGAACATGGTTGCCGGGCGACCTGAGGCCCGATTGAAAAACCAGTCGAGCAACGAACCGTCCATGCTTTGAGATGAAAGGACCATGACGAAATGAACCAGCGCCATGCCTCCGATCGCGAGTGATCTGCCGACATCGATTCCCAGCAACCGTTTCGAAGACGTGGTCACGTTTTTCATTTCGAGCCCTTCTTCTTTTTGGTTCCTCCGATTCCGTTGAATAGGGTTCTGACTGCCAACTCCGGCGCGTCGTTGGGCGCGATTGCCCCTGACTGCACCGCGTTGAGCGCCGTGAAAACGACCGCTTCAATGGAAGCCAAAATCCAAGCGTTCGGGACTTCAGCATCGATCCCTCCCTCCTTTTTTGATTTTTCAATCAAGCGGATGAGTTCTTTGTCATCTTTCTGCGCACGTTTTTTCAAAGCGCGGTCTTCCCAAACTTCTTTTTGATTCCAAAGAAAGTGAAATCGATCACCAATGGGAACCAAGGCAGCAACAATCTTGCGCAGTGCATCGGTATAGCTCTTGGCCCCCTTCGCTGCTTTCTTGCTCGCGCTGTCCATTTCATTCAGAGAGAACAACGCGACTTCGCGAATCAAGGCTTCACGGGAGCCAAAATGACGATGTAGCGTAACTCGCTGGACGCCCGCTTTCTCTGCAATGGTTGAAAGAGCAGCCGATGGGTCTCGAGAAAGGACCAGGACTGCGGCGTCGATCAGCATTTGTTTCGAATTGGGCATGATACATAAGTGTATCATTTGGTGCGCCTCTGTCAAGGACCGATTTTTGGCGATTGTAGCCTGGCACGTGGCGGCAGTTGGGCTGACATCGACGTCGTCAATCCGTTGGTCGTGATCTTCTGCGAGGCACTATTGCTGAAGTGCATCCAACAATGGATATCGTTGAATTCCACCTCGGCTTGGTGACATGGCTTGTCGGCCGGGCATTGGCATCGGTCGCGGCACCATCTGCGGTTGGGCCATCTGGGGCGCCAATGGAGATGGTTGCGTCGACGCTTGTGATGCTTGCGCGTTCATAGGCTGTTGTGTCATTATGGGTTGCTCATATGACGCCGTTTGCAAGTTGGCAGGCCCATTCGTCGCGGCTTGCTGTGGCCGTTTGAGAGGCTTAAATCCTTTGAGAGAAGTCGCTTCGTACATTGGTTGATCCGTGGCGCCGGTTTCGGGGAACAGGAATTCCGTTTCCTCTTCAGCAGGATGAAGAAACTCGAAATCCTCGAGTTCCGAAGGATCCATTTGGTCAACAGGTCCGTTTTCTGGATCAACCACTGGGGGCGGACTTTGAAAGTCCTGATTTGCCCCAGGCAGTTGCTGAAAGTCCGATTGGTTCGGGTCATAGGGAACTGGATCATGGACAGGATCACGGTGGTACATCACTGGAGGAGAATCCGGATGTGCCATTGCTGGTTGCAAACACTGGCCACCGGACATACTAGGAGCACAGGCCAATTGCTGCGCGGGCTGACCTACTTGCCAGCCACCTCCGGTAGCTTTGTAAAGTCGAATCAACGCGTCGATTGCCAAAGACTGAGCTTCATCGCGAAGTTGTCGGTCTTGGAGCAATTGTTGTTGAGCATCAATCACGCGTTGGAAGTTTGCTTTGCCGGCTTTGTATCTTTCCAAGCTCAATTCGACTGCTTTCTTGTCGGCCACGATGGCTTCGTTTAATGAAAACCACTGCTTTTTGTATCCATGATGTTGGATTAAGGCCTCTTCGACTTCGTTGACAGCGCCAAGTACGGTCGATTGATATCTCGCAGCCGTTTGTCGGAACAGTGCCTCTTGAGCTTCAATGTTAAAGCCGATTCGTTTGTAGTTGAGAATATTCCAACTCACCGATGGCCCAACGGAAAATCCAAGTCCTTCGGTTTCGAATAATCCAGAAACTGTTTGTGCACTTACCGAGATCGATCCCAGCAAACTTAGTTGTGGATATAAATCTGCGGTGGCGATACCAACGTTCGCTGTGGCCGCCGCGACCGCCATCTCATCACGTCGAATGTCCGGTCGACGACGTAATAGCTCCGCAGGGAATCCAATTTCGGGCACGGCTGGAATTTGTGGGAGCGGCAAGACGCCAAGGAATGTTTTTAGTTGTGGATCGGGAGTCTGGCCTAACAACAGGTTCAGCAAATTGAATTCAACTTCCAGTTGTTGTTCAAACACGGCTCGCAGCGCCAGTGAACGATGAAAGAACGCTTCGGTTTGCGATTGATCCAACTCCGTCGAAAGCCCCGCATCTGCTCTTCCGGCAACCAATTGTTCGGTTTGCGATTGAATCGCCAGGCTTTCGTTGGTCGATTCGATCTGTCGTTGCAGCAAGCGAATTCTCAAATACGAGGACGCGATGTCAGCCAACAAAGTTTGGCGAACGGCTTCCAGTTCAAATTGTTCGAACTGTACGTTGGCTTCCGCGGATTCGATTGAACGCTGAATTTTTCCAAACAGGTCAAATTCCCATACGGTATCCGAACCCAGCGTAAACAAGTTAAACGATTCCCCGTTTCGACCAACAAATGGCTGAGCGTTTTGGCTCCGCTTTGTTAACGCGTAATTACCACCTAGATTCGCCGTTGGGTTCAGGCGACCTCCTTGGATCTTCACTTGGGCACGAGCCGCGGCGATTCGGTGATAAGATTCTTGAATGGTAGGGTTTTGGGAAACGGCCCGTTCCAGCAAGTGTTCCAGCAACGGGTCGGAGAATTGTCTCCACCAAGTTGTTAGGTCGACACTTGGCCCACCTGTGAACGGCTGGTTTTCGACGGTTTGATTGACAAACTGCTGGCTCAGCTCCGGTGGAAGTGGCCGATTGAAGTCCGGTCCGACCACACATCCCGTAAAACAAAGCAAAAATCCTATGCCAATTGATAAGAACCAGTTATTGAGCTTGAAACACCCGCAAGATCGCCTTAACGGGGGCTCATTTCCAGATTCCAAATCGGTGAAGAATTTGTCGAGAAATTCGGTGATTAGATTTCGATTTCCCATTTGTAAATCACTGCTAACTGAATTAGCCTATGCGTTCTGTTTTGGGGCAATCCCGGAGACTCAACGCGTCTGGAATAACCGCTACAGGTATCGAGATCGGCGCAAGTTTCCTAAGCCGCACAACAATATCAATTGCGCCGGCAAACTTTACCGTGCCCCCCTATCTTTACCGGCGTTGTGTGTTCCTTGCAGGCATACGAGCCAAATCCTCGATCAGCTAGCAAAGAATATGCAAAATCAATCAGTTACAGGCGAAGAGCTCGTCATTGGTACCCGTTCGTACTCGATCAGAAAGCTCACTGAATTTGGCTTCAACGTTTCCGGTTCGCTCAGCGCTGAGGAGCTCGGTTCGACAAACAAGAATTCCGCCGTCGAAGGCGAGTTGACGATTGGCGGCCAGCGGTTGCCAGTTTTATTTCGAGTTCGTGGACATAGGGATGGAGTAACTGTTTGTTCATTTGCAAACCTCACGCTAACGAATAAAGAGACGATTCGTCGATACCTCGCCAATCGGGATCGACATGGCAGCAACGCTGAACTTGAAAATCGGACATACGACGAGTTGGCCAAAGGAGTGGTTGCTTCAGATTCCGCTCCTTCGACAACGGCCGCTGTTGCCGCGCCGCCTCAGCAAAAGGGCTATGTGAAAACGTTTGCGCTGATGGCTCTGTTGTTCACGATGCTTGGGTTGTTGGTTCTTGCGGCGGTCTTTTTAAAGTCACGTAGTTCATTGTCAGTCGGCAATTCAGCTTTGGTTGGAAACTATTTGCCAATTAACACCAAAGTCGAAGGAGTGATCGTTGACGTATTTGTCAACGAAGGCGACACCGTCAAAGCAGGTGACTTGTTGTTACGAATCAACAATCCCGATATGACAGCCGAGAGCGAACGAAACGCGGCCACGTTAATTACGGCTCAGGCGAAAGTCAGAGCGCTGCAAACACAATTGAAGGGCTTTGAAACGAAGCTCGGAATTGCAACCAAAAAGTTGGCGCTTGATCTCGAAGTGGCCGAGTCGGAGCTTGATGCTGCTGAAAAGATGCGAGCCAGCGTTCGTTCCGCTGTTGCCAGAATGACACCTTACGTCGCCAGTGGATCGGTCACCCAACTGGAACTTGATGAAATCAACAACCAGCTGATGGCGGCCGAAGCCGAGTGTATTGCGGCCAAGAATTTGGCTCGCCAAATCAAATTTTCTCAAGAAGCGGCTGATTCCAACGTTTTGATCCTCAGTGACCGGCTCGACGATGAGCTTGGTCGGCTGAAGGCTGAACTGGAAGTCGCCGAAGCGGAAGCTGAAGAGATCCGCCGGGTTGGAGAAGTCCTCGCGGACCGAGTTAGTGAACTCGATATCGTGGCTCCACGCGACGGTCGCGTCTTCGTGACGTACCGGCAAGTGGGCGAGTATCTTCGAGTCGCCGACGAAGTTATCGCATTGAGCTATCCCGGGAAGACTTGGGCAGCGGGACAATTAACCACGAGTCAGGCCAGTCGTGTTCGTCCCGGCCAGCCCGTAACCGTCAGCGTTCCGTCATTGGACATGAAGCTTGAAGGGTTCGTCTCGGCGGTTGGGCATCGAGCGATGTACTCACATGGCCGATATACAGCTGACTTTCGCGGTGCCACTGCGACCGATGTTCCCGTCAAAGTTGTGATCGACGATATTCCGAGCGAGATTCCTTCTGGAATTCGTTTGGAAATGGCAATCAACACTGGCTTTGGGATTAAGTGGCTCGATGACTCAATGGGTTACGAACTCAAACCGATTGGAAATGACAATGCGACTTCGTCGCTTGTAGCAAGCAAGGAAGCCAATCCTTCCAAAGACGCTACGCTTGACACAACCGCCACTGCTTTAGCGGCTGATCAATCAACAGCATCCATGGTCGATGTCTCTCAAACAGACGATAGCCCAATCTCAAACTGACTCCTTTTCAAATGACTTCAGGCCACTGATCGAATTTGGTTGACCGGTGCGCTCCAACAACGTTTTAGGAAATTTACGTGGACACGAGTATTCGATATGACGTTTCGCTAGGTATGCGGCTGTTACGCGCTGTGCCTGTGGTCGCATGCTATTTCGGTCTGGCGTTTTTGATCTTTATCTTTCTTCCAGATAAAGCGAGAGAGATTCCGTTGGAGTCGATTGCGGTGCTCGGCTTTATCGGCGCGTGGCGATACCTCTGGTTGTTGACGCACTGTGTTCGCGCTGCGATCTATGAGTATCTCGTCTATCCTAAGATGCAATTTCGTGCCAGTCAGTTACCGGAAGAAACCAAGTATCCAGAAAAGCTGTTCTTCCTGATTCCAACGTTTCGTGAGAAACCAGAAGTCACACGATCCATGATGGAATCGGTGCTTTCGGAATCAAGTCAGATTCCTAGCCAAGTCATCGTGTTCGTGAATGCTGGAGCCGAAGAAGAAGACGATATCTTCCGAGAGATCCATGCCAATCATCCTGGTCGCGACAATGTCGAGTTGAAGTTTGTGCGACAAACAGGTGGTAAGCGACAAGGGATGGCCGATTGTTTGTATGAGCTCAGCGAATTAGAAATTCATGAATCAGACATCGTTGCCTTAATGGATGGTGACACCGTGCTGGGCCGCGGCATCCTAGATAAATGTTTGCCCTTGTTCGCGCTGCGACCCAAGCTCGACGCGATTACGACGGACAATATCTCGGTGACCAAAGGGAATTGGCTGTATCGGAAATGGTATACGCTTCGCTTTTCGATGCGGCATCGATATATGAAATCGCTTAGCCTGTCGGGTCAGCTTCAAGTCTTGACGGGACGTTTTTCGTTGTTTCGGGCCCGCGAATGCGTGAAAGATGAATTCATTTCATCGCTTGAAAACGACCGAATCAAGCATTGGTTGCACGGAGAAATCCAGTTTGTCACTGGCGACGACAAAAGCACTTGGTACACGCTGCTCAAGAAAGGCAGTGAAATGTTGTACGTTCCTGATGCCATTATTTACTGCATGGAAGATTCAGGGCCAGAACCGGTCCGAACAAGTGTCAAAAAGATGCATCGATGGTTCGGAAACATGTTACGCAATAATGGGCGGGCAATTACATTAGGGCTGGCCACTCAAAAACCGTTTGTCTGGTGGTGTCACGTTGATCAGCGATTATCGATGTACACCAGTTTGCTAGGTCCGCTATCAGCAATTTGGGCCTGTCTTTGGCTTAGTCCATATTATCTGCTGATTTATGCGATTCTCGTTCTTGTTGTACGTACTATATACGTACTGATTTTGACTTTGGAGGGGCATCGCCTTTCCCTCGTTGATATTCCGATGTTGTTGTACACACAGTGGATAGGTAGCATTGTCAAGATATATACGATGTTCCATTTGCATCATCAAAAATGGGACTCGCACCGAACCGATATGGATGGTAAAGCCAAAGGCGAATCGCTCTTTGACTTTTTGATTCCAAAAATGGAAATGACACTGACCTATGTGGCGTTGCTGGTTTTCGTAATCAGCGTTGTAGGCAGTAAGTAATGGATGAATTTTAATGGATGAATTTTAATGGATGAATTTTGAATTCAGGATGAAGTTTGATCCCTTGCATTTCAATTTAGATTAAGAAAATTTACGAGACTATTCATGATTCAATCGACTGTCGATTCTCCCTCGACCACAAAAAAGATCTGTTGCATTGGTGCTGGCTACGTTGGAGGTCCAACGATGGCGATGATTGCTCATCGCTGCCCTAACATCGAAGTCCATGTTGTAGACATTAACGAAAAACGTATTGCTGCTTGGAACTCGGATGAGCTTCCAATTTACGAGCCTGGTCTGCATGAGATCGTGGTCGGATGTCGAGGAAAGAACCTGCGATTTTCAACGGACGTTGAAAACACGATCCGCGAATCGGACATGATTTTCATTTCCGTAAACACGCCGACCAAAACTTTTGGAATCGGTACAGGTAAAGCGGCGAACCTTGAGTTTGTCGAAAAGTGTGCACGCGTGATCGCCGAATGTTCAGACGGTCACAAAATTGTCGTCGAAAAATCGACGCTTCCAGTGCGAACTGCCGAAGCCGTCAAGCGGATTCTTGTTTCCGCAGGTCGTCCCGGTGCAACGTTTGACGTGCTCAGCAATCCAGAGTTTTTGGCTGAGGGAACTGCGATTGAAGATCTGATGGATCCTGATCGTGTTTTGATCGGTGGCGAAACTCCCGAAGCGATTCAGGCGTTGGTCGAAGTTTATGGAAACTGGGTGCCGCGCGAAAAAATCATTACGACAAACCTTTGGAGTAGTGAGCTGTCCAAGCTGACGGCCAACGCGTTTTTGGCGCAGCGGGTATCGTCCATCAATGCTATCTCGGCGTTGTGCGAAGCAACCGGCGCCGACGTGGATGAAGTTGCCAACGCGATCGGCACGGATTCTCGAATTGGGCCCAAGTTTTTGAAAGCGTCCGTTGGATTCGGTGGTTCCTGCTTTCAAAAAGATATCCTCAATCTTGTTTACCTCTGCGGTCACTTTGGATTGCCAGAAGTCGCCGAGTATTGGGAACAGGTCGTGAAGATGAACGACTTTCAAAAGCGTCGTTTCTCTACACGTATTGTCAAAAACATGTTCAATACGGTCTCCGACAAGAAAATTGCCATGTGGGGATTCGCGTTCAAAAAAGACACCAACGATACGCGTGAATCGGCTGCGATTTATGTTTGCCGAGATCTGATTGAGGAACGTGCCCGGATCACAATTTATGATCCTCAAGTTTCTTTGGAGCAGGTTCAAACTGATTTGCGTTACTTGATGTCTAACGATCAAGGCGAAATTAGTGACCACGATGAGCAGCTGATTCAAAACAACGTTAGCGTTGCCAAGAGTGCTGCCGAAGCCGCCGATGGAGCTCATGCGGTTACTGTCCTGACGGAGTGGGAAGAGTTCAAGGAAGTCGATTTTGTATCGATCTACCAATCGATGAACAAACCTGCGTTTCTGTTTGACGGTCGAAATCTTCTCGACCGGGATCAGTTGGCAGAAATCGGGTTTGAAGTTCATTCGATTGGGAAGTCATAGGATAAATTCCTGACGGGCTCAGAATAAATAAGTTTGAGCCGCTCCCCTTCATATAGATTGACACCATGATTAAACATCGAACGTGCACCGTTGCGCGCACCTGTGACAAGCGCGATTGCGCAAGCTTCTCTTCCCAAATTTGCTCAGCGGTTTTCGCTTGCTGCTCAATGGGCTTCGCAATCTTTGCGTTTGGCTTGTTGTTGCTAGACACAACTCCTGCGCAGGCTCAGATCATTTACGAAAATGATTTCGAGCAATACAGCGCCGCCCAGTTGTATACCGACGACGATCTCGATACGGACTGGAGCGATCCAGTCTTTAATGATGGCGTAACCGAAGGGCGCGTTTCGATCGTCAACGGCGCTGAAGCGTTTGGTGGTGCGGGAAGCGCTATGTCGGTTTTTTATCCGGCAGGTAGCGACGGTACCAAGGATACGGGCGCTCAGTGGAAATACGAATTAGGCGGCGAGTACGAGGAAGTCTTCCTGAGCTACCGAATCAAATTCAAAAGTGGTTTTGACTTCGTTCGTGGCGGCAAGCTTCCTGGTTTGGCTGGAGGATCAGCTCCGACGGGAAGTACAACAGCCGACGGTGTTAATGGTTGGACAGGCCGGATGATGTGGCGAACCGACTTTACTGGTGATTCGGGCGACCCTGAACAATTAACGGCCGAGGGAATCTCTTACGCAAAGTACACGCATTCAGGGTTCGCGCAAGACGGTACGCAGGAAGACAAGGCTTATTGGACAGGTGCAGACGGTGCGCGAACCGTTTTACATTCGGGAGTTTGGTATAAAGTCGCCCAGCGCGTCAAAATGAATACGCCGGGTGCTTTCGACGGCGTCCTTCAGATTTGGATAGATGGCGAACTTGTCCTCGATCAACAAGATCTCCGATTTCGTCTGGTCAATGATTTGAA
Organism: uncultured Pirellulaceae bacterium; assembly: GCA_964584615.1. Lineage (GTDB taxonomy): Bacteria > Planctomycetota > Planctomycetia > Pirellulales > Pirellulaceae > Mariniblastus. The sequence goes on along the minus strand of CAZPBE010000052.1, from coordinate 12,651 downwards.
GATCGATCAAATGTACTTCAGCACTTTCTTTGGCGGCAACGAAGACTGGGCGACATCAAAAGACGAAACGGTCTACTTCGACGACTTTCAAATCTCGATCCCCAGCCCGACGTACCTGAAAGTTCCCCAACACTACGACACAATCCAAGCTGCTATCGATGCTGCAAGTCCAGGTGATGTGGTTTCGATCAAAGGAAATCGAACAGAGAATATCATCGTAGACAAACCCATCTTCGTTCGCGGCTATACCGGTACACGTCTGTTTGCTGCCGATTCCAGTCTTCCGGCGATCACGGTCACTTCCAACGAGGTGCACTTGAAACGGATCGAAGTCCACGACGCGAAGGAAGGCGTCTTGGTAAAGTCAGGACGTACTGGAGTTCAAGTCGAATACATGAAGGTTTACGATTGCCAGACGGGGATCAAAGTTGAATCCGGATGCGACAACGCCAGAGTGTGGAAATGCACAACGTTTCGAAGTGCTAATGAAGGAACGCGGATCGACGATTCAGATTCGTGTGCCGTCTACAACAACAAGGCTTATCAAAATACTGGCGATGCCTTTTCGTTCAACAACTGTACGAATTTCGAGATCTATTGGAATACCGCTCAGTCCAACCACGCCAATGGTTTTACGATCAACGGACCGGATCATAACACCTACGACAATCGTGCGTTCAACAATCAGGGGATTGGGTTCTCGCTTTCTCAAGGCAACCAGATCTTTGTCGACAACACGGCGCGGACGAACAAATCCCACGGATATTTCTTTGATGCCGTCGATAACAGTTTGATCGATGCGAATGTCTGCTCGAACAATCGTGGAGCCGGTTTCTTTTTGTCGCTCGGATCCGATGACACAACTGTGACCAGCAATACGTCGAGACGAAACTGGATCAGTGGTTTCCTGGTCCAGTCAGCCGATGGGACTTACGACGCCAACAATGCAGATGATAATCGGCAGGATGGTTTTTTATTCACCGATGATTCAGCGAACAATTCGGTGACCAATAACAATTCCGAAGACAATCGTGGGTTCGGGTTTTTGGACCAAGGAACCGGCAATACGTTCGGCGGCAATACAGAAAGCGATAACGGAAACTAAGGCGGGTAAGTTCTACGAGGTGACCTGAATGTGCTTCAACCAATCCGGTAACCAGTTTTCAAACAACGAATGGATCAGCCACGCGCCAGTGACGGCACTGCCGAGATGAATGAGCGGTCGAACGGGAATGGAGTATCGGCCGTAGTGCGCCCAAGTGATCATCGCGGTGGCGATACTTAAAAACAGGACTAGCGTTGCCCAGCCGCCAAACCGTTTCCAGGACATCACGAAACCAATACATGCCGAGATCATCATCGCGAGATTGATGAGCGTGATTGCAATGTGAAAGTGATTGTAGAAACCAAGATGGCTAATTGCTTTCAGCACCATCAGTTTCGGAATGGACTTCCAGTTGCTTTTCATCCATTCGATTCCAGCTTGAAAGCTGTCTCGTCCCATGTAGTACTCGCGAACGGCGAGAGGTGTATCTCTAAACTGTCGACTCTCGATCGAGAGATTCTGTTGCTTTAACACCGCATGAAGTTGCCAGTTGCCGCCCCGGTCGAGAGCTTCGTCGCAGTAACCGCCAACCCAACCGATCTTGCCACCGGTTCCAAGCGGTTCAAAGTGCTTGGTGACCTGACAATTGCGATACCACCACGGGCCGGCAACGATCACTGTTCCCAACAGAAACAGCAGGAACTTGCCAAAAAATGTTCTTCGCTCTCCGACGAGTCGAGGCCCAATGGTCAAGCCAATCGCTGACAACACGATCAACATTAACACCCAACTATTCATGTTGCTCCGCACCAGCGTCGCTGCTCCAAACGCTAGTCCGGCAACCAGCCATGGCGAAAACGAATTGGAACGGCTCGCAGCCACCACGGTAACAAATAAGCCAGCTACTGCAAAAACCGCCATTGGCTCGGTTACGATTTTTGTCGCGAATCCGAAAATTCCAAAGTCGCCCAGCAACGTCAACGAAGCGATTACCGGAACCAGCGGAGACTCAAACTGCCGGCCAACGTAAAACACGATCAGCGCCAGTCCAAGCGAGAGCAAGCCAAAATTAATGAGCCGCGGAGTCACCCACTGTCGGCCAAAAAATCGGTAGCTATAAGAGAGCATGATGGGGTAGGCAGGCGCTCGCGCTGCGGTCGGACCGACTACTGAAATTTCTGCGATCCACTCATTGGACTCTCGCTGTCGATCATCGACTTCGGTTTCGCTTAGATAGGTTTCGCGCCACGTTGGTTTGGCAAAGTCCAGCCGAAAGCCTTCTCCTTCCGCCAGGTTGTATGCAATGTTGTCGAAATAGACATCATCGCGATCGATCCCCGGAGGATCAGAAAGCGAACTTAACGGAGAAGTGAAAGACCACGCAAAACAAGCGATAGCAAAGATTGACCAAAGCAAAAAGAAAAACCAAACTCGGTAATGAAACGGAGATCGAAGCTGCGAATCGTTCATGGGCGTTTGGAAATGGGGGATGGTCACAGGCTCATTGTAAACAGACAGCACATTTTTTAGCCGGTTTCGTGCGAGAACTGGGCAGTTTTCGCGGGATTTGGCGAATGAAAACCGCTCTAGGTCGTCGTCTATGCAATTGTTAGACTCGTCGGCTAAATCAAAGACATATCGACATCAATTTTGAAGAATCAATCAATCGAGAGATGACGCTTCGACATTGAATCTCTTAAAGCAAACAATCAGGGAAGATGAAATGCTTGTTGAAGGAATTACGAATCTTAATTTGCGTTCGAAGACATGCAAGTTGGTCGCGTTGTTAGCGGTAGTCGCGTTAATTGCTGGCGTGTGGACTTCGCCACTGTTCGGGCAAGCGGTCCAAAACGGACAAAATCAAACACAGCAATCATCGCAACAACAAACGCAGCAGCAATACGCTCAGCAGCAGCAGTACATTCAGCAACAAGCCGCGCAGTTGCGACAACAACCGCCCGGCGCTGCACTTCAACAAGCGGCCGCTGTGCAACAGCCGCAACGCCCGTTTCCTGAGTTGAGTGCGAAAGATCAAAAGTATTTGGAACACATTTTGGATTACTGGCAACAGACGAGCCAGCAAGTCAAACAGTACGAATGTGATTTTCAGCGGTTCGAGTACGACACGGCATTTGTCGACTATCGTGATCCAACGACAAATCAGCTTGCCGCTGCGATGGTTGGAGTGGGCACGATTCGATTTGCTCAACCCGATAAAGCTCGTTATGAAACAACGGAGTTGTACAAGTTCACCAAGCCAGGTGAGGAATACAAAAAAGTTGAAGGCATCGAAGCTCTCGAGCGCTGGATCACCGATGGCAAAAAGATCTACGATTTTGACTTTAAAGACAAGCGAATTTACGAAACGGAAATTCCAGTTGAAATGCGGGGACCGCAAGGACTCGACCGCAGCCCGATTCCTTTCTTGTTCGGGGCCAACAAATCGTTAATCCTGAATCGATATTGGGTGCGAGTTATCCAGCCCAAAGGCGCCGAAAAAGAATATTGGTTGGAAGCTTATCCAAAACGAGCCGAGGACGCGCAAAACTACTCGCGCGTTGAAATTATTTTGGACGAAGCTGACTTCTTGCCTAAGGGTCTGCACATGTATTCGCCTCAGTATGATCCCAAGAAGAATAATTTTTCGAGTCGTTACATCTCGTTTCAAAATCGGAAAGTCAACAATCAGCTCAGCAAGATACAAAACTTCATGGGCGTATTCGTGAGACCGCAATTGCCGATCGGCCAAGGTTGGAAGCGAGTTCCTCGTATGAATCCTGGCGCCGGGAAGACCGCTGGCGAACAACCAATGATCAAGAAGCCGTAGCTCAGCTGATCAGGATGGCACAAATGATGTAGTTGGAATGGCGGGCCTGATTTCCTTCCGGGACTGTGGAGGGTAATTCCCTCGGTTTTTTCCGGCTCAGGCGATTTCTTTCAATTTTTTTGATTCTTGGCGTAAAAAATGGCTGAAGTCGTGGAGATTAAGTTAGCAAGAGCGAATGACTCTTGTTCCTTAACTCCTGAACGGATAGTCGACTTTGTTCGACTGATCATCGATGGCCAATCTTCCCCAGACCCGCAACAGTTTGCTCATCCGGCTTCGCGAACATAGCAGCGACGCGTGGGTCGAGTTTTTGGAAGTCTATGAGCAAGCCATTTACTCGTACGCTCGTCGCCGTGGCTTGCAAGATGCTGACGCTTGGGACGTAACCCAGGAAGTCCTCGCGGCGGTAGAGACGAAGGTTGAATCCTGGCAACATGATCCAGCCAAAGGGAAGTTCCGCGGCTGGCTTTTTCGAGTCGCCAGAAATATTGCAGTCGACAAGATCAACTTGCAATCCAAACGCGCTGCTGGAAGCGGTGACACATTTGTGGCCCAAATGTTGGCCGAGCATCCCGACAAGCCAGATGCAGACACAACGCTTTTTTGGAATAGCTATCGCCGCAAACTTCTGCACTGGGCGGCTGACCAGGTCAAATCTGACTTCAAAGAGGCGTCATGGAAATCATTTTGGCTAACGGCTGTTGAAGGCCAAAAGCCAGAAGACGTCGCCCAACAACTTGGGCTGAGTGTCGGTAGCATTTACGCCGCCAAGTTTCGAATCGTTTCAAGAATTCGCAAGATCGTTTCAAAACTGGATGACGCCGAACACATTGAAGATGAATTGCTTGGCGAAATTCGGCGAGCTTCTGATGACGACTAAGCAGATCGTCAACTTTCCCGTCATTGTTTCTACGCCCACACATTAAAATTGAATCAGCCCTTCACGCCCAAACCAATGGAGCAATCGTGAATAACCAAACTAAAGCCTGTTTTGACCAAAAAACTTTTCGCCGATTTCTGGATCAGGAATCAGGGGACACGGAAGAAGCAAAGATCATTGCTCATCTCGACAGTTGTAAATCCTGTCAGGCAACACTGGAAAAACTTGCTGGCCAGGAAAAAGACTGGAATGAAATCCAGACGCAACTTGTGGATCATGGTGGCGGCTCGGCGACGGAACAAACGGAAGGTATCGAAACCCGTGATCGGCAACGTGACTTGAAAAAAGTCCAAGCGATGTTGGCTCCGACGGACGATCCAAGCATGATGGGACGACTCGGAGGCTATGAAATTTGCGGCGTGATTGGCCGAGGAAGCGCGGGCATTGTTGTCAAAGCTCTCGATACCAGGCTAAATCGATACGTCGCAATCAAGCTTCTCGCTCCGGCCTACGCCAACAACGGTTGTTCGCGGCGCCGTTTCGAACGCGAGGGCAGAGCGATTGCTTCGGTTAAGAATCAACACGTCGTGCCGATTCATGCTGTCGACGAATTCCAAGGAACGCCTTACATCGTCATGCAGTACATTCCTGACGGCTCATTGGACCAGCGATTGCGAAGTCACGGTCCGCTTAACACAAAAGAAGTCGCCTGCATCGGAATGCAAGTCGCGCGAGGGCTCGCTGCCGCTCATGAACGCGGCATCATTCATCGCGACGTGAAACCAGCAAATGTTCTGCTTGAAAATGGTATCGACGGTGCAATGGTCAGCGACTTCGGCTTAGCTCGCGTCGTTGACGAAGCCACGATGACTCACAGCGGATCTATCTCAGGAACCCCGCAATACATGTCACCCGAACAAGCCAAAGGCGAACGGGCCGATCCGCGATCCGATTTGTTCAGCCTTGGAAGCGTCATGTACGCTGCCTGTACCGGACACGCTCCCTTTAAAAGCGAGTCGGTCTTTGGCGTCATCAAAAAAGTCTGCGACTCTGAGCCGCAACCGATTCGTGAAATCAATCCCGATATCGCGCCTTGGCTATCCGCGCTAATCGCAAAGCTCCATTCTAAAAATCCGCAAGACAGATTTGACTCTGCAGATGATGTTTCGGCACTTCTTTCTCAAGAGCTTGCCCACATCCAGGCTCCAACCATGGTCCCAAAACCAAAACGAGATTGGTGGGAAAATCAAAACGAGCGTGCAGACTCTCCGATTTGGAAAATTGGTCTGGGCATGGCAATTGGCGCAGCACTGATTCTGGCAGGCGTCGTTTCCTGGAACACATTTTTCAATCCAGCAGAGCCTGGCGGTTTGGGAGGCTCGACTCCGACAACAAGTTTTGCCGGCACCAATGGCCAACTGGACCCCAACAGCCTGCTCGCCTTGTTGAAACAGGAAAACGCAGAGCGTTTTGAATTCGAAAACACAATTGAATCGACGATTGATGTTCAAGACGGCGGGATGTTATTCTTGCGTTCCAACCTTGGAGCGGTCGAAATTGACACGCATGTCAAACCCAGCGTTGAAATGAAATTGGTTCACACCGTGTCTGCTGAAGAAGAAGCAATTGCCAAAGAGATATTTCGTGCAATCAAGATTGACTACGCAGCAGATTCCGAGGCAGCCGCGGATGCAAATCTCAAGAAAGAAAAAGACGCTGCAATTGTCGTCAAGTTCCCGTTTCGAGAGCAGATGCAGAAAAAAATCGAAGAGTCCGAAGAACTCGACGATGAATTAAAAGAGCGGCTGCTGATTCTAAACAACAGCCATTACTCAAACGCGAAGTTCAGATTATTGGTGCCGGAAAACTTCAACATCGATGTTGAAACGTCCGCCGGGCCAATCAGCTTGGCCGACATCAACGGAACCGCCAAACTTTCATCGCACGGTGGTCGCATCGAAACGGGAAGTGTGTCGGGAGAAACAGAGATCATTTCCCATGGAGGACATATCGAATCGACTGACCTCGGTGCGGACGCGATTTTGATTACCCACGGCGGACATATCGAACTCGGAAACGTTGATGGCAAGCTTCAGGCCACTTCTCACGGCGGACACGTAAATGCTCGTTTGGTTGAGTCTGAGGCAAAAGTCGAAACCCATGGCGGCAACGTCAGGATTTCTCACGCGATGGACACCGTTAATGCGATATCGCATGGTGGTGGCATCACGATTCTGAAGGCAGAGGGTCCCGTTAAAGCCAAGACTGAAGCGGGCACGATCAAGGTCAACTTTTTTAAGCAGCCCGATGGAGACTCGTTTCTCGAAGCGAATGCTGGATCGGTTCGCATTGGAGTGTTGAATGAGATTGCGTTTGACATCGATGCCCAAGCAAACCTCGGAAAAGTCCGTGGCCCGTTCGTCGAAGAGAACACAAAAACGCTTCAATACCAACTCAATGACGGAACAGAAAAACTGGTTGCGGTTGCCGGGACTGGATCTGTTCGATTTCAGGTTTTGAACGAAAACGACTTTGAACAGCTCGCCCAGCAAGACGAGGCCGAACGGAAACAGTACGACGAATATGCAGAGGGAGAGGCTGCTTTTCAAAAAGCCTATGACATTCATATGTCAGGCGACATTGATGCAGCGATTCTGGCTCACCAACACGCGGCCACTTTCGATGGCTTTCGTGGAATTGCAACCTTCAACCTCGGTTGTGCGTGGGCATTAAAAAGCGAAACCGACAAAGCGATTGCGGCACTTCAAGACGCTGTGGCATTCGGCTTCGACGATCTGGACGACTACAAAGACGACAGTGATCTTGATTCGCTTCGACAAGACCCTCGTTTCAAAGAATTGATCACAGAAATTGGTGGCGGCGACCGCAGGGAAAGGAATGTTCCCAAAGCTCCGCGTCGGCCGGAAAAACCGGAAAGCCCGTCTGTTCCCGAACATGAAGGCTCAATCAATCATGAAGCGAATCATGATGTAGCAATCATCATTTCTCGAGGCGAATCAAAATTTGACGATGGAAACCTGGACGCAGCGGAAGAACTCTTTCGATCAGCGGTCAAGCTAGACCCTGAAAGCGGACTCGGTGCGTTAATGCTTGGAACCGTACTCCATACCCAAAACGATTTGGACGAAGCCTATCAATGGCATTTGGCTACCTCGAAGTCAGAGGAGTTTCGCAACCTTGGCTTTTACAACATGGCTTGCGTTCACGCTTTAAAAGACGAATCGGATCTGGCGTTTGAGTTTCTGGAAAAGTCAATTGACGCAGGATTCGATGATGCGTTCCACATCCGGACCGACGCTGACCTCACAAGTCTTCGCGAGGATGCGAGGTTCTCCAAACTCCTTGAAAAAGTCGTAGATGCAAACACTTGTGAAGAATGCGAAGAGGACGGTGAGTGTGAAGGGGATTGCGAGTGCGAAGAAAGTTGCGAATCCAAAAAATGTGAAGAAGCCGAATCGGATGAAATCGGCGACACCAGCGGAAACGCGTAACGGCTGACACGGTTCAAAAACCAGTTTCTGCAGCGGCAGCGTTACGATTGGTCGACAAGGGCACGTTTGATTTGAATCGCAACGTCAATGACTATTTGAATAGCTGGAAAGTTCCCGACAGCCAATTTACTGACGAAACAAAAGTTACGCTCAAACATCTACTTAGCCAAATCTTCGATTCACCCTCGCATCAAAAACATAAACGTGCCGCCGGCAATCATTCCTATAGCGGCTCCGACCAGAACGCCCGACATGTCGGCGACGCTGAATCCAATCAAAGCGCCAATGGCGACTAACAGCAGATTGAAAGTCAGCATCAATAGAGTGTACGAGTAGTCTTTTTTCTGCGGTCCAATGTCGGGCAATTCAGATTGCAATCCGACCGTCGGTGGTGGCTCGTATCCATTCTCCTCGTTGAAAGCCTCGCACGACTGGCAAATATGAATGCTGTTTTCAACCGGCCGACCACATTGATTACACGGACGCATTGGCCAACTCTATCAGGAATCTTTGCCCATCGGGAGAAAAGCCAAAGCCATTCCTGCCAGCAATCCGATCGCGTGAGCCCAGTTGGCAACGCGTCCAGTTCCTCCCATGCCAGTGGGAGAAAGCATACAAAAGAACAGCCAACCGATCAGGATCAAAACGGTTGTTTGATGGATGGTCAGTCTGCTTTTCGGATCGTAAGTTGACTTCATCCAGATATATCCAAACAAACCGTAAACGACTCCTGACATCCCGCCCAGTCGCGTGATGAGCAAGTTGTTAATCAAATGCGGAACGCTCCCACCCCAATTTTCCGGCACCATACACTGCACCAGATTCGCCAACCCACCTGTGATCAACACGATTACTCCCAAGCGAAATGTGCCGTAACGAATTTCAAGGATGCGGCCAAGCTGAAACATCCAAATCATGTTGAACAGAATATGGATCGGGCCATAATGGATGAATATCGGTGAGATGACACGCCAGATTTCGCCGCGAAGAACGCTGGCCAAGCGAACTCGATAGTCGTCACGCGATGTGGTGGCCATCTCTTTCAGCTCTTCGCTGGGCGCATCAACGGATACAAACTGAAGGGCTCGCGAGACGGCACGGTCAGCATGTTCGACGTCACCGAACTCAGTCAACAGGGCGACAATGACACAAATTGCAATCAGCACTGCCGTTAGTGGTGCTTGTTTAAAAATAGATCCGCGAGTTCCGGGCGTTGCGGTTTTGTTCGCTTGAACCATGTTCTTGCGAAACTCGCGCCGCTTCTTCTCTTTCTCACGAAGGATCGCATCGGCTTTTGGAATCGCGGCGTCATACTTCTCAGCGTTTGGATTGGCCGTGAATTCTTGGTAAGCACTTAGGGCTTCGTGGAATCGATCTTCATCTTTGGCCCAGACCTCGTAAGGTCCTTTGGCTTGCCCATCGACGTGTGATTCAATCGATTCTGAAAGCAAGTAAGCACAGAATCTTCTCGCTTGCGCGTCGTTTGGTAATTCACCTATGAGTCTCATCGTGCCTGATGTCCTAATTTCAATTCTGCCAGCAATCTTCGCCTGCAGATTCATTTTCTAATAAATGACCCAAGTTAACCGACTTTCCTTTTGATTGGTGATGCCATCGCACCAAAACCGCGCAAAACCGCGATGCGATATCACTGGGAGGTGTCTCGGCAGACAATTACAACCAATCGAGCTTGTCAAACCAAGGCAATTCTAGGAAAGTCCCGGCCTGACTGATTATCGGTGACGGCAGGGGTTTCTGTCCACGGCTGTCCAAAGTTTCATCAAAGCAATTCAACTATGTCGAATGACTCGTCGATTCCTGCTGATTCCGGTTCCGCTGGATTTACAGGTTCAGCTGCTGATTCCCCCTTGGCGTTTGGTCCGCCCAAAAATCCCGCTGCGCCGCTTGGTCGACGTGCAAAACCAACCGCAAACAAGAACGCTTCTCCTTCGGCACCTCGTGTCGACGGCGCTCAGCCGCCTCCTTCGCAAGACGATCAATCAAAACTGATCGATCAAACCAAAATACAGATTCGCGAACTTGTCCAAGAAATCAGCGACCTTGCTCGTTCCGAATGTTCGGTCGAAGAATTTTACGAAGGGTTTCTGACGAGAATCGTCTCGGCGCTGGCTTCCGTTGGAGGTGCAATCTGGATTCGGGAGTCGGTTGGGCAGCCAATCGATTTGCAATTCCATATTAATTTGAAGCAGACTGCGCTTCATGATGATCTTGATGCCCAGCGACTTCACGGTCAACTTATCAGACGCTTGTTGGACGCCGGCGAACCAGCATTAGTTGCGCCTGACTCGGCAGCCAGTGACGATTCCGTTGGCGGCAACCCGACTGATAATTTGTTAGTCGTAGGTCCGTTAAAGATCGACGGCGAAGTCGTCGGTCTGGTTGAGATCTTCCAACGACCGGGAGCTGGGCCGACAACGCAGCGCGGTTACATGCGGTTCCTGTTGCAGATGTGCGAAATTGGCAGTGAGTTTCTGGGCAACCAGCGGCTACGTTCGTTTCAGCAACAACAGCAGGTCTGGCACAAACTGGAAAAGTTCATTCAGGCAGTCCATCAAAACCTCGACGTCGATCAAACCGTTTATGCCATTGCCAACGAAGGGCGACGGCTGATCGAATGTGATCGAGTCAGTATCGCGATCGCCCAAGGCCGTCACTGTTACGTGAAAGCCGTGAGTGGTTTGGATTCGATTGAGCGACGTAGCGAACAAGTCAAAAAACTCGGCTACTTGGCGTCGGCCGTCACACGCACTGGCACACCGTTGTGGTATCAAGGCGAAGACGACGACTTGCCGCCGCAAATCGAAAAACGACTTCATGACTACGTGGACAAATCGCACGCGAAGATGTTGGCCGTCATTCCGCTGATGAAATCGGAACCAGAATCGGATTCCGATGTCCCTCAAAAGAAAAAGAAACAAACGCCAATTGGCGCGATGATCGTCGAACAGCTAAAAGATTCACGAGTTGCATCATCGTTGGAAAATCGGGTCAAGCTTGTCAGCCAACATGCGCAAACGGCGCTGACCAACAGTATCGATCACAACAGTATTTTCCTGATGCCGCTTTGGAAAGCGATCGGGAAAGTGTTCAACCAGTTTCAAGGGCAGAAACTGTTACGCACCGCGAGTATCCTGACGGCGTTCGGATTGACGGGCGCTTTCCTGTGGATGTTCCCGTATCAGTTTTCGATGGGAGCCAGAGGAAGTCTCATTCCCGAAACGCAACACGAAGTCTATGCACAAGTCGATGGAATATTGGCCGAAGTGCTTGTTTCCGACACTGGCGATACGATTGTTGAACAAGACCAACTGCTGGCAAGAATGACCAGCAGTGCAACGCAGCTCGCCATGCAAGATCTGAAAGGGCGCATTAAGCAGGCGGAACAGGAGTTTTTGCTGTGCCAGAGGCTTGAGCCCGGCTTGCCACAAGGCCCAGAAGCTCAGAGCAACCAATTGCGAAAGTCGCAGGCCTGGCAGAATGCCGAATCACTCAAAGCTGAATATGCTCTTCGTGCACGCGATGCCGAACTGTTAAACATTAAAAGCCCTCAACGCGGCCGCGTGATCAATTGGCAAGTTCGTCAGAACTTGATCCGACGCCCGGTTCGTTTTGGTCAGCACCTGATGACCATTGTCGATCCGGAAACGCAATGGTTGATCGAATTGGAAATGCCCGAACGCCGTGTTGCTCACCTGATGAAAGCGATGCAGGAAGCGGACGAACCTCTAACCGTTACGTTTGGGTTGGTGTCCCACCCGGGCGAAGAGTTTACAGGGACTTTGAAATCAGTTGACCAGAAACTGGAAGTCCATTCTGACGATGGCAACGCAGCGCTTGTTCGAGTTGCTTTTCCGAACGACTCAGTGCCGCAAGAATTGTTGCGCTCGGGAACCCGCGTGACGGCTCAAGTTCAATGCGGAACGACGTCATTTGGATACGCAATGTTCCACGAGTTGATTGAAACAGTCCAAGCCAAGTGGAAGCTGTGGTTTTAGCTTTTTGGTCTTTGGTTTTATACTTTAGGTCTTAGGTTTGGCAGAGCCCGTCCATTGGGCGTCCGGTGCTGATTGAGCGCCCTTGTCCTGCACCCACACCAGCCCAAAATCCTTGGTTCTGGATTGGATTGGTCTGGTTTGGATTGGATTGGATTGGATTGGATTGGTCTGGTTTGGATTGGTCTGGTTTGGATTGGTTTGGATTGGTCTAACTTTGGGTTTTAACGCTCCGTGTTATTGTTTGGCTTTGACGTTGGTCACAGATTACAAAACATTTCGCCCCGGATGGGGCCGCCTTTAATAGCCAAGGGCGTCAGCCCAATGGCCCTTATTACGCATAAAGTTTCAGCTGTCATCAACAATAATATTGA
>CAZPBE010000051.1:0-39830 GCA_964584615.1 uncultured Pirellulaceae bacterium | reverse complement strand
GAGCTGGGACTTCTGGCGAAGTCCACTACAGGTTTTGAAATACCCTCTAGTAAACTGGGTGGCAAAATGGAAAAAGTTCTGAGGCAGCCTTTGATCGCCAGTTCAAACATACAGTGTTTTTCGCTCCGGAATGATCAGACTTGCCCACTACGCGCCAAGCTACGAAATAAACGGCCTCCTGAAAGTTCGGTAAGCTGCCTATAATAAGGGGCTGGCCTGGTTCATGCTGATCGCAGGCATGACCCCTCCTCTTGATCACGAAATCTGGATCGACCTTGACGAAACACACTCGACGACGCAAACACGGATTCTGTCAGAACATTGACTACCAAGTCCTTGAGCCGCGAAACCTATTGGCAACCTTGTTTTCCGATAACTTTGAATCGTTCGCTGGCGCTGGGTTTACCAGTTCGCCATCCGCCGGCCAGCTTGATTCTGATTTTTGGAGAGTGGAAGGCCTTAGCGACGGAGCCGGGACTTTTGGCGGTACACATACTTCAGCAGATTTTGCTCGCGGCAACTCACCTGGCGGCGTGTTCAGTGGAGGCGTCTACGCTTTTGACACCGGCGCTAACAAAACGTTCGGTGTTCAACCGACTTCCGGCGACCTAACACCCGGTGCAATCACGCTGCGAGTGGAAAACACGACAGGCGCTGCTGTTGACGAGTGGACGATTGATTACGACATCTGGTTTCTCAACGATGGCGATCGGGGTAATTCTTTTCATCTCAGTTACTCAACTGATGATGCGACTTACAATGCCGTTGCGTCAGCTGATTTTTCGTCGCCAGTTGGACTTGATTCAAACGGATGGACTTCACAAGCTAGATCGGAAGTCATCACAGTTAGTGTCCCAGCCGGAGGCTTTATCTACTTCCAATGGTTGATCGGCGATGATGGCGGATCTGGAAACCGAGACGAATTGGCATTGGATAACTTGGTTGTCTCGTCTGATGGTGGCGGCGGTGGTGGTGGGCCAGTAACCGGGACTCAGGATTTGCGCTTGGTCAGCTACAACGTATTGAACCAGCCAGAAAACGCCAGCCAACGCGCTGATTTTCAAACTGTCTTTTCAGCGATCGGTCTGGAATCTGCCAACGGCGTTACCCGCCCAATCGATTTGCTGGCCGTTCAGGAAACCGATCCTGTTTCACTAAACAATCTCGAAATTGCTTTCGATAATTTGTATGCCGACGATTACGAGTCGGTCATCTCCAGCAACGATAGTGGCGACTGGTTCGGGTTTGTCTACAACACCGAAACGCTGAACTTGTTGGAAACGGAGATTTTATCGGGACCGTACACGCGAGATCCGTTTCGGGGTCTGTTCAGCCCGATTGGTGCTGTTTCAAATGCATCTGACTTTCACGCGTTTTCCATTCACCTGAACGCGTCGAATTCAGGAACCCGCTTAACAGAAGCCAACGCGTTGCGAACAGAAATCGATTCGCTTGGAAACTCAGCAAACGTGATCGTGTTGGGTGATCTGAATGTTGACGCCAGTACCGAAGGATCTTATCAAGCGTTCTTGGCCAACGGAACGGGAAAGCTTTTTGATCCCATTAACGCGCCGGGAACATGGAATAATAACAGCAGTTTTCGAGGGATTCACACGCAGAATCCTCGAACACAGATGGATGATAGATTCGATTTTCAATTGGTGTCCGACGATGTGTTAAATAGTGGCGGGCTTGAGTACATCTCCGGAACGTATCGTGCTTTTGGCAACAATAATACCCACACTTTCAATCAGCCAATTACAACCGGGTCGGGAGCTTCGAGCAGTGTGCTCAATGCACTAGTTGATGCCAGCGATCACTTGCCGGTGGTTGCCGATTATCGGTTCGACATTCCAGTCGGTTCCGTCAACGACCCGCAATTGTTTTACAACGGGTCCAGTTTTGATGCTGCCAATGATCTTGATGCCGTGACCGACAAAGTCGCTTTGTTACCAGGCGAAACAGCAACGTTTGCGAACTACACCAGTTATTTTCGCGGTATAAACGGCATGGTGTTTGAGACTTTTGATTTTGTTGAAGTCCCGACGTTGGCGACGATCGGCGACTTTTTTGAATTTCGCGTCGGTAACGACAACGCGGTGGGCTCATGGGCAACGGCTCAATCACCTAACAGTGTTGTCTATCAAGCCGATGTTGATGCTCTTGGAACCGATCTTCTATTCCTGACATGGACCGACAACGCGATTCAAAACACGTGGTTACAGGTTACTGCTTTAGCAAACGGTTCGACCGGATTGCAATCGCCGAGTGAATTTTACTTTGGCAACGCGATCGCGGAAACGGGCAACAGTGCAGCTGATACCAGAGTAAATTTGCTTGATGTTGGTCTCACTCGCGAAAACCAAACGGGATTCACACCGGCAGCGATTGACAACAGCTACGACTTTGATCGTGACGGGCGCGTCAATCTGATTGATGTTGGTATCGCACGCTCCAATCAAACCGGATTTACAAATTTGGCTTTGATCACACCACCGGCCAACCGAGCTGCAGCGGGCGCGTCTTCCGAATCTGGCGGGAAAGAAGGCAGTGAAAGTTTGTCTGCAACTGTTCAGTCGTTCGCGCCCGTTCAATTCATTGCTTCGAGCATCGGATTGGACGGCAGAGTTCGCGACAGAGCATTCGAAGTGCTTGGATTCGGAGAGCAAGTTCAATCGCGGCGTCATGCGCTCGCGTTGGCAGGTTCTATCAGCGGTTTGAGCGGGCCGAGCATTGCCAGGACTGACTCCGATTCCAGCCGTGAAATGAGTTCGGTAATTGATAAGATCGCAGCAATTTCGACAGAGAGTCTTTTCGATTTGGCATTTTCTGAAACGATCTTCATGATCTAGTGGTTCGGAGCACGAACTCACAATAAATGACGTGGTTTTCATCTAACGTTTTTTGCCGCTTCGCGTAGAATAGGGCCTGATATCTAAAGCCTGCAGGCCCCCAAAGAAGAACGAATTTTGTTTACCGGACTGATTGAAGAAAAAGGCGTCGTCGTTTCGATGGATTCGATCGACTCGACGCAGCTCGATTCAGTAAACTTAGTGGTTGCCGGTTCGCTTGTTAGCCAGGACGCAGAGATCGGCGATAGTATTGCGATCAATGGTTGTTGCTTGACGGTAGTCTCGATCGGCGGAGAGAAAGCCGACGAGTTGACTTTCCAAGCCGGGTCGGAAACCCTTAGCCGAACCAACCTAGGCCAACTCAAACCTGGGTCGCCAGTCAACCTGGAGCGCAGTTTGGCGGTCGGACAACGGATGGGCGGACACTATGTGGCCGGACATGTCGACGGGTTGGGCGTCGTGAACGAACGGGTCGACGACGATCAGTGGTCGACGTTTTGGTTTTCGGTTCCCGAATCGTTGACTGTACAAATGGCTTCGAAAGGCTCGGTCGCAATCGATGGCATCAGTTTAACGCTGGTTGATGTTGAGCGTGAAAGGTTTAGCGTTGCCTTGATCCCGCATACTTTGGCAGTGACGACATTTGGGCAGCGAAACGTTGGTGACGAAGTTAACATTGAAACAGATTTGTTGGCAAAATACGTTCAACAACAATTGAATCGGAAGTAAGGCAAAGTGGACGAGCTTAAGCAAACGAATGAGAATCGGCGCCCAATCGTGGAAGTCATTCCTGTTGGTGTCACCAGCGACGAAGTCAATTCGCAGGACGACGAAGAGAACAAGGATGGGTTTGAGCAGAACGCTGAATCTCTCCCGATGAGCGAGCCGGATGAAAAGCCGAAGAGAGTCAATCGGCAAACAGTTTCCTATTTGTCAAAACGATTTGAGGAAGTCGGCTTAAATCCGAACAAGCGACATGGGCAAAACTTTCTCGTTGACCTGAACTTGATTCAGCTGATCGCCAGATCAGCTGAGATTACTTCCAACGATGTTGTCCTCGAAGTCGGCACCGGGATGGGATCTTTAACAGCAATGTTAGCTGAGGATGCTGCGGCAGTGGTGACTGTCGAGATCGATGAATACCTGTATCAAATGGCTGCGGAGGAATTGGAAAACTTCGACAACATTAACATGTTGAAACAGGATGCATTAAAAAACAAAAATCATTTTTCGCCAACCGTCATCGAAGCCATCAAGGCAGAACTTGCAGTCTCGCCTGATCGTGTTTTTAAGCTGGCCGCCAATTTGCCTTACAATGTCGCGACTCCTGTGATTGCCAATTTGCTTCGCAGTGAAGTTGTTCCGGCAATGATGAGTGTCACGATACAAAAAGAGTTGGCTGATCGGTTGACGGCCAAGCCGGGCTCGAAAGACTATGGGTCGTTAAGCATTTGGGTGCAAAGTCTTTGCGATGTAGAGCTTATTCGCGTGATGGGCCCACACGTGTTTTGGCCTCGTCCGAAAGTTGACTCGGCGATTATTCAGATCAAACACCGACCCGAAAAAGCGGCCAATGTTGTCGATGTTGACTTCTTTTATGCTTTTGTACGGGCGATGTTTTTTCATCGTCGCAAGTTTATGAGAAGCGTGGCGATCAGTGCTTTTAAAGATCAGCTCTCTAAACCTCAAGTGGACGAAGTTCTTCAGGAAATGGCGTTGGGGGCCGACGCTCGCACCGAACAATTGGATATTCAGCGGATGCAAACATTGTGTGAGCTTTTCCGGCAGAAAGTGATCGAAGTTACCGGGGAAGAACGGCCAAAAATGGCGAACCAGGGGCAATAGATGTGGCAAATGAGCTATGTGGGGAAGCCGAATTGGCGCGTCACCTGGATGCCAGTTAGAATAATGGTATTGAAATCAACGAGTCGCTTTAGAAGAGAGAAAGACGCGTAATGAGTGCTGACATTGGTGTGTGGAGGCTCGATTGGGAGAAATTTCTGGAGGTCCACACCGATTCCGATTCGACGGAATCCGTATTTGGCAATTTCGTTGAGGAAGAACTACCTTTCTTGATTGCAATCGAAACCGGTTTCGAACCGTCCAACATTACGGCTCAGGAAGCCGGAAGTTGGCTCGGGCCGGATGAGAACGTATCGGAAACGACACAAACCGGACTTGATGCAATCGGCAGTTTGTTCGATGAAGAAAACGAGGCCGAGCGCTTTGTAGGTTTCGAACTGAAGGGTGAAACCACAAATTTAACGGGAGTCTTTTCTCCGGCTCACGTTAAGGAGATGGCAGAAAAGGTTTCCAATACTCGTTGGGTTGAATTCAGTTCTGCGGTCGTCAAAGCCAGTAAAGATGAAGAATGGCTGGATGACTTTGAAGGTGTTACCGACTTGGAGCACTATCTTCGGCAGTGGGCACGCATTATCGAGGAAGCTGCAGCTTCTGGACACGGTTTGATCACAATGGTCCGGTGATTTGCGTTTCTTACTTCGGCGTCAGCCTTGTTCCCGCTGCGTAATCTTGTAGCGCTCGAACAGGGCTCAGGATTGCAAACAGGAATCCAAGTATGACGCACAGTTGGGAAAGCATGAAGACAATAAATACTGTAAGCAGAACAAGATCGTTCTCATACAGTTGGGACGCAACTGAACCTGGTTCCGCAGTCTCCTTGTCTTGGTAAGCGATGACGTTGGCAATGATCGAGCCACCAATCGCCGCTGATTGGCAACACCAAGCGGCGGCCGCGCGGATGCCACAGCGGATGGGTCCTGCCGGTTTGCCTTTTTTGTCTCCAACCCCAATTCCCATTAGCTTGAATATCAAACCGCCTCGAAACCAAGCTCCAAACGCGATTGGAACCACCAGCGAAGCTGCCATTCCAACGAAGTATTTGAGTGACAGTGGAACAGCAGAAAAGTGCACAACCCAAATGAAGATCATGCTCGTCAAAACAAAGTAGATCACACCTTCTGTCCCGATCGTAATACCGAGCACACCCAGGCGACTGTCCCATTTAAGTTCTTGAAGCCCTTTGCCCAAAGAATTTAGCTCTTCGATAGCCCAATCGAGAGTCGACGTTTCCGAAGGTTTCTCAGCGAGTTCATCGAAGAAGTTTTGCGCGGAAAAGGGCAGCTCTTTTTGTCGCTGGGCAATCAGTGCTGCCAAATCTTTGAAGAGGCAAACCGCGTCGTGGTCGTTTGGATCGGAATCGCAGGCTGAAACATACGTTGAATTGCCAGTCTGCCCTGATAACCCCAGCGGGTCGAAGTCCGCTGAAGAACTTGGTGCAACCGCGTCCAAAGGATGACGGTCAAGGATTTTTACATTGCCTTCGTCATTGATCACGATCTGGGAAAGGTGAAGCGTGTCGGGAACGGTTTGGTCTTCGATCGCAGATCGCAACTCAAAAGCAGCTTGCTCAAGCAGCACTCGGTAGTTTTTCCA
Organism: uncultured Pirellulaceae bacterium; assembly: GCA_964584615.1. Taxonomy (GTDB): domain Bacteria; phylum Planctomycetota; class Planctomycetia; order Pirellulales; family Pirellulaceae; genus Mariniblastus. The sequence continues at coordinate 33,522 of CAZPBE010000051.1, read as the reverse complement.
AGTCCCATGACTTTTCGCTCCCCCTAAGGCAAGCACAGAAAATCCTTCGACTGGTTCGTATGCGTCCCAGCGGCTTTCGCCTTTTACGCTTCCGTCCAGCCAACGTTGGCGACCGGGTCGAGCAAGTTCAATACGTGCCGTAGAAGGGGATCGCCTCCACGAATTTGTTCAGGCGGAGAATACGAAGGCGTGCCAAGAAAAGTTGCATCTTGAGTCAACGCAAGATCCGTTTGGACCGTTGATTTGCTAAGCCCAAAGTCTCCAACTTTGACGGTACCATCTTCGGCCGCAAAGCAATTGGAAGGTTTAACGTCTCGATGGATCAAGCCCAGCCGGTGGGCCGAAATTAAACCGTCGATCACATCCAAAATCGCATCGACACCATCGGCGATTTGCATCGGCCCTTCAGCCGCGACTTTGTCCGCCAGCGTGTCACCCGGCATCAGCTCCATCGCGATAAAGTGTTTGCCTTCGTGTTCACCGGCTCCATAAATAAAGGTAACGTTTGCGTGAGAGATTTTTGCTGCCAACTTGGCTTCACGAACAAACCGCTGGATCGTTTCAGAATCAGCCAAGCTATGCGAATGGATCGTTTTGAGTGCGACACGTCGTTCGGTCGTGTCTTCAATGGCTTCCCAAACGACTCCCATGCCACCGCTTCCCAACGGTCGTACTAATCGGTAACTGGCAATTCGAGAATTGGCTTTGGCCGGTTCCCGTTGGGCAGAGATCGCCGGTTTCGTTTTCGACGGAGCGATCGTAACGTCTTCTGGCGGCGACGAAGGCTGCTTCGGCATTCGGTTTGGGGTGCCGCACTCCGGACAGAATTTCGGAGGCGCGGTGACATATGAAGTCATATGCTCACATTCGGGACAACGAAATTCCAATTCGGACCTCTTAACTCGGGGCGAGAAACGATTATCAGCCAGAATAAAAAATGAAAACGATCATGCGTCAGCTGTCGCAAAACCAGCGTTACCCACAGTTTAACCACAACGTCTCCCCGTAGCTACGGACATCGAGTCTTCCAATTTGGCAAACCCTGCGGCTTGGCGGCTTAGCTCATTGCATGTCCGGCGTTGTTTGACAAAGATAGTTGTTGTTGCAAGCCACGATTTGTCGTGCAAACGCTTGAACAGATAAATCACCGAACCAAATTGATGCGGTAAAAACGAATGAAGTTGAAGATAGATATTGTCGGCGGTCCGCAAGTCGGCGGCTCGTTTGAAATTGGAGCAGGGGAAACGCTTGTATTTGGTCGGGGCCAGCAGAGTGACACGAAAATAGAAGACCCCTCTATTTCTCGAATTCATTGCGAAATAGCTCATCAGGGCGAGTCGATTGTGATTGCCGATCGAGGAAGCTCCAGCGGAACGTTTGTTAATGGCAACAAAGTTGAAAACGCGGTTATCCAACCAGGCACAACGATTCAAATTGGGGACACCGTTCTGCGCGTTAGTGAATCTGGCGCAGCGACAATGATTGGCAAGAGCCCACTCAGCGAAACGAAACCTGTATCGGAAATGGTTGGCGATAAACTTGGTCCCTACGAGCTTACCGAAATTATCGGCCGAGGAAGTAGTGGAGTCGTATTCAAGGCATTGGATTCCGAAAAGGATCTAGTGGCAGCGGTCAAAGTTCTCTCCCCGCAATTTACCTCCAACGATGAGCAGCGTCAGCGTTTTGTTCGTGCGATGAAGACCATGTTGCCGATCCGCGATCCAAGAATTGTTCGACTGCACAACGCCGGAAAAAATGGTCCCTACTGCTGGGCAGCCATGGAGTACATTGAAGGTGAAAACCTGGCGGAATTGATTAAGCGAATTGGTATTGAGGACATGCTGGACTGGAAAAAAGTCTGGCAAGTCGCAGTGGATATCGCCAGAGCTCTCAACACGGGACACGAAAACAAAATCATTCACAGAAACGTGACGCCGAAAAATATCATTCGTCGCTCCAGCGATGGTGCTTGTCTGCTTGGTGACTTCATGTTGGCCAAAGCGCTCGAAGGCACATTGGCGATGGACGTGACTTCGCCCGGCCAAATTCTTGGAGAAGTCCAATACTTGGCACCAGAGCGCACTCTTGGAAGTAGCGAAGTCGATACGCGAAGCGATTTGTATGGACTCGGCGCGACTTGCTACGCGTTGTTGACAGGCCGACCTCCGATCAGCGGAACATCGATTACTGACATGATCAAAAACGTGCGCGACGAAGTCCCTGAACCTCCGAAGAAGTTTCAGCTTTCGGTAAACGATCTGTTTCAGGATGTCGTCATGACGTTGCTGGAGAAAGAACCGGCAAAGCGAATCGAATCGCCCGCCAAGTTGATTAAAGAATTGCTTCGCATCGGCAAGTTTAATAATCTCGACGCCGGGTTTTAGATCAAACGCCGGGTTTTAGATCAAACCATCGGCTATACCGATGCCTGCCTTAAAAAAAAACTAACAACTAAGATAACTTTCCAATAGGAAATAACCATGAACTACAAGTCACTCACTCGTTCGCTCGCGGTCGCAATCGCTTGCGCGACGCTTACATTGTCAGGGTCGTTGTTTACCGATCGCGCCAGCGCCGATGAAGGCATGTGGTTATTCAATGACTTGCCGGTCAAACAGCTTAAAGAAAAGTACGGCTTTGAGCCGGACCAGGACTGGGCTGATCGATTGATGAAGTCCTGCGTTCGATTCAACGTCGGCGGATCAGCTTCGTTTATTTCCAGCAATGGATTGGTCTTAACCAACCATCATGTTGGCTCCGACACGTTGTACAAATTGTCTGACGAGAACAATGACTATTACAAAGATGGATTTCTCGCAAAGTCTTTTGACCAAGAGCTCAAAGCGCCAGATTTAGAGCTGAACCAGTTGGTCAAAATTTCGGATGTAACAGAAAAAGTTAACGCGGCCGTAAACGCGGACATGTCTCCGGCTGATGCAGCCACTGCGCGACGAGCGGCGATTGCGGATATTGAATCGGCGGCAACAGATGAGTCTGGGCTGCGTTCCGATGTCGTCACGCTTTATGGTGGCGGAAAGTATCATCTTTATCAGTACAAGAAATATACCGACGTTCGATTGGTCTGGTCTCCCGAAGCAGGTATCGCTTTTTTTGGCGGAGACGCAGACAACTTTGAGTATCCCCGGTTTAATCTCGATGCCTGTATCTTTCGAGTATACGAAGACAACCAACCTGCCAAGATCGAACACTTTTTGAAGTGGTCCGAAGCTGGCCCTGCCGAAAACGAATTGACGTTCGTCGCAGGCAATCCGGGAAGCACGAGTCGTATCTATACGATGGCGGCGCTCAAGCATGAGCGCGACGTTTCGCTTCCATACATTTTGGATTTCATTCGTCGGCGTGAAGTTTTGCTACAACAGTTTTGTCTTCGTGGCGAAGAATCCAAGCGCATCGCGCACGATCAGTTGTTTGGTTTTCAGAATGGCCGCAAAGCTCGGATGGGAATGTTGCAAGGCTTGCAGGATCCAGCGGTCATGGCGTCGAAAGCCGATGCAGAGAAAAAACTGCGTGATGCAATTGATGCCGATCCAGAAATGAAAGAACATGCGTCGGCGTTTAAGCAAATCGAAGACGTTCAAAAGCGGCGAGCAGAGCGGCTTGGTAAAACGGCCAGTCTTAACGTTAAAATTTTTCGAATTGCTCAGCAATTGGTACAAATGGCAGAAGAAGATCAGAAGCCGTCCAATGAAAGACTGGAACCGTATCAGGACGCTGGTCGAGGCTCATTGGAACAGCAGCTGTTCTCAACCGCTCCGATGTATCCCGAACTCGAACAAGTCATTTTGGGTGACTTGATTGCGTTGATGCTGGAGAATCGTGGAGCCGATGATGAACTGTCGCAAAAAGTTCTTGCCGGCAAGAACCCATTGGCTCGCGCCGCAGAATTGGTTTCTGGAACAAAATTGTTCGATCCAGAGGAACGTAGAAAAGTTGCCGCTGCAGGTGTCGAGGGAATCAACAGTTCAACGGATCCAATGATTCAGTTGGCCAAAGCACTGGATAGCCAAGTTCGTGCAGATCGTAAAGTGAGTGATGAACTGGCCGAGATCGAACGACAGGCTTACGCAAAAATTTCGGAGGCGATTTTCAAAACGCAGGGAACTTCGACTTATCCGGATGCAACTTTCACAATGCGATTGGCATTCGGTCCGGTTATGGGATACGAAGAGAACGGCGTTGAGATTCCAGCCTTCACTGACTTCGATGGCACGTTTGGTCACGAAGTTGAGCATGAAGGTCAAAAGGATTTTGATCTGCCGGAAAGCTGGAAGTTGAATCGGAATCGAGTCAGTGGATCAACAAGGATGAACTTTGTTTCAACTGCCGACATCATTGGTGGAAATTCAGGCAGTCCTGTCGTAAACAAAGATCTTGAACTCGTTGGTTTGATTTTCGACGGTAACATTCAGTCGTTGACTGCTGACTATTTGTACAGCGACACCGTAGGACGCGCCGTTAGTGTTCATTCTAGCGCGATTCGTGAAGCGATCCGTTACATTTACGACGCAGAAGACTTGGCCAATCAGTTGGGTAAGTAAATAAGAATCGTTGAGATTCGCATGCGAGCGATGGACGAGGAGACAAGTCGGTTTTCACATGCGTGTTTCATTTTGGTCTTGCCGGCAAGCCCCGTTCAGTTAATCGATAGAAAGGTTGCTGCTTATCTCGATGATCGTACGTCCTGTTGAACAGTCAGACGCGGATCAAATTGCTGCGATTTACAATCCGTTCATTGAATCCAGCGTCATCACGTTTGAGTATGACTTGATTGATGGTCCAGAGATTTCGCGTCGCATAGCCAAGATTGTTGAAGGTGGTTTCCCGTACCTTGTTACTGAAATCGATGGGCAAGTTGTTGGCTATGCTTATGCCGGGCCATGGCGCGAGCGGGCTGCGTTCAAGTTTACCGTGGAAACTGCGGTCTATTTGGATCCCGAGTTCAAAGGGCAGGGCATTGGCAAACGTTTGTATGAAGATGTACTTAATCTCTGTCGTGAAGGCGGGTACCGGATTGCGGTCGCGGGAATCACGATACCCAACCCTGCCAGTCAAGCCTTGCACGCGAGTTGTGGGTTTGAAAAAGTTGCCTATTTTAAATCGGTCGGTTTCAAATTTGAAAAGTGGATCGACGTTGAGTTTTGGCAGCTCGAACTTTAGCGCTGTCACGTGACAAAAGACCAGATTTTTTGTTGTGATTTCGAACGCCTTCCGGTTATCTACTTGAGTCGATCCGTCTGCTGCTATCCAATAATTGCTTCCCTCCTCTTCTGTTCTGGTCACCTAATGAAAATTGCGATTGTCGGTGGCGGAATCTCGGGTTTGGTTGCAGGCTATCGGCTTCACCCGCATCACGACGTAAGTTTGTTCGAAGCTGCTGACTACATCGGCGGTCACACCAACACAGTCGATGTGGAAACGCCAGACGGTCCGCTTGCCGTGGATACCGGTTTTATCGTTTTCAACGACCGAACGTATCCGAACTTCATTGCGTTGCTGGAAGAACTCGGAGTCGAGTCTCAACCGTCCATCATGAGTTTCAGTGTGAAGTGCGAAGCCACTGGACTCGAGTATCGAGGCGCCGATTTCGCGGGCTTGTTTGCCCAGCGCCGTAACCTGGTTAACCCCAAGTTCTATCGATTGCTATGGGACATCGTCCGGTTCAACAAGCTTGGAAATCGTTTGCTGGAATCGACTGAGCCAGAAGATGAATCTGAAACGGTCGATTCGTTCCTATCCCGCAACCGATTTTCAAAGTCGTTTGTCAATCAATACTTCTTGCCCATGGGCGCGGCGATATGGTCTTCGTCGTACAAGTTATTCAGACAGTTTCCGATTCGATTTATCGCGGAATTCTATTTGAACCACGGATTGCTTGGGATTACGAATCGACCAAAATGGAGAGTGATCAAAGGAGGATCAAAAAGCTATCTTGAGCCACTACTTGCAGGCTGGCGAGAGAAGGTTCGGCTTTCCACTCCGGTCACGAAAGTCCTGCGTTCAGAGTTAGCCGCGGAAGAAGGCTCAGCGGTTGAGGTTGTCGCTGGCGGCGAATCGCATTTTTTCGACCACGTTATTTTTGCATGTCATAGCGATCAAGCGCTAAGAATCCTTGGAGACCAGGCTACCAAGACTGAACGGGAAATTCTCTCCCAGTTTCCGTATCAAAAAAATGTTGCGTTGTTGCACACTCAGGAGTCATTGTTGCCAGTTCGCCGCGGCGCGTGGGCGAGTTGGAACTACTTTAACCCTGTAGCCGAAACTGATGCAGCAACAGTCACTTACTGCATGAACATTCTGCAATCTCTAAAGACTAAGAAAACTTACTGTGTAACACTCAACGGTGAAGATCAAATCGACCCGCAACATGTTATTCGCCGATTCGAATATAGCCATCCAACATTCAGCGTCGGTAGAAAGTCGATGCAAGCCCGACAGGATGAATTGATCGATTGCAATGAAACGAGCTTTTGCGGCGCGTATTGGGGCAACGGGTTTCATGAAGATGGTGTCGCCAGTGCGATTGCGGTTGTGAATCGTATCCAAGGGCGGTTTGGCACGCCAATCAGCAGTTCACTGGAAAGAACGAACCACCAACAACAGCTTGCCGAGTCCAGTTCTCGCCTTCGCGTTGGGGAGACTTCTTCGTGAGCAACAGTTGTATCTACCGAGGCAAAATCCGGCATCGACGACGAGTCCCGAAACAAAATTCGTTTACGTATTCCGCTTTCATGTTGATGCTGGATCTGGATGAGCTCGATTCGGTATTTGACGGTCATTGGGCGCGGCGCTTGTACTCAACGAAACGTCTTGCGTTTGCGCGCTTTCGGCGCAGTGATCATTTTGAGCACTTCGACTCAAAACTTCCGTTGAAAGATGTAGTACTGCAGGTGTTGGCTGAAAATGGAATTGCGTCGCCAATCGGAAAAATTTTACTGCTGACGCAAATCCGATATCTCGGTTTTGAAATGAATCCGGTCAGTTTCTTTTACTGTTTCTCCGAGTCCGGAGATCGCGTCGAAGCCATCATTGCAGAAGTGAACAACACTCCGTGGGGCGAACAACACATTTACGTTATGTCTGGCGGTAACGAAGACGTTCAAAAAAGAGTCGTCGCTGAAAACGTCGCAAAAGAATTTCATGTATCCCCATTTATGGAGATGGATCAACAGTATCGAATGTTGTTTTCGGTTCCTGGAAATATACTCGGCGTGAAGATGCAAAATTTTGAACACAGTCAGCGGGTGTTTGACGTTTCAATGTTGCTGAATCGAGTTCCACTCACGAGCTGGAACTTGAATTGGATGTTGATCAGGTTTCCATTGATGAGCGTTCAAATTTTCGCTGGTATCTACTGGCAAGCGTTAAAGCTGTATTGGAAAGGCGTTCCGTTTGTGCCGCATCCTGGCAAAGATCACGAAGGGGATTCGTCATCAATAGAATCAAAGAGAGAGAAGGAAACCGCGTGGGTAAGTCGATGAGTTTGAAAGAAAATAGAGCTGGCCAGTCGCGTTTTCAAAGCGAGCTGCCTTTGAATGAGATGAGTCAACCGGTACCCGTAGGCCGTCTAGTGACATCGGTCCGCAGAAAGCTGTTAGGGAAGTTCACGAAAGTTCACGGTGGAAGAGTCGAAGTCTTCGACGGCAATGATACGCATGTTTTGGGTTCACAAAAAGCTGAGCAAGACTTGCTGGCTAAGATCCTGGTCAACGACCCGCTGTTTTACAAAAAGATCTTGCTAGGCGGAACGATTGGGTCCGCGGAGTCTTATATCGCCGGACAATGGGAGTGCTCGGATTTGACTTCCTTGATCCGCATCATGATTCGCAATATGGATTCCGTATCTGGTTTGGACAAAACTGTATCCAAATTCCGCACTTGGGCTTACAGAATTAGCCACTCGAAACGGCGGAATACGAAATCGGGCAGCCGGAAAAACATTCAAGATCACTATGATCTTGGTAACGACTTCTACGAAACGTTCCTTGATCCGACAATGAACTATTCGAGTGGCATTTTTGATGAACACGATCGCAACACAACATTTTCGTTTGCCGAAGATGAATTGCATGCGGCATCGCTGAGCAAGATGGATCGGATCTGTCGAAAGCTGCAACTGAACGCGTCTCATCATGTGTTGGAAATTGGTACAGGATGGGGAGCGATGGCTGTCCACATGGCTCAGCATTTCGGATGCCGGGTCACAAGCACGACGATATCGGACCAGCAATATTTGTTGGCCGTGGAACGGGTCAAGGCGGCTGGGCTAGAAGATCGAGTGACGATTTTGAGATCCGATTATCGAGACTTAACGGGCCAGTACGACAAACTTGTCTCAGTAGAAATGGTTGAGGCGGTTGGGCGCAAATTTATGAACACGTTTTTTGAAAAGTGTTCGAGTCTGTTGCGTGACAATGGCGACATGCTGTTGCAAGCAATTACGATGAGCGAACAAAATTATGCAGACTACATCAAGAGCGTAGATTTTATTCGCGCGTTTGTATTTCCAGGTGGCTGCCTGCCGACGGTTACTTCGCTCGGCAAATCTGCGTCTGTCGCAACTGATTTACGATCGTTACAAATGGAGGACATGACGCCACACTATGCGTTGACTTTGGCGGCGTGGAAAGCTCGCTTTATCGCCAACGTTGATCGTGTAAGATCGTTGGGCTACGAAGAAGAATTTCTGCGGCTGTGGCATTTCTATCTTTGCTACTGTGAAGCTGCTTTTGAGGAACGACGAGTGCATTGCATTCAGACGATTTTTTCAAAACCCAAAAGCACTTTGGACCTTTCGACGACGAGCCTTCCTCGATCAGGTGTCCGCAATTCGCAAGCGGAAACTAACGCTGGGTGCTTGATTTAACGCCATGTTTTGAGGGACAATCAAGGATCATCAACTAGTCGTCAAGGATGTAGAGTATGAGTCCTTATTTTGCGATGGCCGGAATTGGCTTGTTCGTAACCTTCGTTTTCTTTTCATTAACATGGTATCTTCAATATCGCCTCAAGGACTCAGGCGTCGTTGACGTTTTATGGGGACTCTCAGTCGGTGCATTGGGCCTCTTCTATTGTTCTGTTGGTTACGGGTTGTTAAACCGCAGAGTCATTGTTGGTGTTCTCGTTGCCGCATGGTCCTTTCGGCTGAGTTATCATTTGTTTGAGCGGTGGCAAAAACTTCCTGAGGACAAGCGATACGCCGCACTCAAAAAGAAGTGGGGCAAGCAAGCCCAAGTTCGCATGTATCGCTTTTATCAAATGCAAGGTCTCGGCGCGATGGTTTGTTCGTTGCCGTTGTTACTGGCCGCCTCGAATGTATCAGATTTCGGAATGTGGGACTTTATCGGGCTGGTCGTTTGGATGATTGCTATGTTTGGTGAGTCGATCGCCGACGCGCAGCTGATTGGGTTTAAAAGCAAACCGGAGAATGAAGGCGAAGTATGTGATGTCGGATTGTGGAGGTACTCTCGACATCCGAACTACTTCTTTGAGTGGTTGCATTGGGTCGCTTATGTGTTTTTCTGTGTCACAGCACAATGGGGATTGTTGGCGATTGTCGCGCCTTTGCTGATGTGGTTTTGGCTAACACGAGTGACTGGTATTCCGCTTTCCGAAGAACAAGCGGTACTAACGCGCGGTGATAAATACCGAAGTTATCAGGCTTCAACGAGTGCTTTTTTTCCTTGGTTTCCCAAACAAGCTTTGTAGCAACAAAAGTTATCAGCTGAACAATATGACTTGAAAGTCGCAGTGGCTAAAAAGAAGAAAGACAATCGAAAAATATCCGAGATGCGGAATTTGGGTCCGGCTTGTGAAAAAGATCTGAATGCGGTCGGGATCATGACCGCCGAGCAAGTCATAAAATTTGGCACCGAAGAAACGTTTATTCGAATGTTGCTTGGAAGAAAGAAGATCGGGCGGAGCGCGAAATGTTGTAACGCACTTTATCTGTATGCGATTCATGGTGCGATTCACGACATTGATTGGCGTGGACTACCAGAGAAAAAGAAGCGTCAGTTCAAAGAGTTCGCCGCTGAACTTCGTGAGTCCGGTCGTTTCGATTGAGTTGAACCACAAGCCACGGATGAAAAACTTACGGAAGGTTTAGGTTATTTGGGTAACGGCGTGTTCGGTTTGATGGCGTCGGCTGGATATTTGCCTTTAAAGACCAGCATCTCTTCCTCGGTCTCAACCGTTACAAAAGACTCGTCGATCTTCCCACCGACAGTTACTTGTTCTAAATCGAGATCTAGATGTTTGGCGAGGAAAGAATAAGCTGCCATCCGTTTGGAAGGGCCGTAATCATGTTTCTCATCAGAAAAATGGGCATTTTCGATTCTGGCCAAGGCGTCTTGTCCGTATAGCCCATACAGATATTTTACAAACGGAAACTCAACATTCGGCGTGTTTTTCGTCCAGTCGTTGCCGTTGGAAACCAGCAACATTGGCCTGGGCGCTGCCAGCGCCGCAATCTCGGCATTGGTTGTTTTGTGATTGTCGCTCCAGTGAATCGGCATTCCACTTTCGCAGACGCACCCACCGAAAAAGTGTGCAGACACCTGACAAACAGGAACGGCAACCGAGATGCGATCATCGATTGCCGTTAGCAGAAACGTTTGAGTTCCTCCACCGGAACAACCGGTCATGGCCAATCGATTTGGGTCGACATTTTCAAACGACTCAACGAAGTCCAATGCGCGAATGCTGTTCCAGATTTGCATCCTCAGCACTTCCGGTGTGTCACGGTGTCCCCAGCCCGCAACTTTTGAGTCACCATAGCCAACCATGTCATAGTGAAAGACAACCGCGCCCATTTTGGCCAGCACCGCACACCGCGTCTGCCGATTAGCGTCGAAGCGACCTCCGTGACCGTGGGCGGATAGAATCCCTGCCAGTTTCGTTTCAAACTTTTTCGTTGGCCGGTAAAGCGTTCCGGTCACGTAGTATCCGGGCGAGCTTTGGATGGCTACGTTGTCCGCGGTATAGCCGTCGTAGGTACGGCTTGATTTGTAAACCGGATTTAACGGTGTTCGCTCAGGCAGCGTTTCCAATCCCGCGCCGACCAGGATGCCGTTCTTGATTTTCTCGCGGCGCGCTTTCCAGGCCGCCAAGTCTTTCACTTCATCCATGACGACTTGTAATTCAAGCCTTGCATTTGGCTCGGATTGAGCCGCTCCGATTCGCAACCGGTTTTCCTGGCCAAAAAGTGACCCGGCAAAAACGAGACAGGCCAGAGCAGAAATAGACATCGAGAATCGCGATAACCCTGGCGCCCGAGAAAATCTCATGTGTCACCCATTTGAATGAAGCGTTTGGGGTCACCATTAGTTGCGACCGCTTCCAGATATGATACCGCAGACTCGAACCCAAATGCCAATCATCAAGCTGAATCGGACGTGCCACCCAATGAACCAAATTTTGGGTCGACAAAAAACCAAGCCGCATTCGGCTTGGTTGATTGCAGATGCGGCCACTCAGGCGTCTTCGCGTTGGGATCACGCGTTAGATTTGCGACGCGATTTTCAGATCGTTGTGCTCTGCAATGGCGCTGATGAGCACTTCCAGTTGTCCACACTCAATGAATCGGTTGGTCAATAGTTGACGTCCTTTATCGGTGTGCACGCCAATCGTGCGAAGGACGACGTTTGAAACAGGGCAAGTGAAATTCACTTTTGTCGGAACGATGGAATTGACTGACAGCTCGACATCAGTGATCGTGTAATCAACGTCGAAATTAACAGTACGATTTTGGGATTCGTCTTCCCATACAATAATGGTCTTCATGGGCCTCTCGAAAATAAGGGTATGTCTTGAGAACTCGGTGGACTAACAGACAAACGGCCTGTCGCAAAGTTAGGTGGGCACCGACTGGCTTCTACCGGTTCCTCAATTGAGGGCCTCGGCATTGTCCGGAGAGAGAAGTGCTTGGGGTCGAGGGCTGCGGTGCGTTTCCGAACGGCGGTATTGTGGCGAAGTCTTTCGGCAAGGCAAGTTTGATAAGGCACAAATTTTGAAAAAACTTGAACTGACTTTTGAGCAACTACGTGGCAAGCGATCACGCCCGCGTTGGCCAGATTGCGTTGCTTTAATTGCCGTAAATATTCGATCGGATAATCATGGCTGATGCTTGCGAATTAGCACTTACGAAACTTACAGGACAGCCGTTGAAAATACGCTTCAATTCTGCATTAAATCTGGCAATAAATGTTGTTTGCGTGCGAATGGACATTGTTGTGCGTCGAAAATTCAATTTTGAGAGCCAGGAAAAGAAAAATGATTAATGAACTAGGTGACAATCTAATACCACTGACTGCGATCGGATTAACGTTTGGCTTTCTCGTCATTTGGGTAGTCGCTGCGACGATCGACAGTGTTTACAAAACGCATTGCAACACACGATTAAAAGAGCGATTGATCGCCCGAGGCGTTAGTGCAGAAGACATCGATCGAATTGTGAAGGCAGGAAAGCCCTTGCCTACGGGGATTGCCGCACAAAACGAGATCCGACCAGTGCCGCCACTCAAAAAGCAGTGCGTTGGTTAATGGTTAACAGGACGCTCTATTGTTCTCGCGTCAATTGCTACGACCCTTTCAGGTCGAGTTTCCTATTCGATTATGTCCGGTAGTGTTCGGTGCGCTCAAACCACCGGCTATAAGCTTTAACTCCTTCGGAGTATTTCCAGTAGCCCAAAAAAAAGTAAAAAGCCGGTCGTTTTCGCGCTGCCAAAATTTTCGCGCTGCCAAAAGAGATTGAGGCCATCATCAATTTTCACAGGTTGGGCCAAGCAGACGAAAGAGCGGCACTTTCCGACGTCCCCCTTACTCTGAGTTCTCGGTAAAGAATACCAGGATCAAGACCCAGAAACAGAGAATCATGTTTTGTACTGGAAGCTGCAGCGCAATCGGCAAGCTGTAAATCATTGCGACCGCAGGAATCCAGATTACCCAATTCGCGATCAGTACGGGAAGCACCATCTTGCCGTACCAGTCTCTTGTTAGTGTTTTCCAAAGCTTACTGAACGAGTATCCACAAGATCGCCATTGGTAAAACATGATGACGTTGGGCATTCCAAATAGTGGGACCATAATTAATTGGTCGCAAAACGTTTTGGTGGCAATCGTTTGAAGATCGAGCCCACTGCCAAATACCCAGTTTTGGAAATGATAGAACAAATCGATTTCGATCCCTTTGTAGGCCCACAACAGAGTACTGAAGCAAATAAACCCAACGGTTGAGGAGGCGTTTTTGTGCCCCATCAAAAAAGGAATCACGGTTGGTATCAGTCCGCCAAAGATTCCAGTGGAAACGACGCTAAATTTCCATCCGTAACGAGCTTTGAACTTGCCCAAATTCTCCAACAAGTCGTGGACTTGTGGGACAAAATAATAGCCAACGATCAACGACGTACCAAACAGCCACATGACGAGTGCCGGAATGCAGTTTTTCTTTGCGGCTTTCCACCCCTGATTTGCAGCGATTCGCCAAGCAGAATCGGGGTTCGTTTCAATTGCGGACGGTTGGTGATTGGTTGGCAAATGAGTTTTCGTCTATAAGCTTTGTTGATGAATTTTGTACTTGGCAATTGGGCCGTATTCAAGATAGGGAGAATTTACTACCCTCCCGTATTTTTACTAACTTCCGGTGTTTTGAGACAGTGTAAAGAGAGTATTACAAATCATGTTTGATTCAAAATTGTCACTTTGTTGCGATCGCCATACCAACACATTGATCGAATACAACCTCGCGGCACGCGCAATTTAGCCGAGGCGTTGATTGCTCGATCCTGAACGAGCCGGTTTAAACTCGGTGATACCGCTTCATCCTTGAAACAGGATAAGTTAAATTCGCACTGCTGGAATATTGCTGAGCCAGTTCCAACCTTTAGACGATGTTCATCGTGCCAAAGTGGCCCGTTATTGCCCTCATGATTGTTAGGACGTGAAACTCGCAAGCGATTGGAATTGAAAACGCCACAAAATCCTATACTTTTGAGATCTGCATTGCATAATGACCCCTCCATCATTTCCGTCCTTAGTCCGAACGACTTCCCAGATCCGCAACTTTTTTGACTCAAGCAACTTGGACATTAAGTAACTCGACCCATGGTCAAAGCATCCGAACAAGCACCCCCTTACTTTAAGATTGAATTGTTAACTCCCGATCAGCTCTGCGGGGGAGTTGCGCGCCAATGGAATGAGTTGCGGTCAGCGAGTCCGGAGTTTGCAAGTCCCTACTATGCAATCGAATTCACGAAAGCCGTGGCTCGCGTACGTGATGACGTCCGCGTTGCCGTTGCAGTTCGAAACGAAGCCATTGTCAGTATCCTGCCGTACCAGTTAAATAGCCCGACTCGAGCGGTGCCCGTAGGTGGTCGGCTAAATGATTTGCACGGGATCATGGGTGAAAATTCCGAAGAGGTGTTGAGCCAGATGCTGCGTAAGAGCGGACTAAAGTCTTACGCTTTTCATTCGATGCCGTCTGAAGCGAAAACGTTTGAGCCATTTCAGTTTCGCAAGATTCAGTCTCACCACATGGACCTGACTGAGGGCTGGGAGCAATTTCGAGCTTGGATTCGCAGGCACAGTAGTACGGTAAAGCGCCAGGGTCAGAAGACTCGGAACCTTGAGAAAGAAATCGGTCCGATTCGTTTTGAATTTGACTGTGACTCCAGCAACGTGCTGGAAACTTTGATCGACATGAAACGATCCAAGTATCAACGAAGCAAGACGTTTGATATTTTATCGGTCGAATGGGCAGCCAATCTACTTCGCGAAATTCATACGATCAAAACCGATGATTTCCAAGGCTTGCTTTCTGCGATGTGGGCAGGCGACGAGTTGATCGGAGTTCATTTCGGGATGTTGTGCAATGACATTTTGCATTATTGGTTCCCAGTTTACGATCCAAGGTTTAGTCGTTATTCACCGGGCACGGAAATGATGTTGTTGTGTGCCGAAGAAGCATGCCAGCGCGGAATCACAAAACTTGATCTTGGGTACGGTGACGACGCCTACAAATTCAAATTCTGTAACGGACACGAATCGGTCGCATGCGGGCAAGTCAATTACAGCCCACTGGCTTTCGAACTTGCCAAGACCCGTTACAACGTACGGATGAAACTCAAGAACATTCCGTTGAAATCGCAAGCGAAAGCCGTTTTGCGCCGCGTGTTTCCAGAATTTGGTCAGTGGAATTTCCGTTAACGGAAAGCTTAGACGCGCCACTAGATTCCAAGCGTACGCAAAGCCCACACTAGCAGCAGCCCACCAATCACAATCGCGACCAGGTTGTGGATAAGTCGGCGACGGCGACGTTGTGCGGGCGTCATCGCAACGAGTTGATACTCTTGTCCCTGATGAAAAATTGTGACCATTCTGTCATCAACGGCTTGAAGGCCGCCTGAACCGTCGGGCAGCAACACGGATTCATTACCGCTTGTCCGGCTGAGCCGATTCATTCTTGCGGGATCAGGTACGGTAAAAGTTGGCGGTAGTAGATGGTCTACATCTTCGGGAACAAAGACATCGACTTCCGGTTCTTCTGCTTGGTCATCTGGCGGGTCAGCCTCAGAGTGCGGCGTCGCTTCAGCTTGGTCGGCCTCTTTGTTTGGCTGCTCGGAGTCTTCAGCGGGAACAGGTTTGTCCTTCTTCCAAAACCCTCTCTTCTTTGTCGACGGATCAGCTTTAGATTCTGACTCAGCGATCTTCGAGTCCGTCGATGCGCTTAGCGTTTCATCTTGGTCGGAAACCGACTCCGCTGGGGCTCGCCATCTTTCGTCGGCCTTTGCTTCTTGAGCCCCGCTAACGACTTTTGGATTTCGTCGTTGAGGCGTTTTGACGGGCTCCGATTTTTGTTTTTCGGATTGCTTTTGATCGCGAGTCTCAACTCTCTGTTTTGACGGAACGACTGGCGGCGGAGCTGTGTCGGATTCATTTCCATTTGCAGACGATTCGGGTGCTTGAATTTCGATTGGTTTTTCACAGTGAGGGCACGCAACCTTGTTGCCGTACATGTCCGGCGTTACGCCAAATTGCTTGGTGCAATAAGGGCACGCAAGCGGAAACGGCGCTGGTTCATCCTGAGTTGGCGGATCTGGATCGCGCGGAATTGCAGGAGCGTTTTCCGTGGCGGTGCTAACGCCAGGTACCGTAACCACGTCTTCGCAACCGGGACAACGTACGACTTGCCCAGCTTGAGATTCATCAACCTGAAAGGGCTGTGTGCAATGCGGACATGCGAATACAAGATTGCTCATCGACGAAACGCCTTAGCGACTAATGGCTTAACGTATTGAAAATCCGATCTCCGGCGTCACCAAGGCCAGGGACAATGAAGTGATCTTCGTTGAGTCGCTCATCAATAACACAAGTGTGGATTTCGATATTGGGAAAGTCATTTTGCATTCGCTCGATGCCTTCAGGAGCAGCAATAATAGAAAGCATTTTCACTTTCGGTACGCCCCAATCTAAAACGGTTTTGCAAGCGAGAGAAGCCGAACCGCCGGTGGCAAGCATCGGATCAAGCACAAAGGCAACTTCGACTGGCGACTTTTCTGGGAGCTTGCTGTAGTAATGCACCGGCTTTGCTGTCGCTTCATCGCGATAAAACCCCAGATGCCAGACTTCGGACGTCGGGATCAAATCGAGCATCGGTTCCACCATTCCAACGCCGGCCCGTAAGATTGGTACTAAACCGATTCGACCTGCCAAGCCGCGTCCGACGATCGGCTGCAACGGAGTCTCAATCGGCAATTCGACGGTTTCCAACTCCTCGGTGGCGGAATAGGCGAGCAACATCGATAGTCGTCGAATCGATTGGCGAAACTTGTCGCACTTGGTTCGTTTGTCTCTCAACACAGTCAAATGACAATCGACGAGTGGATGCTGGATAACTTTTACTTTACTCATGCGAAATTTCTGCGCAGTGCCGACGTTGGTGAATTAGGTATTGTTCATGATAGACCGTCAAAAGCGAGAGCGATAGTCTTTACAAAGCACATCGCTACGGTTGGCGCGTTAAAGACTGGCAGGTGTCTCGCTGGGCAAGAATCGCCGCTTACAGTTCGTTCAAGAATGGTGGCGGTGTTCCGTTTAGTTCCGCCAAAGCATTTGCGGCCGCTCGCTGTTCCGCTTCTTTCTTGTTGCTGCCCCAAGCCGCCGAATAGTTCTTCTTGTTTACACTAGCCGAAATTCTGAAAGACTTTTCATGGTCAGGGCCACGATCGTCAATCAATTGATAATTCGGTGGATTGCCAAAACGTTTTTGTGCGTACTGTTGAAGCTCAGATTTGTAGTTGATGCTTAAGTGGCCAGCCACTGCAGAGTCGACACGACCTTCAACAATGGGAAGTAAAAATTCTCGTGACGCTTCGATCCCTCCGTCCAGGTAGATTGCACCCACGATCGATTCAAACGCATTGGCCAGCAGTGAAATCGGAACCTTGCCCATAGTCCCGACGCCTTTTCCAACAACCAAAAATTGTTGCAGACCGATTTCCTCGCCAATCTCTCCGCATGTCTGACGGCTGACAACGTTTGATTTGACTTTCGTCAGATCGCCTTCAAGCCAGGTTGGATATCGATGGAAGAGATAATCGCAAACGGTAAAACCAAGAATGGAGTCGCCAAGAAATTCCAGTCGCTCGTACGAATTCACTCGCTTGTCGGCAAACGAAGCGTGTGTAATCGCTTCCATCAGCAGAGCTTTGTTTTGAAAGTGATATCCCAGCTGCCGTTCGCAAGCCGTCACAATCTCAAGCTGTTTCTCAGTGAGTGACGAATACATGAAGTTAACGTTTGGAGTCGAGTACGCGAGAATGGTAGCATCGTTGACGGCACACAACGAGTTGGCCTCGGATCGCCGGACTCCATGATAACCAGTTGACGAAAGATTTCGAGGCCTCAGCAGCAACGCACTACCGCCGGTCAACATAAGAGTGAGCAAGCGATTTGCTAAGGAAGCTAACTGTTTCCGTTGACTTGATTTACTTTGAGTTCATCGGCAATCAAAAACGCAAGCTCCATTGCCTGGTCATAGTTTAGACGAGGATCTACGGCACTCTTGTACGCTCGAGCCAAATCCGGTTCTCCAATTTGGCTTGCGCCGCCAATACACTCGGTGACATTGTCTCCAGTTAATTCCAGATGAATGCCGCCGAGATAGGTTCCTTGGCTTCGATGGATTTTAAATTGCTGTCGAACCTCAGATGCAATTTGGTCAAAGCTTCTCGTCTTAACTCCGGAATTGGTCGAGAAAGTATTTCCGTGCATAGGATCGCACGTGTGCAACACATTGAGTTCCGCCTCGGTGATCGCTTCGAGGATACGAGGCAATTTGTCGGCGACTTCTGCATCACCGTATCGGTGGATCAAAGTTACTTTGCCAGGCTCCGAGTCTGGGTTTAAAGCTTTGACTAATGATACCAATTCGTCCGGTTCAAATTTGGGCCCAACCTTGATTCCAATCGGATTGGAAATGCCTTTAAAATATTCAACGTGAGCTCCCTGCAAGTCCCTGGTTCGGTATCCGATCCAAGGCATGTGTGTGCTCATGTTGTACCAGCCTTCACGGCGCGGAACGCGACGAGTTTGAGCTTGCTCATAATGCAGGTGCAAGCCTTCGTGAGAGCAAAAGATTTCGACCGACTGACTTTCCATTGCCCGTGCGCCCCAAACGGCTTCCATGAATTTCAGAGAGCTGGTGATCGACTCTACCATCTCGTGATACTTGTCGGCTTGTGGAGAGTTGCTGGCGAAATCAAGATCCCAGTTTTCAGGATGGTGCAAATCTGCGAATCCACCCGCACTCAACGCTCGCAAAAAGTTCAACGTCAACGCAGCACGTTCGTATCCACGAAGGAGCAAATTTGGATCGGGAGTTCGTTCCGATTCAGTGAAACCCGAACGGTTAACAATGTCACCACGATAGACTTCCAGCGTCACGCCATCGCGAGTTTCCGTATCGTTGGACCGAGGTTTCGCATACTGTCCGGCAACGCGGCCAACACGAACGATCTTGCGCATTGATCCATAGATGAGTACAAAACTCATTTGCATCATGACTTTCAAGTTTCGCACGATAGAATCGTTGTCGCAATCTTCGAGGCTTTCAGAGCAGTCACCGCCTTGCAGCAAAAACGCTTTACCTTCAGCCGCTTCAGCCAACTGGTCTTTTAAGCTTTCAATTTCCCAGCTGGTAACCAACGGAGGCAGCTTTGCCAATCGGCCAAGTGCTGAGCTGAGCGCTTCCGCATCTGGGTAAGTCGGAAGTTGAGTTACGACTTTCTTCTGCCAGGAAGAAGGCGTCCAATCGGATAGAGGTTCTGACATGAAATTGCGAACGCGACGTTGATGAAAGTGTGTTGTTTCGAAACCAAGTGCAAAATCTTATCACGGCAAGGCGTTTTCAAATACGCCAGACGTTGATGAAATTGTCGATGCGTTTGGGAGGTCAAGGCTTCCGCAGAGACGATAATATCGCTTCGGCAGGAGCCGCAGCCACCCGTTCCCTTAAACTTTCGTTTATCTGAATCAAGTATTTTACTTTCGACGTTGTTATTGTCGCGAACGATTCCACAAAGCATTCTGTTTTCGAAGGAATCGGACTAGAATATGCAGAGTTCTTTGCCCGTCACGGGCGTTGAATTGGACTTATTGGAGGAGTCGGCGGCGTGAATTCTTCCAGTCCAGCCTGAAACAAGCAGAGAGAGGATTGCGAAGTGAATATCGGTTTAAAGAAGATTTTTTTCGTGAACTGTTTTCTGTGTCTGTTCTTGGTCGATTTCGCACCGGCCGCCCAGGAGCCGTCACCGGCCGACCCACTCGAGGAAATTCTTGCGGGGCATTCTTACCACGGCCAAGCGTTCAACGAAGGGGCTCGACAGCAAGCTTATCTGATGGGCGGCACGGGCAACGTGAGCTTCCCTGTGACGACAGAAAACAAAGACGTTCAAGCTTTGTTTGACCAGGGAGTTGGCCAGCTTCACGGATTTTGGGATTTGGAAGCCGAACGATCGTTCCGCCAAGTTGCTTCGGTTGAACCCGAGTGCGCAATGGCTTATTGGGGAGCCGCCCTGGCAACGTTTGAAAACAAAGAACGAGCCCGCGGGTTCATCGAAAAAGCAGTTGAGCTAAAGGATAACGCCGACGAGAGAGAAAAGCTTTATATCGAATCGCTTCAACGGCTGTTGAGTGAAAAAGATTCAGAGAAGAGCCGATCGCTTCGTTACATCAAAGATCTGGAAGACATTGCAATTTCGTTTCCGGAAGACCTTGAAGCCAAGGCGTTAATCGTTCACCGAATTTGGTACAACGCTCGCAACGATCTTGCAGTCAACAGTTACCTCGCCGCTGAAGCCTTGCTAAAAGAAATTTTCGCGGTAAACCCATTGCACCCGGCACACCACTATCGAATTCACCTGTGGGATCGCCGCAAACCTGAACTTGCTCTGGAATCGGCTGCGATGTGCGGATTGTCGGCCCCTAAGATCGCGCATATGTGGCATATGCCTGGACATATCTATTCGCGGCTCAAGCGTTACGAAGATGCTGTCTTCTTGCAAGAAGCTTCTGCTCGGGTGGATCACCAACACATGATCCGCGACCGAGTGATGCCGGATGAGATTCATAATTTTTCCCACAACAATGAATGGCTGATTCGAAATTTTTCCTTCTTGGGGCGAGTCGGTCGCGGACTGGATCTTGCCAAGAACATGATGGGACTTCCGCGACATCCCAAGTACAACACGCTCGACGGAGACGAGATAGGAAGCGCCAAATACGGTCGCAAGCGTCTGTTACAGTTGTTGCGAGAATTTCATCTGTTCGAGGAAACGATTGCGCTTTATCGACAAGGCTATTTTGAGGCTGACAGTGACAAAGACAATGTCGATGGGTTTCGACTTGTCGGATGCTCGTCGGCTGCGTTGAATGAGACCCAGCTTGCTAAAAAAATGACGAAGAAACTGCGGAAGATTTTGAATGCAGCAAAACAAGACGTCAGAGTCAAGTCAGTCGATGAGGCCGAGTTGCGTTCATTGCTTGACCAATCGGATGAGCAACCGCCAAAGCCGGCAAGCCTGCTTGCGCTCCGCGAGACCAAGAGTCGGAAAGAGTTTAAGGAATGTCTTGATGAGAGTTCCAAGTCACATGCTGATGCAAAACGTCTGGTGGCTGATGCTCGAAAAGCGATCCTCGCGATCGAAGGCTACGCCGCGTTTGCAGAAAGTGATTTCGAATTGGCCGCGGAAAAGTTGAGTGAAGCGAATGGAGAAGACGTAAGCTTCATTGGCGAGCTGGAGTTTTTGGCGGGCGATACCGAAAAGGGGATCGCGAAAGTCACAAAGCAAGTCGATCGTCGAAAAAATGAGTCGATTCCGTTGGCTCGTTTGTCCTTCATGCACTATCAAAATGGTGATCTCGCATCAGCTAAATCAACGTTTGAATTGTTGCGCGACGCGACCCAATCGGCCGACCTCGATATAGAACTGTTCAGTCGCCTCCAACCGGTTGCCAACGCAGCCGGTTTGGGCAAAAGCAGTTGGTTGAAAAAACCGAACGACGCGAAAGATATTGGATTCCGTCCACCGCTTGAGTCATTGGGACCGTTTCGTTGGTCACCCCCGTCAGCGCCAAAGTGGGAAGTTTACGATTCGAACAATGAGCTGGCGTCATCCGAATCCTATGCCGGCAAAAACTATCTCTTGATTTTCTATCTCGGTCACGGCTGCCTGCATTGTGCAGAGCAACTCGGAGCTTTCGGTCCAAGAGTTGAAGATTTTGAAGAGGCGGGCATTGAGATGATTGCGATCAGTAGTGACAACAACGCTGGCCTAAGCAAGTCGCTTGACAATTACGATGGCGAGATGCCGATCCGACTCGCATCGAATTCTTCTTTGGAAATCTTCAAGTCGTTTCGGGCCCATGACGATTTTGAAAACCAACCGCTTCACGGAACCTTTTTGATCGATGGCCAAGGCAGGATTCGATGGCAGGACATTAGCTTTGAGCCTTTCATGGAGCACGAGTTTTTGCTTTGCGAGTCAAAACGGTTGCTGAAAATATCTGGAGATGCAAGCACAGCTGAAGATTCTTCGGATCAGGAAGCTCCAATTCGCGTCTCAAAAAAGTAATCTGAGTCTAGACCGAAGAAAAAGTAGACTGAAGAAAAAGCTTAACTTGGCCCAATAAGAAAAACGGAATCAACAATTTAATGAATCTCGAGACGAAAATTATTGGCATTGCGGGCGCTTCGGGCGCCGGTAAAAGCTTACTTTCACAACAACTTTACGATGGTCTGAGGGAGATCCATTCACAGAGCGATGTCGACATTTTGCACGAAGACGCTTACTACAGGCAGCGAAACGATATCGAGATCGAGGCGCGAGCGCAAATCAACTACGATCATCCGGAAGCGTTTGAACACAGTTTGCTGATCGAGCATCTAGTTGCATTGAAAAATGGGCGTCCAGTCGACGTTCCGCAATACGACTATAGTTTGCACAATCGCAAGTCCGAAACAACGCAGTTGAAACCTACGAAGATTCTTATTCTCGAAGGGATTTTGATTTTGCACGATCCAAAGTTGCGAGAACTTTTGGACTTGAAAATTTTCGTTGACGTTCCGATGGACATTTGTCTTTCACGTAGACTACGTCGCGATATTGAAGAGCGATCTCGAACGCTCGATTCGGTTTTGTCCCAGTACCACGCAACGGTACGCCCGATGTTTTTTGAATTTATTGATCCCAGCAAAGAACATGCTGACATCATTGTTCCACGCGGCGGTGAGAATCGAAACGCACTCAACGTCTTGCACACTTATCTGGATCGCTTACTGGCCCAAGTTCCAGAGAGACTTTGAATTCCGGTTTTTTGGTAACTGAATCCTCCCTGACGGCGAACCTAAAATTTCTTCTTGCCGCGACGCGCCATCATCGTGCCTGCAAAGGCCCCCAGCCCAATGCTGATCAAAATGCAAACCAACATTGGCAACATCGCTGAAAAGCTTGGTTCGTCTGGAATCTGAGTGAAGAAATAGGTCGACCCCGCACCGCAAACCGCGGCGACGAGCGTGCCAAATGCAACCGCGACAAACATGGTTAGCGACCAAGTCTCCTCGCGTGGTCGTGTACTCCCTTCGCTGGTTTCTGTTGATGGGGAGTCAAACGGGTTGTAAGCTTCGCTCGAAGAATCGGCGACTTCCTCTGCGACATAGATTTCATCGGATTCAGGTTCTAAGTTACTCATTGAATAATATTCGCATTACGAAAGAAGTTTCTGCGGGTAACTTCAAAGTAGCTCGTCGCCGAGTAGGATTTGCTTGGCTTATTGATTGGCGTTCCGCTGACATGACGAATTAGGATATCATATGGAGCTCATGAAGTAGAATTTGTTTCACTAACGCAATAAGTCTGCTTCAATCTGAACTGGAATGGACGATTCGATACCAACGCATTCGAACGACGATTTATGAATTCTCATGAAACGCTGGAACCAGCGAGAATAATTGAGACGATCGAACGCTTGAAGGCGAGGATTGATGAACGATTTCCAGGCTCTGGGTTGAGTAGTGTGTGTGAACATCTTCTCGATGTGTCTGAAAACATGCGTCAACGTGCAGAATGGATCGGAAGACCTGTACGTTGGTTGCGAATTTTAACTTGGGTCATTTGTCTCGTCATTCTGATCGGAACGCTAGTTGCTTTCTTTGTGTTCGGGATCAACGAACAGGATTTGGCTATCAATGGAGATAACAATGGCGGGCGTCTTGTAGACTTCGTCACCGTTCTCGAAGCCGGCATGAACGATGTTGTTCTGATTGGAGCCGCGATATTCTTTCTGCTCAGCATGGAAACACGGTACAAACGAAAACGAGCGTTGAAGGCGTTACACGAACTGCGATCGATCGCTCACATAATCGACATGCACCAATTGACCAAAGATCCGCAACGCTTGGCTTCGAGTGAACGTGTTTATAAACAAGGCAAAATGTCGCCGACGTTTAACATGACGCCGTTCCAATTGCGGCGATATCTTGACTACTGCTCAGAACTGTTGGCTTTGACGGGAAAGATTGCGGCGGTCTACGTTCAGGCTTTTGATGACGGTGTGGCGATGGCGTCTGCGTCAGAATTGGAGACGTTGACCACAGGTCTCTCAAACAAGATCTGGCAGAAGATTCTCGTGCTCGAAACCGGCAAATCGGCGACTGGATCTTGAAAATTAGCTGAAGATTTGGTCAAAGGTTTGAAACGATATGTGCGACGGTCCAATCGAAATTAAATTTGCAGGGGAGCGTTAGCGGTCAAGTACACGGGCGCCGATTGATAGTCGCTTCATACAACCCAAAGGACGTCTTCATCACAATCGCATTCGCACTCAACATTGAGTTACAATTGGGTTAACTGTAGCCAACTTGACCAACAGGATCTCATGGAGATATCGGACCAAACCATCCTTGAACTTCGCGACGCATTGGCAGCGGCAAACGCGGGAGATGCCGCGGCGTTTGACCAATTGATTCGACGGTTCGAGTCGCGGTTCCGAACGTTGGCCAAGCAGATGTTGCACAAATATCCGCGGCTTCGCCGCTGGGAAGAAACAGACGACATCTTTCAAGCGATGTCTATTCGGCTGCATCGCTCGATGACCGCTGCCCGACCTAATTCGATTCGACAATTTGTTGGACTTTCGGCAACGCAAACGCGGCGCACGCTGATCGATCTGTCGCGACATTACTTTGGCGCACTTGGCCATGGCAAGAAGCATCAAACCGAAGGTGGCGGCCGCGCGGCTGACGATCCCGGTGGTGCATTCGATCGGAGCTCGGGGCACCATGGAGAACCGATTTCGCTTGACCAATGGTCTGAATTCCACGAAGCGGTTGAGAAATTGCCCAAAGAACCCAAAGAGGCTTTTGAGTTGATTTGGTACACTGGCCTTCAACAAGAAGAAGCCGCTCGAATCCTTGAAGTTTCCAGACGCACAGTTATTCGTCGGCTAAACGAAGCCCGTTTACTGTTGGGCGAAATCTTGAACGATGCCAGTTAACTTACGCCGGGAAATTGTGTGAACGACAAAGTCAAGGAACTTCTTGCGGATTGGGAAATCGCAAGGCAAGACGGCGATCATCTTTCCGCGGAAGAGCTTTGTCGCGACTGCCCGGAACTGCTTCCCGAGCTCAAAGAGGGCATCGAAAAACTTTTGCACACGTCGTGGCTGTTTGAATCGCGATCAACAGCACCTTCGGAACCAATATCGCCAACGTTAAAGACTCAAACCGAGCTCCTGCAAAGCCTCCGCGATCATGAACTCGTTCCGCTGAATGAAATTGAAAATGTCGACAAAGACGAAGCGGCCGAATCGATCGCGGTGCGACTTTGCGATGCCGGATTTCTCACCCGGTACCAATCTGATGTGTTGTTGGGCTACAAATCTGGACCAATCAAACTTGATCGCTACCTCGTACTGGATGAAGTCGGCGAAGGTGGCATGGGCAAAGTATACAAAGCGATTCACATGTCGATGAAGCGCAACGTCGCCATCAAGATGCTTTCGTCCGGCTCCATTTCTGATGAGCGCAAGGCGCGCTTCCGCCGGGAGATCCAATCCGTCGCATCGCTTGATCATCCGAACATTGTGACAGCTTACGATGCATGTGAAGTCGATGGGCAATTCTTTTTAGCAATGGAATTGATTGACGGCGAAGACTTAACCGACATCATCAAACTACACGGCCCAATGGACTTCGAAGCGGCTGCTTCCACCATCGCGCAAATCGCCAAGGCAGCCGATTCGGCGCATCGGCAAGGGATCATCCATCGCGACATCAAACCATCGAACATCTTGCTGACGCATAGCGGTCAAGCCAAACTTTTGGACTTGGGCATTGCCCGAATACAAGACGAAACGACAAATGACCACGCTGGCGTTACTCTACAAAACTCAACGGAGATCACTGGCGAGAACGTTCCGATTGGTACGATCGCGTTCATGTCCCCCGAACAAGCGATCAATGCGAAACGCGCTGACGAGCGGTCGGACATATATAGTCTGGGTTGCACTTTTTACTATTTGTTGACTGGCAAAACACCGTTTCCTGGCGAGAGCGCTGTTGAAGTCATTGTCGCGCACCGTGAATCATCGACCGACGATGTTGTCAACTCCTTAACGGTACCCAACTATGCTCGCAACATCATTCATCGAATGATTGCCAAGGAGCCGGCCGACCGTTTTCAAACAATGGAAGACGTC
Organism: uncultured Pirellulaceae bacterium; assembly: GCA_964584615.1. Taxonomy (GTDB): domain Bacteria; phylum Planctomycetota; class Planctomycetia; order Pirellulales; family Pirellulaceae; genus Mariniblastus. The sequence continues at coordinate 7,251 of CAZPBE010000051.1, read as the reverse complement.
GTCGTTGCGATCGAAAGCAAAGTTCCCGTCAAACGAGTTCGTAGATCGTCTTCGACCGGCTCCAATTCGACATCGCGAGCTCCGTGGGTTCTTGCCGGTTTGATTTTGCTTGCCTGCTGCACAGCGGGCGCTGTATGGCTGAACAATTCCAACGGACTTACTCCTCCTGGCCCGCAGCTGGATGTTGAATCCGAAACTTGGCAAAACGATCTTGCACGCTGGGTCCTCAACAACGCCGGCACGGTCTCTGCCAACACGGAGTTCGGCGAGCAGTTCATCGACACTCTCGAAGCAATCCCAGCTAGCGCGATCGAAATTACGGAACTTGAACTTTCGGATACGCCAACTGGTTTTTCTGCACGATGGCTCACCCGATTGCCACAGCTCAACGCATTGGCAATCGGATACGCGACGCTGGACGAAGACGATGGCCAGGCGTTGGCGGCAATCAAGACACTTTCCTCCCTGGAGCTGACATCTTGCGAACTCAGTGACTCTTTTTGGACTTCACTGAAGTTAATGCCCAACCTTCGCTGGTTGTTGATCGACGGTATTGAACCTTCAAACGAAGCTTTGCAAACCCTGCAACAAATGATTCAGCTTAACTCGTTGACGCTAAACAACACCGACTTTTCCGACAACGACTTTCAGTTTATCGCTGGTCTCAAAAACCTGGAGTTCTTGGATCTCGAAAGCACCCAAGTTCAAGGCAAGCCCTTGGCCTGGGCTGCGCAACAGCAAGGACTTGTTCACCTCGATCTGACAGAAACGAATATCACCGATGCCGACATCGAAGGCGTTCCTGTTTGCGAAAGCCTGAACCTGATCTCTTTTGAATCCTGCAACGTGGGGACCAGCGCGGTCAAGTATGTCGCTGCACTGCCGCAAGTCACCTTTGCGTATCTCGGCGGATCAGACATCACCGATGCGGACATGAAGTTGCTTTCAGATAACCGCACGATAACAAATCTTAGCGTTGACCAGTCAAGGATCACGCGTGTCGGGCTTCAAACAATCGCAAAAATGGAACAGCTAGAATCGCTTTCTTTAGCGGGCATGAGCATCAGCGACGACGACTTGGAGCCGCTATTGGCGCTGGACCTTTATAGACTGGATCTTTCAAACACGCGTATCACAGAGGCGGGTTTGCAACTTCTGTTGGAAATGGAATTGGGCGAACTTGATTTGGCCGATTGCAACATCAGTCACGACGCGATGCAAGACTTCGTCCAACAAAACCCGGACTGTATCGTGCTCACTAGCGAGCTTTTTCCGATTGACTAGCTTGGCCAGACAAGCGTGGCCAATCAAAGCGGTGATCATCGTGAACCGCCCTCAGTCAAATACAAAATACTTGACTGAGGGCGGCGAGATCAGACTTGGTTGTCAGGCCTAAACGCCCGCCAGCAAATCGTCACTGAAGACGCTGTCCAACAATTGACTTCGTCGCTGATGACTTGCGTCTGTCGTTTGGGCGACTTCAAATCGGCTGCACATGTCGTTCGCGTGGCCATCACTGGAGTCTTGCGATTCGGAGCCAGACAACCCGGACTGAACCATCGCTTCGGCAGGCTGAGTCGCCGTCGCCACGTTGTCTATTCGATCATGATCAACGTCATTCTCTGCCAGATTCGGCGTGGCGTTTCCTCCTTTGCGGCTGGTATCCGTTTGAATATCCATCGACCAACCGTTCAGCTGACCACCGTCACCTGCAGCCAAGTCATGCACCATCAACAACCAGCGACCGTTCGGATCCTGCCCGCTAAGCTGATTCAAGTTATGAGCCGGCCGGAAAGTCCCTCGAAACGGAGCGACACCATGGTTGATGTGCGTCGTTGCCTGGCTATCGAACGTGGTGTTGTCAAAGTTGCTTCCGTCATCACCTTGCCGGTTCACCAAAACGATCCGAGTCCGATCAGGAGCAATCAGAATCAACCGCAAGTCGCCGACCCAAGTGTGATCGATGTCGACCGTCACGTTGATGTCCGAGATTTCGCCGGTCATTTCGCGAACTTTGATAACGCTCCACACCCGATCACGTCCGTCTTCGCTGATCTCTTTCGTTTGGTTGTTCGAGAATGTTGTGTAGCCATCGTCAACGCTGGCGGCGTCGTGCTTCACTCTCAGCTTGAAAGCACCCGTGTCAGAATCATCGTAGGAACCTGCAACCGCAAAGTAGTTGCCTGCATCCAAGTCCAACTTCAACTGGCTGTTGTACGATCCACCAAAGTCATCGTTCTGTCCAATCAGGTTTCCGCCTGCGTCGTAAACTCGCAAGAAAGTATCAACGTCGCTTCCGTCCTCGGTCAGCGTGATGGTCGTCTCTCCATCGGCGGCGATCGTGAACTTGAACGCGTCCCGGTCACCGACTTCCTCAAAGACTCCCGACCCGTTGCCTACACCGCTGGCGTTGAGGTTAATCGTGGTGGCATTGCTGTTGGCTCCGTTGGTGTGGTCATCGGCTCCAGTGCCACCACCTTGACCTCCGCCGCCACCTCCGTTGGTCGTACCGACAATTCCATCAATCCAATCGGCATGGACATCGATACGAGTATCAAACGAATAGTCGCCCAGTGTATGAGCGTCGCCGTCGCCACCGGAGGTAACGCCTGCAATCAACATTTGGCCATTGGAGTTAATGAAGGCCGGTCCGCCCGAGTCACCTGGTGCTGTGTTGGCTTCTGAGTGCTTGTCAAAGTTCCACCCGATGTGCTCCGCCGTTACGGCTTCCAGTTCCGTTTGTCCAACTTGTTTTCCGTTATCGCTTGGATCGTAACCGCCGGTGCTTGTTCCGCCTTCGCCGAATCCAACCAGCGTCAACATGGTTCCAATCTGCGGAGTTTGACGAAAGATATCCATCGGCGTTACGCCAGTCACTGGCCGACTAAGCTCCATGATCGCCAAATCATCGCCGCGCGAAAAGTTGTTAGGGTTGTAATCGGGATGATTGTATATTCGCGTCGTAGTGTAAGTCTGTCCGTTGACTTCAAACCGCCCCTGCGTGTTGCCGACTCCCTCGGTGCAGTGAGCAGCAGTCAGAACGTGCATTGGAGAAATCAACGTTCCGGTACATCCGAGTGGACCGACGAAGCCGACCGCTTCGTAGTCGCTTGTCTGTTCGCCGTTGACAATCCTTTGGATGGCACTGTCCGAATCAAGTTGTTCGGCAGGCGTTGATTGAACGATCTCTGCGGTGGCCAGCGGTTCGGGTTGGACAGCGGCTTCACTGCCGATGAGGCCCGCCATCAGTTTTCGATCTTCAAGTTTTCCAAAGCCATGCGTCTTGGATTTGGTGCGGTTTCGTTGTCGACGGCTCTTGCTTCTTTTTTTCATGTCTATGCTCCAGAAATGTTGGGGTTTTGGAATCACCAACAAAAGCGGAACCTGTGACAGAAATGTGACACGAAAAATGGAGAAGTTTTTTGAGTCGGTTTTTATCGCGGCAAACCGCAGGCCTGAGACACGAATAAGACGCAACAGCATCGTTTAACGGCAAGCCGCAACGCGACTAATCACGCAGTTCAATGGCCGTTATCCATCAACATCGGCAAAAATCTTCTGCATCTGATTACACAACGTTGCTGCCGAGTTCTCAGTCGGCTCAGTTCTGCTTCTGCTTCGGTTTGTTGCGGATTCTTTGAATCTGTCGATCCAAAGTCCCGACCGCCGAGTCGGTTTCAACCAAGACGCCATTTTCATCAAAAACAAGAATTAACGGTATGCTAACAAGGCCAGCTTGGATCGCTAATGGAGATCGTTCCATACCGCCTGGGGCGTGCAACTGCGTCCATTGAATCTTGGGATTCTTGGCCATGAAGTCTTTGAAAACCTTTGTCGCGGCTTCGTTGTTTTCGCCGCCTTCGATGTTGCAACCGACGAAAACAACTTTACCATCGTACTTTTTGTTCAGCTTCACAATCTCATCGAAGGCAGTGTCGCCCTTCTGGTTGATCTTCTCGTCTGCACACCAAGTCTCCCAAAAGTGAACAACAAGCAGTTTCCCGCGTAGAGCCGGATTGGCAATGTCAAACTTTTGACCCGAAATGGACTCGCCCTTGAAAGGAATCTTTTTCCCAATTCCCTTGAGGCGGCGAAGGGCACCTAGCGCACGAACTCCGTCGGGAGAATTCGGATATGACTTGGCAAGTTTTTCATACCAACCCACCGCAATTTCCTCGTCGCCGTCAACCTCAGAGCTTTGCCCCAATTCCCATAATGCATTCGGTGCACGATCGCTTTTGGGGAAGGCTTCAGCGAATTTTTCGATTTGAATTAAGTAATTAGTCCGTGCTTTTTCGCGAGTTTTGCTGTCCCCGCCCAAAGCCTTTCCGTATTCTGCGAAGATGGCAGCCCACTCAATGTAGTCAACGCCCGTTTCAATGTTTGATCGCTTAAGCTGTGAGCCTAGCGAGCGAAGATATCTCAATCCATCAGGGAACTCATCTTTCCGGTAGGCATCCGAGACAGTGTCCGCGATATTCTGCAACCAATTATCCCGTTCGGTCTTGTCTTTAACCTTTTTGTAAATGTTGATCATGATCTGGGCGCGCTTTTGTTGTGCTTGGGCCATCGCAGCGCCAGCTGCCGCTTTTTCGACCTCTTTGTCCGACTCAGCAAGACTTGCATAAAGCTTAATCATCTCTTCGCTTTGTTCTTGGATGCCGTCGGGGCCAGTCCCTTGCTCAATCATCTCCATTTGTGGAATCGGGAAGAACACGCCACCGTTTTCAATTGGCTTGGATCCTTCAACAAACTGCGGCAATTCCATTAGTCGCCATACGTTGCCTACGCGAACAACCGTTCCCAAAGCCAATGTGGCAACCTTGTCGCCTGTTTGATAAACGCTGGTCGCGTGATCGTAGCAAAACAAGTCTTTGCCAAGATTCTTTTGGTCAGGAATCGCGATGCTGGGCATTCCGTTTCCAGAGTGAATCCATTTCGAACTGCCCGAGATCGTCTTCTGTGCACGAACGAGAGGAACAAATCCTTCTTTCGCTCTTTTCAGACGCGCCGTGGCGTCCTTCAAGACATCTCCGTTCAGCTTAAGCGAACTTAGTTCGGCGTCGGTCAACAACAATCGGTAGTACCGTTTTGCGTCTTTGGTTTTGATTGCCTGGAAGACTTCCAACGCAACTTCCTCAGCCGAAATAACGCGCCACTCATCGATATCGCCGTCTTGATCTTTGTCCAATCCCCAGCGTGATCCGCCAGCCCCTGACCAACGATACTCATCGGGCCGTTCGTTGAAGTCTCTGTCGATCTCGCGATAGACCTCGACGCCATCTTTAAAGTAGATCCATTCATCAAGCGTGCCGAAGCCTTTTTCGCCTTGCCTGTTCTTGTCCAAAAAGACACGAACAATTCTGCCCGTCGGATCGGTAATAATATGGCCGTTATGGTTAAACCGTTCACGGCTTGATCGGATACGCAGCGTTTCCAAAACGCCTGCTGCTATCTGCCCGTTTCGATCGGCCGGGTATTCGCATTCGACTTGGTTGCGTCGCTCAGGAAGGATCGACATCCCCAACTTGATATTTTTGAGGTCGCTCGCCTTCTTCTTGGCCGCTGCATCTTGAGCGCCGGCGTCGGCAACGAATGCAGAAGTCGCAAAGCAAGCGAAAACAATAAGGAGGATCGGTCGAATATTCATAGTTTGAATGGTTTTGGTGGATCAAAAAGAAAGTTAGCGCAGAATCGCACGTTGTTCATTTGATCGGACTGTTCAACAACAATCAAGGTTTGATCACTTATTGAAGGTCAGTGTTTTACTCGCTCACCCAGATTAAAATAGCATTCTGGAGAGATGTAGCGGTTAGTAAACTTAATCCGGACACTTTGATATCACCAATTGGGTGAACCAAGTTCGATCGGAGTTGTCAGATTTCTATAGGCCGTTCCTCCCTTGCGGAGGCTGGATGCGGCAATGCAGTTCCATCTGACTCCCCGAAGCGCAGCTGGGGCGGTTCAGCAAGTTCACGCTGGAGCGGAATTCACGAGTTGGATCCATGGGTCGGAACATCACGGACAGGGAAGTTTGGCTAAAGCACGTTCCGTGGTTAGTCGATTCAAGTCTCATTCGGGGAAATCGAGTCCAGCTCGAAAGTTGCCTGTCGGACCGCGGTCGGCGGGTGGGCTTTTACCGAGTCACGGACTGTTAAACATAACGCAAACTTGGTTTTGCTTACCCCGTTTGACAGGAATTGCCGAAACCATAAAATACGTGGCCTGCGGAACGATGGCTGAGGAATTCGGCTACCAATTCGTTTAAGATTCCCGCCAAATCGTTGGTGACAATCGCGAATTGACATAGAATCCGAAAGCAGACTTCGAGTAATATTGGGGTCATCGTGGCAAACCAGATCGGTCGTGTAGCTCAGTTGGTTAGAGCGCGTCGCTGATAACGACGAGGTCCCAAGTTCGAATCTTGGCACGACCACTGTTTGCGGTTAACCTAGTTAGCCGCGAAAGCGTCTTCATCGATGCTTTGAGATTCCCAACCGGAATATCCGGGGACGTAGCTCAATTGGGAGAGCACTGCCTTTGCAAGGCAGGGGTTAGGGGTTCGATCCCCCTCGTCTCCACTTTGTCACAAGTTGACAGATGCTGACACACCTCGTGAAGACTTACGTTTTCACGAGGTTTTTTTGTTTTCACATTTTCAGGTTGGTCGGTCAGATTGCCATGAGTTGACTCATTGTGACTCAAGGGTGCTTCCAATGTGCTGCCAACTTTCGAATTCACTGGGGGCCGTAGTCCAATTTGGCTAGTCCAGACTGAAACACCGGCTCTGCGTCGCTGAATATTCTTCGAGAAAAGAGGCTGACGCCCTCATACGCTTTGAAATTTTGGCGATTGAAACGAAACCAACCAATTAAGTTATTGGTAAAAACAGTGGGTTGCTTGAGCGTAGCATGCCAAACGCGTTCGACTCGCGGAGATGTCGCTTTTTTCAAAGATTGATCGTTCTCATGTTCTTGTGCGTTGAGACGGATACTCAACACTGAGATGCAAAACAGAAAAATGGTGAACGAGAGTTTTGTCATATTTCTAATCTCCGAAAGTTCTCTGTACCAGTTCAAGCCTTTTGCAAACCAAGGCAAGACTGTTTTCTTGTTTTGCCCGCGCCTGAGCACAATGGAAAACGGCATTCTCGAGAGTTAATTGTTTTTTTGATTTGTGTCCGTTTCTTTCATTATTAGGCTTTTTGCATTTGTCGCTTTTGGACTAGCAAGCAACAGAAGCTTGTCTTCT